>JACVZY010000059.1 GCA_014654705.1 Ignavibacteria bacterium
GGCAGACTGGCTGCCGCTTTGATTGCTCTGATTTTTAACTTTTAATTGGCATTATGATTCAATACCTTAGAACTGACTCCAGTAACACTGATTTCCGAAGCCTTGTCGTGCTGCTAGACAAATACCTAAGCGTTATCAATGGCGAGAAGGATTCTTTTTTTGCCGCGTTCAACACCATTGATGCTCTTCAAAATGTTATTGTCGCATTCGACCAAGAAAAACCTGTCGGATGTGGAGCGTTCAAGCCCTATTCCAAGGACAGCGCCGAAATCAAACGTATGTTTGTATTGGAAGAATATCGGGGGCAAGGTATTGCACAAGGCGTTCTCACAGCGCTGGAAACATGGGCTTCCCAATCAGGATTTTCCACGTGCGTCTTGGAAACAAGCAAAACTATGCAACCGGCAGTGTGCCTTTACGAGAAATGTGGCTACGTGGTTATCCCGAATTACGGACAATATCAAGGTGTTGAAACCAGTGTTTGTATGCAAAAAACACTCCATGACCACCCCAAACAAATCTAGCTTTCTACCGGCTTTTTTGCCGCGTGGCGTTCGCGCAAAATATCCAAAACGCTCTCCAGCGAAATCTCCTTCGCTGCTAAAAGCACAGTGAAGTGGAAGAGCAAATCGGCTGCCTCGCCCTTGAAAAGTTCATCATTACTATCTTTCGCCTCTATCACGAGTTCGACTGCTTCTTCCCCGACCTTTTGCGCTACTTTGTTCATCCCACGCGCAAGGAGCTTGCTCGTGTAGGAATCCGGCGACGGATTTGCCTTGCGCTCAAGCACTATCCGCTCCAGTTCGTGCAGAAATGACCCACGCGCAACATTTTGTTCGTCGAAGCACGTATCTGCTCCTGTGTGGCAGGTTGGTCCCTGGGGGTGTGCTTTGACAAGGAGCGTGTCGTTATCGCAATCAGCAAGAATTTCGACTACACGCAAGAAATTTCCCGACGTTTCCCCCTTCGTCCAAAGCCTTGACTTTGAACGGCTGAAGAATGTAACAACGCCTTCGCGCTGTGTTTTTTCGAGCGCTTCTGCGTTCATGTAGCCGAGCATAAGCACGGTCTGCGTGGTTGCGTCTTGGACAACCGCAGGAAGTAAGCCGTTTTGTTTATCGAAATTGAGATTGGTGAGCATTGGGCTGTGGTAATAGTAAGATTATTGCTTTGTAAATGCAAGATTACTGCTCAGAAGCAGCTTTAGAAATACGATTCATCAGGGCGATATTATTTTGGACTTCGCTGTCGCACACCAGAATCACGGTTTGGAATCCTTCGCTATCCGCTTTGCGCAAAGCGCCATACAGCGATTGCTCGGAAAGCTCGTGAACAGTAGCGCCGTCGGCATATTCAGGGCGAGCCAGAATAAGTGCAGGGGAATTGGTCGTAGCGAGCAATGACGCTTCTTCAAGCGAGGACGCGAGAAGAACAGTGGCATTGGGCGCATAATGTCGGTATTTCATGCCGGGCGAAAGCGGTGCGGCATTGTTCTCGCCACTTTCTTTGCCCGACGCATAAACAAATGGCTGAAAACCTTGCTCCAAGGCTGTTTTGTCCAGTTGCTCTTTCGTAATACTTCCCGGGCGCAAGATAGTAAGCGATTCCGTGAGAATGTTTACTACCGTTGATTCTATGCCGACTGCACACGCACCACCATCAATCACCGCAGCAATGCGTCCAGAAAGGTCGTGCAGAACGTGCTGTGCGGTTGTCGGGCTTGGATAACCGGAGCGATTTGCCGATGGTGCTACGAGTGGCTCGCCCGCCGCACGAATGAGTGCTTGAGCGATGGGATGTGCCGGAAAGCGTATTGCTACGGTATTCAGTCCCGCCGTTACCACATTCGGCACCGAAGAATGTTTCGGAAGCAGAACGGTCAGCGCACCAGGACAAAATGCCTCGTAGAGCGCATCAAAAAGTTGCTTACGGTTGCTGGGCAGTGGCTCCGAAACACGCATCAAATCTGCTTTTTCAGCGCAATGAACGATAAGCGGATTATCAGACGGGCGACCTTTCGCTACAAAGATACGCCGCACAGCGCTTTCGTCAAAGACTCGTGCGCCCAAACCATAAACTGTTTCGGTAGGGAAAGCAACGAGTTCGCCGGAACGAAGGAGTTGTGCGGCTTCCTGAATGGATTGCTTGTTGTAAGAAAATCTCTGTGTGTCCATCATCCCAAGCGTTCATACGCAGGAAGTGTAAGAAAATCTACATACTCCGGCGATGTAGCCAAAGTATCGAAGATTTCACGAGCTTCCGAAAAGCGTCCTTGTGCAAAAAGCGCATCCCCAAATGACTGCTTGATGGTTTCCATTTCTTCGCCAATAATCTGACGAACAAGCTCCACCGTCACTTTGCGTCCGTCGTCCAGAACTCCCTTTGCATGATGAATCCATTGCCACACCTGCGTCCGCGAGATTTCTGCCGTTGCCGCATCTTCCATGAGATTGTGAATTGCCACCGCACCATTGCCGCGCAGCCATGCCTCGACGTATTGAAGTCCAACGTTGATGTTATTCCGCAAGCCAGCTTCGGTAATTTTTCCGTCCGGCACAACGAAATTGAGCAAATCTGCCGCTTTTACGCTCACTTCCTCGCGCAAACGTTCCTTTTGGTGGGGTTTGTCGCCAAGTTTTGCGGTAAACGGCTCTTTGGCGACGGCTACCAAGTCCGGGTGCGCCACCCACGAACCATCGAATCCGTCGTTTGCCTCACGCTCTTTGTCCGCCCGTACTCGTGCAAGTGCTGTTTCGGTTACGGCGGGGTCTTTGCGGTTTGGAATAAATGCCGCCATGCCGCCGATAGCGTGTGCGCCGCGCGTATGGCAGGTTTTGACGAGCAGTTCTGTGTATGCTCGCATGAAAGGAACGGTCATGCTTACTTGAATGCGGTCGGGAATCGGCGTTGGCATTTGGTTGCGGAATTTTTTTATCACGCTAAAGATGTAATCCCAGCGCCCAGCATTCAAGCCCGCAGCGTGGTCGCGGAGTTCATAGAGCAGTTCTTCCATCTCAAAAGCAGCCGGAATCGTCTCAATGAGCATCGTTACTTTCACCGAACCGTACGGTACGCCAAGCGTTTTTTGCGCCACCGTAAAGACATCGTTCCAAAGCCGTGCTTCTAAGTGGCTTTCCAGCTTGGGCAAATAAAAATATGGTCCTGAACCACGCGAAAGTAGTTCTTTGGCGTTATGAAAAAAGTATAACCCAAAATCGCACAGTGAACCCGACATCGGCTCGCCGTCAACGGTGATGTGCTTTTCCAGCAAATGCCAACCGCGTGGACGCACGAGTAATGTTGCTACTTCAGCGTTCAGCTTATAGTCTTTCCCTTCGGGCGACGTAAAATCAATCTGGCGGCGAATTGCATCGCGGAGGTTGATTTGCCCCTGAATGGCATTTACCCACGTGGGTGAGTTGGCATCTTCAAAGTCTGCCATGAACATATTTGCACCGGAATTGAGCGCGTTGATAATCATTTTTCGCTCGACAGGTCCTGTAATTTCAATGCGCCGGTTCTGCAAGTCGGCAGGAATCGGTGCTACTCGCCAATCGCCGGAGCGCACGGACGCTGTTTCCGCAAGGAAATCCGGCATAATTCCGGCATCAAAATCTTTTTGTCGTTCGATGCGTTTTGCCAACAATTCTTTGCGGCGAGCATTGAACGTGCGCTGTAAGAGGACGATAAAATCTATCGCTTCAGGCGTGAGGATTTCTAAAAATTGAGGCTGAATATCGCCTGTAACGGCAACACCCGCCGGAAGGGTGAGTTGTGGCATAATGAAAAGTTAAAAGGTTTGGAAACAATAGTTTGATAGATAATAGCTAAAATGCTGTTGATGGAATTTCAGTAGCTGCAGATAATCACACGAGAAGCAATATAGCACAAAAATGCAAAACCCCGCAAAAAACAAGGTTTAATGCGGGGTTGTGAAAGAGCTGTCACCATAATTTTTGTGAAAAGCACAAAAAACTATCGCTCGTATTTTTAGGTCTCAATGTGGAATTGTCCAGCTTCGGTAGAGCCTGCAAGCGCTGTTGTGGAGGATTGTCCCGAGCTAATTGTTTCAGCTACCACGTCGAAATAGCCCGTGCCAACTTCGCGTTGGTGCTTCACGGCGGTGTAACCTTGTGCTTCAGCTGCGAACTCAAGTTCCTGCATTTCGGAATATGCTGCCATGCCACGGTCGCGGTAGCCCTGAGCGAGATTGAACATGGAAAAATTCAAAGCGTGGAAGCCCGCAAGTGTGACGAATTGGAATTTGTAGCCCATTGCGCCCAGTTCACGTTGGAAAACAGCAATTTCAGCAGAACTAAGGTTTCGCTTCCAGTTGAACGACGGCGAACAGTTGTACGCAAGCATTTTACCCGGGAACTTGGCATGGACAGCTTCAGCGAATTTTTTTGCTTCCTGCATATCCGGCGTAGCGGTCTCGCACCAAAGCACATCAGCGTAGGGACCATAGCTGAGAGCACGCGCAATAGCAGCATCAATACCCGGACGCAGACGGTAAAAGCCTTCGATAGTGCGCTCGCCCGTGCAAAATTCTTTGTCGCGGTCGTCCACGTCGCTAGTGAGAAGATCTGCCGCGTTTGCATCGGTACGGGCGATAAGAACTGTCGGCACATCGGAAATATCTGCCGCCAAACGTGCAGCGGTTAATGTGCGAATGAAGTGTGAAGTCGGAATAAGCACTTTGCCGCCCAAGTGCCCGCATTTTTTCTCAGAAGCAAGTTGGTCTTCAAAGTGGACACCACCGGCACCCGCTTCAATCATCAATTTCATCAATTCAAAGGAGTTGAGCGGTCCGCCAAAACCAGCCTCAGCGTCCGCCACAATAGGAGCCATCCAGTGCGTGGAGGTATCACCCTCAGAATATGCTATTTGGTCGGCACGACGAAGTGCGTTGTTGATACGTTTGACCACATCAGGAACGCTATTGGCAGGATAAAGACTTTGGTCGGGATACATCTGCCCGCCCAAGTTCGCATCAGCAGCGACTTGCCAGCCGGAAAGATAAATCGCTTTCAGTCCGGCTTTGACCATTTGCATTGCTTGATTGCCTGTGAGTGCACCAAGTGCATGGACATAATCTTCGGTGTTCATCAGCTCCCAAAGGCGCTTTGCCCCGAGTTCGGCAAGAGAATACTTGATTTCGACCGTGCCGCGCAACCGAATAACGTCATCGGCAGAATACGTGCGTGTAATGCCGTCCCAACGTTTATTCTGCGACCATTCGCGCGAAAGTTCCTGTGCTGTTTTCATAACGCTCTCCACCTGTGAAATGTAAATGTAAGGGGGTGATTGGAGTGGTTTACACCGCTCTCACGTCGAGGCTTGAGAAAGTATGTTCGAGGGGAGGCAAAAAGCAGATAAGGAGCAACAGAGATAAGCTCATAAACGTATCTTCAATACGTGGCTTTGTTTGTTTCTTCTTTGTTCTTCACACACCGCACACAAATCTTTCTTTAGCCGTTTTAGTGCTTTCATTGTAACACTGACAATCGGCGTAAAAACGATATACCCAAAATACGTTTTTTTTTTACATCTCAAAGCGAAAATCTTCTGTTAGCGAATTTTTTTTATTTTTACGCTGTTGACATATCAACTATTTCTTTCTAAAAGACAAGAGATGTAGAACTCCAAACAAAGCACTACACCTCTTGCTTTTAGTTATTTTGATTTATACTGCCTCCAGAATTATTCTTCCAAATATGTATAGCCGTACAGACCGGAACGATACATCGCTAAAAATTCCTTTCCTTGCGCCAGCGTAATTTTTGATTCTTTCACCGATGTACTAACCCATTTTTCCATCGTCCGCACAAGTTCTTTGGGATTGAATTGCACATATTCGAGCACGTCAGCAACGGTCTCGCCTTCGATAATCTGCGCCACCTCAAATTCACCTTTTTTGTTCAAGGTGATGTGTACTGCATTTGTATCGCCAAAAAGATTGTGTAAATCGCCCAAGATTTCTTGATATGCCCCCACTAGGAAGACCGCCAGATAGTATGGCTCGTCCTTCTTGAGCGGATGCACTGGCAGATACGAAGGGTAATCGTACATACCGATGTACTTTTCAATTTTGCCGTCAGAATCGCACGTTACGTCTTGCAATGTAGCCTCTTGTGTCGGGCGCTCAGTGAGGCGATGGACAGGGGTGATGGGAAAAATTTGGTCTATTGCCCACGCATCAGGCAGGGACTGGAAAAGCGAAAAATTGCAGAAATACTTGTCTGCAAGTACCTTCTGGAGCTGTTCGAACTCATCAGGCGCGTTTTTCATTTTAGCGGCAATTTTCTGCACGGCGCGGGCGATTGTCCAGAAAAGTTTTTCCGATTTTGCGCGAGTAGGCAAGTCAAGAATCCCCAGCGAGAAAAGGTTGAGCGCCTCTTCTTTGAGTTGCTGTGCGTCGTGCCAGTTTTCGCCAAGATTACGCGGTGCAAGATTCTTGTAAATCGAAAACATATCCTGCACAATTTGGTGGTCTTCGGCAGCCACTTTGTCTTTTTCATCATCCCAATTTGGCAAACTCGTTGCCTCCAGTACATTCAGCACCAGCACAGAATGATGTGCAGTAAGCGCCCTGCCGGACTCGGTGATGAGGTTCGGATGCGGCAACGAATATTTCTTACACGCTTCACAAAGTGTATAGACTGCGTCGTCGGCATATTCTTGCATTGAATAGTTCATGCTGTTCGATGCCATCGAAGCCGAACCATCGTAATCCACTCCCAAGCCACCACCAATATCTACATACTGTATATTGCAGCCGAGGCTCCGAAGTTGCACGTAAAAGTGCGATACCTCGCGCAAGCCTGCTTTTATGCGCCGAATGTTGGTAATTTGACTTCCCAAATGAAAATGAATCATACTCACACATTCCAGCAAATTATTCTCGCGGGCAAAATCAATCGCCTCCAGTAATTCCGACGCATTCAAGCCAAATTTGCTTTGATCGCCGCCCGATTCCTCCCATTTCCCGCTACCGGAATTGGTGAGTTTAATACGAATGCCGATGTTGGGACGCACATTATTCCGTTCAGCGACAGTCTTGATAAGCTTGAGTTCATTCAGTTTTTCGACGACAAGAAAAATTTCTTTGCCCATTTTCTGTGCAAGGAGCGCGAGTTCTATAAACTCTTCGTCTTTATAGCCGTTACAAATAATAATACTCTCAGGATTGTCCATAATCGCCAGAACTGCTTGCAACTCAGGTTTTGAGCCTGCTTCCAGTCCAATATTAAATTCGCGTCCGTAGCGAACTATTTCTTCTACGACATGCTTTTGCTGATTGACTTTAATGGGATAAACACCGAAATAGCGCCCTTCAAAGCCGTACTCCTGCGCCGCAGTTTTGAAACATTGCGAAATCTGCCCGATACGGTCTCCAATAATATCAGAGAACCGAACCAAAATTGGCAACGCAAGGTCTTTAAGGATAAGATCGTCAACCAGCTCCTTGAGGTCAACGGCAGGACCCTCAGTACGCTGCGGACTGACGGTGATATTGCCTTTTTCGTTGATACCGAAATATCCGGCACCCCAACCGTTCATATTGTAAAGTTCGTAGGAATCGTCGGTGGACCAAGCTCTCATGATGGATTACGTATTATTGAATGTGGAATGTAAGAATTACAGGAAAAGAAGTGCAAAAATAGTCAGATTCTACTAACTTTCGCAGTGTTTTACGTGAATAGATTTCGCTTTTGACAAGTATTTTGATAATTTTACATTTATCGGTTAATCATTCTGATAAACCGACCCGTTTCTCCGCGCTTTCCTGTCTGCGCATCCAACTTCACGAGCCATGAAACCAGTATCAATCATTTCATTACCTGTTCTCCCACATCACAACGGCACTGCACCGATGCAAACCGCTCAGGATAAAGCTCCCGACGCAATTCGTATCAAAGAGCAGTTTGTTGAATTTTTACGCGAAAAAAAATATCGTAATACCCAAGAACGTTATCTCGTGCTTGATGGTGTTTTGGAATGTGAAGAGCATTTCAGTGCTGATGAACTCTATCTTGCGCTCCGCACAAAGAATGTGCAAGTCTCGCGTGCTACGGTCTATTCGACTCTTGACCTTCTGACGCGCTGTAATATCCTTGTCAAACACAGATTTCAAGGCGATAGTGCTCGTTTTGAGCTTGCCGATAAAATGCCAAACCACGACCATCTTATTTGTACCGAGTGCGGGTATATTGTAGAATTTCAAGAAGAAACACTGAATGAAATTCAAGACCGTGTGGCAACGCAAAACGGCTTCAAACCCCTTAAACACTCATTGCAAATTTTTGCTGTCTGCCAAGATTCGCGCAATTGTGAGCATAACCGTTCATAAGCATAATTCTTATAAAGGGGAATCGCTCGGTAAGCATAACCACTCAAAGGTACTACTACTCGAAAACAAAAGCCGATACTCAACAAACCAGAAAGAGGCATCCAAACAATGGGTTTGGATGCCTCTTTCTGGTTTTTCTGTTTGTTGATTTCTTACTGCTACAAAATCACGCTTTAGCCGCGACAGCATGAACGCCAACGGCAGCAGCAATAGCATCGGCAAGGTGATCAAGGGATTGTATTTCATCGGCGATACCTTCGTCCACAACTGCTTTTGGCATTCCATAGACCACACATGATTCCTCGTCTTGCGCAATCACATATCCGCCCTTCGCATTAAGCTTTTTCAGACCCGCTGAGCCATCACGCCCCATACCTGTCATAATCACACCGACGGCATGACCGCCAAAAGCATCTACAACTGACTCGGCAGTAATATCTACTGACGGACGATGAAGTGTTTCGGAAGGTTCGGGCGTAACGTGGATTGTGCGTTGGTCTTTGGCAATTTTCAAATGAAATCCTCCGGGAGCAATAAGAACAAGCCCCGGTTCCAAGACATCGCCTTCCTGCGCCTCGCGCACCGTAACGTGCGAAAGCGTGTTCAGACGGTCTGCAAGAGATTTAGTGAAATGGGCAGGCATATGCTGCACGATAAGCATACCGACAGGAAAATCCTTCGGCAGACGAGGTACTACTTGATGCAAAGCAAGTGGTCCGCCGGTAGAGACACCTAGGACGACAACTTTTGCGTGTCCGGGCGAAGGACGTTTTCTTCCAGTAAGGCGCACTTCATGTAATTGCTTGGGTTGTGAGGGTGCCGCACCAGCTGGCGTAGGCGAATCGCTTCCACCATCTTGCATGGATTGTTGACGACGACGTGCAATACGTTCTTGCAGGGAGAGACGCTCGGTAGAATCATCGGGTTTTGCCGGAGAACCGACCAGCGAAGAGGATTTACGAAATCCTAATCCGCCAAGCAAAGACGGACGGCTCAGTCGCGACTTCACTCCGACGCTTTGGGTAATTGCCTTGACCTTGCCGACAAGCTCATCACGCATTGTTTGCTGAATGGTCAGCGTCGATTGCTTTGAGATAAAATCGACTGCTCCTAAGGAAAGGGCGTCTATTGTTGCTTCCGCACCTTCTGTCGTAATACTACTGACCATGAGGACAGGGGTGGGGTTCTGCTCCATAATTATTCTCAATGCTTCCAAGCCGTTCATGATGGGCATTTCTACGTCCATCGTTACAATATCCGGCTTGAGTTCGGCAACTTTTTCGACTGCTTCCTTACCGTTGTTGGCAAGTCCGACAATTTCAATGTCCGGCTCACTTTGAAGCATTGTAGAGAGTGCCTTACGCACAAATGCTGAATCGTCAACAATTAAAACCCGTATTGGTTTCATGATAATTTGATAGTAAAATCTTCTCTCATTTGTCAAATCAATCAAGGAGAAAGCACTTGATTGCTCGTTTTCAGGAAATTATCCTTGTTGCTGCCATACCGAGGCAGTAATAGTGTGTGCTGCTTGGATAAGCTCTTCAATATCCAGAATCATAATTACTCGCCCGTCACCCAAAATAGTGGAACCGGACATACCGCGAATATGACCAAGGTACTCGCCAAGCGATTTAATGACAATCTCCTTCTGCCCCAGTAGTTCATCCACTACCAAGCCAAGGCGCTTATCTGCAAGCCCGACAACAACAACATAGCGGTTCTCAAGCGTGTCATCGGCTGGGGCTTTGTTCGCTTTGTCTGCATCTGCTACAGGGGTGTTCAGGACTTTATCCATCCGAATAAGTGGGAACACCTGATTACGGATACGGATAACTTCGTTTTGATTGACACTGTAAATTTGGTTTAAGTCGGTATTGACTACCTCCACGACAGCACTGAGCGGCAATGCGTAGATTTCTGAGTGAACCCGTACTAGCAAGCCTTGGATAATTGCTAGGGTGAGCGGTAGTTTAATGGTAAAGGTTGTACCGGCACCAATTTTGGAATCAACTTCAATAATTCCTTTTAACTTTTGGATATTGGTACGTACAACGTCCATGCCCACGCCGCGACCAGAAACACTGGTTACTTTCTCGGCGGTACTGAAACCGGGCATAAAAATAAGGCTAAAGGCATCTCTATCGGTCATCGTCTGGAGCTGCTCATTTGTAATCAAGCCCTTTTCTAATGCCTTGCGCTTGAGCATCTCAGGGTCAATACCCTTACCGTCGTCAATAATACTCACGACAATATGATTACCTTCATGTTGCGCATCCAGAATCAGCGTACCTTTATTATTTTTTCCGGTTTTTTCTCGTTCACCCGGATGCTCAATGCCATGATCACATGAATTACGAATCATGTGCACGAGCGGGTCGTTCAGTTCTTCGATAATACCTCGGTCAAGCTCGGTTTCTTCGCCACGCAAGACAAGTTCAATATCTTTACCAAATTCTTTAGAAAGGTCGCGAACAATACGTGGTGCTTTTTGAAAAATCTTAGAAATCGGCACCATCCGAGTTTTCATAATTGCCGATTGCAATTCTGTCGTAATGAAGTCTATTGTAGAACTGGTCTCTTGCAACTCACGCAAAAAGTCGTGGTTTTCATAGCGTTGCATAAGCTCTTGAGTTACCTGAGCGAGACGGTTACGACCAAGTACCAACTCACCCGACAAATCCATAAGAGTTTCTAAGCGATTGACATCAACGCGAATGGTTGTCTCTGTTGCTGCGGCGACTGCCTTCTTGTCGTCCGGCGCGGGAGCATCTTTCGCTATGGGTGCTGCTGGCGGGGCTTTCTTAGCAGCTATCGGTTCGGCTGCTTTTGGGGCAACGGAAGCAGGGGCAGTAACGATAGGTTCTGGCTGTTTTGCTGATTCGGGTGCAGAAGTCACAGGAGGCGTTACTACAGCAGATGCGGTATCATTTGCCGCAGCCGGAGCAGATGGTTGCATCGCTTGGTTAATTTCAGCAAAAGCGTTTGCAATCATCAAAAGCTCATCGTCAGTAAAGTAGTCGCCCTGAGTACCAAAGGATTTGTCGTTTAGAATATTGTCCACAAGCGTTGGCGAACCCGCCGAAGGTGCTGCTGCGGGAGTTGTTGTCGGTGCAGCGGCAGGTGCTGATACGCTCGTGGCAGTTTTAGGGGCTGCATCGGGGTGCCCAATTTTCGTGAGTTTCTCCATTGTTTTGGAGTAATCTACCGGCTCAAGATCGGCGGCTTGTGCCTTTTTGAGAAGCATTTTTAGCCAATCGTACACTTCCAAAAGTGCATCAACAATTTCAGCATTAACCTTGAGCTCAGCCTTGCGGAGTTTGTTGAGAATATCCTCGGCGTGGTGTGTAATCTCCGTTATCTGCTCAAACCCCATGAAGGACGACGTTCCTTTAATGGTGTGAAAACTGCGAAAAACGGAGTTCAGCAGATCAAAGTTTTCCGCTTGTGACTCCAATTGCATCAAGTCTTGGTCGAGGGTATCGAGAATTTCTTGAGTTTCAATAAGAAAACTGTCAAGAAGTTCCTTCATTTCGTTATCGAGAGCGCCTGACATAATGGTACTTTGGACGATAAACGGTAGGTGTGTCGTGAGTTAAAACTAGAAAGCGTAGAGGTTTGAAAAGGGGCAAAAGGTATTGATGTTATTTGAACAATGCATCAATATCATCCTGCGATGCCGCCTCATTAGCTTTGCCTCCGCCGAAAAGTGCGTCGATATCATCTTGCGAAGCAGGGTCAACAGACGGCGTTGGTGTGCTGGATGGCGCAGCGCTTGGCGAAGGCGTTTGGGCAGAATTTATCTGGCTTAGAAGTGCGTCAATATCATTTTGTGATGAAATGCCCCTTGGTGAGGGTGCTGAAGCAAGTGCTGAAGCGCCACCACCATCGTGAAACGACGCGAGAATAGAATCTACGTCATTTTGACGATTGGGGTCGCCGGAAAGTGCAGAGCCGACATCAGAGTCATATGCAATGGCTCGGTGTAGCGACGAAACTTGCGTAGCATGAGTTTCTTCCTGTATCGGGCGGCGGGTAGAGGCGGTGATAAGTTCACCAATTTCCGTATTACGGAAATGCACCATAATCTCGCCGAGCTTGTTCTGTACAGTTTGAAGCAAACTATTGACAGCCGCAAGCTGCTGAGAAGTAATATCTTGGACTTGCAGAGACATCATAATCTGTGTAGAGTCCATGCGAATACTTTCGAGAAGTTTTTCGGAATTATTCACTAACTCTTCTGAAACTTCAGGCTTTTGCAGTACTGCTACGGCAGATTTGATATTATCCACATAGTGTGCTGAGGAGTGGCCGCCTTCGCGGTTTTCGATTTTCCGAATCACGTCAATGATACGTGAGTACACAGAATCTTTCTCTTCCGTTGCTATGGTTTCATTTCTTTGAAGCTCATTCACGGCTTCAATAATCTTTTCGTGCTCGGAACGGTTTTGGCGCTGCATCTGGATAAGTTGCTTCATGTTTGAACTTATCACATCAGCTTTGTAACTCAGACCATCAAGCGTATCCAATATTTCAGTCGTCGCAAGTTCCGTAGCTTTCGTTACCGAAGAGAGTTGCTGTGCCGCCTTGGGCATCTTGGAGAGATTTTCTTCAATAGAAGCATTGATATTCTCCAGCAACGGCGTTACCTCCCTGATAAAAAGGAATACCTCTTCTAAAAAAGGGATGACGCGCTGTCCGAACACAAAGAGTGCTTTTAGCTCTTCGGTTTTGTGCAGCATTTCATTAATTTCACCTACACGCATAATGGACAGTCTCCGGTGTGATGCGGGTACAGAAATGAAGGCAAAAGAGTGAAAACAAGCAACAGTGTTCTACGCAATAGACAAGGGAACACGTACTGAGAAGTTGAGCGGTTCAAACAACGCAGGTTTCTGACATTCTTTTTGCATCCAAAGTTGATTTGTTGGTGCAATTAATTCCTCAATTACTGTGCCGAATCACTTCCTAGAAAGCGATAAGACATCAATTGATCAAGTAAAAAGATTGCATCGCAGATAATCCAGGCTATGCCTCTTTGAGAGACAGGCTCATAAAGAAAAGCGAAAAGATTAGATTATACAAGTCTAATTCGTGCAGAGCCGAAGCTCAAGCATGAGTAGAACCTGATACGACCATCATCTTACGCATTTGGCACAATAGCCTGAATCTTTTCTTTGAGGACAGCCGGCGTAAACGGCTTTACAATGTAGTTATTCACTTTAGCTTGAAGCGCTTGCACAATATCTTCTTTGATACCGCGCGTCGTGACCATCAGAACAGGAAGAGTACCAAAGGTCGCATCATTACGAATCGCTTTTGTTAATTCCAGACCGTTCATATTTGGCATATTCCAGTCCGTAATTACAAAATCAATTTTTTCCGTATAGAGAATTGCAAGCGCGTCTTGCCCGTCGCTCGCCTCAACCACATCATTGTAGCCAAAACTGTGAAGCGCATTGATTACAATGCGGCGCATCGTTGGCGAGTCATCAACAACAAGAAATTTCATAGCAACTCGTTAGTAAATAAGTTGATAGATATAAGAAGTCTGTTTATTCTTCAGTAATTGTGTACGAAGTGTACACAGTAATATAAAAGCAGGAAAAGAATTTATCAAATGTATTTTGATACCTCGTACTGAATCTTTTTCATATTGAACGGTTTAACGATATAAGAATTTGCCCCTGCTTGCATTCCGCGTTCAATATATTGCACGTCTGCCAAGGACGATAAGATAATTATTGGCAAATCGCTATACATCGGATTATCACGAATTGTTCGTACTAATTCAAAACCATCAACATTGGGCATATTTAGATCGGTAATTACCAAATCCACTTTTTCTTTAGGTAGAATCTCCAGCGCATCCATACCATCCACAGCCGAAATAACCCGGTAGCCACCAGATTTCAGCGACAATGCGATAAACTTTCGCACCGACATGGAATCATCCACTGTAAGAATTGTTTTTTTCATAATAATCTTTTAACATTCCAAACGGGAAACGGTATTGCGTGATTTCATCTACTTACAAAGTATCTGCACATACGACAATTTCAACCTGTCACTCTTTTTTGTATGCAATGGTCTTTGGAAAATGAACAAGTTTGAATGCTTTCGATACGCCATGCAGGGACTCGGAATAACCAATAAATAAATATCCCGTTTTATTCAGCGCGTCGTACAAATCGGCAACGACTTGCTGCTTGGCGATAGTATCGAAGTATATGAGGACATTACAGCAAAAAATCACATCAAACCCCGTCATCGTACGCATGGTAGGAGTATCATAGAGGTTGATGCACATGAATTTTACTTGGCTGCGTACTTCGGGCGTAAGGACGTATTTATCGCCCTCGCGGGTAAAATACTTGTTCAGATAATGCGCGGGCATGTTCCGAACAGAATACTCTTTGAACACCCCTGTACGGGCTTTTTCCAGTACAGCCGTATTAATATCGCTACCAACAATTTCAAAAGTAAATCCCGGAAACTGTGGTTTGATGCGCTCCAGAATAAGCATAGACATCGTATAGGCTTCTTCGCCCGATGACGATGCCGCACTCCAAATACGGAGCTTTTTATTACCCTGCGCCTGTTTTGCTTTCAAAATTTCCGGTAGAATAACTTGCTCTAACGCCTCGAACTGTGGTGGATTGCGAAAGAAATATGTCTCGTTAATTGTTACCACCTCAAAGAGGCTTGGTAACTCTTCTCGTGCTGCTGCCGAGGTTGAAATAAGACGAAAATACTCATCGAAGGTCGAAAGATTATGCGCTTCAAGGCGTTTTGCAATGCGCCCCTCAAGCAGATATTTTTTGTTCTCGGTAAAAGAAATTCCACACTGCTCATAAATAAAATCCCTGAACCGCTTAAACATTGCCTCATCCATCTTCGGCGCATTACTATTGTCAAGGTTTAACAGCGACGGCGGGATAAAAATCTGCCCCAATTGGCTTTTATCGAATGTGCTCCCGGCTCGTACTGCGTTCCCATCTGCTGTCCCAGGTACCGTCCCGGCAGTGCCGGGTGGCAACGCAGACGCACCAGTACCCGATTCTGAAGAATCCGGCTGCGGGGCGGAAGGACGATGATTTGTACCTCCCTGTCCAAAACGAAATTTATCGAACAAGTCTGATGCCATGGTGGTGTAATGCGTGAACAAGCATGAGTAGGGACAATATCATTTAGGGAAGCACAACTTCCCGTACATTATAGAACCGCACAAATTGCACGGCATCTTCGACACGATGCTCTTCATCTGAAATAATCTCGTCTGAAAGCAGATGAATAGCCGCGTCTCGACTGACAGCAAGCAAGAATTCAATAATATCGCGGCGGTGGTCTTGCACAACTGCCGAGTACTGGCGCATAACAGCCTGAATAGCAATAGCACCATTTTCACCATGCACAGGTGGGAGTAATTCTGCTAAAAAGCCCAGTATTTCAGTCATCTGTACATTTGATTCATCAAGAACCTGAAACAAACGATCGAAAAACTCTCGTGCCACAGCCGGAGTAGAGTTCACAAGCACTATCGAAAGAATATGCTTTTGCGTCTCAGGATTGTTACGAGTGATTTCGTGGAGAAGCGCAGGCACATCATCTTCGTCGTACGACTTGCCAAGTGCCAATAAGCCTGCAATGCGCGTATCTGGCTCGTCGTCTAAGAGTGCTTGGTATGCAATGTTCCTGAGTTCATCGGGCAGTTCGACGGCAATTTGTAAACGAAAAGCAATACTGTATATTGTCCTGAGCAATACAGATTGAACATCGGCACTCACTTTGGGCAGAAGTACGAGAAGTTTATGAGCAATCCCAATTTCGTCGGCGCAAACGGCAAGTGCATCAATTGCACTAATCTGAACAAACTCATCCGGCTCATCCATGAGTTTGAGCAAAAATTCTTGAGCCTGCTTGCCGCCTAAGTTACCAATAGCAGCAATCACGTAGGGGCGTACAATCTCGTCGTCATACATCGCCACGATGTCGCCCAGATGCTCCACCGCTTTCAAGAAACCGAGGGATTCTACGGCGGCGCATCGTACATTGTCATCTACATCGCTCAGGAGTTTGCGTACGTGCGGTATAGCGGCAGGATTATTGCTCAACCCAATAATATCACATGCAAACTTTCTATTATCTTCCTTCGGGTCGGATAAATACGGATATAGCGCATCTACGGCGGCGGCACCGAACTTGAGCAGCACATCGCCGGCAAGGTTTCGTACTTCAATATCTTCCTTGGTAATAAGGGGTGCAACAGCCTCAGCCCGAATAGGTATAGGAACATTATTCGCCCGCTCTAAGGCGAGTGCGCAAATATCCCGCACACCTTTGTCGGTATCGGTCAGTCCTTTGGCGAAGGCAATAATGACTTCGCGGTCGGAGAGATTCAACCCTATTAATTCCTCTGCCGCGCGACGACGAACAGAGGCATCACTAGCTGTCAACATCAATGAAATACGGTCTTGTGCGCTCATGGCTACAGTTCACAGTGGTAGAAAAAACATCAGTACCCACCAATAGTAATAGTAGCTGTTTTTAGATATGCTGTGCTCTCTTCTTCAAGTCTTTGTGCAGCATATTGTAACAGATATTACCTCTTTATCATATTCGAGACATTATTCTTAAAGCGCCTGCAGCTCTGCTGATGAGAGAGCTTTCTCAAGGTTGAGCAGAATAAGAAGGCGGTCATCCATTTTGCCCACTCCTTCGATATAGTCAGAGCTAATGCCGGCTACGATTGGCGGTGGTGGGTCAACCACACTTTGGGGAATCCGCAGCACTTCCCGCACTGAATCTACGATAAAGCCGACCGTCTTGGAGAGAATCTCAACGACGATAATGCGCGTGTTTTTGTCATGTTGTGATGGCGGCATTCCAAAACGCTTCCGTAGGTCAACAATCGGTATCACCTTGCCGCGCAAGTTAATTACGCCTTCAATAAAATGCGGTGAATTCGGTACGCGCGTCACCGATGTAGTGCGGTTAATCTCCTGTACTCGGAGAATATCAATACCAAATTCTTCTTTGCCTAACGTGAAACTAACGAGCTGCAGCACTTCTTCGCTGCTGCTGCCCTGCTCACGTTTGTCGGTGCTTTTGTCAAAAGCTGTTTGCATAGACGTATTCCTCGCTCAAGAGTGTGGTCGGGTGCAATAAAAATCGCGTGAAAAAAGGTTGAGTTTTAATATACAATTTTGTTCTTTTACCCACAACGTTCTTGCAGGAAAATTCTTTGTTACGAGGGGAGAAATGCTTAGTCAGCTTCCACTGCCAAGCCGGACTGCTCCATCCGCGTTTTCAGAACAGCCCGCGTGATGCCCAGCATCTTTGCCGCTTGCGTTTGATTGCCTTCTGCCAGTTTCAGTGTCTGCTCCAAAAGATCTCGCATTACTGCTTCGAGCGTAGCACCTTGTTTCGATATATTCAACGTGTGACCGCTGGCAAGTGGCTGCCCAGTGGCTGATTGCGACCCCATACCAACACGCAAAAAGCGAATGGAATCCTTTGTAATCATTTCGCCCGATTCCAAAAGCGTAATACGTTCAATGGCATTGCGCATTTCGCGGACATTCCCTTTCCACTCGTAGGACTCCAATGCCTCTATTGCATCGCTGGTAAAGCCTCCCATGCGCTTACCGAATTTTTTATTAAACTCATTCAGAAATGCTGTTGCCAGCAGCATAATATCTCCTCTTCGTTCCCGCAAAGGTGGCATCATTACTGTACCAACATTAAGCCTGAAAAATAAATCTTCACGGAATTTTCCTTCTTCCACCATTTTCTCCAAATTTCGATTTGTCGCGGCAATCACGCGCACATTCACGGATACTTCTTTTGCACCGCCCAGACGATAGAAACTACGTTCTTGCAGGACACGCAGGAGCTTGATTTGCATTTCATAGCTGAGTTCGCCCACCTCATCCAGCAAAATCGTACCGCGATGCGCCATTTCAAAACGCCCCAATTTTACCTTTTCTGTTGCACCGGTAAATGCTCCGCGCTCGTAACCAAAAAGCTCGTTTTCTGCAAGCTCACGCGGAATAGCACCACAATTAACCGATACAAATGGTCCCGCCGAGCGTGGCGAGCGCTGGTGGATATACCGCGCCATTAACTCTTTGCCGGTACCTGATTCGCCCAGAATGAGGACGGTGGTGTCGTCGGTCTGCGCAAAAATATCGGCAAACTGCTTGACGTGCTGCATCGTCTCAGAATTGCCGAGCAATTCATTTTGCTCTTCTTCCTGCAAGCGCTCTTGCAAAATATCCATCTGTCGGCGCAAATCATAGTTCCGAAGCGCTCTTTGCACAGCAGACTCCACCTGAATTGGGTCGAGAGGTTTAACGATAAAATCTTCAGCGCCGGACTTTAAGGCGTGAACAGCGATGCGCATATCCGAAGAGCCGGTCATAATAATTGCCGGTATTTTTAGCCCGCGGTCGTGTAGCATATCAAGTGCATCGAAGCACATTTTATCGCCCATGTACACATCCAATAATACGAGGTCGGGGCGCAGTTTTTCGACGTTTGCAAATGCCTTAGCATAATCGGGTTCATTGAAAAACACGACCTGCTCATAGTTTTCGCTAAGAGCACTGCACGCCGCCTGTACAGCGGGGTCGTCGTCAACAATCAGAATGGTGTATTTTTGTTTTGCCATAAAATGTTTGGTTTTTCGCCATGATGCACAAAGATAAAGATAATGCGTCGGAAGAAAGCTGTTTTTTCTACTTCAGCTGTTGTTGTGCTTTTTCTGAAGCGTCGGCACTTTCTCCGCGCTCTAATTGACGAATTTCAAGCTCAAGTTTGTAAATTTCCAATTCGCGTTCGCGTTCTTCCAATATCAAACGGCGCTCTGCGACTTCCAATTCTTGCTGTTGGATTTCCGTGCGGCGCTCAACGATTCCGAGAAATCGCTTACCCAACGACCAGCCAACAATGATAGTGGGAAGCCCTAAGAACATAGAGACAATCGCCACCATAGGAATAAAATCTCCCATTACCAGCCAATCCTTTCTTTTTCGTAAAAGGTAAAAGACAATTCAACAACTATTTTCTAATGCCTGCATTTTTTTACTGCCTGCGCCGCATTGGTGCTCCTGTCTGCACAGTTGCCCCTGTTGTAGTCAGGCTTGTATTGCCGCCCGTCGTCTGAAGTGTTGCCATCGTCGAGCTTGTCGCAACAGGCAGTTTGGGCAGTGATTTTAACGAATCTTGCAATCGGCGTTCTTGTAAGAGCGCATCAAGACTCGGCTTCACATCTTGAGCAAACGACGATTGTGGATATTTTTCAACCAATCGGCTGTACCAATAGACCGCGCTGTCGCGTTTACCCAGTTCGCGCTCGTACAACCAGCCCTGAGCATAGAACGCACGTGGGGCGTACTTTGAATCGGCATAGCGTCCGGCAACAAGATTGTACTTTTGCATCGCTTTGCTGTACTGCTTGATTTGGCGAAAACGGTCGGCAGACTGCATAATATCTGCAAGTGAATCTACCAAAAATTGCTCCGTGTAGCCAAGGCGAATACGAGCATCAATTCCCTGCTGTGTGAGCGGATAGAGCCGTACAATCGTTTTGAGAAGCGAGTCGGAAAGACGAGATTTCGCTGCTTCGCTGGAATCCGTGGTGCCGCCGACTCTATTGGCTACTTTTGAAGAGGCTTTCGCCGCATGGCGGTCTAAGCCCACCACAGCAGCTTCAGCATATAAATACCGGGCTCTATTCGTGTCTGCGTCGGGACAAATTGCGACGGCAGCCTGATAATATCGTGCCGCTGAGTCCGGCATTCCTAAGCGCTCGTGAATACGACCGATGCGATAGATATTGTTTGCTGCTATGCGCCGTGCGCTGTCTTGTGCAGGAAGTGTGTAAGCGGCGGTGTCGGAGCGAAGCAGTGTATAGAACTTGATGCTATTTACTGCTTCGGGCATTTGCGTTTTCCAATCCGTCAGAAGCCTTGCATAGAGCGAGCCGTAGAAATACGTGGGTGCGGTTTCCACTAAGGATTTTGCAAAAAGCGATTGTGCACCGTCGTACTCATGCTGCTTGAATAGGTCGAGCGCTTGGCGATACCGCGCTGTTGCGGGGGCTTCCTTGAATTTAAGCGTGTCGGTGAGAGCAAAGATACTGTCTATGCCCGGTCTCGTACTCAGACGCAAAAATGCTATGTATTCACTGTATGAAAAAGAACGCCATTCCGCAAAGTTACGGTTTGCAAGCACTTCTTTGAATGCTTTTTCTGCTTCGTTAAAGCGCCCTAATTGCGCCAGTGATGCTGCTTTATACAACTCTGCTTCAAAACGGGTAAGGGCATCGGGAGCAAATTCCAGAACCTTCGTGAATTCCTTCACGGCATCTCCAAACTGGCGCTTGCGGTAATAAAGCAGCCCGATTTCCAGTTGCCAACGGGATTGCTGTACGCGGTCATCTGCTTGCGTAATAGCGCGGCGATAAGGTTTGACAGCATCTTCGAGGTTGCTGAAGTGCATTGCCAGTTCCGCTTGAATCCGAAATGCCTCCGAAAGCGCGTCATACCTGTGCTGCCCCCATGCAATGTCAATCGCCCTCAAAAGCGCTTTTTCGGCTTGCGAAAACTTTGTTTGCATGAGCAGCGTTTCGGCAAGAATAAGGTGCGCGTCCGGCGAGAGTTTGCTGTACGGATAATTGTCAATCAGTTCTTGGCATTTCATCTGCGAATTATGCCACTCACTGCGGTAAAAATATGCTTTCGCCATCAAATACAACGTCTGGTCTATCAACTCAGACTCTGTATGGCGTACAAGCAACTTCGAGCCTTTGATTAACACCGAATCTATCCAAATACGCGCTTTATCCAGTTTTTCCGGCTTGACCACCAGCGACTTGATGAACTGCGGCACCTCGCGGTCGTCGGGTTTATCGTCCAAAAGCGTTGGCTCTTCGATGACAATAATACGTGGCGTGGTCCGCTGCTGCTCATCGTAAAGAAAGAACTCGTCTTCGCTTACCACCATAAGGCGGTTTGCATTGTAATAGGTGTTGAAATATGCCAAGCCGTTTTTGAGAGGCTGCGGAAGCGTTTTGCAAGCAGAAAATGTGAGTGCGAAGGCAGAAAGAATTAGCGCCGCCGAGAAAAGACGTTTCTGAAAAGTGGACTTCATCGAAGTATTGGTCATGGTTGTACGAAACAGTTTGGCGTGTGGGCGAACTAGATATTTATGCTCGTCCGCCTAAAAAACGCTAAACCCGTTGATGTGAAACCGTACAAAGTGATTCAGACGATTGCCTTTTTCTGATTGGTAATACAATGCTCATCAATAAAATATTTTCTTGAAAGGCAAAAGTACGCAATTTCTTTGGGACTACGAAGATTACAAGGGTAGTTTGTCCACATTTTTTGAAACTTGTGTAATCGCTCGTGCCGTTGTATTTTGTGTGTACGATGCTGCCAAGCGTGTTTCAAAGCGCTTTTCCAGCGTATTTTTTCTCTTTCTCGTGTGTTTTTCTCTTTTTCCTGACGCTATGAAATTTTTTCTTTTCGATGCAATGTCACTCGTCTTTCGCGCATTTCATGCTATGTCCAAAATGGGCTTGCAAGCGCCAAACGGTGAACTCACGGGCGCAGTCTATGGTTTTGCGAATATCTTGGCAACTATTTTGAACAAGGAAAAGCCTGATTACGTCGGCATTGCCTTCGATACTGCCGCGCCGACGTTTCGGCATGAAATGTTCGATAAATATAAGGCGCATCGTCCCGAATTTCCGCAAGAACTCGTGCCGCAGCTTGCTCGCATCAAAGAAATGATTTCACTTCTGAATATTCCGCAAGTCGAACTTGCCGGCTACGAAGCCGATGACATTATCGGCACATACACCAAACGCTTTAGTGCTGCGGGAAATGTGGATTTGTACTGTATCACCAGCGACAAAGATTACTGCCAGCTTGTCAATAATCATGTGCGGCTCTTCCGTCCGGGCTTTTCGATGGGCGAATATGATGTTCTGGACATTGCGGGTGTTCACACAAAATTTGGCGTTGCGCCGGAGCAGGTCATTGATGTACTGGCTCTTATCGGCGATGCATCCGACAACGTGCCGGGTGTGAAGGGCATCGGCGAGAAAACTGCTATCCCGCTCATTCAGCAGTACGGCTCACTTGAAGGAGTGTACGATCATCTTCCTGAACTCAAAGATTCCGTCCGCAAAAAACTCGAAGCCGACCGCGACATGGCGTTTCTGTCCAAAGAGTTGGTAACAATTGACACCAACGTTCCCGTCACGCAGACATTGGAGGACTTTGTTCGCAAGGAGCCACAAGCCGAAGCGCTCAAAGAATTTTTCCTTTCGCTCGGCTTTCGCACGATTGTCGGCAAGTTTTTGGTGGGCAGCTCTCCAGAATTTGCTTCCGGTAAAAAGAGCAATGATGCACCTTCCACACAAGCAAGCGCAACACCCCTCAAAACCTTGAAAGACCTACCGCATTCCTACATTTTGGCAGACACGAGAGAAAAAGTGAGCGCTATGGCTCTTGAGCTACAAGCCTCGCCAATGCTTGCCTTCGATACCGAAACCGATGGCTTAAACGCAATGACGTGTCATCTCGTAGGTTTGTCATTCTGCGGTGCGGAAGGGCGTGCATTCTACGTGCCAATGGCAGCATTTTCTGCAATTCCAGAAGCCGCAGCGACAGAAAGTGTACAATCGGACAATCTACAAACAGACTTGTTCTCCAGTGCTCCTCTACCTGCAAAAACACCTACTCAAGCATCTGCTCCTACGCCGCAAGACTGGATTTTCCCGGAAGCACTTGCACCCATTAAGCACTTGCTTGAGAATCCTAACCTGCCGAAGTGCGGACAAAATGCCAAATTCGATACACTGATTTTGAAGCGCTACGGCATAGACGTCGCGCCGATTGGCTTTGATACCATGCTGGCAAGCTATACGCTCAATTCCGATATGCTGCATGGCATGGATGCACTCGCCCAACGATGGCTTCAATACGCGCCCATACCGATTTCGGCGCTCATCGGAGAAAAGAAAAAAGACCAAATCTCCATGACCGACGTACCTGTGGAGCGCGTGGCGGAGTATGCTGCTGAAGATGCCGATGTTACCTTCAGGCTCTACAATAAATTGCACGAACAGCTCCAACAAGACCAATTACAGGATTTTGCCGAACGGGTCGAATTTCCGATGGTAGAGGTGCTGACGGAAATGGAGTTTAATGGCATCGCAATAGATTCTGAGGCACTGGGTAATATTTCCGCTCTTATTCGTGTCGAAACCGAAGCGCTCAAACGCAAGATTTGGGAAGATGCAGGCGGCGAATTTAATGTAGATTCCCCAAAGCAACTTGGCGAAATTTTGTTCGACAAAATGCAAATCCCGCCCGTCAAAAAGACGAAAACCGGGTACAGCACCGATTCATCAGTCTTGGAAGAACTCTCCTCAGAACATCCGATTGCAGAACGAGTGCTGGAGTACCGACAGCTGGCAAAGCTCCAGTCCACTTACGTTGAATCATTGCCGCGCCAAGTCAATCCTTACACGGGACGTATTCATACCACTTACAATCCCACCATTGCCAGCACAGGGCGCTTGTCTTCGACCGACCCCAATTTGCAAAACATACCCATTCGTACTGAATTGGGCAGAGAAATCCGCAAAGCATTTATTGCCGACACGCGGCAGAATCCCGATATGAAGCTGCTTTCGGCGGATTATTCGCAAATTGAACTCCGCATTATGGCGTACATCTGCAAAGACGAAACGCTGCTGAGTGCATTCCAACAGGGATTGGACGTACACGCTGCCACTGCATCGGTGCTTTTTGGTGTGAGAGTGGAAGACGTTGACCGCGATATGCGCCGCATTGCCAAGACTGTTAATTTTGGTGTGATGTACGGTCTGGGTGCCTTTGGACTGGCACAACGCCTCAAAATCGGGCGTGGTGAAGGCAAAACGATTATTGACAATTATTTCGCAAAGTACCCGCGCATCAAGGAATATATTGACGGTACTATTGAATCCACTCGCAAAAATGGCTTTGCTACGACACTTCTGGGGCGTCGCAAATACTATCCGGGCATCACGAGCGCAAACCGCGTTGACCGCACGGCAGCAGAGCGGGCTGCCATCAATATGCCGATTCAGGGCACAGCCGCCGAGATGATGAAACTTGCCATGACAACCATACACCGCGAGATGAAACGGCTCGGCTTCAAGTCTAAAATGCTTTTGCAAATACACGACGAGTTGGTTTTTGAGATGCACCCAAGCGAGCGGGAGAAACTGCCCGCACTTGTCAAAACCTGTATGGAAGGCTCATTATCACTCGGCGAAGTACCCGTCGTGGTGGAAATGGGTGTCGGTGGGAACTGGGCGGAGGCGCATTAAACCCTGCTCGCGCTTTCTCATGCCGATAGGGGAATGATTTTACAGACCCTCCCAAGTCGGTTCTCCAGTTCTTGTTAAACATTTTGTTCATTTTGACTATCTTTCTTTGCGGTGTCTCTAGCTACATGTTTCTATGCAACAACATAAACTCTGCGGCTTCTTCTGCGGTTAAGAAGGAATGAAATACTATCAAAAAAGCCCTTGTGCAATGTTGTGAGTAAACCCTAAATGAAGGAGAAATCCTGTGCAGCACAACCTCTCACTGTTGCTTGCCCTTGTTCATAGCAATAGCTCAACCGTCCTTGCCCTTGATAATGCCCTCCGACGTGTCTGTATGCCAGTCTCGCGTGATGTACGGCGATGGCGTAATCCTGCCACATTTCTTGGTGAAAAATTCTTCAGAAAGTCTTTGTCCCACTATGCACCAAGCATCGTATTTGCCGATGCTTCTGCTCCTTCCACTCCCGTACTGCTCGAAACGCACCCGCACGATGATTCTGTCGTTGTGCTCTGCACTACGCCCGAGACGTTGGTGGCGGACGCGAATGTGCGCCGTCTGCATGAACGCTTTGGGGTGGATATGCTATTTTTACCTTGCACCGATGAGGCAGTGCAGAACGTCGTGGAGCGCTCGCGGAATACGTTGAATGTAAAAGCGTTGCTGCACACAGTGGAGAACGAATTCAATTATTTACTGATTCTTATTTCCCCCGCGAAACAAAGCGATTCCCCGCCACAAAGAACCGAAGCGGCAAGTCCGCAGCTTTAGAAATACCTACACGAGCGGAAATACTGACCTCAGGCGGAGTTGCGGGAGGAAGAAGGAATAACTCTTGCTGCAAGAATGAAGCACCATTGTCCGAAGGGCTGAAAGCAAGCGCCTGTGCGAGTTTGCCGGGACCACTGCATAATGCCTGAATAGCATTTGTGCCGCGCTGCTTTTGCATCCATTCTACGCCCGCAAGTGGCTCTAATGCTCGCAGTAGCACTGCCGCTCCGCGTCCTGTCTCTTCAGTAACGATATTTGCGCACAGGTGAATCCCGTAGATACGGTAAACGTAGAGTGTTCCTGCCGCGCCAAACATGGCTTCATTGCGCCGCGTGCGTCCGCGAAAGGAGTGACTTGCTGCGTCGTCTTCTGCCAAATATGCTTCGGTCTCAACGATGCGCCCCGCAAGCACGATATCGCCTACACACCGCACCAGTACTGCTCCAAGCACATCACGGGCAATATCCGCAGTCGCCCGTGCAAAAAATTCGCGGGGAAGTGCGCTCTGAAAAGGGAAATCAATCATTGGCTCAAGGATTACTTCACAGAAGAGATCACTGCAAGCACTTCATCGACATGACCCGAAACCTTGACTTTGCGCCACTCGTGCGCAAGAATGCCTTCGGAGTTGATAACAAACGTCGAGCGCTCCACGCCCATATACTTGCGTCCGTACATCGATTTTTCGACCCACACGCCATAGCTCTCGCAGATTTCGTGCGACTCATCGCTCACAAGCGCAAAGTTCAAGTCGTACTTTTGTTTGAATTTATCGTGTGATTTTGGGCTGTCGGGGCTAACGCCCAGCACGACTGCGCCCGATGAGGTGAGGCGCTGCATATTATCGCGGAAGTCGCAGGCTTCAGCCGTGCAGCCGCTTGTATCGTCTTTGGGGTAAAAATAAAGAACAACCGTTTTGCCGCGTAAATCTTTGAGGGAAATTGTTCCACTACCGTCGGTGTTGGCGCTAAAATTGGGGGCTTCCGAGCCGAGTATTGCTGTCATAACTAGGGAAATGAAGTGAGAAGAAGTGAGGTGGAGAAGTGAGCTGTTATGCTTTTCGCAGCGTTAGAAGCGTAATTTCCGGCGGAACGCCCAAGCGCACCGGAATACCGGTCGTGCCGATGCCACGATTGACATAGATATGTTGTCCAAGTTCGTAGTCATCTGCATACAAGCCCGCGACCTGTTTGTACATAAGCGCTGCCGGGGTGATATCCATTCCGAGGATGTTTAGCCCCATTTGTCCGCCGTGTGTGTGACCGGAAAGGGTAAGGTCAACAAGTATATTTCCGTATGCCGTTTCATGCGGCTTGGCGTGTATTTTTTTATCCCAGAACGTGGGGTCGTGAGCCATCAAAATCGTGGGATGCTCTGGCGATAAGCCCGCAAGCGCCTCATCAAGATTGCCGAAATTTTGCCGCAAGCCCACATTATCTATTGCTGCCATTTGGAGACTCGCACCATCAATGCGGAACGTAGTGTTTTGGTTTACCATGAGATTCACACCGGATGTGCGAATCATGGACAAAATTTCTGCGTGCGCCGCGCCGCTTGAATAGTGGTCGTGGTTGCCTAGCGAACCCCACAATCCTAAGCGTGTCTGCTTGGTCGCAAAATTTGCCAGCCGTACAATTTGTGGCAAAATCATCGGTAATTCAAGTGCTCGCCAATTTACCCAGTCGCCCGTAACCAGTACCATGTCTGGCTTCAGCGATTCCACAATGCGGCAGACTTCTTCCATCGGCTTTTCGGAGAAAAACGAGCCTGCATGAATATCGGATAACTGCGCAATCGTCAACCCCTCGAATTGACGCGGAAGATTTTTGATGGGAACTTCCACTCGATGTACTTCAAAATCGTAGAGCGTAAAAAGTGCATCAGTACCCAAAGCAGCAACGGGAACGGCTGCAAGTGCATAACCACCAGCATTGACGGCTTTGGTGAGAAACACGCGGCGTGAAAGCGAGATTTGCGGCGGTGCCGAAGGAGTATTGTCAGTGCGTTGTTGTTGTATTTCGTTGGAGGAAACCAGACGAAGCGCAAAACCACGAAAAAAATGCGCACGAAGCATAGTGGATTGTAAGCACTGAAGGGCGAAGATTTTTGTGGTTTCAAGCGCCTTGGGTGTATGCTCCAGAAAGCGCATAATGGCATTGACCGCCCACACGCTAAAGCGCTCTTGCAGCCAGCGCACAAAGACTCTGCCGCCTAAGAAGACCACAACGGCAATTTTGGGTAAATACCAGTACGCAAGCGCTTTGTGGAGGAATTTGTTGAGTTGGCTGGGATACCATTCCACCTGCCGCAAATACACCGTAAGGGGAAAGACAAAAAACATGACTATGCCGAGTGCTATCGGAACCATGTACCAAAGCGGTTTCCAACCACGCTTGCGAACAAACGAGCGCCACGCAGAAAGCACAATCACATCCAGCGCGGTCTGCAGTACGCCGACCACGAGGAAAAAGAAAAGCAAACGCCATGTAAATTCGACGAACATTGCTGCACTTCAAAAAGTGAGAAGAATCAGTCTTTGCAAAAATACGGAATTTTGGATTGATAGTTACGCATTGAATTTGGTGTGGCACTGATAAAGGCTTCAACGCTCTTTGTTTATTCGGGAAAGTTTCGGTAGATTTTCATCTCTCAGCGTATTCATATGGATAGGATGTTCAAAAGTCTATTTTTTTCTCACGGGGAAATTACTATGACCGTCAAACGAATGTTTATCAATGTTCATGCCTTTGTCGTGACTGGATTGATTATTGGGATTATGCTGTTTCTTGTCTGGCTGCCGGTGAATGCAGATTTCCTTAATCTTTTTTCAGAAACGCTTGGTGATTTTGATGTGAGCGATGTGGTACTATCGCAATTGCACGACGTCAATGAACCCGACACGAGCATTGTGCTTGTAAATATCGCTCATTTGCCGAAGCAACTCATCGCTTCACAAATAGAGCGTTTGAGCGCATTTCATCCCAAAGTGATTGGGCTGGACGTTTTTCCTCTCGTGCCGAATCCTTACAATCCCGAATATGATTCTCTCTTCATGGCAACACTACGGCGTAATCCCAATGTTGTTTTGGCAAGTAAACTGTCCGATTGGAATAAAGCAATGGGTCGTTACGAAAGTCTGTACAAAGCGCCGGCTCAATTTTCAACGTTGGCTCAGTCCGGTTACGTAAATCTTATTGTGGATGATAATAAACCTTACCGTGTGGTGCGGGAGTGCTCAATGCGCGAACGTGCTGGAGATTCGATAGAACTTTCCTTTGCGGCAAAACTTGCGCTGCTATCGTATCCGTCGGAGCATAAGTATTTGTTAGAGCGGGATAACAAAAAGGAAATCATTAATTATCGAGGCAACATGAGGAGTTTTTATACACTTGAATCGTCGGATGTCCTTGATTCTTCCTTTGATTTGGCTATCGTCCACAATAAAATTGTGCTGATGGGATATTTAGGCGAGGATATTTCACAGCCTACCCAAGCCACAGAAGACCGCTTCTTCACGCCGCTTAATGAGCGCTATATCGGGAAAGCTGATAGAGATATGTTCGGCGTTGTGATTCACGCCAATATCGTCTCAATGATTATTCACAAAAACTATATTGATGAGATGTCTCTCTGGTTGAGTTATGGCATTGCGTTTCTTTTCTGCTATTTTTATGTTGTCTTTTTGGAGTATATGAACGAGCGGTTTTCACGGTTTTATGAGGTTGTTTCGCTTGGTTCTCAATTATTTCTTGGCATTAGTTTGCTCTTTCTGACGCTTGGCGCTTTTTCGTATTTCCGCTATGATGCCAATTTGAGCCTTGTTCTGCTGATTGTGGCAATAGCGCCAAACGCAGTTGAAATATATCTGACATTTGTGCCAAGTGTACTCAAGGAACTACACCATCGGATCTCGCGCTCTCACTTGCAATCGTAGGATTGCGCAGATGAGAGCGCGAGGTATTTGGGTCACTGTAAGCGTACCCGAACTCGGCAAACAATATCAATCTGGGAGTTAATACGGGTGAAATACGGTGTCCCTCCTGATGAAGTCAACGCACCATAATACGATATAATCGTGACAGTGCGACGTTCTTTCAATGCTCTGCCGATGGCAGCACTCACCTCAGAAGAAATTTCAATCGGCTGCGGAACACGAATGTACTCACGAAGAACAGCATTCGGAAATACAGCCGCAACGTATTCGCTTGATTCTCCATCAATCCGAAAGGAGAACCGAATAAGGCTTGATTGCATTGATGCAATATTGACGGGAGCCGTGTTGTATTGAGCTACCTGCGCCGATAAATCCAAAAACATAAAACTCATCTGATAGAGTTCGATGCTGATAATATTTGAACCTTCGTACACAAGGGATTCGCTCAGTATTACTTTGTCCGTATTTGTTTTAGGCAGTGGTCCGAAGGAATTTGTAATAATTGTAATCGGTACTTGAAGCGTTACCTCTTGAAAAGGGCTTATGACAGTTTTATCGGAACAGCCGGATATGAAGAGTAGGCTTAAGAAGGTAATAGTGCCGGAAAAATAAATTACAGTCGTGACTAAAAGCGGTTTCATCGCGTACCGTCCTTTCTCTGCTTTGCTGTTGGTCTTTTGAGTAATAGTTTTATAGTTTTATTGTGCCGGTCAGGTGTCCTTGAAAAGACTAGAATATCCAGAATGTTAGCCCAGCTGATGCAAACGGTTGAGCGGTATAACCTGCCTCAAGGTGGAATTCAAAAAGGAGTAACCGCAACGAAAAGCCTGCCACAATGCGATATGAATTAAAAACGTCTATGTCGAGTTTTAGCGGTTGCAGCAACCGTATTTCTTGGTACGGATTCGAGAGTAATTGTACAGAAGTACTACGTTTTGCCTCGAGCATACCTGAAGTACGTTCAAATTGTGCGCCAATATAGCCTGTCAAAAAATCCAGAGACTTGCTTGCATGAATACCGCCGGCAAAAAGTGTCATTCCGCCAACGCCGGAAATTGTCAGGCGTTGGTATGCTGCATGAAGCGCTATTCCGCCAGTTTTATCGTCAGTGTTGCCGAAAAGTTTATCTATCTGTTGGTTCACCCCAATTGAGTAATAGGTCAGTTGATATGTGTTGTCGATTGTGAATGGAATAAAGCGTAGTCGAACTTGTGTGCGCGTTGGTATTCCAAGAAGCAGTTGCAGATTGGGTACGGAAATAACAGTGTTGAGATTCGCACCTTCAAGAAAGGTAACAGGCGTAATAAATCCTGTTTGTGCGGCTGCGAAGACAGGTGTTGCCTTGCCGCCATAAATGGTCGGTTGCTGTGTTGTTGGTGTGTTTCCCCGTGCTATTGAGGCATCACGAATTTCGGCAATGTTATAATTTGCAAATGCTTGGGGCAATTCAGCATCAAAAACTTTATGCTCTTTCGGAATCAGCATCATCTGAGCCGAAGCATCAATGCCAAGGGAAAATTTTTCCGAATAGACGGCACTGGTGAAGTAGTTCGAGTGTAACCCCTCCGAAAGGGTTGTGATAAGTGGCTTGAAATACCCGGTCATATTGCGTGAAGTGAATGTACTCAACTCCTTTGGAAGTTGGTATTGTGTGTCGCTGCTCTGTGCCCAAGCGGTGCAGCCGCCAATTCCCCAATCAAGAATTATTGCCAGACCATAGCCTAAGCCAAGCATCAAACCTTTTTTCCTGTTCGTTTTCATAAAATTTTTCCCTCACGTTCCTGTTGATGAAAAACTACAATTCATCTTGTTCTATGGTGTTTTGCTGTTGTCGGGGATTCCCCCCCCCGTGCTATCTTTTTAAGGAGAAAGCAAGCCGCGCAATATCATCTTCATTCAAGCCGAGTTTTACCGTAAGCACATTGAGTGCTTCGTTATAGTCATAAACAAAAGGTGCATTGTGAATTGCTGTCTTGTAGTGCTGTATTGCTTCGGTGTAACACTCGTAACGCTCAAAGAGCATCGCTTGGAGAATATGCCCAAGCGGCGAAGCAGTATCCGGAAATTCTTTCTGAATTGTGGCAAGAGTATCGGCGAGTGCCGTGGCATCGTCTTGAGACAACCAGCGAACATTATATTCCTGCCGTACTTTTGAACCAAGAAGATTCACCGTCCATCGAATAAGATTCCCACGCTGAATACCAATTAGGGCGGGCTTGAGTATCAGCGATGTATCGGTTGTTTCGAGAGCATGAAGGATTTTCCCCTGTTCGCTTTTTATTTCTATTCTGTACACAACTGCCTTGGGGCTTTGCGGTACTTGTTTTGGAGTTTGTGTGGGTAGCACTAAGCCTGTACCAGTTTGACTACCACCCGTAGCGTCACTATACCACTGCAAGAATACAGCCGAGTCCGTTACACTGCCCATACGTGGTACAAGCACAGTTACTTCCTTGTCATCACCAGTGGACATCCGCGCAACTGCTCCAAGAGTATTCATGTTCTCCCGATGGGAATCGGATTTGTTTTTTTGTCCCATAGCATTGAGGACAAATGTGGCTACTTTTTGCGTAGAACTCGCCTGTCCTTGTGCCAGCCGTTGTTCCAATTCGGTGCTTTTGTATGTTCCCGCATTGCGTAACTCTAATGATTTGCCAGTGTAGTGCACAAGAGCAACATAGCCGCCTGCATCGATACGCAACATGGTTTCCGTACGAAGCACTATGCCTGCACGAGCTGGACGTTGAGTCGTAGCGTCAAGAACGAATACATTTTTTGCTCCGAGGATTTTGAAAAGTTCCTGCGAACTTTGGCTCCACAGTGCTGTAAAAGCGGCACTCTGCAGCGCAGAGACAATCATGCTCATCCAAAATATATTTTTCCATGTCCACATGGCAACCTCAACTGGTAGTAGTTAGTAGATTCTGAAACGTTCTTTGGTTCTTACCGGGTATCATGTGTATCAAATTATATTGCCACTGATTACCATTTTGCAAAGTCTATTCTGATAGCCGCCCCAAGTTGTGCGCGAAAGATAATTTTATCGGCAAAACATCCTGTGAGCGTCGCGTCAAGGCTTAAGAAATCCAAGAGATTGAGTGTATAACCCAAGGTACCGGTATAATACCCAGCATCCTGAATTCCTAAGCCGCCACTCAGACGCAAGTATTCACCAAAGACAAAGCCAATTTCAGCTTCAAAATACAATGGATTTCCTGTTAGGGTTTTGAGGGATGGCATTCTGCCCAAAGCGACAAATGCGCCTAGAATTGTGCCTCTATCTCCCGGTCGGTTTACTCCTGTGCGTAATCCAAAAGCGACATTTGCTTGCCAAAAATCTACAAAACCGGCAGTGGGATCTGTCCATTCATAGTCCGCAGTGGTTTTTACCAGACTGCCTATATGCGGCGTGATTGCGCCACCTGCCCGTATCAGAAGCCGTGTCGGTGTGTTTCGTTCCCATTCGCGCTTCTCGGCAAGTCGTTGAGCATCGGCTATACTGTCGAGCTTTGCTTGCTGTTTTTGTGCCACGCTGTCCTGCCGTGCTGTTAAGCGCTCTTCGCGGGCTGCATTTTCATCCGCTACCAAGATACTATCATGGAAGCTAATCCCAGCATTACCCAGAGCTTCACGCAAAGCACTGGCTTTGATTGCTAGGTTAAAATTTTGAACTGTTCTGCCCTTCGTGTCGCGGTCAATACGTGCAGCCACCATACCGACCACCTGCCCGAATTTATTGAGCAGCGGTCCGCCGGAATTACCTGGATTTGTGGCTGCATCGTAGGCGAGGTAAAAAGGCAATTGCGGAAGCGGAGAGAGATTCGAGACAATGCCTTGGGTGATATTGAAGGGTATATTGTTCGGATTGCCGAACGCCACAACTGCATCGCCCGCACTCGTATTTCCTTGTGCAATCATTGGAAGTGCCCGCCGCGCGGTTTGAGATGCAATCTTGAGAATTGCGATATCCCGTGCAGCATCCTCGTAGAGAATGCTATCGCAAGTGAAAAGAGCATTGTCCGCGAAACGTATTTGGATGCTTTGTGTAGAATCGCGGTTTTGTATCACATGAGCATTGGTCAGAATATAGCCCCGGTTATTGATAATGAACCCGGAGCCATTTTCGCCTCGAGGGTTGGGGGTGATAATGACAACGCCTTGTAATGTTGCCTCACGGACTTTTTTGGCATCAATTCCTTGTGCCGATACACTAAGCACTGCAAGGAAATAAACGATTCCAAGGCTAACCATTGCTTTAACCATTACCCATCGGCATGGCGGTGCTGGTGATTTTTCAGGTATCGTATTCATGACGTTGAAGGGAAAGGTCATTTGAAGGAGGATTATGTTTTTGTATTTAAGCTATTCGTGTCTTAAAATACGTTTTTTGTAAAAGAATACCAAAAAAAACAAACTTTATGCTTGGGGGTGTTGTGCGATATAGTCTTAACCCTACAGCTCTTCGGAAAAGAGTTCAATGGGTCGTGAGCGCGGCAAAAATGAGCAACGTAATTGATATGGCTTTCTCCTAAGAAAATCGTAGTTTTGTGGTCTTTACGACTTTTGAAATCAAGACTTTCCTTTTCTTCTTTACCACGAGGATTTGACACTATGTCAGCAAAAAAAACAGCCCTTGTCTGCGGTGCAGGCGGATTTATCGGCAGCCATTTGGTGCGCCGTTTGAAACGTGAAGGATTCTGGGTTCGTGGCGTTGACTTGAAAGCGCCTGAATTTTCCGACACTGCCGCCGATGATTTTATTATTGGCGACCTTCGTGAGCAGTCCGTCTGCCGCAATGTCGTCGATATGCCGTTTGACGAGGTGTACCAGCTTGCCGCCGATATGGGCGGTGCAGGCTATATTTTCACCGGCAACCACGATGCCGATGTGATGCACAATTCTGCAACGATTAATCTCAACATCGTTGATTTGGCGCACCATCAAGGTGTAAAGAAAATTTTCTATTCGTCCTCCGCGTGTATGTATCCCGCTTACAATCAGGAAGACCCCGACAATCCTAAATGCGCAGAAGATTCCGCCTACCCCGCCGCACCCGATAGCGAATACGGTTGGGAGAAACTTTTTAGCGAGCGTCTGTATCTGGCATATCAGCGCAACTATGGCTTAAATGTGCGTGTGGCGCGGTATCACAACATTTTTGGACCTGAAGGCACGTGGACGGGCGGCAAAGAAAAAGCTCCTGCGGCTATGTGCCGCAAAGTAGCCGAAGCCGAAGACGGCGGTACCATTGAGGTGTGGGGCGACGGCAAGCAGACGCGCTCGTTTCTCTATGTGGACGAATGCTTGGAGGCAATGCGCCGCTTTATGGATTCGGATTTTATGGGACCGGTCAATATCGGTTCCGAAGAAATGATTTCCATTAACGGCTTGGCAGAAATGGTTATCGGGCTGTCCGGTAAGAGCATACGCATCAACAACATTCCTGGTCCGACGGGTGTGCGCGGTCGCAATTCCGACAATACACTCATACGAGCAGAACTTGGCTGGTCGCCATCCGAGCCTCTGCGCTCCGGCATTGAAAAAACCTACGCGTGGATAAATGCCCAAGTGAAGGCTAAAAGCCTCGTAGCTGCCTAAAAATTTTCAAAAGTTTTCTGCCGCTAAAAAAAACGCCCCAATTATTCGCTACGGAGTTGAGCGAACAATCGGGGCGATATTGTTTTTGATAACAGCCTGGAAGCGTGATTCTTACTGTGACGAATCCCATTCGTCCAGCACCATCTTGGGTTTGGTATAGCTTGTGCGTTCGATGGTGATTGCCTCCAGAATATGCGTCGTCGCCGACTCGAACGTTTCTGTGCGTGTACCTTGCACGTAGCCTATTTCCTCGCCCTGTTTTACCTCCGCGCCGCATTTTTTGTGAAAGACGATGCCTGCACCAAAGTCTAGCACGTCCTCTGTGCGCTGCCTGCCTGCGCCCAGCATAATGCCTGCTATTCCAACCATTCGAGCATGAATACCCGTAATCACGCCGTCCTTCGGCGCAAGAATTGCTTTTTTCGGTAGGTTTGCGTATTTGATTGTACTGCCCTCAAGGTCGCCATGTTGTTCTTTGATGAGCGCATGAAAGATTTCAAGCGGCTTGCGGCTTGCCCATGCGGTGTGAACGACGTTCAGCGCGTCATTCACATTCGGCGCAATACCGCCTGCAATCAGCATTGCTGCGGCAAGTCGGGCGGTGAGTTCGGAAATGTCCTGCGGCGACGTATGTTGGTTCTCAAGCGTGTTCAGCGACTCCTCAACTTCCAGCCAATTTCCAATTTTTGTGCCAAGCGGTTCTTCCATGCTGGTAAAAAGAATTCTCATGCGCAATCCCACTTCTTTTGCCACGCCAATCATCGTTTCGGCAAGCGCCTGCGCTTTGTCCAGCGAGTCCATAAATGCGCCTTTGCCGACCTTGAGATCAATCACAAGCGCGTCTAGGTCTTCCGTAAATTTTTTGCTCAGAATAGATGCCGTGATTAGTTCTTTCGATTCCACCGTGCCCGTTACATCACGCAGGTGGTAGAGAATACGGTCGGCTGGGGCAATATCACTTGTTTGTTTTGCGAAAAAGCCGCCGTATTTTGTCAGCAATTCTGTGCCGCGTTTGTTGTCCACGTCCATATTCACGCCTGCTGATTCGAGCTTATCCACTGTACCGCCCGTGTGTCCAAGTCCGCGTCCGGAAATCATTGGCACAGCAACGCCACAGGCTGCCACGAGTGGCAGAAGGGGAAGAGAAATTTTATCGCCCACCCCACCTGTGGAGTGTTTATCTACCTTAGGTTTGGGTGCAGTGGTGAATTGGTAGCGTGTGCCGGAATCTCGCATTGCCAATGTCAGAGCAGCCGTTTCTGCTGCCGAAAGCCCGCGAATAAACGATGCCATCAAGAATGCTGCGGCTTGCGGATGCGTAATATCGCCCGCAGTCAAGCCCTTGACGAACCACGAAATTTCGTCGTGGGAGAGTTCTGCGCCATCGCGCTTTTTGCGGAGAAGTTCGGCTGGAATCATTGGGAGAAATGATGAATGTTGAGTTTGGAATATTGAATTGTGTACACGTCAGCTATTACCGTTGAACTTTTGAAATATTGATATTACGGCTATCAGTGGTAGCGAGGAACTTGCCATCAGGGCTGAACGCTGCCGGAGTGCCTTCGCAGGAAACGCCGGGCGAGCGCTGAAGCGCTTCACCTGTGGAGGCATCCCAGACGCGAACGGTTTTATCTTTGCCACTGGAAATGAGCGTTTTACCGTCGGGGCTGAAAAAGACCGACGTTACAGTGCCGGAATGTCCACGCAGCGAGCGCAAAATCGTACCCGTAGCAGCATCCCAAATTTTTACAGTTTTGTCATCGCTGCCGCTTGCAATCGTTTTGCCGTCTGGGCTAAAGGCAACTGACCGTACCGCGCCGATGTGTCCGCGCAAGATGAGAAATGGTTCTACGTTTTTTGCCTTGCGGGCTGCGTTGGTCAGTTCTGTTGTGCTTGGGTCAACGGTGTTTGGCGATTCGGCGACGGGATTTGTTGCCGGAGCATAATTGTCGTCGCGGTTCGAGCGAGGCGCTTTTTTGTTCATGTCCTTGAGCGCATCGGGTGTAGCTTTGCCGGAAGGCTCATCAGTGCTTGTTGAGAACGGAGTGTTGGTCGCAAGAGTGCCCGACTTGTTACTTTTGTTCTTCAGGTGCTCCGCATACTTCTGGCGAATCCGCTCCCGCGCCGCCTCACGCTCTGCGGCACTTTGCGAGTTCGCCTCAGCCAGAGAGCCGCTTTTGGATGTTGTTTTTGTTGTGGCGGTATTTGCCGGAGCACTGCTTGCTGTCGTTTTTTCCGTTGAACGTTTTGCCGTGGCGCTCTCATTTGTCATGCTTTCCGAGCCGGCATTGCTGCGAGATGCGCGTTTTTGTGTTTTTGCTCCATTGGCAGAAGCAGGTGTTTCTCTTGCAAGTCCGCTTTCTGAAGCACTTGTTTGCTTGCGTTGAGCGGTCTTTTGAGGAATTGCTTCAGCCATAGAATTGTCTTGCGCTGCTTGCTGTGCTGCAGATTTACTTGCTGCAGTTGGGCTGCTTTTGGTAGAGTTGTTATCTGCTAATTTTGATGCCGGAGCACTTTTTTTCTCTACAGGAATAGCCTTTTCCGATATGGGACTGTTTTTTTTCTCAGGGGTTTTGACTGGTTCGCGGGAGTCAGGAATACGCGGCTTTTCTGTGCTTGCGGGAGAATTTTGAGCAGTATTTTTACTGGCAGATGGGCTTGTCGTTTCATCGGGTACAGTGTTCTCTGCAGCTTGGTTTGTGCTTGTCGTCGGGTTATTCGTCGCAGCCGGAAACGCATTGGTCGTATCGGCTTTTTCGTTGCCGCTGTTGTCGTCGGCTTGTTTTCCATTCTCAAGCGGTGCGCCGTTTTGCGCGTTTGGATCTTGCTCCGCATTTTTTTCTGATTTGGCGAGAAGCGAGTCGTAACGCCGCTCTTTCTCGTCGTTAGAGAGTTCGCGCTGCGTTGCTTGTGTGCTGTTGTCTGCGCCCTTATTTTTGAGGGCAACGTAATAAATGCCGCCACCCAATGCCACTGCGCCCATGACCAACCACGGTAGTACGGCACGTTTTTTCTTTTCTTCATTTTTCGCAGCAGGTTTGATGGGTTCTGCGGGCGTAAGCTGTGCTTTAATGGCTTCGGGTGAAGGCGGAGTAGAAGCGCCGCTTCCTTGTGTGGAATAAGGAGCGCTGCTCAAGGGCGCATCATTGCTCGCTGCGGAAGATGATTGCAAACGTTCTTGCTCGGCGGCACTTTGCAGAGACGCTTCTTCGGCGGCTCGTTGCGCTTGTTCCGCTCGCATTGCCTGCATCCGGCGCTCTACCTCAAGCTGCATCGGCGATTGCGCAAGCGTCGGGGTGGTGAAGACCGTTGGCGTGTCAGGTGCTTGGGCTGCTGCTGACGGTTTGCTGAAAAAGGCACTCAGACCTGATTTTTCCTTTACTATCGGACTTTCCTCAGGCTCATCATCGGATGTTCTGGCTGCTTCATCGCTTGCTGCTAGTGGGACAGGTTGTGCGGCGGCAAACGTCGAGGCTTGTGGCGGAGGAAATTGTGCCACAGCAGGGCGTGTGGTCTCTTCTGATGCTGCGGTAATCGCAGCGCCCGTAGCTGCAGCGCCTGCTGCTACGCCGGCAATGACTGCTGCTGTTCTTGCACCAATACCTGTGGCTTGTGTGCTACTCGCTTGATTCGGTGTGGCGGCGATAATTTGCTGCACTTCGGGCTGTACCTTTTGCAGAAGACGAGCAAATTCGCGCGTTGTGGGGATGCGCTCGCGGCGGTCTTTTGCAATGGCGCGGTGAACGAGATTGGCAAGATGTGGTGGAATATTGAGTTCCGGCATCGTATCGGTAATATTCGGGGCTGTTTGCTGCAAAACTGCTTGCCGTAAACGGGACTCTGAGTCGCGGTCACTCACGCTAAAGGGCATTGTACCCGTAATCATGCGGTAAAGAATGACCCCTAAACTGTACACATCGCTGCGCTCATCCACGCTCTCACCTCGCACTTGCTCCGGTGCCATATAAGCGATTTTTCCCGTCCGTCCTGCCGAACGCACCAGTGCAGCATTACTGAGGTGGTGCGCAATGCCGAAGCCGCTGATTTTCACGGCATTATCACCCGAAATAATGATGTCGCTGGGCTTCAGGTTGCCGTGCAGAAAACCTTTGGAATGGGCTGCCTGAGCGCCACGCAATGCCTGATTCAGAAGCTGAACCGCGTTGTCATATGGCATGGGGCGGGATTTTTTGCTGAGAAGGTTGTCCAAGCTGCGCCCGGGGGCGTATTCCATGATAACGTGCATCGTGTCGCCGCTTTCGACCACATCCAGCACACGCACAAGGTTTTCTTGTCGGGGCATGGACTGAAGCGATTTTGTTGCTTCCTTGAGGCGCTTGCGTACTTGCGGTTCACGCACAAGGTCGGCGTTGAGGGACTTTACGGCTACATCGGTTTTGGTTTCGGTTTCCCGTCCTCGGCGCACAATGCCCGTTCCACCAGTACCAATGCGGTCGGAAACGGTATAGTTCTGTATCTTCTCAGGCATAATCGAAATGAAAATCGTGAAAAAAGAATTCTGTCGGGGTATTATTCGGCAAGTTTTATTCGGTTTTTGAGCGCACCAATGCCTTCAATGGCACATTCTACTTCATCGCCCACTTGGAGCCAGCGTGGAGGGGTGAAGACTTTACTGCCGTTCAGTTCCAGTAAGCATCCCGTACCGCAGGTGCCGCTTCCAATCACCTCGCCGGGGTGTATTTCCACACCATAGCTTATGCGCTCTATGATTTGCGCAAACGTCCAGTGCATATCCTTCACATTGCCGCGCGAGACCGTTTCACCATTGATGGAGGCGGTCATTGGCAAATCATAATGGTTGCCTTTGGGCGTTGTAATGATGCGGTCTTTGAGGGTTTCTTTGCTGACAAGGCATGGTCCGAGAGACGTGGCAAAATCTTTGCCTTTTGCCGGACCCAAGCTCATTTGCATTTCTTGCATTTGCAGGGCGCGGGCGCTCCAGTCGTTCATCACGGTTAAGCCGTAGATGTGCTCGTCGGCACGCTCGGCAGGAATATTTTTGCCACCTTTGCCAATGACGATTGCACATTCCAACTCAAAATCTAAATTCTGCAAGTGCATATCCTGTACAAACACATCGCCGCCGCCGGTAACGGTGAGGTGATTGGTAAAATAAAAAATCGGGATTTGGTCGAACACATCAATCATTTCCAAACCACGATTGCGCCGTGCCGTCTCGACGTGTTGCCGAAAAGCATAGCCATCGCGCATAGATACAGGGCGGGGTACGGGCGAGAGTATTGTCACCGACGAGGTTTCGATAACCGTTCCTTCCGGAGTGGGCGCATGATGATTCGATGCGTACCACGCCTCAAGTTTGTGTGCTTCGCGGTGTGCGGCCTCGCCAAGACGAAGATAGTCCAGAATACCGGACGGCATCGTCTCCAAATGCCCGTGAATAGTCGGCTTGGCAAAACTGTACACGCGCTCAAGGTCAAGAATTTGATGGTGCAGATGCAATCCCAAGCGCTCCTCGCCTTGCACGAGATAAGTAACCAAACGCATATCGTAGCCCTCGCTGGTAAAAATGAAAAAAAGAAATGCCATGAACAGTGTGTCAACATCGGCAAAGATACGCAAAACGTTTTGCACGGCGCAATATCGTTTTCATGGAATCCTTCGGAGAAGCAATTTTTTTGTGTGGATTTGCCAATGCGGGAAGTAAATTACGAGGAATGAAGTGGGTAGTGTTCGGTTTTGAATGTTGAGTGTTAAGTTCAAAAGATTACAACGCTAGTAATGAAGAGCCTTTTACCACAATGCACTCACCCTTCATCGCTACCATAAATTGTTGTTCTTGTGTGTTCATCGGAGAGTTTAAGTATGACGCTGTTCCTCCGTTCCGTACATTTGGTCGTATTTGTTGCGTGCATGGTGTTCTTCACCCAAAGCTTCGTATTTGCTTCGCCCATGCCGCAGACCTTGACCCAAGAATTTCTGTCCGGCACGCCGCTTGGCGCAACGGTCGAAATTTTGGAAGATTCTTATGCCCAAATGACTCTGCAAGCCGTTCTGACTGCGCCGGATGGTGCGTGGAAACACTCCGAAAAAATTACGCCCGCGTTTGGTTTTACCGCATCGGCATATTGGGTGCGCTTTACGGTAGTGAACCGTCAGCCATACCCGCTTGACTGGCTCTTGGAAGTGGGCTATCCGATGATTGATTCGGTAACGGTCTTTATTCCTGAGTCCGGTGTGTATGTGAGCAAAAAGACGGGCGACCACTTCCCTTTTTCTCAACGCGAAATTGAATATCGGAACTGCATTTTCAGCCTTCAGGAAAAACCTGCTTCGGAACGCACGTATTACCTGCGCTTCCGCACGACGAGTTCGATGAACCTTCCGCTCAATGCGTGGTCGCCCACAGCCTTCACGCAATTTCTGAGCCGTGAGCAAATTGTCATCGGACTTTATTACGGTGCAATGGCAGTAATGCTGCTCTACAACCTCTTTTTGTTTATGGGCTTGCGCGATGTCAATTATCTCTACTATGCGCTGTTTATTGCGGGGCAAATTATGTATCAAGCCACGCTCAATGGCTTATCGTTCCAGTATCTCTGGCGTGATGCGCTCTGGTGGGGGAATGTCTGTTTGCCGCTTTTTATGGGGTTCGCTACCTTCTGGGCGGTTTTCTTTGCGCGGTCATTTCTCGGTAGCAAAACAAATGCTCCTTTGTTCGATAAGATTTATCAGGTCTTGCTGCCACTCACAGCTCTCAGTGCTGTGCTGGCGCTCTTTCTGCCGTATTCGTTCAGTATTCGCATCATCACATTTTTGGCAATGGTTGCTTCGCCGCTGCTGGTGACTAACGCTGTTTTGGAATGGCGTAGTGGCTATTTGCCGGCGAAGTATTTTTTCATTTCGTGGCTTGCCTTTATCGCCGGGGTGGTCTTGTACACGCTCAAAACCTTTGGTGTGCTGCCCTCGAACGGGTTTACCAATTTGACCATACAGATTGGTTCGCTTGCACAAGTCGTGCTGCTATCCTTAGCGCTGGTGGGCAAGTACAATGTCATGCGCCGAGAAAATTACAAATCGCAGCAAGACCTGATTAAGGCGCAAATGAAATCCTACGAAGCAGACCGCGCTCGGCAAGATGCGGAAATCTATCGTCTTCGCAACGTCGAACTGGCACACGCTTACCGCGAAGTGGAAGCGCAGAAAGTGGCGGTAGAAGCGCAGAAAAGCGAGATGGAAATGCTCAACGAGTCCCTTCGTGAGCTGAACAACGAGAAGAACGAATTTTTGGGCATTGTGGCGCATGATTTGAAAAATCCGCTCTCGAATATTTCCATGCTGGCAAAGGTGCTGCACGAAGAGGCGAACACACTGGCTCCCGTGGAAGTGAAAGAGTTTTCGGGTGACATTCAGACGACATCCAAGCGTATGTTTGATTTGATTACCAATTTGCTGGACGTGAACGCTATCGAAAACAAGGCTGTGCGCCTCACGCCGATTCCCTTTGACCTGATGGAAGTGGCGCAGTACGTGGCGAGCGACTACCGAGGGCGGGCTGAAGCAAAGCAAATCTCTATGCACGTCGAAATTCCGCCGGACAACACGATGGTCTTTGCCGATAAATCCTCAACGCTGCAAATACTGGACAATTTGGTTTCCAATGCGATAAAATATTCGCCGCCGGAGAAGCGCATCTTTATTCGCGTGAGCAAGCACGACAACGCCGTGCTTTTTGAGATACAAGACGAAGGGCAGGGCTTGACCGAGTCGGATAAACAAAAGCTCTTCGTCAAGTTTGCTCGGCTTTCGGCGCAGCCCACCGGTGGCGAACATTCCACAGGGCTGGGGCTTTCTATCGCCAAAAAGCTGGCTGAGGCGATGAATGGGGATATCTGGTGCGAAAGCGAGGCGGGCAAAGGTGCGAAATTTGTGGTGAAGCTGCCTGCGGTGAGTGCGGCGTTTGATGAGTACGAAGAGAAGGAAGGTTGATTTTGTGCGGGTTTTGAATATGTTGACTTCATCTCCTGAATGGAGTGTTAATAGTTGTAACCCTTGAGTAAAGTAGTATATTGCAAGTTCTCTAGCTATCTTGTCATAATTTCTAAGGCATTTTTTGTGAATTGCTATCTCCGTAGCATTTTTCAGTATTGAACCCTCATTGCTCCTTTTACTATGCGTACCATATTCAGTTTTAGCATCCTATTCTTTCTTGCGCTTTTCCCAAGTAAAGCGCAAAGCACATTTCCTCTTTGGACACCGGATGGTACTGTTAAAGCCCTTGCCGCAACGGGCAATACTCTCTATGTCGGTGGAAGTTTTACGGCATTTGTGCCGAAAGTGCATCCTCTTGCAGGGAGCAGAGGTGTTGTTTTCACAACCCCTTCCGGCAATGCAGATACTCTCTTTCCTAAATTCTCCGGTTCTTCTGGTCTTGCCGCTGTTGTCCCTGATGGACAAGGCGGTTGGTATGTCGGTGGAGGCGTTGAGAATGTTGGTCAAAATAAGCGTAATTTGGCTGCACGTGTTTCTTCACAGGGCAAGGTATTTGACTGGCAAGTACCACAAGGAACGGAAAAAGTACAGCTTATCGCTGCTACCGATTCTTCTGTCATTATTGCTGGGAACATATCTGTTCAAGGGAAACCATATCATCTTTTTGCTGTTGATGCCGAAACAGGGCAAACCATACGATGGAAATATTTGATGGAAGGAAAAATCCATAGCATCGTTGCTCGAAATAATATCCTCTATGTTGCGGGTGAGTTCACGACCATTGCCGGACAATTTCGTAAAGGACTGGCTGCGCTTGATGCCCGAACGGGTCGTCTGCTTCCGTGGAATCCTTTTGATGAGTCCTACAGTCTTCGAGATTTTTACTGCACTTCGCTTGCTCTGGGTGATTCGACTTTGTATGTATGTGGGATGTCTTCTTTTCTTCAACAGTCCCAACGGTTCTCGTTTCTTGGGGAAATATTCTTAGCAACAGGTACGTTTACTTCGTGGCAACCAACTCTGGGCAATAATGTTGTTTCTTCTATCGCTGTGGTAAACAATAGAATAGCGGCTTCCGGATACAAACGGAATATCAACTTCAGTTATAGCGGACCCCTTTTTACATTATTTAATCGTTCCACCGGCGCAGTTGCTGATTCTTCAATCGTTCCTAATGGTGAAATTTACACGATGGCGGTGCAAGACTCCATTCTATATCTTGGAGGTTCCTTTTCGGCAATCAATAAAATAAAACGATTTGGTCTTGCCTCTCTTCACTTAGCGAGCGGTAAACTCACGGATTGGGCACCATATACCAATGGAGGTGCTCGATGTCTCAGCTTTGTCAACAAACGGTTGTTTGTTGGGGGCGGTTTTTCTCTTTGCGGTGTTCCCTATTTTCAACGCGAAAGTTTGGCTGCACTTGACACTAAAACAGGCGAGATATTACCGTGGAATCCGACAGAAGGAGACCAAGCGTCCATTTCAGTGGATGCTTTCCAGTTGAGCCTCACCCGTCTTTATGTTGGTGGAAAATTTTCTGCTATGAGCGGTCGCTCACGGCGTTCTCTTGCTGCTTTTGATGTTGCCAGTGGAAAGATACTGGAGGATTTTACCTCGCCTTTTACCGCTAATACTCCACAGATATTTTCAATGGCATTAGATGACAAGAGATTATTTATTGGCGGAGCAGGTTTTATCTATCAGCTTGACGCTACCACAGGTTCGCTCATTTATGTTCGTGATACATCGTCCTTTGGTCAAGTACGTCAGTATCTTTGGGAGGTTGGTACTCAATATGTTCACACACTTGCTATTCATAATCGAACACTTTATATCGGAGGCGGATTTCTAAACTTATGGACACCCAAATATCCAAGCAGGTTTACAGAATATCGCCCTAACATTGCTGCTATTCATATTGACAGTCTCACCATTTTAGATTGGAATCCCAAACTGGGGGGCGTGGGAAGTAGTTTAGACACTGATTATGGTATCTATTACAATGCCTTTGTTGGAAAAATTAGTATCATAAGGAATCTTGCATATATTGCTGGTGGTTTTAGGGTTCCTTCTTCACGTGGTGATGGGAAAAGAGGTTTTGCCGCCATTGATGTTACAACAGCAGAATATAGCTCGTGGTCACCGATAGATTCAGTACAAACGGCAATAAATCTAGCAATAGCCAGAGATACTGCTTATCTTGGGGGATATCCATTTACCTTGGATAATGGACTTATTTACTCGGGTGGTTCTCGCCCGTATGCCATTGATACGGCAGTAGGGGCGAGAATTGTATGGAATGCTGATACCATTCAAAATATAGGACAGGCGAATGCTCTTCTTGTCCACAATAACATTCTCTACGTTGGAGGCAACGGTCTTGCTGCTTTCAAAGCCTATACCCGACCGCTAGCCACTTCTGTTGCTCGTGCCCAAGAATCTCTTACTAATGCGCCGCTTTTATCTGTACATCCTAACCCTACAAATGGGGTAGCCATTACATCATATCTCCTTCCCACTCCCTGCCGTGTGCGGCTGGAACTTTTTGATATTCTGGGTCGTTCTGTGCGGGTATGTGTGCAAGAAGCACAAACAGCAGGAGATCACACTGCTTTGATTCAGACATCTGACCTTCCTGTAGGTGTGTATTTTCTTGTGCTGGAATCGGCTTCGGGAAAAAGTATGCAGCGTTTGGTGGTAGGGCGGTAAGTGGGGCTAAGGGCAAAAATTCGGTTGAGCAAAAAGCAGCCAAATGTGGAAAATTCAAAATCGTCCTTTGCAGTTCCCTGTCGGTTGAGTATTTTGTGGTGCGATTATGAAACCGCCCCCGATGCTGCACCATTGTTTTTGCCCTCCCGGGGCTGAATTGAAGACCACTACAAATTAGATGTGAACTAGGTAATCATACTTTACGCTACAAGCAGGAATAGTTATGCTCGAAACCTACATACCGATTCTCGGAACCATTATTGTCGGCGCAGTGTTTGGTATTGTGATGATAAAACTGCACGAATGGCTCGGACCTCGCCGCGCAAACGTAGAAAAAGCAAGTCCATATGAAAGCGGCATGGAGCCTATCTCCTCCATCAAAGAGCGCCACACGGTGAAGTTTTATCTCGTGGCTATTCTCTTCATTCTCTTCGATATCGAAATTGTCTTTATGTATCCGTGGGCTGTACAATTCAAGCAACTTGGCGCTCAGGCACTTGTCGCCATGATACTGTTTATGATACTGCTCTTTGTCGGGTTTATCTACGTCGTCAAAAAAGGAGCCTTAAAATGGGACTAAATGAAACATTGGAGCGCGATGGCTTTGTGCTAACAACCGTCGAAGCTGTTGCCAAATGGGCGCAACGCAATTCCGTGTGGCCCATGCCGCTTGGTATCTCGTGCTGTGCTATTGAGATGATGGCATTTGCCGGACCCCGCACCGACAGTTCGCGTTTCGGGTCGGAAGTGTTCCGCTTCTCGCCACGCCAGGCAGACCTGATGATTGTTGCCGGAACGGTAACCTACAAAATGTCGTGGGTCGTCCGCAAAATCTACGACCAGATGGCTGACCCGAAGTGGGTAATTGCGATGGGCGTTTGCACTTCGACCGGTGGAATGTTTCGCAGTTATCCTGTGGTGCAAGGCATTGACCAGTTTTTGCCGGTGGATGTGTATATTGGCGGTTGCCCACCTCGACCAGAAGCCCTACTCAAAGGGCTAATTACCATTCAAGAAAAAATTGACCGCTCCAAGCCAACCATCATTGATGCTTCTCCAACGACTTTATCTACAACGACTTCGCTGGAGATGGCATAGTTGCTAAAGGTTCGTTTGTAAAACCAAGTGTTTTGTTTTGCAAAATTGCATTTGTTCTGACGCAACTTTTCAGTAACATTGCAATCTGTTTTTGCATTTTGCCAACATCCTGTGAAGTGTGTGGTGTATGCTGGAAAGATAAAACGAAGACAGCAGGCACGAGATTTTATGCTTTTCACAGATTTATGCTTTTGTAAAGCACTTCACTTCTTTCTATACTTGACGATAATCAGATAATAATATTATAAATTTTTCATCTAGCTGAGGTTGAAAATATGAGCCAGTTGTTTCCCTTTATGCGCGTAACGATAGTATTCGTTGCGGTTTGCATTGGTTTCATCTTTTTGTCGAATATGTCGGGCTTTTTCACAAGCTATAAAGATGACCCGACATGGAAAGAACCATATTCCGCGAAAGCTGCTGATGCTGCAAGCGCTAATCCCGATGCAGCGAAGGGTCCGGGCGCAGGTGTATTTAATCAAAAATGTGCTGCTTGCCATCAAGGAAATGGCAAAGGATTGCCAGGCGTTTATCCGCCGCTTGCAGGATCTGACTTTGCTCAAAACGCTGACGTTACCATTCCGATTCGTATTGTCCTTCATGGCTATCAAGGAAAAATTCAACGTGCGGGCAAAGATTACAACGGTGTGATGACTCCGTGGAAAGATGCTCTTTCTGACCAAGAAATTGCTGATGTTCTGACAACGGTGCGCTCTAGCTGGGGGAACAACGCTCCGGCGGTTGATCCGAAAGATGTAGCCGATGTTCGTGCTAAAACGCTTGCCCGTCCGGGTGCGTTTACTGAAGCCGAACTTTTGAAGCCACTGTAATAGTAGTTTTGAATTCATAATGTATTCACCACATCTGCTTACGATATAATTTTTACTTTCACTTTGTTTTTGTGGAGCATTTATGTTTGACTTTTCGTGGAATATGCTGACGTATTTCCCGCCGGGAATTAGCACATATAGCGAAGCCCATGACGACTTGTTTCGTCTTGTGTATTGGATTTCTGCTGCTATTTTTTTGCTCGTGCAACTCACACTGGTCGTTTTTATCTTTCGGTATCGTGCTCGTCCGGGACATAAGTCTATTTACTACCATGGCAACAACGTTGTAGAATTTGTCTGGACGCTTGCGCCAACAGTTCTTTTTGCGGGCTTGGGTTTGTATAGCGACGAAATGTGGAAAGTGATGAAGTATTCATCGCGTATTCCTACTCCGGATATGGAAATTGACGTTGTAGGTCAGGCGTTCAACTGGCACGTTCGCTACCCCGGTGGCGACGGTATCCTAGGCAAGCGTCATGCACGTTATCGCTCTGCGCAAAACCTTTTTGGCATTGATCCTACCGATTCGCATGGTAAGGATGATATTGTTATGACGGGCGAATTTAATCTCCCCATTAACAAAAATGTCGTCGTTCACCTTTCATCGGTGGATGTTTTGCACAGTTATTTCCTTCCGAATTTCCGAATTAAGCAAGATGCTGTGCCGGGCTCGTGGATTGAAGTTTGGCATAATGGCACAAAATCCGGCAAGTATGAACTTGCGTGTGCAGAACTTTGCGGCAGCGGTCACTATGCGATGCGGGCTGTATTGAATATGCAATCTGACGCTGATTTTGCAAAATGGATGGAAGGGAAGATTACAGCGAAGAAAGCTGTCTTGGCTGCCGAAGCTGCTAATCCGCAACCCGTTGCCCCAGCTCCTGCCGAAGCAGCAGCTCCTGCGGGTGAACATCATGGCAGTTCGCACTAAAAACTAGGATTTGTGCGTCCGATACTCGAAATCAAACAGAAATTTTTACAACACAATTTTAACGGTGAACGCTATGTCAGCAGTTGCAACACAGCATGACCATGCTCACGTCGGGACACACGACGAAAGCCATGCGCACGACCACGCACATCACAGCGTGTCGTTCATTCGCAAATATATTTTCTCTACCGACCACAAAACGATTGCAAAGCAGTTTCTTGCCACATCAATGTTTTTCTTGCTTGTCGGCGGTGCATTTGCTCTTTTCATTCGGTGGCAGCTTGCCTATCCGGGCGAGCCAATTCCGCTTGTGGGCAAATGGTTGCCTGATAGCCTTGTTTCCAATGGTGCTGTACAGCCGGGTTTCTATACTCAGCTTGTAACCATGCACGCTACGGTCATGATTTTCTTTGTAATTATCCCGATGGCAACCGGTGCATTTGCAAACTTCTGTATTCCGCTCATGATTGGCACCGACGATATGGCGATGCCAACGGTGAATATGGTTTCTTTTTGGCTTGTACCTATCGCCGGTCTTACCATTATGTCGGGCTTCTTTGTAGAAGGCGGTACGGCGGCGGCGGGGTGGACTAATTATCCTCCACTAAGCGCCTCGGGTACGGGGCATATGCTCTGGGTAATTGGAGTGTTTCTGGTAGGATTTTCCTCCATTCTTGGCGGGATGAACTATCTTGCCACAACGCTCAACAAGCGTGCAAAAGGTATGCGAATGTTCGATATGCCTTTGACCGTGTGGGCACTTTTCATTACATCCATTCTTCAAGTTTTGGGTACGCCCGTACTTGCTTCTGCGATGTCCTTGCTTTTTGTTGATCAAGTATTCCATGCTGGTATTTTTATTCCTGAAAATCTTCTTACAGCCAATGGTGGTTTGTATCCATCCGGTGCTAACGTTGGCGCAGGTGGTGGTGGTCAGCCGGTACTCTGGCAGCACCTTTTTTGGTTCTATTCGCACCCTGCGGTTTATATTATGATTGTGCCTATCATGGGTGTTGTATCGGACATTTTGGCAACGTTTGCCCGCAAGGCAATCTTTGGCTATAAGGCAATGGTTTTTGCTATTATGGCTATCGCATTCTTGGGATTTGTTGTCTGGGGACACCATATGTTCCTCTCTGGCATGAGTCCGCTTTTGGGTACGACATTTATGCTTTCCACGATTGTGATTGCTGTGCCATCGTCCATCAAAATTTTCAACTGGCTTGGGACGGTTTGGAAGGGAAATATCCACTTTACGACTCCGAATTTGAACGCCCTCGGCTTTATCTCAACGTTTGTTTGTGGTGGCTTGAGCGGTGTGTTCATGGCTATCGGTCCAATTGACGTGTACATACACGACACCTATTTCATTGTGGCGCACATCCACTATGTTCTTTTTGGTGGTTCGCTCTTCGGCATTTTCGCGGGTATGTACTATTGGTATCCGAAGATGTTCGGTAAGATGTACAATGAAACGCTTGGCAAATTTCACTTCTTCCTTACGTTCATTACATTCAATCTCTGCTTCTTCCCGATGCATATGATTGGTGTGGGTGGTCATATGCGCCGCATATACGACCCCTACGTGTACGAATTCCTGAAGCCTTTCCAGCCAATCAACCAGTTCATTACGATTTTTGCTATCGCAATGGGCTTCGCACAGCTTATCCTTATTTTCAATCTTCTCTGGAGTTTGAAGTTTGGTCGTAAAGCTCCCCGCAATCCTTGGCGTGCAAATACCTTGGAGTGGGCTGCTCCTGCGCACCCCGGTCACGGTAATTTCGACCGCGATATCACGGTTTATCGTGGTCCATATGAATTTGCTTCGCCGGAATCTAAGCGCGATTATCTTCCGCAGTGGATTCGTCCTGCACACATAGAGCAGGAAACTGCTGTCGCAGAAAAGCACTGATAATAAAAAGAAAGTGTTCCCAAACAGGCTGGTCACGCTGATGTTACTTTCCTGTTTGGGAATTTTCTATCTGAGACAAAAAACAGCGCTTGTATTTACATCTGAATAAACTTTATCTGAATTTCATGGAAACGCTCCACACGGAATTGGCACTCACCGATAAGAAAGTCCCCGTTCAAGAGTCTGTGCAAGCAAGTCTTTTGGCAACGTTGGCATCATACTACGAAATGACCAAACCCGGTATTACCCGAATGGTTGTTTTGAGTGCCGCCGCCGGATACTATTTGGGCGTTCCAAGAGCAGCCGAGCACTTTGCAGTTGCCCAAAACGTCATGAATTTTTTCCTTGCAATGCTTGGCACGGCACTTGTTTCTGCTGGAAGTTGTGTGCTGAATAACTTCATTGAGCGTGACTTTGATAAATTGATGAAGCGCACGATGCTTCGCCCCATACCTGCCGGAACAATCGCCCCAAAAGCGGCATTAGGTTTTGGTTTGGCACTTGGCGCGTTGGGCGTTCTTGCTTTGTTCTTTGTGAATATACTGACTGCTGCTCTGGCGGTGCTGACATTTGTCCTCTATGTCAACATTTACACACCACTCAAGCGCAAAACAACATTGTCGCTTATCGTTGGTGGTTTGCCTGGAGCGCTTCCGGCACTCGGCGGTTGGACTGCTGCAACGGGATCAATCGGGCTTGGCGGTCTGATGTTTTTTGCTCTCATGTTCTTCTGGCAAATGCCGCATTTTTTAGCGCTTTCATGGATGTACAAACAAGACTATGAACGCGGCGGTTATGAAATGCTCGCTGTATATGACAACACGGGCAAAAAACTGGCTTTGCAAACAGTTTTATACATTGTGCTTCTCATTCCCTGTACGCTTGCATTAACATTTGTGCGAGAAACGGGAATGGTGTATCTTGCGGGCGCTTCAGTCCTCTGTGCTGTTTTTCTCTATTTTGCACTCCAGCTTTTGCGCAATGTCAGCATCGTAAATGCACGAAAAGTATTGTTGTCATCATACTTGTATCTTGTTGGAATATTTGTGCTTATTTTTATTGACAAGGTGTGATTACACCGCCAATATGTAAGCCTTCGTTATACCAAATCCTTTTGAATGAAACATTGTTCCATCTTCACGAAAGTTATACTCTATGTCGTCCGCTCTTTCTCTCGCGCATGAGCCGGTAACAGGCATCCGCCATGGAAAACTCGGTATGTGGATTTTCCTTGCATCAGAGGTGATGTTCTTTTCCGGTTTTTTCACAGCGTTTATTATCCTTCGCAATACCAACCTTCCTGTTTTCGCGCACGGCGCGTCGGAGTTGAACTGGCAGCTTGCAGCACTCAACACCGTGAACCTTATCGTCAGTAGTCTGACGATGGCAATGGCGATTCTTTCCCTTGAGCATGGTAATAAATCCCGATTCCAGTTGTATATGGGCATCACGTTCTTGTGTGCTTGTGGCTTTCTGGTTATCAAATATATCGAATACACCACAAAGTTTAGCCACGGTATTTATCCGGGAACAAGTTCATTTTTTGGTCTTTACTTCACCATGACCGGCTTTCACGCAATGCACGTTATTGGTGGTATGATTCCTATTGGCTGGATGCTTGCAAAATCATTCACCAAGCGCGGTTATAGTGATTGGGAGCGCGTGGAAATACTTGGTCTTTACTGGCACTTTGTTGACCTTGTGTGGATTTTCCTCTTTCCGGTTCTTTATCTCATTTTCTGATAATTACCACGAATTTACTACTACTGAAACTTTAATTTTACGAGGTGAGTTATGGGCGCTGGTTTATCGGCAGAAGAAATGCAAAAAAGCTATTTGAAAATCTTTGGCGCATTAATGGTGTTTACACTGTTGACGATTATTGCCGCAAAATTTGTCCACTTCCCAGAAAGCTGGGGCGGGCTTTCCACAACGTTGCACGTAACAATCGGTCTTATTATTGCCGTTGCCAAAGCATGGATGGTTGTGTATGTATTTATGCACATCAAATTCGACAATCCTTACATCCGTGTCTTTATCTATATTCCGCTCTTTCTCTTTTCCGTGTTGGTATTCGCTCTCACAGTTTTGGGCGGTCCGACGCTGTAATTGTGCTTGAGTTTTACATTTATCAACATCAATCTTTGCTTGCTATGAAGACACTTCGTCATTATGCGCAGCGAATGCTGCTCTGTACGCTTCTTGGGATGATGCTCATGCAGAATCTCGCGTTTGCGTGTCCGAATTGCAAAGACAATTTTGACCTGAATACTACCAGTGGTGGCATTGGTATTGCCTACGGCTACACGATTTATCTTATGATTCTTCTGCCCGTAGCCATTATTATTACGCTGGTGGTGAAGGTAAAGCGCCAGATGGATGCGAACGATAAGACGCAATTCTATCGCGAAGCCGGAAACAATGCGGCTGGCGTATAACAGTACGAATAATTTTAACAGACCGTTTCACATTTTCTTTTGTTTGCTATGTTTACCGCAAAGACAAATCAAAAGACCAAGAATACAATCTTGGCGGGTATTGCGCTTCTGGGGTTTATTGGCATTGTCAGCTATTTTGGCTTTGACAATCTCGTTACCGATGTGGGCTATCGCCCTGAGCAGCCGATTCCTTTTTCTCACAAACTCCATGCGGGCGACCTGCAAATCAAGTGTATGTATTGCCATACATCGGTGGAGAAGTCCAAACACTCGACCGTTCCTGCTACCAGCACTTGTATGAACTGTCACGTGGCGGTGAAAGCAGAAAGCCCTAAAATTGCGAAAATCAAGGAAAGCTGGGAAACCGGCAAGCCGCTTGAATGGCGCAAAGTTCACAAACTCCCCGATTATGTCAATTTTAGCCATGCCCGTCACATTCGCGCTCGCGTTGACTGTGCCTCCTGCCATGGTGAAGTTGAGAAAATGGGCGTGGTTACTCAGATGAAGCCTCTTTCTATGGGCTGGTGTTTGGATTGTCATCGTAACCCTCAAGCAAACGTTGTACCTGCACGCGAGATTTCGGGTATCTTTACCGGTCTTGATTCCTACGAGGAAACAGCAAAGAAAATCAAGAACGATGCTCCCTCGCGCGGGGAAGGTAAATGGATTTCGATGCGCGAATGTGCTATTGAGGGCGCAGGTGTGTACGAACATGAAGTTGGTAAAGCAAGCGTTGCGGGACTGGTAATGCCGAAAAAATTGGCTCTTGGACCCGAAAACTGCGGTGCGTGTCATTATTAAATTAGGTGAAGAATAAAAGAGAAGAAGGTGCAGCGCTGCCTGCGTTTGCAAGTTGCTTTTCAAGTTTATTCCCACTTTCTACCAAAGCGAAATTGAATATTCCTTAAACTCTATCACGAAGACACTATGGAGCGTAAATACTGGAAAAGTCTCGATGAATTGTCTGCCAAATCGTCGCTCTCCGAAGAATATTCCTCTGAGATGAATGCCGAGTTTGCCGATGGCAGTGCAGACAACATCATGGAGAAAACAAGCGGGCTTAATCGCCGGAGTTTTATCGGCATTTTATCCGCTTCGATGGCGTTTGCAGCCACAGGTTGCCGCCGCCCCGACACAACAATTGTGCCGGTGGTCAAAGCAAGCGAATATCTCACACCGGGACTCTCGACCTTCTATACAACGGTCTTTTCGCACGGTAATGCAGCCGTAGGGCTTCTTGCCAAAACACGCGATGGACGACCGATAAAGTTGGAAGGTAACGAAAAGCATATCGCTTCAGGCGGGTCGTCGTCCGCGTGGATACAGGGTTCTCTCTTGTCTCTCTACGACCCAGACCGCATGAAAAACCCCTTTGTCAATAAAGGTGGCTTTACGCCCAGCACAGCCAAAAAAACTGCTCCGGGATATGTGTCTATCGGTACTGCAATTGGTACAATGGCAGAGGAAATTACCAAAGCCGCTGCTAATGGTAAAACTGTGCGTATTCTTGTCGGTGAACACGCTTCGCCCAGCTTTGATGCACTCGTAAAAGAGATTGAAACAGCAATTCCGAGCGTGAAATTTGTCGTTATGTCTGCCTTGAATGGCGGCAATATAGCCGAAGCAAACAAGCAAGTTTTGGGGATAGATGCAGAATTTGTTATTGATTACTCCAAAGCGGATGTCATTCTTAGCGTTGATGCTGATTTCTTGGGTACGGATAAAAATGCTGTCTTTAATATTCGTCAATTCGCGAAGAACCGTAAGCCTTCATACGATAAACCCGCTATGAGCAAACTCATCGTTGCCGAAGGTATGATGTCGCTCACGGGCATGAACGCCGACAAACGCGTGAAGGGTACGCCGGAGCAGCTTATGGCATTTCTTGCAGCAGTTGCAAAAGGTGTTGGCGCAAGTGTTTCAGGCGATGATTCCTCGCTTTCTGCCGAGCAAAAGGAAGAAGCTAAAAAAGTTGGTGAAGAACTCAAAGCCGCAGCGGGTAAAGCAGTTGTGGCTGTTGGCGACCACCTTCCGGCGGGCGCACACGCGCTCGGCATTGCAATTAACGCTGCCATTGGTGCATTTGGCGCGGACAAACCGATTAATACAGCCCATCAGTTCCCCTTTAGTACCAGCAAAAAATCTGCTCTTGCTGCTTTCCGTGAAGAGTTAAAAGGCGGAAAAGTGGGCGCTGTCGTATTTGCTGGTGTGAATCCAGCTTATTCTGCTGATGCAGAAACGCAAGAATTACTGAAAAAAGTAGAGCATCGCTTTGCTTTTTCGCTCTATGAAGAAGAAACAACTGCTATGTGTACGGCATATGTGCCAAGCGCTCATTATCTTGAATCGTGGGGCGATGTACAGGCATTCGATGGTTCGCTCTCCGTGCAACAGCCGCTTGTCGCACCGCTTAATCCGAATAGCGCCTCAATCGCTGACTTACTGATGATGCTCACCAAAGCAGTGAAAGCAGACGCTTTTGCTGATTTGGGTGAAAAAGTGGCATATATAGAATTTGTTCGCAAGCGCTGGACAAATGTTTACAATACAACTTCCGGCGAAAAACCGACTACTTTCGATGCTTTCTGGGCAAAAACTCTCCGTGATGGTGCAATTGCAGGTACTCCGGCATCTGCTCCGGCAGCAAGTGTTAATGCAAGCGTTGCAAGTGCACTTGTGGCTCAGGCAAAAATAGCAAAAGGTGATTTTGTTGCTCTTGTAACGCCCTCATATGCTCAATATGATGGTAGTCTCAGCAATACGAGCTGGTTCATGGAACTGCCCGACCCTGTTACGAAAATGACATGGGATAATGCAGCACTTGTCAGCCTAAACACTGCTAAAAAAATTCTTGGCGAGAAAGAAGCAAAAGATCTCGCTGAGGAAAAGCCCCCGTATGAAAATACGGTACTTGTGCGTGTGAAAAGCGCTCACGGTGTGGTGGAGCTTCCGCTTTGGATTCAGCCGGGTATGCAAGATGGCGTTGTGGCAACAACAACGGGTTTTGGTCGTGGTAAAATTGGGGAAGTAGCTACCAACGTTGGTGCAAATGCCTTTTCGCTTATGCCGGCGGAGCAATCATTTGGTTATGTGCCTGTAACGGTCGAGTTGACGGGCAAATCCTACCAAGTGGCTACAACACAGAAACACACAGACCTCATTGGTCGTAAGCTGGCACTGGAAACAACGGCAAGCCAAATCAAAGCCAAAGACGAGCATCTTTTTGAAAAAGAGCACGTCCCAGGCAAGAAGACCCACAAAAACGAAGAACTTCCGCAAAGCATTATACCAAGCTTTGCATACAAGGGCCACCGTTGGGGTATGACGATTGATATGTCGGCGTGTGTTGGCTGTGCAGCGTGCGTTACTGCTTGTCAAGCGGAAAACAACATCGCTGTTGTCGGCAAATCAAATGTCCTTAATGCCCGTGAAATGCACTGGATTCGTATTGACCGCTACTACGATCACTCCAATCTTGATAATCCGAACGTTACACTTCAGCCCATGCTTTGCCAGCACTGCGAAAGTGCGCCGTGCGAGAATGTCTGCCCTGTTGCAGCGACCACGCACAGCCCTGAAGGTCTCAACGAAATGACCTACAATCGCTGCGTCGGTACGAAGTATTGCGCTAACAACTGTCCGTACAAAGTACGTCGCTTCAACTGGTTCAACTTCCACAAAGGAAAGCGTACACCGACGGAATTTGTCTATAACCCTGATGTGACAATGCGTATGCGTGGTGTGATGGAGAAATGTTCCTTCTGCACCCAGCGTATTACCGAAGCGCGTCAGAAGACCAAAGATGCAGGTGAACTTTATATCGCAGACGGTTCGTTCCAAACGGCTTGCCAGCAGGCTTGCCCAGCTGGTGCGATTACCTTCGGCAATACGAACAATCCCGAAAGCGTTGTCTCGAAATCGCGCAAAAGCGAGCGTGGATTCTTGGTCTTGGAAGAACTGAACGTTCGCCCGCAAATCACCTATCTCGCTAAAGTTCGTAATCAAGAAGCGAAACATGGTGCGGAGCACGGTAAAGAACACAGCGAAGAAAAGCACGGATAATATAGTGGCTTACTAAACTTGAACTAAATAATTATACAACTTCATCCAAAAGGTATGGCAATGGAAGCAAAAGAACAAGTTGCGACAGCCACTGCGGGACATACGAATGGGGCGGCATTGAATGGCTATCACGACAGCCCATCGGCAAAGCCCGTCCGTGAGCCGCTCGTGCTGGGCAATAAAACCATACACCAAATTACCGAAGACATCTGCGGTGTGGCAGAACAAAAAGCGACCCCAAAATTCTGGGCAGCGCTTCTGGCTTCAATGCTTGTGGCAGGAGCTGGTATCGGTGCTCTTGCCTACACTATTGCGGTCGGTATCGGCGTGTGGGGATTGAATAACACTATCGGTTGGGGCTGGGACATCACAAATTTCGTCTTCTGGGTCGGTATCGGTCATGCTGGTACGCTCATTTCGGCGGTGCTGTTCCTGTTCCGCCAAAAATGGCGTACTGCCATTAACCGTTCGGCAGAGGCAATGACAATTTTTGCCGTTATTAACGCTGCGGTCTTTGTATTGACCCATACTGGTCGCCCATGGCTTGATTACTGGCTTTTGCCGTATCCGAACCAAATGAAAATGTGGGTAAATTTCCGTTCTCCGCTTGAGTGGGACGTGTTCGCAGTGAGTACATATTTCACTATTTCGCTGCTTTTCTGGTTCACGGGGCTTGTTCCCGACCTTGCATCGCTGCGCAATCGTGCGAAATCGAAAATTGCTAAAGCTGGTTATACTATCTTCAGCTTGGGCTGGACAGGTTCTACCCGCAGCTGGCATCACTACGAATTTGCATATATGATATTTGCCGGTCTTTCTACGCCGCTCGTACTTTCGGTACATTCTATCGTATCTTTTGACTTTGCGGTTTCTATTCTTCCGGGCTGGCACACGACAATCTTCCCTCCGTACTTCGTTGCGGGCGCTATTTTCTCCGGTTTTGCGATGGTGTTGACGCTTATGCTTGTTGCACGGGAAATTCTCGACTTGCATGATTACATCACGCTTAAGCACATTGACAACATGAATAAAATCATTTTGGCAACAGGTATGATTGTCGGTTATGCGTACGCAATGGAGTTTTTTATTGCATGGTATAGCGGTAATCCCTACGAGCGCTTTGTGTTTATCAATCGTGCAACGGGTGATTATGCTTGGTCATATTGGATGATGATGACGTGTAATGTGTTTTCTCCGCAATTCTTCTGGAGCGCTAAGCTACGCCGAAATGTTTGGTTTACCTTTGGACTCTCTATCGTGGTGAATATTGGTATGTGGTTCGAGCGCTTCACGATTATTTCGACCTCGCTGCATCATGGCTACTTGCCCTCAAGTTGGCACTACTACACGCCGACCTGGGTGGAAATTACGATTTTCGTCGGCACGTTTGGCTTGTTTATGACGTTCTTCTTGTTGTTTGCTAAGTATCTGCCAATCATCGCGCTTGGCGAGATTAAATCAATCATGCCGGGTGCGCAGCCGAGTCATCACCATCACGATGACCATGGTGAACATGGTGATTACTACCAAAGTGGACACTATGTTGATAATGAAGATGCGGTCAAAAAGCATAATTAACCATTAGAGACGAAACCATAAATTTTTCAGAACTATGAGTACACTTGCACAAGGAAATGTTATCGCTGTGATGGGCGATTTCAAAGATCCTAACAAAGTAACAGCTGCCGCTAAAGGCATCCATGAAGCAGGCTTTACGAAATTTGATATTCATACGCCATACCCGGTTCACGGATTAGAAAAAGCAATGGGTATGCCGAAGACAAGCCTTCCCAAGTTTGCTCTTGCGGGCGCTCTTTTCGGTCTTGCTAGCGCTTTTGCCCTTCAATGGTGGACGGGCGCATACGAATATAAACTCAATATCGGTGGAAAACCGCTCTTTGCACCGCAATTCGGTACACCGGTGTTTTTTGAATTGACTGTATTATGTACTGGTCTGACAGTGTTCTTCACGATGTTCGGCTATCTTTGCCGTCTTCCGAATTGGCACTCAAAGTATCAATACGATGCGGGATTTCAAGCAGCCACCGATGATAACTTCTGCGTTGTATTGGAAGCTGACGACCCACGTTTTACCACCGAAACCGCGCAAGCACTACTTGCCAAACTTGGTGCGGCAGATGTGCGCGTTGTCCACGAAGCTATTGAACAAGACTAATTTTCCACCCTAACACCGTACAATAACAATCATGGCTACAAATAAACGAAAATTTGGCTTTTGGTCGGTTGTGGGAATTATCGTATTCTCCCTCTTCTGGGTGGCATTACTCTCCGGTAATATCCTCTGGACTTCCGATACGCCACCGCTTCAGATAATTGATGATATGGACAATCAGCCAAAGGTAAAAGGACAAGCTCCGTCTTCGTTCTTTGCTGATGGCAAAGCCACACGCGATCCGATCGAATATACCGTTCCGCGTACCGGCACAAAATACGATGTCTCTTTGGACGAAGCCGATACCAAAAATATCAATACCGTTCCGGCAACGCCCGAAGTGCTTGCTCGCGGTAAAAACCGCTTTGAGACAATGTGTACACCTTGCCACAATCACGATGGTAAAGGTAATGGCTTGGTCGTGCAGAAAGGTTTTGCGAATCCGCCAAGTCTTGTGCGCCCCGAGGCAATTGCTTACACGGACGGGAAGTTTTTCCATGTGATGAGCGCGGGACAAAATATCATGTCTTCGTATGCTGACAAACTCTCAGAACTTGACCGTTGGTGTATCGTGCATTACATTCGTGTTATGCAAAAAGGTGGAACTGTTCCGGCGGTTTCGCAATCTACCTCCTCGTCTGATAAACAAACAACTGCCCAAGCAGGTACAGCTAAAACTGCATCCGCTCAATAAACAGGCTTGAATCTGAAACTTCTAACCAATGAACTTTCTATGAATACCGTTATTATTGCTGATTCGAGCTTCGTGCAGAAACTGCGTATGTATTCGCTGATTGCTCTGGGCGTTGGCGCTCTGGGCTTGGCGGGTGCGGCATTTTTTGATATGGGGCGTTTCTTGCAAGCATATTTGCTTGGCTATATTTACTTTGCCGGCATAACGATTGTTTCTATGTTCTTCTCATCCTTGCAGTTCCTTGTGAACGCAGGGTGGAGCGCGATGGTACGTCGTATTCCCGAAATTTTTGCCGGATTTTTGCCTGTCGTTCTCATCGGTCTGATTCCGATGATTGTGGATGTTTGGTTCTCTCACAAACTCTATCACTGGGCTGACCCTTCACTCTACGTGCCGGGACCACACTTCGACGAGGTATTGGCTACGAAGCATAGCTTCTTGAACCCGACCTTCTTCACGATTCGTCTTGGCATTTACGCCCTTATATGGTTCGTTACCTATCGTCTTATCATCGGGAACTCCTTTAAGCAAGATGAAAGTACAACAGATTACACGCCGACACGTGTAAATATGAAGCGCTCTGCGCCAATGGTTCTGCTCTTTGCTATGTCGCTTACCTTTGCAGGTTTTGATTTAGTAATGTCGCTTGACCCGCACTGGTTCAGTACGATGTTTGGTGTTTATTTCTTTGCCGGAAACTTCGTCTCGACGCTCTCGCTTATTGCTATTTTCATTGTGAACCTGCGCCGACAAGGGCATTTGAAAGGCATTACCGACGAGCACTATCATGATATTGGCAAATTCATGTTTGCTTTCACCGTGTTCTGGACGTACATCACTTTCTCGCAATACTTTCTTATCTGGTACGGCAATTTGCCTGAGGAAACGCTCTTCTTTATCTTGCGTGCGCATGGTAACTGGCAGTTTCTTGGCTATGCACTGGTCTTCGGACATTTCATCGTGCCGTTTGTAACGCTGCTCACGCAGAACAATAAGCGTAATCCTGCCGTGCTTATCGGTGTTGGTTGCTGGATTTTGTTTATGCACTTTATTGATTTGTCGTTCATTATTCTGCCGAACTTTAGCCCCACGCTGCGCATCGGTTGGCAGGAAATTACTGGCTGGCTCTTCTTTGCCGGTTTGTTCTTCTTTATGGTTACTCGCCAGCTTGCGACCCGCTCTATCGTTGCGGTGAACGATCCGTACTTGAAAGAATCGCTGGAATTGGTTTCATAAACCATCCCATCTTATTCGTACTAATGAAAAGCTGCCTCCCAACATATTTGAGAGGCAGCTTTTTTTGTCAAAGCCTGCTATGAAAAATATTGCCGAGAAGTCTGTAAAATCAGCACTTCAAGAGCCTTTTATTATCACATCTGTTGCTGCACAAAAGAAAAATCCTGCGCGTTGCTCGGTGTTTTTGAATGGCGAGTTTGCTTTCGGCTGCACGATAGATACCGCAGTGCGCTTCAGTCTGACTAGAGGACGAGAACTTTCTTCGCAAGAATTGGCGCGGTTGCAAGAGCAAGAGGATATTATTGCGCTGAAGCAAACTGCTCTCCGCTACGCCACGTACAAATCGCGAACAGCCGAAGAAGTACGCCGTAAGATGCTCGAAAAAGACTTTGCACCCGAAGAAGCCGAATACGCCATACAATTTTTGGAAGAATTTGGTTACGTGGACGACCGCAAGTACGCACTGGCATTCATCCACGAGACCATGAAGCGCAAGCCTGCGGGCGAAAGCCGTTTGCGTCAAGAACTGATGAAGCGCGGAGTCAGCAAACACGATATAGCTGATGCCTTTGCTGAAGCGTTTCCACCGGAAACTTCACGCGAAACCGCGCTGGAGTCTGCTTTGGAAACCGCGCAGAAAAAGATGCGTTCTCTGGAGCGGAAAGACCCCGAAAAGCGAAAACAAGCCCTTGTGGGCTACTTGCAGCGCCAAGGCTTTTCGTGGGATGTCATTAAAAAAGTGCTTTCGGACGTGCTGCCTTCAGGCGGCAATGGCAATGAGGACGAGTAGAATCACGAGCTGTCGCAAGGTTTTACCGCCCTACGAACGTCGGCGCTTGCTTATTGGCAAAGGCAGCCAGTCCTATCATGCAATCTTCGCTTGTTCCGGCGATTTCCTGCATTTCCGCTTCGAGATTGAGCATATCCTCCAGTGAGCTATTCATTGCACGTTGGAGCATTGACTTCACGAGACCAAGTGTTTTGGTCGGTGCAGCAGCAAGGCGTTCACCCATTGTTTTGAGAGCTGCTTCAAACTCTGTTGCCGCTACAACACGATTTACCAAGCCCATTTGAAGCGCTGTCGGTGCATCCATCGGTTCATTGAGCGCGATAAATTCAAATGCCTTGGGGTAGCTCATCATTCGTGCAAAAAAGTACGTGCCGCCCGAATCCGGCACAAGCGCTATTCCCGTAAAACCTTCCACCAAACGCGCATCGGCACTCATAATGCGCATATCCGCCGCCAGACCAAGTGCCAGTCCAGCGCCTGCCGCTACGCCGTTGATTCCCGCCAAAATAGGTTTCGGAAGGTCACGCATTGCGCGGATGATTGGATTGTAGCCGTGCTGAATCATTCCTTGAAAATCAATTTTACCATTTTTACTCAGCCCAACTGCTTCTTTCAAATCCTGTCCTGACGAAAATGCTTTGCCGTTGCCCGTCAGCACGACAGCGCGTACGGCATCATTTTTGCCGGATTCCTGAATGGCATGGAGGAGATCTTTTTTGAGTTGCCCATTCAGTGCGTTATACACATCGGGGCGGTTCAGCGTGATAGTTGCCACGCTGTTTTCAATCGAATACGTGAGTGTTTCGTACATACAAATTGGTCTCCTTGCCTTGGGAAAAGAAGGTCGGAAAATGGTGGATAATGAGACGGGAAAATTAGAGAAAAGCCACATCAATTCCAACGGTCATCATCGAAAAGCCAAAAATCACTTTTCACCGAGAACAAGCGACACATTCAGTGCCACAAAACTACGGCTGATTTCGTTGGGGTCGCGTAGGAGCACATTTGCCCAGTAATACCGCATTGACACGTCCGCACCAACGCCGAAAATAGTCGCTTCGACGCCGAGTGCCGCACTGCCACCTATTCTGCCGAGGGTGGCTCTGTTACTCGTTAGTCCGCTTGGCTGCCCGTAATCGTTACCTGCGAGAATGAGGTTGTAGCTTGCCTCTCCGGCAACGTAGGCGTGAAGAATAAGCAAGGATAAAAAGCGATATTCAAATCCGATACCAAGCGGAATGAAGGTTTGGGAGACCTTCACGGAAGTAGGGATGGTGGGCTGTGAGGGGTCATAGACAGAAAAAATTGGCGTTTCAAACTGATGCAGTCCGCCCGAAAGTGTGATTCCACGCCCTTTGTCCAGCGAAAGCAGATAGCGAGCCGAAATATGATAACCAACATTTTGTGCCTGCGAGACGGGATAGATAAACACTCCGCCCTGTGGCAGAGCAAAGCGTACTGCCACAATCTGTTCGTACGGTGCAGAAATACCACCACCAATGCGCAAACTTTGTGCGGGGGCGAGGAGTGGTAAAAGTGCGAACGAGAGAACTAATGCGGTCTTGAGAGCGAGAGAAATTTTCATCTGGTTTATCCTTTGCGGCTTGTGGAAGAAAATCCGATATTTGTGCCGGGTATTCTAAGAAAGCCCGTGGAATTGTTTTCGTTACAAACCGAGCAAGAATCATGCCTACGCTTCTTTATGCAGAAAACCTTATCAAATCATATTCCTCAAACACCAATGGTGAGAAAACGCCCGTTCTGCGGGGTGTTTCGCTGGCGATTGAGCAAGGCGAGATATTAGCTATTGTTGGCTCTTCGGGTGCAGGCAAAAGTACGCTTTTGCATTTACTCGGAGCGCTGGATGAGCCGGACGAGGGGAGCATTACGCTGACGTATCATCTGGAGGCGCAAGAGGGCACGACGAAAAGTCCCATTCGGCATAATTACGGTCAGTTGAGCGATACGGGTTTGGCGGGTCTGCGTAACTCCATGCTTGGCTTTATTTTTCAATTTCATCATCTCTTGCCCGAATTTACGGCTCTGGAAAATGTGATGATGCCCTCACTCATAGCGGGAGAATCGCACGCCAAAGCCCGTGAGCAAGCCTCTCGGCTGCTTGACCGTGTAGGACTGTCACACCGCCTTCAGAACAAGCCCGATGCGCTTTCCGGCGGCGAACAGCAGCGAGTCGCCTTTGCCCGTGCGATGGTGAATAGCCCCGTTCTCGTCTTTGCCGACGAACCGACTGGCAATCTTGATGCTGTCAACAGCGCAATGCTGCTGGATTTGATGAAAGAGTTTCGCACTGAAAGCGGGCAAACATTTGTGATCGTGACTCACAGTAGCGAGATAGCTGCGGGTGCTGATAGAACCTTGCGTTTGCATGAGGGGAAGTTTGTGTGAGTGCCTACAGTACGAAGGCAGGCTGGATTATTTTCACTATTGTTGTTGCATGTTGCCCAAAAATGTTATAGATTCTATACAGTTATTTCACGCTACTGCTTCGACAAAAGATTGCTACTACCACAATCTTTTTACTGTTATCGACGCGCTATTCAAATAAGCACCATGTAGTGTTGCTCTAAAGCAAAGTGGGGCTACTGGGCATTCTTGCCACCAAATATCACCACAAGATGTTGTGGTGTGTACAGGTTGTGTGTTTTCTTTTTTCTAACCACTCATTACTTTTCTCTCGAAACGGAGTTATTATATGGCTGAAGTGAAAAGCAAATTTATTATGCTGGCAGGAAGTCTTATGACCCTGTACAAAGATGGCTTGGCAGAAGCAAACAAAGGGCTTGTCGCAAAGACGGGCAAAACGTTTAGTGAGCTTGAACCGGAGGGATGGTACGACACAAGCCTTTTCAATCTGTTTATGGAAACATATGCGCGGTATTCAGTTTCCGGCGATAGAGCAATCGTAACGCTGGGACGCAACGTCTATCCGACTATCAAAAAAAGCGCCGGACTGCCGCCACATCTGAAGACACCTCTGGATTTTATCAAATTTGAAGCTGAAGGATTTCTCGCTAATCATCGTGGAAGCGACGTACAGCCACGAAAGTTTATCTCCGCGAAGGACGGCGATGTCGTTGTACAAGCTCCTGCACCAGGCTATAATCCTAAACTTTATGAAGGCGTATTCCTTGGTATTTTGGAGATGAGTGGTGTAAAAACCGGTAATGTCGTGCAAACAAAAGCACGGGCAAAAGGTGACTCAACCGATGAATTCCATATTACGTGGTGAAAAACATTGCAAAAAAAATTGAACAAAAGAGAAGCCGCTCCACATCAGATGTGAAGCGGCTTCTCTTTGAGATACGCAGTAAATTTACAATTTTGCAACGATACTATCTGTCATCTGCACCGTCGAAAGTGCGTCCGTTTTCGTCAGGTCTGCCGTTCGTGCGCCTGCTTTCAAAGCAGATTCCACAGCGCTTTCGATGGCATCAGCCTCTGCCGTTAGCCCAAGGGAATGGCGCAAGAGCATAGCACCACTCAAAATCGTGCCGACGGGGTTCGCAATGCCTTTTCCCGCAATGTCAGGCGCAGAGCCGTGTATGGGTTCGTACAAACCAAGCGGCAAGCCCTTACTATTTTTTACTTCGCCAATGGAAGCAGACGGTAGCAAGCCCATCGAACCCACGAGCACAGCCGCCTCATCCGTTAAAATATCACCAAAAGTATTTTCTGTCACGAGCACGTCAAAATGCGAAGGCGACATCACAAGGCGCATGGCAGCTGTATCCACAAGGACGTGTTGAAGCGTTGCGGCGGGATAATTTTTTGCCAATGCCGTTGCGTATTCGCGCCAGAGCCGTGAGGTTTCCAGCACATTCGCTTTGTCAACACTTGCCACAAGATTGCGCCGTGAGGCGGCAAGCTCGAAAGCAAGTTTCAAAATACGCTGCACTTCGTAGTCGTGGTATTCGAGCGTATCGACAGCCGTTGTGCCGCCGTCCGCACGGGTGCGGCGCTCTTTGGGTTGCCCGAAGTACAAACCGCCCGTTAGCTCCCGCACAACAAGAAAATCTACTCCGGCGATGATCTCCGGTTTCAAGGGCGAAGCGTATGCGAGTTCGGGATAGACCTTCACAGGGCGGAGGTTTGCATACAGTTTTAGTGCTTTGCGAATAGCCAGTAAGCCGTCTTCGGGGCGTGTTTTTGCTTTGGGGTCGTCCCACTTCGGACCGCCGACAGCGCCCAAGAGAACTGCGTCCGCAGTCTCTGCTGCTTTGACGGTGGCTTCGGGTAAAGCAGAACCAGTTGCATCAATCGCGCAACCGCCTATTAAGCCTTCGCTAAAAGTAAAAGTATGCGAGAATTTTTGAGCAACGTGCTCTAGCACCCGCTTTGTGGCTTGTGTTACTTCAGGTCCAACACCGTCTCCGGCGAGAATGAGAATACGTGCGTCCATGGGAAATGTGCTAAAAGAAAAATTGAAAAGGTATAGATTTTTGTCCGAAATTAAAATTACGGCGGCGTAAGGCGCAAATTCCGCTCAAAATCGAAGAGCGTCAAGCGCCGTAAACGATAATACGCCACCCAGTAATTACGCAGCGTTTGGAGGTAGTTTTGCCGCGCAGCATCTTTATCGTTTTGCCCGATGAAAAAATCATTCAAGGCAATTTTACCAATAATATAACGATTTTTTGCCACCTCGAAGCGCTTTTGTCCGATAGTGTCTGCCTTTGCCGAGAGAACAACTTGCTGTTCCAGAAGCAGTAGTTCGGCGGCTTGGAAATATGCCTCCTGCCCAAGCGTCAGCCCATCGGCGATGATGAGCTGTTCGGTTTGCGCTTCGTTTGCTTTTGCCGATTCCACCTGTGCCGCACCGCCACCCCATTGCAAAATCGGCATTTGGAAGGTGATATTTGCGCGGCTTTGCGAAAGAAGATTTTGATAGGCAAGCGGCAAATCTCCATTGGTTTGGTTATAGCCCAAACTTGCCAAGAGCGTCGCATTAAAGCCATTAGTCAGCCGCGCTTGTTCCAAAGTGCGAGCGGCATTCAGGCGACGGCTATCGAAATTGGTCGTTTCGCTTCTGTTTGCCAGCGCTTGTGCTCGCGCTCGCTCCGGTATGACCTTCACGGGTGGCAACTGCACGGGCGGTACGAGGGAAACTTTGTCGTCAGGTGAGCGCCCAAGAGAAATTTGCAACGTGTATTGCGCTCGCCGAAATGCGAGTTCGGCGCGAACTTTATTCACTCGTGCGTTCATCGTGGCAAGTTCGCTTTGCAGAAGTTCATTTTCGCTAATTTTCCCAACCTCAAACCGTCCCTTGGAAAGCTGATAGAGCGTGTCGTTGATGGCGCTGTTCAGATTAGCATTCTCAAGATTCAATTCTGCAATATACGCATCAAAAAATGCATTGGTGATATTCATTGCAAGGTTTTCCAGCGTTTCCACATACTGCCGTTCGGCAATAGTGCGCTGCAAGGCGCGTGATTGCTGGTCGAAAGCGTAAGAGTTAAACTGGAAAATCGGCTGCCGTATGCCAATTTGAAAAGGAATTGATTGCCAGAGAGCCGTAGAGCGGGTGTCGCCAAAAAGGTCAATGCGGCTCAAGCCAGTGGACAAAGACAGGTCGCCACCAGTGAAGGGAATGCGCTGCGTTGCGGTGAGTGAAAGATTAGAAAACATCTGGCTTTGCGGTACGAACTGCACTGTGCCGTCGGGCTGCGTGATGGGGTTAATGGACTGTACAAAATTTGGTACATTGCCATTCAAACTCACCTGCGGCAGCAAACTTGCCTCAAACGCCCGATAATCAAACATAGAGCTTTCGTAGTCTCGACGCGCTGCTATGCCGAGTGGGCTTTCCTCGCGAGCAATACGGACGCACTCTTGGAGCGTCAGTGCGGGCGCATTTGTGGAAGCCTTCTCGGAAGTACCTGCCGATTGAATCGTTGTTTGGGCACTCAGTATCGGCGCGATAAGGAGTGCGTACAGAAAAGCGCACCGTAGGCAGGCGAGAAGCATTGAAGAGTATTGCTGCATACAAAAAAGTTCTTGAAGTCAATAATTTGTTATTCGTACCGTAGGGATACAACAGGGTCTTGCTGTGCGGCTTTGCGAGCGGGAATAAATCCGAAGATTAAACCCACTGCGAGCGACACAATGAAGGAAAGCAGCGCCGACCAGAGAGAAATTATCGTTTTAATATCTGTCAAGCGCTCGACTGCGAAACTGGCAATAACGCCCAACACTACGCCCGCAAGACCACCCAAAACGCTGATGGTAATAGACTCACTCAGAAACTGCATCGTGATGTCACGCGGCGTAGCGCCGAGTGCCAGACGCACGCCAATCTCTCGGATGCGCTCCATCACAGAGGCAAGCATGATGTTCATAATGCCAATGCCGCCCACCACAAGCGAAATGGAAGCAATCGCACCCAGCACAATACTGAAGATAGATTTCGTGCGCTTTTCTTGTTGCAAGAGAAGTTCCGGCACGGTGATTTCTACGTCAATAACATCATTGTGTCGCCGTTTCAACATTCGGCTCAGTACTTCAGCCGCACCCGCGCTGTACGCCGACGAAGACATCTGCACAACGATTCGGTCTAGCTGATGATAATTTTTTGCTTCTTCGGTGAGTTCTTTGTTCTTGTTGGCTTCGTCGTCGTCCGATTGCCCCGCAATGCGCATTTCTTCTTGCGTTACGACCGAGCGATTGCGGTAACGAAGGAGCATGGTCGTAATGGGCGTATAGACATCCATATTGACGTTTCGAATGCCGAGGCGTTGTAGTGTTTGTGCCGCCACGAAACGCTCTTTCAGCACCCCGACCACCGTGAGCCATGTCGAGCCACATTTAATCGTCTTGCCAATAGGGTCTTCATTGGGAAAAAAGCGTGATTTTATGCCGTGTCCAATCAAGCACACCGGAGCAGAAAGTCGGAAATGGTCGTCTGTGAAATTACTGCCTTCAGCGACAGGCATGGCAGCAACGGTGCAGTACGCCGAATCTACGCCGACGAGTTTAATCGTGCGTTGCAATGCTGTCCGCATGACGGTTGTTTCGATAACGGTTTCCACGCTTAGGCGAGCAACATTTGGAACCGCGGCTTGAATAGCGGCAGCGTCAAGCAGCGTCAGCCCCGGCGAGAAGCGCTTCTTTTCTTGCTTTGCCGGATTGCCCGCTTTTTCCATATCGCCTTCGTCTTGCTTGACAATCGGTTTGATAATCACGTTCTGTGCGCCCAGAAGCTGCATCTGCTCAAGGATTTCCTGTTCCGCGCCTTTGCCAATGGCAAGCATGGTGATGACCGAAGCCGTGCCGAATACAATCCCAAGCGACGTGAGAAACGAGCGCAAGCGATTGTAGGAAAAGGATTCGAGGGCAATGGCGAAATTGAAAAGAAGGCGTTTCAGCATACAAAAGGAGACCGAAAGAGGATAAAACGAGTTAGGATTACTGTTTTGGGGATTACTGCTTTTGTTTTTGCGCAGGCTGATTGTTGGAAGCGGTTTGCAAATACTTCACGGCAAGATTACCGCTTTCGGGGGGGAGGGAGAGATAGAGCACATCATCAGTCGTGATGCCGTCTTCGATAACGACTTCGTTGTCGTTCATCGCGCCAATGCGAACTTCTTGCTTCACAAGCCCCGTGCGTACTTTTTTATAGACAAACTGTTTGCCATTTTCGCCGTGCAGCGCGTCGAGCGGGATAAAAACAACATTTTCCAGCGTAGAAGCAATAATTTCGTTACCCGTCGTCATGCCAGGACGCAAGGTCGTGTCTCGCTGCATCACAGAAATAAGAATTTCAAAGACTTTCGCATTCGAGTTTGGGCGCTGCTCGCCGACGTTGGCAATGGTTGCCACCGTGCCGCTCAGTTTTTTGGTCGGGTCGGCATCCAAATGAATCTGCACCTGCTGTCCGGTACGAATTTTCTGCACATCAATTTCGTTGATGTAAGCGAGCGATTCCATTACGCTCAGATCTGGGAGCGTGGCAACGGTAGGGTTCCACGTTGAAATTGAGGAACCAGATGTGATTTTTTTGCCACTCCATTCCTTGGTGTAAATCACCATTCCTCCTGCGGGCGAGGTAATAACAAAGCGCTTTTGGAGGGAATTGAGAGCATCCAGTTTTTGTTGCTCTTTTTCGACATCAGTGTAGGAGGATTGCATCTTTGCAATCGCCTGCTGCACCTTGGTTTGGTAGTTGATAAGTCCCTGTTTTTGCGCCCGTTCGGCTTTTTCGTAATCAATTTCCGCTTGTCTCTTGATGGAAGGTGCTTCGTAAACGGCTTGTTCCTTCGCAAGACGCTTCTCTTCGAGTGCAAAGCGTTGATTGTTCAAGTCCTCACGCGCCGTGGCAAGGGAGAGCGTTGTGTCGAGACGTGTTTGCGTGTATTGGGCATTGGCTTTTTGAAGTGCTAATTCCGCAGCCTTGATTTTTTCATCCAGTACGGATTTATCAAGCGTCGCAACGGTTTCCCCTTCCTTAATCACCGTGCCTTCCGGCACAAGCGAACTGATTTTCATCTGGTAAATTCCCACCGACATTCCATCGGTAGGTCCTTGTATGGCAACAAACTTTTTGGCTTTGAGTTCGCCTGTGGCGGTAATCGCAACGCGAAAGGTGCCACGCTTTGGGCTGATGACTAAATCATTTTGCTCTTTTGCTTGAGAACGGAGTAAAAACCAGCCCGATAGAACAATGCACAAAACCACAGCACCAAGAGCAGCACGTTGGGTATTTTTATGTTTGAGGAACGCAGGAATATTCATCGAAGATTCTAAAAAGTACACAAAAGCACAGTGGATAGATGCAAATCTAGGGAAAATTTGGCAAAAACCCGCTCAATTTCGTTTGTCTTTTCGATTATTCCGCAACCCGCCCCCGTCCTACGGCTTTTTGACCGTAGAACGGGTTTGTTCGCACTCTCACGCCGCCTGCTCATACGCCTGAATAGCACTCTCTTGCTGCAAGATATATCCCAACTCGTCCACACCATTCAGCAAACAATGCTTGCTGAAAGCGGCAATCGGAAACGTCAGTGCCGTTCCGTCGGGCAAGGTGAGCGTTTGTGCTGCTAAGTCCACGCTGAAGGACGCATCGGGACTTGCTTCCACGATACTGAAAATGCGCTTCAGTTCTGCCTCGCCGACTACAATAGGCAGCAAGCCATTCTTGAGCGAATTGTTCTGGAAAATATCCGCAAAGGACGATGAAACCACCGCCCGAAAGCCGAAGCCCCGCAACGCCCACGGCGCGTGTTCGCGCGAAGAGCCGCAACCGAAGTTGTTCCCCGCCACAAGGATTTGTGCGGTATTGGCGGGTGCTTGGTTCAAAACGAAATCTGCTTTCGGCGAACCGTCGTCATTGTAGCGCCAATCTTGGAAGAGATGATTGCCGATGCCGATTTTATCGGTGACTTTTAAGAATCGCGCCGGAATAATTTGGTCGGTATCGACGTTCTCAACCGCAAGTGGTGCGGTGTGGGATTGGAAGGCAGTGTATTTGTCCATAGTTCTGTGTAAAATTGGGGAATGGAGTTTATCGAATGTTGAGATACTTTTTCTGCTCCGCTTCGGAAAGCGAGGCGAATTTGGGGTTGATGGTGGTAATGAGTTCTGCCGCAAACTTACGCGCCAGAGGTGTCATTGCCCGAAGGTGCGCAAGTAGTAAGAGGCGTGAGTGCTCGGTCGTGAAAATTTCGCGGAAATCCTTCTCTGTGGGTTTGCCTAAGCTAATCAATTTCATTACTTCGCCATACGCAAACAGATTTGCTCCATTGACTAATGTGCGTAAATCCTTGTATAGCGGGGGCAAGAGAATCTGATTTTTTCGATGTTTCATAATAAATGAGAGGCTTTCTTCGGCTGGTATAACTGAAGCAGAAGAAACTGCAATGTCAAGAAGACCATGAACGACGCTGGCAAGACACGTATCATTATCTGGCAAACCAGACATTGCTAAAATGGCAACTCCACGAGAGTACGGATTCCAAGAAGTGTGTACAATTTTTGATAAGTTTTTGACATTGACAGGATTGGTGCGCAGGAGTGTGCGGATTTCGCGGAATATAGCGGTATCAATCTTGATTCTTTGAGCTCGCTTTACAAATTGCTCTAATTCAATGTGTGCTGAATCGTCTGTAAGTAACCTCGTACGTTGTGCTAGAGTTCTCTCATAGTTATATTTGCGGTATTTATCGGAAAAATCATACCATTCAGATTGTAAATCATTCTCTCCCTCAAACAAAGCATTTCGTTTCACCAAGAGACTATCTTGAGGTTCAATGACTGTAATGACTCCGTCATATGTTGTGTCATTTCGATAATAATAAATTACGGACGCATCACAAAATTTCAATTCAGATTTCAGTGTTGCGGCACAAAAACTCAGTTTACCTTTCGGGTCATGCTTCCGCACGGAATCCTGCAATTGCTTGACCGTCCATTTCTTCAAGCCGATAAATTCAATCGTTTCGCCATCTTCCTGCACAACATTTTGCGCAAAGGAAGGGAGCGTAAAGACAGCCAAAGCAACGAGAAAACTTGCGCGGAGAGCCAAGGCACGGAAACGAGATATGTTCTTCATAGATCGTAGAGAAAATTGAAAAAAGGGGGATTTTGGAAATTCAAGAAAGATAACTATTGATAGTCTGCTTGGCAAGTCATAGATTTGAAGAAAATATGGTTTTCGCAATCATTATGCAACCGTTATGTCACTATTGTCATCAGCCACCTTTACCGCCGTTATCGAACGCTGCATAGCGACAAATTTGTATGTCGGTTATGTGCCGGGCTTTGTCGGCGCACATTCTCAAGGCGCATCTATTCAAGAATTGATGGAAAACCTGCGCGAAGTTTGTGCGATGCTTGTGGAAGACGGATTGCCGGCTCAGGAATCCGAGTTTGTCACAACTGAGCAGTTTGTTCTCGAAGCCTGATGGCAAGCGGTATTCCTATACTCAAGCCTCAAGAAGTCATTGCAATACTCATTCGTTTGGGTTTTGTGGAAGTGCGTCAGCGCGGCTCACACAAGCAATTTCGCCATTCAGACGGTCGCGGAACAACAGTGCCGTTTCATCAAGGGCGGGATATTTCGCCCATTCTTCTCCGGCAAATTGCGAAGGATATTCAAATGAGTATGGATGCTTTTTTGCAATCGTAGTCAACATTACGGCTTCAGATATTGATTAAACCACTTCAAATACCGTTCAAAACGGTCTTTGTTGTAGCTGGGCATAGTCAGTCCGTGAAACTGTCCGGGATAAATTACGAGTTGCGTCGGCACGTTTTGTGAGCGCAGCGCCTGATAGAGTTGTTCGCTGCCTGCCGCGGGAACGTTAAAATCTTTTTCGCCCGCCATGAACAGCGTTGGCGTTTTGATGCGGTCTGCTTTCAAGAACGGCGAGGAAATTTGAAGCCATTTGTCAAGATTTTTCCACGGCGTACCGAGTTCGACCTCATACTGACGGATGTACTGGTCAGTGCCGTAGGTGGCTATGTGCAGAGCCGTTCCCGCGCCACTGGCGGCAGCTTTGAAGCGTGTGTCGGCGGCTATGAGATAGTCCGTCAAAATCCCGCCGTAACTCCATCCACCTACGCCAAGTTTTGCGCTGTCGGCAATACCCTGTGCTACAAGGTAATCCACCGCGCCGTGCAAGTCCAGCACTTCTTTATTGCCCCAATTGCCCGAAATTGCTTTGCAATACGCCAAGCCGCGCCCGTTGCTACCACGATAATTCACCGCCGCCACAGCATAACCGCCCGCGGCAAGCATCTGGCGCGTGAGGTCAAAACCCCATTCGTCCTGAGCAACGGGACCACCATGTATGAAAAGAATGAGCGGCAATTTCTGCGTTTTTGCTACGCCCGCCGGACGGAAAAGTAAGCCTGATGCTTCTACGCCGTCTTTGCTTTTTGAAGTAAAACCTTCCACGCTTGCAAGCGCAAGTGGCGCAAGAAACGCTTCTTGATGCTTTGTCAAACGGCGCAATTTTCCTTGTTCTTTACCACTTTGCTCAAAAGCAAAAATTTCGCCCGGCATTTGCGGTTCGCTCACGATGGCTGCCCAAAGTTGGGTCTTTGTCTGCCCTGAAGTTTGTACTGCCACAAGGTCGCTGATGCTGCGGTTTTCTTCGGCAATCTTCACGGGCGCTTTGGGGCTGCTTGCGGAGAACTGCCCGATGTATCGGCGGCGGTCGTCAGTGATGAGCGCATAGACTGATTGCCCGTCCGCAGACCAAACGGGGCGCGCAACTGGGCGGTCAAGAGCGAGTGAAAGCGGTGTTGGTTCGCCGCCTTTGGCAGGGATGACCACAAGCACAGGCTGATCGTACATGATGTAGTCGGGCGAAGTGGAGCGTGTGTAGGCAATCTTCGTGCCGTCGGGACTCCAGCGCGGATTGTCGTCGCTGCCTGTCCACGTGGTGAGTTGTTTTTCTTTTGCGCCTGGCTTTGCTTCGATAGTCCAAATATCGGTATTGCTGTTATAATCAGGGTCGGGGGTACGATTGCTCACAAAGGCAATCATCGTGCCGTCGGGCGACCACACAGGCGAACGGTCATCGTAACCGCCCCGCGTGAGAGTGTCGAGTTTTTTGGTGGCAAGGTCAAAAAGGTACAAATGCGTTTTTTCCGTTCGCCAGAGATAGCCCTCAATATCTTGCTTGAAGTGGTAACGCTCAGTAACAATCGGCGGTGCAGTTTTTGATTTTGCGGTATCAAGCGGGTTTGCGTCCTTTATCGTCAGAACCATTTTTTTGCCGTCGGGCGACCAAGCGTACTCGCTTAAATCCCCTTTTACGTCCGTGAGTTTGTATGCTTCGCCGCCACGTCTGTCCAGAAGCCAGACTTGGCTTTTTTTCTCGCCATTCCGTGCCGAGACAAACGAAAGAAATTTCCCGTCGGGACTCCAGCGCGGTGAGCGTTCGCCTTCGTCTTTTGTGTGCGTCAGTTGCAGAGTTTCTTGTCCGTCCCAGCTTACCATCCAGAGGTCGCTATTGCGCTTGTCTTGTGCCGAATCAATGCTGGAAAGCGTGTAAGCAACCCATTTGCCATCGGGCGAGATTTGTGGGTCGGCGACTGTTTGCAAACGGTAGAAATCGGAAGGCTGTAAGGGGCGTTTGCTTGTGCCTTGTGCCACAGGTGGAGTCTGCGCTGTAAGCGTTTGCCAAGAAAATAGTTGCAAAAGAGTAACTGCGAAAGCAATAATCGTCGTCGTAGGTGTGCGCATATTGGGTAAGGTGAATCGGGTGAAAAGAAGATAAAGTATGGTTACGAAAATTTATAATCGACGAGCCGCGATGGAAGAATAAAGGTTTCCAAGACTGTTCCCTCAAGAGATAGGTGGAGAGCGGTGAGATTCAGACCAAAGACTGCGGCAGTATCAATGTTCCAGCAGTTCTCGGCTTCGCGGAATTCGGGTGCGCCTGTTTCACGAGGAGTATGACCGATAATTTGCACTTTACCGAGGTTTTTGAGCCGGGAGCGCGTCCAGAGAATGTTCTCCTCGTGGTCTGGCGTAAGCGCTTCTTCCACGCTATTCCAAATGTGCGAAATTCCTGCATGGCTCACAAATACGTGGTCGTTTTCCCAGAAAAGCGGGCGTTTGCGTAGCCATTCCATATCGTCCGGCAGACGCTCAAGCAGTTCCGGTAGGGCATAGTATTGCGACATCGTAGAATTTTCTCGACTATAGCGTTTTGCTATTGGAGGAATCGCATCCCGCATGACATTCCAGTATTCCAGCACCATAGCTTCGTGATTACCCTTCAGGAACGTAACATTTTCGGGATACTGCTCCTCCAGCTGCCGCGCAAATTCTATGGTTTCAGGAACGTATTTCCCTCTATCGGTCAGGTCTCCAAGCTGGATAAGGCGCATGCTTTCAGGCTGCCAGTACATTTCCACCAAAGAGCGAAAAGTATAAAAGCAGCCGTGAACGTCGCCGATGATGAGAAGGGTTTCGGGCATAAATTGTTAATGTAAAAATTCCCGTGCATCCGCCACCCGCCCGACAACAGCCGTCGCAGCAGCCGTAAGCGGCGATGCCAAGAGCGTCCGTGCGCCCTTGCCCTGACGACCTTCAAAATTGCGGTTGGATGTGCTGACGCAGTATTCGCCTGCTTTCACGTCATCGCCGTTCATGGCAATACACATCGAACAGCCCGCAGAACGCCATTCTGCACCCGCTTCACGGAAAATGGTGTCCAGTCCTTCCGCTTCTGCTTGACGCTTCACTTGTTCCGAACCCGGCACAACAAGCGTTCGCACACCGTCGGCAATCTTACGACCTTTCAGCACTGATGCTGCTTCGCGGAGGTCGGAAATACGGGCATTCGTGCAAGAGCCGATAAAGACAACGTTCACTGCCTGACCTAGTATTGGTGCGCCCGGCGTGAGGTTCATGTACGCCAGTGCTTTTTCGAGTGCCGCGCGGTCGCCTGAGCTTGTGGCGTGTGCGGGGTCGGGTATGCGTTGGGTAATGCCCATGCCCATTCCGGGGTTTGTGCCATAGGTTATCATCGGCTCAAGCGCGTGTGCATCCAGCGTAACGGTGTGGTCGTAGCTTGCGCCGTCGTCGGTCGGAAGGGTTTTCCAGTAGGCAAGTTTTTTGTCCCATTCCGCGCCTTTGGGTGCAAATTCGCGTCCCGCGACATATTCAAAGGTCGTGTCGTCCGGCGCAACCATGCCCGCCCGTGCGCCGCCTTCGATGCTCATGTTGGAAATCGTCATGCGTCCTTCCATCGAAAGCGCACGAATCGCAGAGCCGGCGTATTCATACACGTACCCCGTGCCGCCTTCGGTGCCGGTTTTGGCGATAATGGCTAGGATGATATCTTTCGCGGTAACGCCTTTTTTGAGCGAGCCGTCAATTTGAATGAGGCACGTTTTGGATTTGCGCTGCAAGAGGCACTGCGTCGCCAGTACGTGTCCGACTTCGCTTGTGCCAATCCCGAACGCCAATGCGCCAAATGCGCCGTGCGTGGAGGTGTGGCTGTCGCCGCAAACAATAGTCATGCCGGGCTGCGTCGCGCCGAGTTCAGGTCCAATCATGTGCACGATGCCTTGTTTGTCGCTTGTAAGGTCGTAGAGCCTGATTCCATGCTCTTTTGCGTTGGCGTAGAGCGTTTGCACTTGCTTCACCGCCATTGCGTCGGCGACGGACAAATCCCGTGAGATGGTCGGTGTGGAGTGGTCGCAGGTAGCAAGCGTGCGGTCTGGGCGACGCACCTTCAGCCCGCGCGACTTCAATTCCGAAAATGCTTGCGGCGAGGTTACTTCGTGGATAAGGTGCAGGTCTATGTACAGCACTGCGGGGCAGTCGGGTTCTTGTGAAACGACGTGTGCGTTCCAGACTTTTTCAAAGAGAGTTTTGGGCATAATCTTGGGAAATGTTGAGTTGTGAATGATGAGTTTTGAGTTTGTTTCGTTTGAGAGTTTAAGGCATCCAGCCGAGGTGTACAGTTAGCATATACCGTACCTCACTTTGACGTAAATTAAGATTTCCAAGCACCGTTAAGCCAAACCCAATGGCGTATGCTTTTATAGCAGCGTGTACTTCCCACGCAAGTCCAATTGTATTAAACTGCATTCCCGTTAGATTGTTTTGTGCCGGAATGGTGCCGTAGGTATAGCCCAAGCCTACCGAAGCAGTGGCAAACGCCCAGTTGCCCCGTTCAATCACGCCATAGAGTAGGCTTATATCGTATGTTTGCGGTGTAAAGGGTGCGTAGGAGGTTGTTCCCATGCCCGCATGACGTAGTTTGAAAAGATGATGCTCTGCAGCGACCGAAGCCGCCACTTCGTATCCAACAAAAAACCAGCCGCCATGCAGCCAATACCAATTCTCACGCGGCTCCTGCATACTATCTGCTTTTGTGGAATCTAGTGTTTGTGCGCGTAGTGGCGCATAGCATAACGCACAAACCATGGGAAGTGCGAGAAAAATATGGGTGGACGGAAAGTTTTTCATAAAGCGTCTCCAGTTGTTAGCTTAAAATCCTTATCATACTCCAAAGCCTCTCGAATACTTGCTTCGCTCAATTCAGGAAAATCCGCGCAAATTTCCTGTACACTTATTCCCGCCGCCAGCCAGCCCAGAATATCTTGGACAGCAATCCGTGTACCGATGATACAAGGCTTCCCGCAGCGAATGTCGGGATTGATGGTGATGATATTTGTATAGTTCATCGTAAAGCCTTTCAATTCCAGCACAAAATCTGGCAACACATCTTCACCCGAAACTGTATTATCAAAGCCGTGAACTTACGACGTAGAGCCGTCTTGACGGTACACGTACACGATGTCCTCAAATGGTTCTATGAGCCATGCGAGACGGCGGCAGTGCGTGAGCTTGTCGGTTGTCATTCCGATAACTCGGTTGATGGGATAGCCACTGGTTGATACAAATTTACTCAAATGTCTATTGAAACCACCGCCTAGAGTTTTGCATCATCCCCGCAGAATTGATTACTGCTTGCCTTGCAAGCGGAGAATATCCGTTTTGATTGCGTCGAGTTGCCATTCGGTTTCCTCGCGCTCAATTGCGCCGAGTTGTGTGCGGACGGTAATTAGCGGCGATGCTCCGCCCAGAAGCCCCAGAGCAGGGTGCGTCAACCCAAACAAACCAAGTGGCGAAAACTGCACGTCCGTGTGGCGGGCAGTGCGCACAGCAAGGCTTTCCAGCCATGAATTTGTAATACCTCCTTCAGGCACTATTTCCGATGGAAATGAGTTCGCGCCCGTACTTCCGCGACGCGCTTTGTCGTTCGTTTCGGCTTGTTTTGCGGTGTTCAAATATGCAATGGTGAAGCCGACCCCGCCGCCGACCGCTGCCAGAAGCGGCGCATAAAGTGCAATACCGCCCGTACGGACTGCGTACAGCGGTATCAAACCAACGGTAGCACCAAGCGAAGCAGCTTGATTGATTTGTTGCCCTTGGTCGAAGGTGAAATCTTTATCACGAATGAGTTCGTTGCCAAGCACGTAACCAAGAGCTTGTGCGCCGATGGTCAAGCCCGAAAGCAATCGAAAATCCGGCAGTGTTTGCTGGCTTTGCAGTGAAGTCAAGCCAATCGAAAGCGGTATAAGGCTCATAAAACCGGCAGGATTCTCAAAGACAATCGCATCGCCCGGAGCGATATTCTGGCTTTGTCCAATTCGATACCCCAAGAAATACCCACCCGCCGACCCCAGCAACGATGCGGCTGCCGTCAGACGCAGCGCGTTAGGGCTGAGATTGCCCTGCGTATCTACGCTAAACGCTCCAAGTGCCACCGCAGCCAGCGCTCCGGTGAAAATTGTGCTGCTGCCCATGTTGGTCAGTATGGAGGTTTGACCGTAATTAAGATTCAACGTTTCCGGCAGACGGAGCGTAAAACCTGATTCTATCAAACTTCCCAGTATGCCGGAAATGCCAAGCGTACGCCCTTCGATTTGTTGCTGGTCAGCGACGGCAAGGTATCCGGCTATTCCGTGAAAAAAGCCTGCCGTAATGCTGTTTGTAAGCATTTGTGCTGATGAGCGCGTGAACCACGGCTGCGAAACCGCCCAAATCGCACCGCCGCCAAAGGCTAATGGTGCGGCAACGGTTGTTACGCCGATGTTGGGAGCAAAGGACGGATTACTTGTACCGCTTGAAAACGAAAAAGCGTCCGCAAGAATTCCATACGACAAACCCAGCGTTGTAGCGCTAATAACGATGGTGGTTTTCTCCCAATCGTTCAAATTTCGTTCGTCAAGCGGACGGGCAAAACCACCGGAAAACCCGCCTTGTGAGGAACCACCTTGCGGAAAACCGTTCTGCGGCTGCAACATTTGCCCGCGCTGAAGTGCATTGCTGACAGCACTGCGCAAATCAATCAATTCTGCCAGCGAGAGACGAATACGTGTGTTTTCGGGTGTGCTATTCAAAAGCTGCGTCAGTTCCAGCACAAATGAAGAGTCGGGCAACTGAAACAGTCGTGCGTCAATGACATTCCGATACTTCGGGAAAAAGTTAAACTGCCGCTCCATATCTTCGGTGATAATCCAGAGTTTGCCTTCTTTGTCGAAGGGGGCTTGGATTTCGGCGGAAGTTTTTGCGGGTGCTGCTGCTGTCGGAGTGGGCTGCGTTTGTGAAAGAGCAACACTCACGCTGCCGAGCAGCAGATAGACAAGCGTGAGAGCGAGATTGCGAGCGATGTTCATAGCATTAAAAAAAGTGAAAGGTGTTATCGTTGTTCGTTTTTATCGTTGTTCGTTGATTTCATTGTCAGGGATTGGCTTCGGAGCAGGGCTTCCAAGTACGGTGCGGATGCTCATTATCGGCAGCCCCATGCCCACAGCACCCAAGCCAAGCCCTGAAGCACTTACAGGACTCAACAATGGCAGCAAACCAAGCGGTGAGAATTGTACATCGGTATTGGCGGCAAGGTTTTCCCACCACGTTACTTCGTGTGGAATGGCGCGGGGGGCAAAAGCCTGTGCGCCTGTGGCAGTGAGGCGGCGCTGGTGTTGTTCTTCGGCTTCTTTGGAGTAGATGAGATAAGGAATGGTGAAACCGACAATACCGCCGATAATTCCGGCAATAGCAGAAATTTGCAGCAGTGTTTCAACCTGAGCCGATTGACCGTTAAAAGATGCCTGAATAGCAATATTATTCAAAAAATATCCCGGTAGAAAACCACCTAAACCACTGGCAAGATTGATAATCCGTCCCTGCAAAAAGGAAAAATCCTTCTCCTGTACCAAGAGGCTTCCCAGAAAATGTCCACCTATACTTGTTCCAATACTTATGCCAGCAATAATTGGCGTGGGGCTGCTAAATCGAACGGCGTTCAGGAATACCAATGATGTCGCACTTAACGCATTAGAAGGTGTCGTTAAAACGATAGCATCACCACCTGTTAGTGTGGGCACCTTTCCAACTTCCGCACCAATCCATATTCCAGCCGCTGAACACGCAAGAACAGTCCCGCCGACAGAACGTGCCAAATCATTTGTAGCAAATGATGTAGGGAAAGTGAGGATTTGTGCCAGAACCCCAGCGTATAAGCCTGTTGAACTGAAAGATGTAATCAGATGTGATTGTGCTATACTGAGATTGAGAAAATGCGAGAGTGCCAAGCCAATACCTGCCTCAACGCCACCCATGACTGTTCCTGCAAGAAGAAAATCGCCAACCTGTAGTGCTTGCGGCACAGTCAGTAAATATATCGCCCATCCATGCACAGTTCCTTGGAGTAAGCCATTTCCCCACATTATTGCACTGGAGCGATTGTACCACGGCTGATTTGCAGCCCAAATGTGCGCACCTGTCGCAGCAAGTGTCGGTATCCACCAAATATTAGATTGTCCTCGCAAGGGACTACTACTTTGACTTGCAGAAAAAGCGTCAACGCCAATACCACTAACTAAGCCCCATCCAAATGTCCCTGCGCCAAGCGTCCAATCTTCCCACACAGCAGTCCGCTCTTCGTTGCCCCACATAGCAAAACTACGGAGTGCATCCGATGTTTCGTAGCGAATGCGCGAGACTTCCTGCATTGTGAGCGGCTTACGTTCGCGTTCTACTTTGCCGTCCACGATGTGCGTGGCTTCCAGTGTGAAGGCGGTATCGCCCGCTTGAAACAAGCGTGCTTCGTGGAGATAGGGATACGAGCGGAGAATGGCAAATTGCTTCTCAAACTCCCACGTTAGGCGCATGAGCTTGCCGCTGTAGTCGAAGGAGACTTGCTGCTGCTGAGACAGCGCGGGAAAAGCAGTTGCTGTGCCCGTTGTGGCAGGCTCTTGGGCAACGATAGGAAATGCTAGAATACTATTACAAAGAAGTGCCAGAAGCGCTACGGCAAGGCGACGGTGCATACTCACTCCTCAAAGGTTACGGATAAAAATGGAGATAAAGCCATACAAAATGATTTCATTCAAACTTCTTCGCGGCAGCATCACAACCACAACGCAATTTAACCAATAAATTGCTTATGCCATAGCGCAAGATTGAGCAAGGTGTAGAGCGATTTGCCGTCATTGCGTTTACCGCTTGCATGGCGCTGCATCACACTTTCGAGTGCCTTTCGGTCAAAAATACTGTCCTTGACGAGGCGGGACGACAGCACTTCGCTTTCCCAATAGCTTTTGAGCGGTTTGCGGAACCATTCGTTGACGGGCGCTACAAATCCTTGCTTAGGGCGATAGATAATGTCGTGCGGCAGTAAATTTTTTACCGCGCATTTGAGTAAATGCTTGGTTTCGCCACCCTCGTGCGCCAAACGCGGCACTTTGACGCTTTCGGGTATCATCATTGTGTACTCTACCAGGCGGTGGTCAAGAAAGGGAACACGAGCTTCTAAGCCATGAGCCATTGTAACTTTGTCAATACGCATGAGCAATAATTCCGGTAAACGATGGCGAAACTCAAAATATGCCATTTGCGCTAAGAAATCCGCATCTGGCTTACGGTCGTGCAGGTCAGATTGGATAAGCCCTGCAAGGCTATCGGAACTTTCGTATAAATGGCGAAATCTCCTCGTAAAAAGGCGCTCCTGCAAGGTAGCAACGACATCTACACCGCCGCCCCGATAGAGCGAAACGCCGCGCCGTGAGCCGCGCCGGAGATAATCCAATGCCAAAAATTGTCCTTGCGAGGCAAAAAGCGGCTTTGCCATAGCATAACTCAAAGAGCGCACCGCCTCTGGCATAGCAGCATACCATTTCCACCACGAGCGGTAAAATCGCATCTCGCGGTGCATCCAGCCATAGCCCGCAAACTGCTCATCACTGCCCTCGCCTCCTTGAACAACGATTGTCCCGCTTTGGCGAACAAGTTTGCTCACAAAATGAAGCGGTATGCACGTTGGGTCGCCATTTGGCTCGTCCTCGTGCCACGCCAAGCGTTCCATCACGTCGAGCGCGTCGGTGTGATCAATCTGGACTTCGTGATGATTTGTCTTAAAAATACCTGCTACTCGCCGTGCATAGTGCATTTCGTTGTACTTTTCAAGTTCTTTGAATCCTACCGAGAACGTATCCACCGGACGATTCATCAATTCCGCCATCAGTGCCACGTTCAGACTGGAATCTATGCCGCCGCTCAGAAACACGCCAAAGGGAACATCACTCATCATGCGGTCTTTTACCGATTGCCGGAGAAGGCGTATAATTTCTTGCTCAATGTCGCTCTGGGAGGCTCTGTTTTCGCAGTTTGCCTGCATCGGGTTCCAGTATTCTTCCGTATGCAAGTCACCGTTGCTCGTAAGACGCAAATAATGACCGGGTGCAAGTTTGTGAATGCCCTCAAAGAGCGTCGTAGCGCCTGTCATGGAGTATGTCAGGTAATTCGGCAGTTCTGCTATATTCATCGAAGCGCTTATTTGCTCATGCTGAAGCATGGACTTAATTTCCGAGCCAAAGAGAAAGCGCCCACCCTGAAGTGTGTAATAAAGCGGCTTAATGCCAATGCGGTCGCGGGCGCAGAAAAGCTCATGTGTGTGGTCGTCCCAAATAGCTAGTCCCCACATCCCGACCATTTTCCGAAGCACCTCTGCACCCCATTCGGCAAAGCCGTAGAGAATCGTTTCGGTGTCGCTTTGGGAGCGGTATTGATAACCTTTTGCTTCGAGTTCGCTGCGGAGCGCACGGTGATTGTAGATTTCGCCATTGAATACAATCGTAAAACGCCCGTCGGGAGTGGTCATCGGCTGGTGTCCGTTAGCAGACAAATCAATAATGGCGAGACGGCGAAAGGCAAAACCTGCTTTACGATTGGGCGACATCCACTGCCCGTCATCATCGGGACCACGGTGAGCAATGGTATCGCTCATCCGTTTGAGAAGTGCTTCGCTGATTGTTGGTTGGGAGGCTGAATACTCGACGATTCCTGCTATTCCACACATAAAATGGGGGATTGGTGAGGAAGGAAATTTTTTCTAAAATAACCATAGAAAATCAAAGGCGCAAAAGCCTTTCTATTTCGTGCTTTTGCGCCTTTGATTTGAAATGAGTCTGTCTATTCGGATTTGTAACCGGAATAGACAGACTCAAATGGAAGTATCCTTGTTTGTGCCGGTACTATTGCCAGTATAAAAGAAAAGCCGCTCAGAATATAAGATTCTAAGCGGCTTTTAAGACTTTGTTTGTAGCGAGGACAGGACTTGAACCTGCAACCTTTGGGTTATGAGCCCAACGAGCTACCAATTGCTCCACCTCGCGGTTTTGAATAGAATGTCAATTTACTGCTTTTAATGGTAGTATCCAAATTATTTCTTTTGATTGCAGGAAGCGCGGTGTCAGAAAGCGCTTTCTGTCTTGCCTTTCGCCCCTGGCGAAACTCGCAGTTGGATGTTCCCCGAATTTCTGGTAGTTTTGTATCAAATCACAGTGTCCATGTTTTCCTCACTTTTTGGTACTTTTTTATGAGCCGTCCGCCGTATAAACCCGAAGCATACTTGAATTTTGCTGACCCTGCCATCGCTGCCCAACAAAAAGCCGCATTGGATAAGGTTCGCTCTCAGTTTGGGAAGGAATACCCGAACTTTATTGGTGGCAAAGAAGTAGTTACTGCGCAAAAACTGACTTCGCTGAATCCGTCCAATCTTAGCGAGACCATCGGCACGTTCCAGCTTTCATCGAAAGCAGAAGCAGAAGAAGCGTTGAACGCTGCATGGACGGCGTTTGAGTCGTGGAAAAAGGTTGGTGCTGCCGAGCGTGCTGAATATCTCTTCAAAGCTGCCGATGTGATTCGCAAGCGTCGCCTTGAAATCAATGCATGGATGATTTCCGAAGCCGGAAAAAACTTTTTGGAAGCCGACGCAGACACGTGCGAAGGAATTGACTTTTTGGAGTTTTACGGACGTGAGGCGCTTCGTTATGCCCAAAAGCAGCCATTAACCGCCATTGAAGGCGAAGATAATTCGTATTTTTATATTCCTCTGGGCGCAGGCTTTGTGGTTACGCCGTGGAATTTTCCCTTTGCTATTTTGGTCGGAACAGCTGCCGCGCCTATTGTGGCGGGCAACACGGTTGTGCTGAAGCCGGCTGCGGAAACGCCCATGATGGGCTGGCTTTTTGCGGATATTATGCGTGAAGTAGGCTTACCACCGGGTGTACTGAACTTCCTTTCTGCCGATCCGCTCGAAGTAGGTGATTTTCTTGTGCAGCACCCTAAAACTCGCTTCATTACGTTCACCGGTTCCATGCAAATCGGTCTTCGCATCAATGAACTTGCCGCAAAAGCGCAGCCGGGGCAGCTCTGGATGAAGCGCGTTGTTGCAGAAATGGGTGGCAAAGATGCGACGATTGTTGCTGATGATGCTGATATTGACGCGGCGGTAAAAGGCACGGTTGCTGCGGCATTTGGCTTCCAAGGGCAAAAATGCTCGGCGTGTTCGCGCGTGATTGTAGATGAAAAAATCCATGCAGAATTTGTCGAAAAACTTGTGGCTGCCACAAAGGCGCTTACCATCGGCGACGCAAAGGACGATGCTATTGCAGGACCGGTCTGCTCGCTCAAGTCTGAAACCAAAATTTTGGAGTACATCGAAATCGGCAAAGGCGAAGGTAAATTGCTTACCGGTGGTAAGAAAGTAGCGGATTTGAACGGCTACTACATTGAACCAACAATTTTTGACGACGTACAGCCCACAGCCCGCATAGCACAAGAAGAAATCTTCGGTCCCGTGCTGGCAGTTATCAAAGCCAAAAACTACGACCATGCGCTTGAAATTGCGAATGGAACAAAGTTTGGCTTGACCGGTGCGGTGTTTAGCAAAAGCGAAGAGCGTTTGGAACGTGCGCGCAATGAGTTTTTTGTGGGTAATTTGTACCTGAATCGCAAGTGCACAGGCGCTCTTGTGGATGTACACCCTTTCGGTGGCTTTAATATGAGCGGCACAGATTCCAAAGCCGGAAGCCGTGATTATATGCTGCTCTTTATGCAAGGGAAAAGCGTAACGAAGAAAATCTCGTAAGCGATTATCTGGTTTTTTGCTGCAACGTGTAGTTCATTCTGAAGATGAGCTACACGTTTTTTTTTGAGTTTTTATGAATTTTCGATGAATCTCAGATGAAGAAATGAGGTGTTTCGTGTCGATAACATTCGCACCATTGACTTTGAAGCGTAAAGTTTGTATATTCTTTTTCGTACTTATTGTGTGAGCACTCAACCTTTCGATTTTCAAACCATTACTTAAATGGCAGTCGAAACACAATATAAATCTCAAGCGCGTAGCGAATTCAGAGAACGTTATGCTGTTTATTTTTCACAGTTTAGAGAGTTGTGTATGAACATTGTCCTGAATGATGTCAATGCCGACGATAAGGTGTTGATATTTGATACTACGCTCCGCGACGGCGAACAGTCGCCCGGAGCATCAATGACGAGCGTTGAAAAACTCGAAATTGCCCGCCAGTTAGCAGTACTGGGAGTGGATGTAATCGAAGCTGGCTTTCCGGCTGCCTCGCCGGATGATTTAGAAGCTGTACGCCGTATTGCTATTGAGGTTGGTAATCCGGCTCCGGGTGAGCAGATTACTTTGCATACGCCTGTTATTGCGGGCTTAGCGCGGGCAACAAAGGGTGATATTGACAAGTGCTGGCAGGCAGTTCGCCATGCCGCAAAGCCGCGTATTCACACGTTTCTAGCCACAAGTGATATTCACTTGCAATACAAACTGATGATGACCCGCGAGCAAGTTCTGGCAAAGGTGAGCGAAATGGTCAGCTATGCCGTGCAGCACTTTACCAATGCGGGAATCAAGCCGGATGTGGAGTTTTCGCCTGAAGATGCCGGGCGTTCGGACAAAGAATTTTTGGTTCACGTCCTGAAAGCTGCTATTGAAGCGGGTGCTACGACGCTCAACATTCCCGATACGGTCGGGTACTGCACTCCCGAAGAATACGGTTTTCTTATTGCCTATCTTCGCGAAGAAACGCCTGGCGCGAAAAACGTCATTTTTTCTACGCACTGCCACAATGATTTGGGTTTAGCGACCGCCAACACGCTTGCAGGCGTTCGTAATGGCGCACGGCAGGTGGAAGTGACTATTAACGGCATCGGAGAACGTGCCGGAAACACGTCGTTGGAAGAAGTGGTCATGGCTATTCAAACGCGCTCACCGCAGTATGGCGTGTTTACTGGTGTCAATACGCAGCATATCGCTCGCACGTCGCAGATGGTTTCGCACTACACAGGCTTGAATATTCAGTTCAACAAAGCTATTGTGGGCGCGAATGCGTTTGCCCACGAAGCAGGAATCCATCAAGACGGAATGCTGAAAAATTGGCAAACCTACGAAATTATGAAGCCGGAAACGGTCGGCTGGACAGCTTCTCGTCTGGTCTTGGGTAAACACTCCGGTCGTCATGCGTTCAAAATGCGCTTGAAGGAAATGGGCTATCCGCTCCATGACGAAGAACTTGATAAAGCCTTTGCCCGCTTTAAGCAGCTTGCCGATAAGAAGAAAACCATTACCGATGCGGACTTGGAGGCTATTGTGTCCGATGAACTTTATCAGCCACGCGAATTCTTCACGTTGGAAGATATGCAGGTGATTTGTGGCAAAACAGGTATGCCGACGGCTACGGTTTGTCTGCGCGATATGGCAGGGCGAAAAACGACCGTCGCGGCTCTTGGCTCTGGTCCTATTGATGCGGCGTTTAAGGCGATTGACGATATTATCAAAACGCCGTGTAATCTGCTTGAGTTCGCTGTTCACGCTATCACCGAAGGTATGGATGCTTTGGGCGAAGTAACGGTGCGCCTAGAAACGCTGGAAGAAAATCCACGTACTTTCGGCGGACACGGTGCAGACCTTGATATTATCGTTGCTTCGGCAAAAGCATATTTGTCCGCTATCAACCGAATGCTTGCCGCGCATGGCACGAATAAGCAAGATGTTACGTCCGCCCTCGAACTCAAAGCTGCTTAAGAGGCACTGAAATTTTTTCTTTCGCGTCCTTACTGTGAGCAAGACTCTTACCATTTTCACCATTCTGACCATTTCGGTCTTGCTCACGGTATTTTTTACTGTCCACGAATCCCTTCCGCGCCTAGTGCGCAGTCTGACTTCACTGTTGCTTATGCCAGTAGCGATTGCCTCCGGCATCAGTCGTTACGCGAGTCTTGGCATACCAGTCTATGACTCAATTGGAATTGTTTGTGTTGTAAATTTGATTGGCGTTATTATTGCCTTTAGCCTTGTTCGGCTTGTTATTCTGAGGTGGAAAACCCGAAAATTGAGAGAGAGTTTGATGCGCTAGAGTTGTTATCACTACCCCGAACAATCGCTATCTCGGTTATCACATTGTTGCGCTAAGTGCGTTGTTATGCTTTTTGTGTGTTCGTAGTTCTATTTTATCATCTTCTACCTTTCTGTGACGCTTATCTGGAGTTGCGTGCTTATGCGGCTTCAACAGGCTTTTCAATCCATTGTGTGTTCACCCAAATTTTTTTTGGTAGCAGTTTTTCACGTGGCTGCGCCAAACCAAGGAGCTTTTTTATGGTATATTCTCGACGCGAATCCCTTCGCGCCGTATGGCAACGTATCGTTGCAATCATCACGGTCGTATTTTTTCTGACATCGGCTGCCGCGCAGCTTTCGGCACAGCCGAAAAAGGTGGTCTTACAAGCCTTCTGGTGGAATTGTAAGAATAACAATTACAACAACGGTTGGTGGAATTATTTGGCAGACTTAGCACCACGATTGAAAGCAATGGGTATTGATGCGGTGTGGATACCCTCAGCACCAAAAGGCGCTAACGGCGGCACAGACCCGCAGGGATTTGTGTACGAAATGGGATACAGTACCTTTGACCATTATGACCTCGGCGACAAGTATCAACGCGGTACGCTCAAAACGCGCTTTGGCACCAAAGACGAGTATTTGCGCATGATTGCGGTGCTACACGCTAACGGTATAGAGGTTATTCAAGACATCGTGCTGAACCACATCGATGGTGCAGGCTCGGCAAACGGGGCAGGCGGACAAGACCCGTATGCTATTGCTAACTTTAACGACAGTAGGACATCCGGCTACAAAAACTTCCGCTACGTCAGCTATGCTACACCCGCCACAGATGAAACGGCGAACAATTATCTTGCGCGTTCAGGTCGCTGGCACAAAAACTGGGAAAATTTCTATCCGAACCAGTTTAATAACCAGGTGAACACGAATGATATTAACACCGTACTCTTTGGTCCCGATGTCAGCTATGAGAACAACGCCTACGGAACAAGCTCAAATGCGCTCTACAACCCTGCACAAGCCTCGAACTATATGTACGACGGCGCTCGTAATTGGGGTGTATGGCTCAAAAAGCAAGCTGGTTTCGACGGTGTGCGCTTGGATGCTGTCAAGCACTTCCCAACGTGGCTCACCGACGCTTTTCTGAACGATTTGCAAAATAATGCAGGTTGGGCAAGCGGCACATCGAATATGTTTGCCGTCGGCGAATATGTCGGTGGAGCTAGCCAGCTTGACACATGGTGCGCAAACGTCAGCAACCGTTCGGGTACGTTTGATTTTAGCTTGCGTGGCGCAATCTATGGCATGGTATCCGGCGGTGGTGGTTATTACATGGCTGACATCAAAAACGCACAGCAAGTAAATCGCTCTCGTACGGTCCCGTTTGTGAATAATCACGACACCTTTCGTCCGCAAGTTGATGCAAATGGTAACTATATCGGTTGGAACACTAGTGAAGAGCTTGCTGCACACATTGATCCCTTCGATCCGCGTCTAGCGGCGGCGTATGCGATGATGTGTGCCGTGGACGGCTCACCACAGGTGTTTTTTGAAGACCTCTTCAATGTGGGTGGCACAAGTAAACGCTTCACACACCAGCCGACCAATACGACTGATTTACCCGTCCGTGACGATATTGCTAATATCATTCGTTGTTTCAAAAAGTTCGATTTCCAATCAGCAGCCTACAAAGTCCGCACTGCAAGCAATGGTGAGTTCTTCGTACAAGGAAACAACGGCGATGCGTTGGTGATTGAGCGGAGCGCAAAGGCAATCATTGCGGCTTCAGATGCGTTTGCCACCGAGCAGCAAGTCTGGGTGAACAGTGATTTCCCTGCAGGAACGGTGCTGAAAGATTACGGTGGAAGCTATGCAGGGTTCACAACGACCGTGCAAGGCGACCAGCGTGTTCTCATCAAAATTCCGCCATGCAATGGTTCACTCACGCGCCGTGGGTACTCCATCTGGGCACCGACGAGCCAGCAAGCGAATTTTGATGCTGCCTTTGCTCCGGCAGTCCGCACAACCAGCCATGAATGGGATATGTCGAATGACCTCGGAGACAGCCACCCCAGTTCACTCAAGCAGGGCGGCGCTCTTCCGGCAAATTCTACTTCTCCGCGTACCGTTGGACGCATCTATAATCAAGGTGGTAAATCAATTACGCTCAACACCTATCCGACCAATTTGACGCAGAGTTTGACGGTGTATATCAACAACAGTGCCGGTACGCAAGTTTCCAGCAAAAACGGCACCGGCAATCAAACGCTGACCTATACGCCCACAAACTCCGGTTGGTATACCATTCGTATCAAAAATGCCAGTACAACTAATCCCGCACAGCGTGTGGTAGTGAAAGCTACGTACACGAGCGTACAGACTGCCGCTGCCGGTACTACCCCGCCACCGGCTCCGGAAGCACCACAGCAGGATGAGGACTTTACGATTGCCCAAGAGGTGAGCGTAGAGAACTTCAATACCTCATTTAGCGGTATTATGCCGAATCCCGTTGCGAACACAGCATCCGTGAATTTCTCAATTGGCGACGATATGCCGGTCAAAATCACGATGGTAAACGCTATGGGACAAACCGTGATGACAATAACCGACACGCAGCTTTCGGCGGGTGAGTACTCACTGCCTGTAGATGCAAGCGCACTTTCTTCCGGTGTATATGTGGTTCACATTCAACTCCCCAATCGCCGTTTTGTTCAAAAAATGGTCGTTGCCAGGTAAGAACGTGAAAAGTATTTTTCTCCCCGATGTGCCGTTTGAAGCAGTGCGTCGGGGATTTTTGTTCAGAGCGCTACCATTTTATTGCAAAAATCAGTATCTTCTTGTCCATGCCTCTTGGCACATTGTTGAACATCAATTAAAAATAATGACTTCCACTCCGACCATTTTTATCCCTCGTCTTGAAGCCGTCAAAGCTGCCGAACTCGCTATGCGTGGCGTGGCACGGCAGACGCCGCTTGAGCAAAATGCGAATCTTTCCGAAGAGTTTAGCGCAAATATCTTTTTGAAACGCGAAGATTTACAAATTGTGCGCTCCTACAAGATTCGTGGGGCGTACAACAAGATTTCAAGCCTTTCGCAGGATGAACTGGCGCGAGGCGTGGTCTGCGCTTCGGCGGGTAATCACGCGCAAGGTGTGGCGTTTTCGTGTCAAAAATTACGGATTCATGGTAAAATTTTTATGCCCGCACCAACACCGAATCAAAAAGTACGACAAGTGAAAATGTTCGGTAAGGAATTCGTCGAAGTGGTGTTGACGGGCGATACCTTTGACGATGCCTACAAAGAAGCGCTTGCGGACTGCACCCACAACGGCAAGACCTTTATCCATCCCTTCGACGACCCGAAAGTAATAGAAGGGCAGGCAACAGTAGGATTGGAAATCCTTGACGATACGGAAGAGCAAATTGACTATGTGTTTATGCCGATTGGCGGTGGCGGCTTGTCTGCGGGCGTGTCAAGCGTCTTCAAGACACTCAGCCCCCGCACGAAGCTGATAGGTGTGGAGCCACTCGGTGCACCTGCCATGCACACATCGCTGAAAAACGGCGTGAACACAACGCTAGAGAAAATTGATAAATTTGTGGATGGAGCAGCCGTGAAGCGCGTAGGTGATTTGACGCTTGCTATCTGCAAAGAATTTTTAGATGATGTTGTGCTGGTGCCGGAAGGACAAGTCTGTGGGCGAATTCTGCGGCTGTACAATGAAGAAGCAATCGTTGTCGAACCCGCCGGGGCGCTTTCTATTGCGGCATTGGAGCATTATCGGGAGGAAATACGGGGTAAAAATATAGTGTGTATTGTCAGTGGCAGCAACAACGACATTACACGCACCGAAGAAATCAAAGAGCGCTCCATGCTCTACGAAGGGCTTAAACACTACTTCATTGTCCGCTTCCCACAGCGAGCCGGTGCGCTCAGAGAATTTTTGTCTGAGGTGCTGGGACCAACCGATGACATTGCGTATTTTCAGTATTCCAAGAAAACCAGTCGTGAAAGGGGTCCGGCGGTGGTGGGATTGGAACTGCAACGGCGTGAGGATTTCGATTCGCTTTTGGAGCGCATGAAAGCACGAAACATCACCTATGAGTATTTGAACGACCGACCTGATTTATTGCAGTATGTGGTCTGAGGAGACTATTTGAATTCAGGCTCTTAGACAAGCAGGGCATACAGTAATATCGCTCCAAGCGAAAAGCGAATACCCTTGCGAATAGGATGGGAGTGGCGTTGATAATAGTCGAGAATGTACGCACTGACAAGAGTAAACGCAACAACCGCAAGTGCGACCAATGCACCTTCTGCAAGCGTCATCGAACGGTAGGTAACCCCACGGGCAAGCCCACCAAACCATGGTGTACCAAAGAGTAAAATAAGATGCGCCGTGTAAATGTAGAGCGATTTTTTGCCCAAGCGAGAGTAGTATTCCTCGAAGCGACGAGTGAAGCGGTAGAGATAGGTGAGTACGCCCATAAACACAAGGACACAGCCAATACGAATGAGAGCAAAGTGAGGGCTGGTCAGATAGTAGTCGTGCTGCGGATAGAGCGTCATCGGAAAATATGTGCCGATAAACCCAAAGAGAAGGCATAATGCGCCAACTCCAAAAGCATAGACCGGGAAACGACGCTCACGCTCATTGGCAGGAATTTCTGCAAGAAGCGTTCCCACGCCTACGCCAACAAACATATATGCAGCAAAAGGCAAAAGCGTGAAGAGCGAACCATGCTTGAATGAGAAATATGCACCCAGCCATTCAGGCATAAACGCAAACCAATTTATCGTGTCGGCAATAGGCGCGAAGGCAAGAATACCAGCAGCAATCATCAGCGAGGCGATTGCAAACGTGCGGTTATTGGTCGTGGCTTTCATTAGCAGCATCGTTGCAATAAGCGTGACACCGGAGACGTGCAGAATATTGGTCTGGAAGAACGCACGCCAGCCGTCAGCCGGAACAAACGGCAAATCAAAAATGCGATTTGCCGGAAAAACTAGCAAATAGGCAATCGCAATGAGCATCAACCCCCACTCAATACGCTTTCGGAAGACATCGAAGGCGATGGAGCCATAGGCGTCACGCTTGGTGGCGAAGACTTGGACAGCACCGGAAATCATCAAGAACGTTGGTGCAGTCAAGCCACGCAGAAAATGCCAGATGTTCCACGGAAAATCAGCAAGATTGAGGTATTGCGCGGACACCATTGCATCCAGCGTATGTCCCTGCATCATCATTATCATCGCCACGAGACGAACAAGGTCAAGAATATAAAAGCGCTGCGGCTTTACGGCGGAGGGATTTGCTATTTCTGCGGTTGACATTGGGAAGATTATGCGTACCAAAAAGTGGTAAAAAGAGTGAAGGCTTACGATGCGTGCAGAGCATTTTGTAGAACACACAAAATTATGCCAAATTTTGTGTGCGTTCAATGTATAAATGGTTAATTTTTATTCATTTTCGATGTCTCTGTGGTGAAAATTATGAACAGCAACAAAATCAACGAAACGCTAACGTATGACAAGCTCAAGTCCCTGTTTTCCGTTTCGAGACAAAATCATCGTTTGTTTAATCGCAAATTAAGTGCTAGATTCAGGTTTGCTAGAAAAACGGCAATAAACTCTTCCCCACTCAAGCATCGGTGAAGTACACGACGCACCAGACAAGGCTTCCGAAGGTTAACAGGCTATGGCAAAGAAAACATCATTGCCCGCTACAACTGAACAAGTGCTATCGGATACATTCCGGCAGCCAGGCGCTTTCACTGAGAATTCTCTTGAAAGTGCCAGTGAGCGCATTGCTCAGTTGGAACAGCGCCTAGCTGAAGAAACAAATCATAGGCTGGATATAGAGTCGCGCCTTCATCGCACCACGCAAGAATTTGAGTACCTTTTGCGCCAACGCACCGAGCTTTTACAAGAGCTTGTAATGCAGTTGCAAGCCGAAATAGGTCAGCGTGATGGGGTCGAGCATCAGCTCCGCAAGCGGACAGACGTGATGCACGATTTTATCAAGCAACTGGAGCGAGAGATGGAAGACCGCCGCTCGGTAGAGTCCAGTCTCCGTCGAAGTGAGGAGCGGTTTCGCAATGTTATTGAGAAGTCGCCGGTCGGGATTTGTATTACAAATCAGCAAAGTCTCTTTGAGTACGTAAACCCAGCCTATTGCGCCTTATTCGGCTACGATGCAAAAGAATTACAGGGTAAACCGTTTTCAATGCTCTTTAGCACCGAAGAGCTGCCACAAGTAGAATCGCTCTACCGTCGTATCTTCAGTGGTCAGGCGGAGATGCGGGGTGAACGGACGCTGCTGACCAAATCCGGTCAGCCGATTACCGTGCTTACGGATTCCGTTCACAGCACCAACGACAGTGCGTCCAATGAAGATGACGGTAAAAAACTCATCGTTTTTGTGCTGGACATCACACGCCGCAAGCAAGCAGAAGATATGCTCCGGCGAGCAAAAGTTATCATTGACAAAAGCCCGGCTGTTATTTATCAGTTCTCTCTCAAGCCGAGTTTTCCGTTAGAATTTGTTAGTGAAAATATCAACCAATTTGGATTTACGGCTCAAGACTTTACATCGGGCGCAATTTCATTTTTGCACCATGTTCACCAAGCCGACCGCGATAAGGTTTTCGATAGTTTCCGGCACCTTTCCAAGACAAAATCAGACCACCTGCGCCGCGAATATCGCTTGATTACGCCCAAAGGTCGTACTTGCTGGGTGGAAGACAGTCTTATGGCAGTTCGTGATGCTGATGGCGTTGTGATTGGCTATCAGGGTGTTCTCTTGGACATAGACGAGCGCCGCCGCGCCGAAGAGGAAATGAACAAGGCACTTTTGAAAGAAAAAGAGCTTATCGAACTCAAAACCCGCTTCGTTACCATTGCATCGCACGAATTTCGCACGCCGCTAACGTCCATTCTTCTTTCGGTCGGTATTTTGCGAGATTTTGCACACGTTATCAACGAAGAGGAGCGTTTGGAAAGCCTTGGACGCATCAGCAACGGAGTGCACCATATGACGGGACTTCTGGACAATTTGCTGATGTTTGGACGGGCAGCAGCCGGAGAGATTCGCCCTAAGCGCTCTTCCATGAAGATTCGCTCATGGTGCGCAGACTTCGCTGCCAACGTGCAGGAACGCTACGGGCAAAAACACACCTTGCTCTACGCGCCACCGGTACGCGAACAAGACTATATTGTGGATGAAGGAATGATGCGTCAAATCCTTGACCATCTGCTTTCCAATGCCGATAAGTACTCACCCGACGGCTCGCCGGTCTATTTTAATGTCAATCTGAACGACGAACAAATCGTATTCAATATACAAGATAGCGGCATCGGGATTCCGCATGACGACTTGCCACGCATCTTCGAGCCGTTTCATCGCGGAACAAATATCGGCAATATCGGCGGTACGGGTATGGGGTTGGCAATTGTACAAAAAATGGTCGAATATCTGAACGGGACTATTTCGGTGCAGAGCGACCTAGGCAAAGGTACAACCTTTACAGTCACGTTACCCCTTGCCTCGCCGTTTGAGCAAGATTCTCATCTTATACACGATGTATCGTAAGGATAATCTTCGGACGAGAATCTGTCCAAATTTCAAATAATCGTAAATAAATCTCATTTCTTGACAAAAGTGTGCAGTATTCGTTTGCACAGATACCCAATGACTGTTAATTTTACGTGTTTCCTCATTATGTTTCATTTCACAGCGCTATGAAAAAAATCCTTGTTATTGAAGATGACGAATCAATTCGCCGCAGTGTCGGAATGATGCTGCGTATATCTGGCTTTGAAGCATTCTACGCAGAGAACGGCTCGATTGGCTTGCAAATGGCGACCCAGAGTATGCCGGATGTCATTATTTGCGATATTGCTATGCCTGTTTTGGATGGCTACGGCTTCATCCAGGAACTACGCAAGAATGCAGCGACAGCGAAGATTCCGGTAATTTTCCTCACGGCGAAAGCATCGGAAGAGGACGTTGCGAAGGGCAAAGCGCTCGGTGCGAATGCGTATCTGACGAAACCAATCTGGCCAGCTGACCTGCTCAAAATTGTGCAAGAGCAGCTTGGGCAGCAAGCGTAAAAAGCCTGAATCAAAGACAAAATCTACTCTGCTTAGGCAAGCGTTTCATATTGATATAGTGGAACGCTTGCCGCGCTATCACAAACTCTGCATTGACTTCTTTTTTCGTTATCTTCCTGCGTTCAAATAGTTGATATGCAAACGGTTGATACCGAGCGATTAAAAAAACTGGCTTTAACCCAATAGATTTATTTCACTTCATCCAGACAACGAGGTTTTCAATGTCCCACAAAATCCGCCGCGCTGCCGTTATCGGCTCAGGTACTATGGGCGCAGCAATCGCTGCACATATCGCTAATGCCGGTATTCCGGTGCTGATGCTTGATATTCCTGCCAAAGAGGGCAACGACCGCAACGCTATCGGAAAAGCCGGTCTCGACCGCGCTACCAAAGCCAAGCCTGCGTCGTTTATGAGTAAAGACCGCGTACGGCTGATTACCGTTGGCAACACCGAAGATGATATTGCCAAACTTGCTGAAGCGGACTGGATTGTCGAAGCAGTCTTGGAAGACCTGACTATTAAACGACAATTGTGGGAAAAGGTTGAAAAACACGTCTCCCCGACGGCGATTATCAGCAGTAACTCAAGCGGAATACCGATGCACCTCCAAATTGAAGGTCGCTCCGAAGCATTTCGAAAACGCTTTATCGGCGCACACTTTTTCACCCCACCACGCTATCTGCACCTGCTGGAACTCATCCCCACCAACGAAACCGCACCGGAAGTTATCGAAGAACTCAAGCATTTCGGCGACCACGTTCTTGGCAAAGGCATTGTGATTGCAAACGACGTACCGGGCTTTGTGGCGAATCGCGTCGGCGTGTTCTCTATGGTGAAGGCAATGAATATCATGATTGAACTTGGATTGAAGCAAGATGTCGTGGACGTTTTGACGGGTCCGATTCTGGGACGTGCCTCCAGCGCTACCTTCCGTACAGCTGATTTGAGCGGCATCGACATCATCTTTCACGTTACCAAAGGTCTGAAAGACTCCACGGGCGAAGAATTTGATATTCCGGCGATTGTACCAAAGATGATGGAAGCAAAATTGCTTGGAGATAAGACCAAATCGGGCTTTTACAAAGCAACACGCGATGAAAAAGGCAAACGCAAAATCCTTGCCCTTAACTTCGACACGCTTGAATACGAAGACCGAGGCAAAGTAAAAATTGCCGAACTGGAAAAGGTAAAAGAAAAACCGCTTGCAGATCGCATTAGAGCTGCTTTTGCATTGCAAGATGTCAATGGCGAGTTTATCCGCCGCACCACATTCGAGATGATTCACTACGCTGCAAGCAAAGTCGGCGTTGTTGCTAATTCGTACTTGGAGATTGACAACGGCTTGTGCTGGGGTTTCGGCTGGCAGGTCGGTCCCTTCGAGACGTGCGATATTTTGGGCTTGGAATATGTTATTGGTGAACTCAAAAAAATGGGTAAAGATATTCCGGCAATTCTCCAAGAGTATGCCGCAAAGGGTGCAAAATTCTACCCGGATGATAAACCAATGCCACGTCCCGCGGGCGTTATCCATATCCCTGACGTTCGCCGCGATGACAAGCGAATCATCAAAGGTATGGACAATGCAAGCCTTGTGGACATCGGCGATGGCGTTCTCTTGCTTGAGAAGCACACAAAGATGAACGTGCTGACGCAAGACGTGACTGCACTTATGGAGCTTGCCGTTGAGATTATCCCGAAAAACGGCTATACGGGCTTGGTTATTGGTAATCAAGGCGATAATTTCTGTGCCGGAGCGAATGTACTCGTGATGGCAATGGCAGCACAATCCGGTATGTTCGATGCCATTGATGCAGAAATGATTCGCTTCCAGACTGCTATTCGTGCTCTACGCTATGCGCCATTCCCGATTGTAACTGCTCCTTTCAATATGACACTCGGCGGTGGCGTGGAAATGACCATGATTGCCGATGCCCGCGTCGCTGGTGCGGAAACCTATATGGGATTGGTAGAAGCAGGCGTAGGCTTGATTCCTGCTGGCGGCGGCTGTACGGAACTGCTGTGGCGTTTCAATCAGCAATTACACCCCGAGGCAGAACCGTTTGAAGCTGTCAAACGCGCTTTTCAGCTTATCTCTATGGCAAAAGTTTCAACTTCGGCATACGAAGCGCAAGAAATGGGCTTGCTCTTGCCAACCGATATCATCACCATGAACCGCCAGCGTGTTATTGCCGATGCCAAGCGCCGCGTACAGGAATTGGCTGTGGATTACCTTCCGCCGCTTCCGCGCCGCATCAAGGTTCTGGGCGAGGCTGCATACGCAAACCTTTCTATGGCAATTTGGGGTATGCGCGAGGCAAACTACATCAGCGACTACGATGTACATCTCGCAAAGGCGCTTGCTCGCGTTCTTTCCGGTGGCACGCAAAACTTCGTTACCGAAGTCAGCGAAGAATATATGCATGATTTAGAGCGCGAAGTTTTTGTTGACCTTTGGAAGCAGCCCAAAACACAAGAGCGTGTTATGGCGATGCTGACCACGGGCAAGCCGCTTCGCAACTAGTCTTCAGGCTCATTACAGATACAGCAAGGGCAAGAAAGAATACTCTTTCTCGCCCTTTGTTGTTGTCTTTCTAATACCATTTTTATTCCCTCTTGAATTCAAGGTTGAAGAATAACGGGCTGCAAGTGAAAAAACGCGAGAGGAGAGAGGCTTGTACCCGATACGATGAGAGAAAATGTTGCGCACATTTTCGGAGAACCCAAATGTACAAAAAAGGGCAATACCGCACAAATCCAACAGCCGAGAGCAAATACCTGATACCCGAAGGCGTGAGACTGTTATGGAAAGATAAAACGGCGGCAATACAGACAACATATTCATCATTGGCAAAGTCTCATAATTTCCGTATTTTGTACGCCTGTGTGCTAGGGCGTAACGCCCGCGCTCTAGCAATACGACAGCTCAATAGTGGCGAATTTTGCCCTATACTACATACATGACACCAGCACTGTTAGCGCTTGAAAATGGAATGACCTTTCGCGGTTTTGCTTTTGGGGATACCGAAGCCGAGGCACAAGGCGAGGTAATTTTTAACACCGCCATGACCGGTTATCAAGAAGCACTTACCGATCCCAGTTACTACGGGCAAATCCTGACCTTTACCTATCCCCACATCGGCAATTATGGAGTGAACATTCACGACGTGGAGTCCGGCATTATGCAGGCTGGGGGCTTGATTGTACGCGAGTATTCCAAAATATACTCGAATTGGCGGGCATCGCACTCATTAGCGGAATTTTTGCAACTCAATCACAAAATTGGTATTGAGGGGCTGGATACGCGAGCTTTAGTGCGGGTGCTCAGGAGTGAAGGCGTGATGCGGGGCATTGTCTCGGCTAAGGAGACAAATACGGATGTACTCATAGACCGTGCCCGCGCTATCCCAAGCATGGACGGGCTTGACTTGACGGGCTATGTGACGTGCAAAGAAGCACATTTGTACCAAGAAGCCGACGAACCATACATTCTCAATGTCAATGGTTACCGTTCGCCCAAGAAATTACGGGTGGCAGCGATTGATTATGGCATCAAAAAGAACATTCTGCGCCGTCTGGCAAGCTATGGTTGCGAAATTAGGCTGTTCCCATCGAACGCAACAGCAAGTGACATTCGCGCCTACAACCCTGACGGTATCTTTCTTTCCAATGGTCCCGGCGACCCTGCTGCGGTAAACATTGATGCGGTGCGCGAACTTCTCGCCGAAAAGCCCGTTTTTGGTATTTGCTTGGGTCACCAAATCTTGGGTTTGGCGTTGAAAGCAACCACTTACAAAATGAAATTCGGGCATCGTGGCGTGAACCATCCGGTGAAAAATCTTCTCACGGGAGGAATTGAAATTACGTCGCAAAATCATGGTTTTGCCGTAGATGCAGCATCGATGCCGCCGGAGATTGAGCTAACGCACATCAATCTGAACGACAATACCGTGTCGGGATTCCGGCACCGCACTTTGCCCATCTTTTGTGTGCAGTACCACCCCGAAGCAGCACCCGGCACGCACGATTCCGACTATCTTTTCCGTCAATTTGTCGAAGCTATGAACGCTGAGGCTGTGAATGCCAATAGACGTTCATTTGCAGCCGTTGCATAATTTTCTCCATCGTTCTTTCGTTATTACGCTCATGTCTAACAGTAGTGATACCGCACCTGTCCTCGAACCTCCGGTCAATTCATCTCCCGAAACACTCCTACCGCTTCCTGTTCTTCAGCCAGCCGACGACCGCTTCAGGGTGCAGGTTGCCAGCGAAGAACACACGCGCTTTGCTGAGGAAATCTGTGCTGAAATGGAGGCATCAGCAAAAGTGCGTGGTACGGGGATTGCCAAGCGCAAACCGGAATATATCATCAACAAAATGCACGAAGGCAAGGCGGTCATTGCCCTGACGGACGACAATCGTTTTGCGGGTTTCTGCTATATTGAGACATGGAGCGGCAAAGAATTTGTTGCCAATTCGGGATTGATTGTCGTGCCGGAATTTCGCAAAGATGGTTTGGCAAAGCGCATCAAACAGCGTATTTTCGAGCTTTCGCGCGAAAAATTTCCTGATGCAAAAATTTTCGGTATTACCACCAGTCATGCGGTAATGAAAATTAATACCGAGCTTGGTTATGTGCCGGCTCCTTTCTCCGAATTGACGCAAGACGAAACCTTTTGGAATGGCTGCAGTTCTTGTCCGAATTACGATATTCTGTCTCGAACACAGCGTAAAATGTGCCTGTGTACCGGTATGCTTTTCGACCCCAACGACCCACATCCCATCGTGGAGCGTGTTGCGGAGCACCTTAGCCCAGAGATTGCGGCGCAACTTCTGAACGGGGAACCTCTCGACAACAACGCTTCTGAAAATGATGGTATAGAAAACAGAGAAGCCAAAAACAAGGATGAATAGTAAAAATTCCGCGAATAGCGAAGAAATTTTTTGCTGAACAGCATTTTTTGCAAATCGCACTTGCAATTAACGCTCTAATACGCTATGTTGTGCTTCAAAAGCCGATGTGTTGGCGAAAGCCCCATCGTTCTCCCTCCATCCTACTTCTTGCCTCTCATGGTGGGGTGTTCAATGAAAACCATTCCAAACGCATTTTGCACGCACGGGAAGCGACAGCCTCATATTCTCGTTCTTCCTTTTCTTTTTTTGTTGTTCGTCTTTGGCACTTTATGGCTTACGGGGTGTAGTGACGATATACTTAATCCTCCGGTGGATATTCCTTCGGGTGAGTACCAAGGTCAGTATGCGCTTTCGCATGCCAATCCTGCCGATACCCTTGGTTTACGAAGTGGTGTGAGCGAAATAACCTTGTCAATAAACTCAACCCTCAAAACATACAGCCTGACACCCTTCGGCGACAGTTCACGAATTCTTTCCAGCCAGGGTGCGTACAAGCTGGCGTACCGGAAGATTACCTTTACTGACCGCTCTATGAAAACAGTATCTGATACGGCGCTTTTGCTCAATGGTGAATTTACGTACACCTTCGATGGTGTAAATCTCGTTATCACACAAAGCGATGCCGTCACGAAACGTGAGAAGTCGTTTTTTCTCTTGCGAGCACGGTAAAGGAACGTTCGGGATAAAGTACCACAATAAAAACTACATTTACATTCTAGACTTCACATTTTTCTAAATTTCTCCAATTTTTTCTCTTCGTCTATGGCAACAATTCTCGACATCCAAGCCCGTGAAATACTTGATTCGCGCGGCAATCCAACTGTTGAAGCTGATGTGATTTTAGATGATTATTCCTTCGGACGTGCTGCGGTGCCTTCGGGCGCAAGCACCGGTGCGCACGAAGCCCACGAACTTCGCGACGACGACAAAAAACGCTATCTTGGCAAAGGTGTTTTGAAAGCGGTGGAAGCCATCGAAGGCGAAATCAGTGAAGCGCTTATCGGCGAGGATGCAAGCGACCAAGTGGAGATTGACCGCCTCATGCGCGAACTGGACGGCACACCTAATAAAAAGCGTCTCGGCGCAAATGCCATTCTTGCCGTTTCGCTAGCAACCGCAAAAGCAGCAGCAGACTCGCATGAATTAGAACTATTCCGTTATATCGGTGGACCGAATGCGAAAGTCCTGCCCGTGCCGCTTATGAATATCATCAATGGCGGTCATCACGCCGATAACAATGTAGATTTTCAAGAATTCATGATTGTGCCAGTAAAAGCTGATAGCTTTAGCACTGCGATTCGTATGGGTACGGAAGTATTTCACGCTCTCAAGGGCGTTCTAAAAGCAAAGGGTGCAAATACTGCCGTTGGTGATGAAGGTGGCTTTGCACCGTCACTTGCATCCAATGAAGAGGCGCTGGACGTGATTATGCAGGCTATCGAAAAAGCAGGTTACAAGCCGGGTGAGGACATCATGCTTGCGCTTGATGTAGCTGCCAGCGAAATGGTGAATGCTTCCGGCAAAGAAGGCGTGTACAAACTTTACAAGTCTTCACAAGAAGAAAAATCAAGCGACGATATGGTCGCGTGGTACAAAGACCTCAGCAGAAAATATCCAATTATTTCCATCGAAGACGGCATGGCAGAAGAAGACTGGAAGGGCTGGGCAAAACTGACAAAAGAACTCGGTTCATCGGTGCAACTTGTCGGCGACGATCTTTTCGTCACCAATGTCGATTTCTTGCAGCGCGGTATCAACGAAAACGTTGGGAATTCAATTTTGGTGAAAGTGAACCAAATCGGTTCGCTCACCGAGACTCTTGATGCCATCGCGCTTGCACAGCGCAATAGCTATACCGCAATCATCTCGCACCGTTCGGGTGAGACCGAGGACACAACTATCGCAGACCTTTCGGTAGCCACCAACGCCGGACAAATTAAAACCGGTTCGGCAAGCCGTACTGACCGCATTGCTAAGTACAACCAACTGTTGCGAATTGAACAAATGCTGGGCATTCAGGCGGTCTATCCGGGTTTATCAGCATTCAAAGTGAAACGATAAATGCGTACGCAGTGTTCCCAAAACTGCCTGTTTTTAATACTCACAGCATAAATTTCTATATTACCGGGACGTAAGAACGGCAGCGTGTGTGAAGAAAAAGTCGATACCCCGGAAGAAGTCGTCATCCTTAACTTACCGATATGTTTCATTTTTAATGGTGTACCGATATGATAGTTTTTGGTACGGATGGTTGGCGCGGACTGATTGCCCGCGACTTTACCTTTGAAAACGTACAGATTGTTGCCCTTGCAACTGCGCTGTATGCTCTAAAAGTTGACAAAAAGAAAGCAAGTGTCGTCATCGGCTACGATGCTCGTTTCCTCTCCAGAGAATTTGCCGAAGAAGCAGCGTGTGTTATGGCTTCCAAGGGGGTTGTGGTGCATATCACTGAAGCGATTGCTTCCACGCCTCAAGTATCTTTTGCGACGAAACAAAAGAAAGCGACCATTGGCGTCGTTATCACGGCAAGCCATAATCCAGCCGAATATAACGGATATAAGCTCAAAAGTAGCACAGGTGGTCCGGCTTTCCCAGAAGTCATCGCGGAAGTAGAAAAAGAATTAGCGGCACTTGAAAAGAAGCGTCCAGCTATTAAGTTCAAGACTTTTGATGAGTATGTAAAAGAGAAGTTGGTTCGTCCTTTCGGCTCGAAAGAATCATATTTGCGCTATGTGAAGCGTAAAATTGACATGCCACTCATTATCAAATCCGGCGTAAAAGTGCTGTTCGACCCGATGCACGGTGCGGGCATCAACACGATTAAAGACCTTTTGCCCAAAGCTGACGAGATTCATGGCGAATACAATCCGTCCTTTGGCGAAATTGACCACCCAGAACCAATGGCGGAATACCTGCCGACGCTTATCGAAAAGGTCAAAGAAGGCAAGTACGACGTTGGTTTGGCAACCGATGGCGATGCAGATCGCTTGGGTGCTGTGGATGAAAACGGTCACTTTGTGGATTCGCACAAAGTATTCATGCTGCTATTGAAGTATTTGTACGAAGACAAAAAGAAACGCGGCGCTGTGGCGAAAACCATTGCGCTAACGTCGATGGTAAACAAATACTGTGATAAATACGGCATCAAATTGCACGAACTTCCGATTGGTTTCAAGTACGTCAGCAAGCTGATGGCAACCGATAAAATCCTTATTGGCGGCGAGGAATCGGGTGGCTTGGGGACGATTATCCATATCCCAGAGCGCGATGGTATTTTCAATGGAATGTTGCTCTTGGAGATGATGGCAAAGCGCAAGAAGAAACTGAGCGAGCTGGTGGAAGAACTCGAAGACGAGTTTGGCGTACACCGTTACCGTCGGCGCGACGTGCGCACAACCGATAAAATCAAGCAAGACATCCTTAAAGCCTGCGCAAAAAAGCCAAAGCAACTCGGTCGCTACAAGGTTACCTCTATTGATACTACCGACGGCTACAAGTTCTTTATTGACAAGGGTTGGTTGCTCGTTCGCGCCTCCGGCACAGAGCCACTTTTGCGGTATTACGCCGAAGCCGATTCGATGAATAAAGTAAATGAGCTTTTAGAAGAAGGCTTGAAAATGAAGTAAAGGGCAACAATAAAACGTAGATTGTATGCGTCATTTGGGCAGAGTTTCCTTTATCGAACTCTGCCTTTTTTATCTCTCAACTCCAGCAACTCTATGATGACGACAAGCACCTTTCCAACAAAGATTTCTCGACCGAAGCCATATTTGCTTTCTATCGAATGGTCGGACGGCGTGACAACAACCATCACGCTCCGTACCTTTCGCGACGAGTGCCCATGCGCTGCCTGCAAGGGGGAAACCATCATGGGAACGACGTATTCGTTCGGGATGCAGGTAATGACGCCGGGCAAGTACGAACTATCAAGTATTCAAGCGGTGGGAAATTACGCTATCCAAGCTGATTGGAAAGACGGACACAATACAGGACTCTATTCGTGGGATATATTGCGGCGCATAACCGATGATTTTGCCCTCTCCTCACAACAACGTGAAGAAATAGAGCGTCAGGCTGCAAACGAAGGACTGGCATAGAACTGTGTCGGCAAAGATGGCATTAAATCTCAATTTTCTCCAGAAGCATGAATTGCAACTCTGGAATTTGTGCTTTGTGAGGCGTGTAATAGATATTATTATTGCCTCGGTCGGTGTCTTCCCAGAAGGTTGGCTCCGCGCTTTCGATGCGCTTGCAGATAACATCTACCATGCCAGCGGCTTTCATGGGGTCAACGCCTACGATGTCATCGGAAATGTCGTCCACGACCATTGCAGCGAGTTCGTAATCCTGCTGAAAGATGTAAAAAAGTGCCAAACCTGCTTGCAAGGTGCGCACACCGGAAGTGAAAACGGTATCACTTGTGGCGTTGGGAGCTTTTACGAGTAAATCATCCATTTCGAGGAGCTCACAGAGAAGTTGGCGCTGAGTATCGCGTTCCCAGCCGAGTTCGCTAATCAATATCAAGACTTCTTTCATCTCGAAGGTGAATACGTCGTTGATAAAGGCGAGTGTCTGCTGAGTCTGGCTGTTGCGGAAGATTTCGGAGCCATACATTTTGAGGTAGCGCATGGCTTTTTTGACCAGCTCTTTGCGGTCATTGAGTGCCAGCTGCTTGATGTAGGTGCTGTAATGGAAGGCGAGATTGTAGAGATTCCGTGCCTCAAGATTGGAAACACCGTGCTTGAAAGCAGAGCGCATCATGGTATTGAATCGGACGAGCATATATTCCATGAGTACATCGTCGCCAAGTTCCATCACGCTTTCGGCAACGAGATTAAGCTCTGAGCCGCAAAGGGAAGCGAGGTCAAAGGCATTTTCATACAAGCATTTATTGTAAGCATCGCCGAGAATGCGCAGACACTTGAGTTCGTAGAAGGTCTGTGTGTCTTCAATTTCTTTGAACTGTACTTCAAGCGTTTGGAAGGAAATATCAGTTGCTACCTGAAGGCTCATTTTGAAAAAGTCAGGATGAAGCAGTTCTTTCACTCTGAGATATTCGCGTATGATGGAGCAGATATTGATAATAATCTGTGCTTGCAGTTCTTTGAAGGTTACAAAAAAGAGGATGTTATCTAGTTGATTCAAATATCGAAACAGCTCCTCTTGTGTCAGCGATGTGTTTTCGCGTAGGCGTAGCCAACGGCGAAGATTAGGCGAGGCAAGGCTTTGAAGGAGGGTAATATTTTCATTGTAAATCTTGCGAATAATCGTCGAAGGTTTGGTCATCGCAAGAATATAGTAAATATAGGGAAACGCCAAAATAAGGCTCAGGGGCAGGAGAACGAAGGTATTGTACAGTCCGCTTGAGGGGCGAATTTCCATCAATTTCTGGATAATAATGGCGTGTAGAGCAGACAAAACTAGAAACCACGCATAAAGCAAGCTCCGCCAGTCATTCATATAAACGTCAATCATACGCGGAACGACTTGGGAAGCAATGGTGATAATGACCACCAGTGTCCCGATAATCATGCTCACCACTCCAAGCCACGTCTCGGGCGCAAATGACATATCCATCAGAACGCTCTGTCCTATCGGCAGAGTAATGAAAGGCATGAAGAGCCATGCTCCAATGTCTCCCGCAATGATACATGAAGCGACAAAAACAAATGCTATCCAGAAACGGTTTCTTCGTGTAAAAAGGACGCTGGCGTAATAGACGTTAAATAACTGCATCATAGCAAATTCATCGGAAAATCTGAAACATCTGTTGGTTGATGTGGTTGATGGAAAACGACGAGACCGCCACGACATTGCCGCATACTAGCAAGTAGTCTGCTATGGCGTGTGCGCATTGTGATACATGAGTGCCTACCCAAGCAAAGATAAACACTCATTAGCACTCGCCCAAACATTTGTTCATCCAATAGCAAGAAATGCACGTTTTGTATTTATGTGCTGCCTTGTGCTTCTTTGGGAAAATTTTTGGAAAGGATAAGTTTTTTCACTAATTTAGTGGCTTGTTCAAACCAACGGTTCTTGTTGTGATGGGCTTTCGTCAGAAAAGCCCATTTTTTGTATATCCACTTTGCTATGAAAGACTTGGCAAAAGATTCGGCGAAAGATATAGCACAGCTACATTCTCGACTGCATCCCATTGTTGCAGAATGCTGCTTGCAAGGCGGAGCATATTTGGTTGCGTTAGAGATACGCGGCAGCCGCGAACGTCGCATTGTCGAGATTTTCGTAGATAAGCCCGAAGGTATTTCGCTTGACGAATGTGGCGAGTTATCGCATATGCTTGGCGAGATGTTGGAAGAAATGAACGCATTTCCGATGGCTTATCGACTCGAAGTTTCCTCGCCGGGCGTGGAAAGACCCCTTCAGTATATTTGGCAGTTTGAGCGGAACGTTGGACGACTACTCTCGGCAGAGCTTGCCGATGGAACAAGTCTAAAAGGACGCATCAGTGCTGTGGAGGGCGACGTAATTACACTCGAAAGCCCAGCAAAAAATGGTACGAAAAACGGCAAACAGACAAAAACGCCCAACGCTCTTTCAAATCAAGCTGCTCCAGAAGTAAGCGCAGTACCGATTTTTCCCCTAACATTGCCGCAAGGCACAATAAAACGGGCAGTGGTAGAGTTGGAGTTCTAAAAAGAAACTGCAGTTCTGTTTTACAGTTGCTACGCAATTTGACATTATACTCGTTATTCGTTCAATACTACATAGAACCTCGTAATTCCTAATTCCTCATTCGTAATTTCTACTATGGCACGGAAAGCAAAACCCAAATTCGACAAAAGTATCATCGTTGAGGCATTTGCTGAGATGGCGCGCGATCGCGGAATTGACCGAGACGCGCTTCAAAATATCATCAAAGAAACACTGTCGATGCTCGTGCGTAAGAAATACGGTGAGCGGGCTGAGTTTGATATTGTCGTGAATATGGATAAAGGCGATATTGAGATTTACCGTATTATGAAGGTTGTCGAAACAGTGGAAGACCCTGTGCTTGAACTTGCTCAAAGCGAAGCAAATCAAGGCGTAGAGCAGTATGATATCGGAGACGAGTTTCTGGAAGAAATTACGCTCGACAATATCGCAGAAAACTTTGGTCGTCGCCTTGTCAACACTGCCGGTCAGACGTTGAATCAGCGAGTACGCGATGTGGAACGTGAAAACATCAACACATACTTTGCCGACAAAGCCAATGAAATCATTGTTGGCGAAGTCCATCATGTGCGGCGCTCAGATGTATTTGTCATGCACAATAATGTCGAAATGCGTCTGCCGCGTGAAGAGCAGATTCCCCGTGAGCGTTATCGCAAAAACGAACCAATTCGGGCAATTATCAAAGAAGTACGGAAGCAGAGTCCATCAGGCGGACCCGATATTATTTTGTCCCGCGCCGATAATGCATTTTTGGCAAAACTTTTTGAAATTGAAATCCCTGAAATTTACGACCGACTTATTGACATTAAAGCAATCGCCCGCGAACCCGGTGAGCGCGCAAAAGTTGCCGTGCAGTCGTATGATGACCGCATTGACCCCGTTGGTGCGTGTGTTGGTATGAAGGGAATTCGTATCCACGCCATTGTCCGCGAACTCTCGAACGAAAATATTGATGTTATTAACTATTCCGAAGACCCCGCTACGTTTATCGCACGTGCGCTCTCTCCGGCAAAAGTGAAAAACATACAGGTTTCATCGGAAACACGATCTTGTACTGTACTTGTAGGCGATGACCAAGTATCGCTTGCTATTGGCAAAAATGGTCAAAACGTGCGTCTGGCATCGCGCTTGACAGGGTATTCAATTTCACTTGTCAAAGAAGGTATCGAAGATATAGAACTGATTGAGTTCCGTGATGAGCTTGGTAAAGATCTCTATCTGCGTATTATTGAGGCAGAAATAGACACTGCCCGCGAATTCTTGAATGCTGACCCCTCGCGTATTCTTTCTATCCCGGGCATGACGAAAGAATTGCTTGTGGAAATGCGCGGTATTATTCTTGAAGAATTCGAGGAGCGTGAAAACCCAGATGTCCGCAACTACATCCTTTCACTTGATTCTATGCCAGTCGCTATTTCTGCTGAGAATGCAGAAGTACATCATGTGGACATGAATCAAGTAGGTAATGTAATAGCACAAGAAGCGCCAAACGGCAATGCACACAATGGTCATGCACACGCCGAAACGCCCGTTCATACGCCCGACCACGACGATAATCTCTAAAATTTACTTTCGGCACACAGCGCGGAGCAAAGCGCCCTCTCGGATATATCACTTTACAATCTTTCTATGGCAAGTATCGGAACAAAACTTTTCAAAATCGCCTCGCAGATAAATGTCGGCAAGGAAACTATCGTTGCATTTTTGCAGGCGAAGGGCTTTGCTATTGAGAACAAGGCAACCTCAACCCTCACGGGTGACATGGTTGATCTTGTATTGGGGAATTTTCAGAAAGAGGCTGCTGCTGCATTAAAGCAGCGCGAGAAAGATGCACCTCAAGAAACGCATCATGAGGTTCGCCACGACGAGCAAGCACAAAGTGCTCCTGCGCCGCCGATTCAAATCCCAGAATCTTCTGTTACCTCTGATAACCGAGATGCTGAACCAGTCGAACCCAAAAACACATCTCAAAATGATGTTCTTTCTGCTTCTTCTTCGCCATCTGTTACCGAAGAGTTACCATCTGCTGAAAAGCAGACACGCAACGGGGAGACAAAAGTTGATAATGGTGCGGCAGTCGGGACGGTAATTCAGCTTGATGATTCCTCTTCGCGCAGAAAATCGAAAAAGACCAAAATCGAAGAACAGCCTCGACCAAGTGCTGAAAAGGCAATTGAAGCAGAAAAGAAAAGCAAAAACACCACTACCGAAAAATCTGCTGTGCCAGATGTAGTAGCAAATGTTCCTTCAGAAGAGCACTTTCAAGAGAATATCGCCCCGGCAGTCATTGCAGCGGAGACCTCGCAGCCGAGCACTGAGCCTCAAGGAGCGGTCTTGGGAGAAGATACCCCTTTATTAGGAGCGAAAGACGAGGGCACTCTTGGCGCTGAAGAAGAATTATTAGACGACACCCATGAAGACCATAGTGAAGAAGGCAAACGCAAACGCAAAAAACGTATAGGTGAAGTGGAATACTTTGTCGATAATGCGCCATATGCGACTCCTATGCCCACAGGATTAACAATCCTTGGAAAAATTGAACTTGGTGGTCGTCGTGGCGATGGCAGTAGTAAAGACGGCAACAAAGCTCCAGAGCGCGGTGGTAAGCCTGCCGAGCGTGGCGGTGGACGTAGTGGGGATGGTAGAGCACCTCGTGCAGGCGGTGAGGCGCGCCCCAAACCAGGCGCTCCGGCAGCAGCAAAACCAAAAGACTGGACAAAACCCGGTAGTCCGGCACCTGTGAAAAAATTCGGTACAGTCGGTGGTGTCGCCGCTGGTGCTGCGGGTAGTGCAGCAAATAAGAAAAAACGCAAAAAGGGCAAGCGCGAACAGGTAAGCGCTGTCGAGGTGGATAAAGCAATCCGCCGTACATTGTCGGGACAGGAAGAATCCCAACTTGCAATGCGTAGCAGATTGCGCCGAAGCCGCAAGCAAGAACGTGCCGATGAAATGGCACATCAAGCAGAACTTCGTGAATTAGATGATGCAATTCTGCGCGTTACAGAGTTTATAACGGTTGCTGAGCTTGCAGACAATATTGGCGTTCCCACGAACGAAATTATTCTCAAGTGTATGAGTCTTGGACTCATGGTATCTATTAACCAGCGCCTAGAGAAGGATACCATTACACTTGTGGCTGCTGACTACGGTTTGGAAGTGGAATTTGAGGACGCTTTTGCCGAAGAGTCACTTGAGGAAGATGATGAGGACGATGAAGAATTCCTTGAGCCCCGCGCTCCGATTGTGACCGTCATGGGTCACGTTGACCACGGCAAAACATCACTTCTGGACTATATTCGCCAGACAAGCGTTGTCAGTGGCGAGTCCGGTGGCATCACGCAGCACATCGGTGCGTACAGTGTGAAGATGAACGATGGGAAGTTCATTACATTTCTTGATACTCCGGGACACCAAGCATTTACGGCTATGCGTGCGCGTGGAGCGCAGCTGACAGACCTTGTGGTGCTGGTGGTGGCGGCGGATGATAACGTCATGCCACAAACCATTGAAGCTATTAGCCATGCTCGCGCAGCTAATGTGCCGATGGTAGTGGCAATCAATAAAATTGATAAACCCGATGCTAATCCTGACAAGGTACGTCAGCAACTTTCTGACCACAACGTTCTTGTAGAAGAATGGGGCGGTAAGTATCAGTCAGCAATGATTTCTGCAAAAAAAGGCACGAACATTGACCAACTTCTTGAGAAAATTCTTCTTGAGGCAGAAATCCTGAATCTTCGTGCCAATCCGGATCGTTACGCTCGTGGTACGGTTGTCGAATCAAAAATTGATAAAGGCAAAGGTACCGTGGCAACGGTCGTTGTACAAAAAGGTACACTTCGTGTGGGCGATCCGTTCCTCTGCGGTATTCATTCCGGTCGCGTCCGAGCGATGTTTAATGAAAACGGCGAACGCATTGAAGAGGCAATTCCTTCTTCGCCCGTACAGATTCTTGGTTTTGACGGTGTTCCGCAGGCGGGCGACTCATTTGTGGCTATGGAAAGCGAAGTAGAAGCACGAGAAATCGCTACGACGCGCCAGCAAATCAAGCGTGAGCAGGACTTCAAGCGTGTTCGCCACGTTACGCTCGATGATATTGCAAGCCGCATCAAAGCAGGTGGCGTGCAGGAACTCAAAATCATTCTCAAAGGTGATACAGACGGTTCTGTGGAAGCTCTGACGGATTCACTCCAAAAACTCTCCACCGAGGAAGTTAAGGTTTCCATCATTCACCGCGCTGTCGGTTCGATTTTGGAGGCAGACGTGATGTTGGCTGCAGCTTCTGAGGCTATTATTGTAGGCTTCCACGTGCGCCCAAATCCGCAGGTGTCCAAACTGGCTGAGAACGAAGGCGTGGATGTGCGCTTATATCGCATCATCTACGACTGTATCAACGAAGTCAAACTGGCACTTGAGGGAATGCTTATGCCGGAAATCAAGGAAGAAGTTGTCGGCGTGGCAGAGGTTCGTGAGGTATTCAAAATTAGCAAACTTGGCAATATTGCTGGTTGCTATATGCTTGAAGGCAAGATTAACCGTAACGATACTATTCGCGTCCTTCGCGATGGCTTTGAGGTCTTCACCGGTCGTTTAGCATCGCTCAAGCGTATGAAAGAAGATGTGAAAGAAATTGATGCTGGTTTCGAGTGCGGGATGTCAGTGGACGGCTTCAACGATATCCAAAACGGTGACCTCATTGAGGCAGTTCGCAAAACAGAAATTAAGCGGAAGCTCTAAATCTATTGAAGGGTTTAAGTGTTGGGTGTTGAATGGCGCTTTGGTGTTCATTTGGCGTCCAACACTTCCCATTTGTAGCCAATAGCTTTTCTTGAGTTCTATTTTTTCGGTAGCAATTTTATTCTCAAAAATTATGTCTATTCGTACTGAAAAAGTTAGCAGTGAACTTCGTCAAGCACTGGCGCGCCCTCTAGCGGATATTGCTTCAGAAATATCCGCAGGATTTATTACCGTTACGCACGTGCGGATGTCTCCCGATTTACGCATTGCACGGGTTTATTTGAGCGTTTTTGGCGGAAAAATTTCACCGGAGCAAACAGTAGCAAAGGTGAGCGAGCGAGCCGGAAGCCTGCGCAAACACGTGAACACAAAAGTACGTCTGCGCTTCTCGCCGGAACTGCATTTTTATCTGGATGATACGCTGGACGCAATAAGCCATATAGAAACACTGCTTAAAAATGTCCCTCCTCCGGCAAAAGAGACTGACGAAGAGACAGGTAATAAAGATGCAAACAGCAATGAGGATTCAGAGGCATGAGAGCAACCGATGGAAAAATTCTTACCCGCGAAGTCCTCACCGATAGCGCCGCCTACGGTGCATGGCTTTCTGCGCTATCGGAGACGGGTGGCGCTGCACTGGTGGACAAAGATAAAGATTGGACATCATTTGATGTGGTCGCAAAACTGCGTGGCATTGTGCGGATGAAGAAAATTGGTCATGCCGGTACGCTCGATCCGCTTGCGACCGGACTTTTAATCGTGTGCTTTGGAAAAATGACAAAATCCATTAATGATTTTCAAGAACAAACCAAAGCATACCGAGCTGTCGTCAAACTTGGAGCGACCACCAAGACGGACGATGCTGAAGCACCCGAAGAAAACATCGCAGCCACCGACGGGCTGACAAGTGCACAGATTCAAGATGTTTTGAATGGCTACATTGGCGACATCAAACAAATTCCGCCGATGTTTTCCGCAATCAAGAAAAATGGCGTTCCGCTCTACAAACTGGCACGAAAAGGTCAAGAAATCGAGCGTGAGCCGAGAAGCGTGAGCATTTATAACCTTGAAATTGAATCACTCGCGCTGCCATTGTGTACGCTTCATATTACTTGTTCCAAAGGAACGTATATTCGCTCATTGGCACGGGATGTGGGGGCGGCGCTGGGTGTGGGCGGCTATCTGGCAGATTTACGCCGGACAAGTATTGGCGATTTTTCTGTGGATGATGCGCTGAGAATAAATGAAATCTCTCAACTTCAGACGCAGTTACAGGCATGACAGAACCCTTGTTCGCAAGAAATAGCTATCAAATTATTCTCCAAGTTTTTACGAGTCTTGTTGTTATGAAAATTACTGTTTTTGTCGTAGCGCTGCTGGTTTTGACAACTCAAACGATCGCTTTTGCACAAGGAACCTCTGCAACCTTGACTACAGGTAGCGTCATGGTTAGCAGCAGCACAACATCGGCAACGCAAAAAGTGAAAGAAACGGTTAAAGCCAAGCCAAGCAAGGCGCTGCGTGTTTTTTTTGAATCGCGTAATGTGGTTGCACGTCCTGAAGGCTATGAAACATTGCTTACGATAGAAGAAAACGGCGCTGTTCATTTTGCGTTTCACACCGTTTCCGGTCGGCGCGATAGTATTCTGACACAACTCAAACCCAAAGAACTTCAAGCACTGAGAAAAGCCTTAAACTTTCCCAAAATGCTTGCCGTAGAACCCGCACAACGCCTTGTCTATGCGGACTGGATGCAGAGTCTGACGGTAGAAAAAGACGAAAAAAGCAAAACCATTCGCTTCATGGTTGACATCCAAAAAAAGACAAAAGAGAACGTTGAAAAGCACATACAGGAACAGTTCGGTAAAGAAATGGCCCGCGAGGTCTGGGAATTTGTCAGGTTAGTGCGTTCAATCAATGATCGCTTTCGATTCTGAGGCGAAAAGAAAAACAGGTGCTTCAGGATAAAAAGCGGCAGGAAAATTAACTGGTAATTTTTGTTGCGCCCTCAAAGCATCTATGTAAGACATTCGCAAATAACGAATTTTTTTTTCGCTGGAAAATTTCGTAACTATTCGTAGATTCGTAGCTTTGAAAAATTGTACGCGCTGCTTTGAGTTTTGGTGCAGCGTTTGTCCAACGCCTTTTCCGAAAGATAGCTTTTGGCTATGGTCGTCTATCATTCATTCGACGATGTTCCGCAAAATCAAGCCACTGTGCTGACTATCGGCACATTTGACGGCTTGCACAAAGGGCATATAGCGCTTATCAATCTGCTCAAGGAACGCGCAAAGACGTTGAACGCAAAGACACTGTTGCTTACGTTCCATCCACATCCGCAAATTGTCTTACAAAAGCCTAATCGCCCGCCGGTGGAGCTTCTGACGACCATACGTGAGCGGACGCAGCTTTTGAGTCAGCTTGGTATAGATGGTGTTCTTGTTATTCCTTTTACCAAAGAGTTTTCGCAGATAGGTGCAGAGCAGTTTGTACGGGAATATCTGGTAGCGAAGCTCAATATGAAGCATATGGTCATTGGCTATGATCATGCTTTTGGTAATAACCGCCAAGGAACTGAAGATTTGCTAACGACATTGAGCGGCGAATTGCGGTTCAGTGTTGAGAAAGCACCTATTGTTGATTTAGACGGCGAGACCATCAGCAGCACCAAAGTTCGTAAAGCAATCGCCGCAGGCGATATTGCACGGGCAAATACACTTTTAGGCTTTCCATACCTAGTGGGCGGTAAAGTAGTCGAAGGCGACGGACGCGGCAGAAAACTTGGGCTACCGACGGCGAATATTGAGCCAAGTGAGCCGCAAAAATTGTTGCCGAAAAATGGTGTGTACTTTGTCTCGGCATATATTGACGGCAAAAATGTTTATGGTATGGCGAATATCGGCACCCGACCGACCTTCACCGACGACATCCATCCGCGTTTGGAAGTTCATTTTTTCGATTGGAACAAAATGCTCTACGACCGCGAAATTATGGTTGCCTTCTTGAAGTTCATTCGCAACGAACGCAAGTTTGAAAGCACCGGACTCTTTTTTGAGCAAATTGTCGCCGACCGCGATGAATGTATGCAAGCAATCGAAAATATCAAACAAGGAAAATCACTTTAATTATCACTGTTACAATACTTTAATCCACATCGGAGAAATAATGGTTACTTTAGAACGCAAAGCCGAAATCGTTAAGCAATTTGGCGGCGCAGCAGCAAATACCGGCAAGCCGGAAGTACAAGTTGCTCTTCTCACAGAGCATATCAATGCACTTGCCGCACACCTCGACAAACATAAAAAAGACAACCACTCTCGTCGCGGCTTGCTGAAACTCGTCGGTCAGCGTCGTAAGATGCTCAGTTACTTGCAGTCAAACGACATCACGCGCTACCGCGCTGTCGTTGCTGCGCTCTCGCTGCGTAAGTAAATTGATGTCAAACGTTGCAAGCCCGCTTTGAGAAGAAGCGGGCTGCGCGTTTTGATAGTTGAAAAACCGAAACTCAATTCTTCCCCCGCACTGTTGCCAGAAACGCCCCGCGTTCCGACTGTTCTGTGAAATGGCTTTCTTGCTAAAGCCGATAGTCGGTACGCGGTTCGTTTTATGTCAAAGGTGTGGGGAATTTGTATTAATACTTCTTTATTTCCCCCAGTTATGGCTCAACATACTGTCTCTATGGAGATGAACGGCGCTACGCTCTCGCTTGAAACCGGACGTTTTGCGCAGCTTGCCGATGGTGCCGTTATGGTACGGCACGCCGATACGATGGTGCTTGTCACCGCAATCGCTTCCGGCAAAGATTCCCCGCTTGATTTTATGCCGCTCACGGTAGAGTATCGCGAAAAAGCTGCTTCCGCAGGCAAAATTCCCGGTGGTTTCCTGAAGCGCGAAGGCCGCCCTTCCGACCGCGAAATCCTTTCTGCTCGCCTTATTGATCGTCCTATTCGTCCGATGTTTCCCGAAACATGGAGACGCGAAACGCAAATTATTGCGACCGTCTTTTCCTACGATATGGAATACGATAGTGATGCAATCGCGATGGTCGGTGCATCGGCAGCACTGATGCTGTCTTCGGTTCCGTTTGCCGGTCCTGTTTCTGAAGTGCGCGTTTGCCGCAAAGATGGTGTGTTTATTGCGAACCCGACTAAATCACAGCTAGAAGGCGCAGAGCTTGAAATCATGGTTGCCGGTACGGATGCTTCTATCGTCATGGTGGAAGGCGAAGCAAAAGAAATCTCTGAACAAGTGTTTATCGAAGCTCTTGCTTTCGGACACGATGCTATCAAGCAACTGAACGATTTGCAAAATAAACTCTATGCGCTCGTTCACAACGAAAAAGTAGAGTTCACACCCCTAGAGCGCCCGCAAGAACTTACGGACTTCGTAGAGAAACACGCCCGCGAACTTGTTCGCAAGCAAATGCGTGATTTTGCCTCGAAAGAAGACCGCACTACGCGCCGCAAAGAATTGATGACAATGCTGACCGAAAAAGCGGCAGAAGAATTTCCTGAAGAAACCCGTGCTGAAAAATTCCCAGGCTTCGATGTCGGCAAAGTTATGGGCGAAATCGCCAGCGACATTGAATATGCCGAAATGCGCGAGATGATTCTTTCGGATAATAAACGTCTCGACGGACGCAACACCACGCAAATTCGTCCTATCACGGTTGAAGTCGGCGTACTGCCCCGCACACACGGTTCGGCGCTCTTCACTCGCGGTGAGACGCAAAGTCTTGGTATGGTCACGCTCGGCACGAAGTCTGACGAGCAGATGATAGACGGTCTTATGCCGAAGTATGACAAAAAATTCCTTTTGCACTACAACTTCCCGCCGTACAGCACTAACGAAGTAAAGCGTATCATGGGCACAAGTCGCCGCGAAATCGGACACGGCAACCTTGCAGAGCGTTCTTTCTATCCGCTTCTGCCGGACGAAAATGAGTTCCCCTACACCATCCGTATCGTTTCGGATGTGCTTATGTCCAACGGCTCGTCGTCAATGGCGACCGTTTGCTCCGGCACACTCGCTATGTTCGATGCCGGGGTACCGCTCAAAAAGCCCGTTTCCGGTATTGCTATGGGTTTGATTAAAGAAGGCGACCGCGTTGCTATTCTGAGCGATATTTTGGGTGACGAGGATTTCTTGGGCGATATGGACTTCAAAGTCTGCGGTACGAAAGACGGCATCACGGCTTGCCAGATGGACATGAAAGTACAAGGCATTTCGTTCGATGTTATTCAAAAAGCTCTTGAGCAAGCCAAAGAAGGACGCTTGCACATTCTCAGCAAAATGAACGAAGTGATTTCCGAAGCTCGTCCTGACCTTTCCCCTTACGCACCGCGCTTTACGGTTATCGAGATTCCTGTTAGTGCTATCGGTGCAGTTATTGGTTCGGGCGGCGAGACGATTCGTCAGCTTACTAAAGACACCAACACGGAAATCGAAATCGAAGACGACGGCAAAGTGCGCATTGCGGCTACCTCGCAAGAAGATGCGGACAAAGCAATTGCTGCTATCCGTCAACTCACGCGCAAGCCGGAAGAAGGCGAAGTCTATAACGCGAAGGTCGTCGAAATCCGTGAAGGCTTGGGCGCAATCATTGAGTTCTTGCCGAAAACCAAGGGCTTGCTCCATATTTCCCAGCTTGATTACAACCGCGTAGAATATGTCGGTGATCTCCTCAAAGTAGGCGACCGTGTTGACGTTAAACTGCTCGAAATCCAACCGGACGGTAAATTCCGTCTGAGCCGTAAAGTCCTTTTGCCGGCACCGGAAGGTTACGTCGAAGAACCACGCCGTGAACGCAGCAGCGATGGCGGCGGCTACCGAGGTGGTGGCGGCGGACGTGACGGCGGTGGCTACCGAGGCGGTGGCGGCGGACGTGATGGTGGTGGTTACCGAGGCGGCGGCGGCGGCGGACGTGATGGTGGCGGTGGTGGACGTGATGGCGGTGGCGGCGGACGTGATGGCGGCGGCGGTGGTTATCGCCGATAAACGCTGCTCCGTCTGAATTGACGACACATATTGATTGATGATAATTTGGTATCGTCGCACACAATTCACCACGCAATGCCGCTTCAGAACTCTGTTCGTGATAGCGGCGGCTTGTGGAATGATGTGCGACGATTTTTTTTAAGCATATTGCTTTCAATAGTCTGGACATTTCCAGGACTGCACAGACAGGAGGTCTGTGCTACGGCATAAAATCTGGCTTTTGTGGCACAGACGCTCCTGTCTGTGATTATCAAAATTCCGCTTCAGATTCCTTTTGATTCACCCTTTTTTGCTCTATCCTTTGCACGAACTTATCAATATCCCCCGCGAACGCGCCATTGCTATTGGCGTGGGCAATCGCACCTATTCCCGCGAAGAATCACTCGAACACCTCGAAGAACTTGCCTTTCTTGCCGAAACAGCAGGCGCAGAGGTGATGTGTAAAATCTATCAAGACCGCGCCAAACCAGACGGCGCAACGGCTGTCGGGCGCGGCAAGCTGGAAGAAATCAAGGAAATGGTACAAGAAGACAATATCGTGCTGGCTATTTTCGACGATGAACTCACGCCCGCGCAAACCCGCAATCTAAGCCGCGAATTGGAAATCAAGGTGATTGATAGAACGGGCTTGATTCTCGACATTTTTGCTTCGCGGGCGCGAACAAGCGAGGCGCGATTACAAGTCGAACTGGCGCAGCTTCAATACTTGCTTCCCCGCCTGTCACGGATGTGGACGCACCTTTCCAAGCAGTTCGGCGGCATCGGCTCGAAAGGTCCGGGCGAAACGCAGATTGAAACCGACCGCCGCTTGGTACGCGACAAAATAGCATTCCTGAAAGAAAAACTGGCGAATGTTGCCGTTCAAAAAGCCGAGCAGCGCAAGGGGCGTGACACCATGCAGCGTTTCGCGCTTGTGGGCTACACCAATGCCGGAAAATCTACGCTAATGAACGCAATTTCCGGTGCAGAAGTGCTCGTGGAAAACAAACTTTTTGCCACGCTGGACACAACCGTTCGTTTGGTTGAGCTTTCCAACGGCGACCACACTTTGCATAAAAACGTGCTTCTTTCCGACACCGTTGGTTTTATTCGGAAACTGCCCACAGAGCTTGTGGCATCCTTTCGCGGTACGCTGGCAGAAACGCTGGAGGCGGACGTGCTGCTGCACGTGGTGGACGTATCGCACCATCAGTTCCGCGATCAAATTCGCGCTGTCTCGGAGACGCTGACCGCAATCGGTGCCGGCGATAAGCCCGTCATCATGGTCTTTAACAAAATTGATATGCTGCCCGACCTTGACCTTTTACACGCACTTCAGGCGGATTATCCGCAGAGTGTGGGCGTTTCAGCGCAGCGTGGCATCAATATCTCGACCCTGCAAGAAATCATGCTGGAAATGGGCGATGCGCGGCACGAAGTCGTGCATCTGCTTCTGCCGTACAGCGCCATGCGCGAACTGGCGCAGATTTACCGCACGGGGCAAGTGATGGAGAGGCGTGACGGCGATGACGGTATCGAACTGACTGCCCGTATCACGACGGAGGAAGCGGGAATCTTTAAGGACTGGGTTGTGGCAGCGTAATGAACCTGCGATGTTCAAGCGTTTTCGCGCGCGAATAGGGCGAATGAAAACAGATGAAGAAGGATTTTTCAAAAGGTAATATATTGCACAAGATTCTTCGGCATCCTTCTTTATCCGCTCCAATCAATATCATCCGCGTCCCAAAAATCACAACATAAATTCATCTTCACCTATCTTTCAATTCTTCTATACCATGTCCAAACTCGTTGTTCTCGCCTATTCGGGCGGCTTGGATACGTCTTACTGCGTAAAATACTTCTTGGCGCAAGGCATGACCATTCACTCAGTAATTGTCAACACGGGCGGTTTTTCTGCTGATGAGCTAAAGGAAATCGAAGCGCGTGCATATCGCCTCGGCGTACAGAAACACGTGACGCTCGACGAAACTGCCAATTATTACGCTAAATGTATCAAATACCTTATCTTCGGCAATGTACTAAAAAACAACACCTATCCGCTTTCGGTGAGCGCCGAGCGCGTGTTTCAGTCGCTTGCCATTGCAGGATATGCGAAGGAAGTGGGGGCAGATTTCGTTGCGCATGGTTCCACAGGCGCTGGCAATGACCAAGTGAGGTTTGATGCGGCTTTTACGGTGCTTATTCCGAATGTTGCTATTCTCACGCCTATCCGCGACAACAAACTTTCGCGCGAGCAGGAAATTGAGTTTTTGATTCAGAACGGCGTGAGCCAAGACTGGACAAAAGCGCAATACTCCATCAACAAAGGGCTGTGGGGAACGACCGTCGGCGGCAAAGAAACTCTCACCTCCGATGAATACTTGCCTGAAAGTGCCTTTCCGACGCAGCTTTCCAAGCACGAACCGGAAGAACTGACGCTGCACTTCACCAAAGGCGAGCTGACAGGGCTAAACGGCGAAACCATGCCGCCCGTGCAAGCAATACAGCGCATTGCGGAGCTCGCGCAGCCGTTTGCCATCGGGCGTGATATTCACGTCGGTGACACGATTATTGGCATCAAAGGGCGCGTGGGATTTGAAGCCGCCGCGCCGCTCATCATTATCAAGGCGCATCACACGTTGGAAAAGCACACACTCACCAAAGCGCAACTTGCGCTCAAAGAGCAAGCCGCTACGATGTACGGTTCGCTCTTGCACGAAGGGCAATTCTTGGAGCCGGCTATGCGCAACTGCGAAACGCTGCTGGAAAGCACACAAGCGACCGTGAGCGGCACGGTGAAGGTGTATCTAGCGCCATATCGTTTCCACGTTATCGGTATTTCCTCGCCGCACGACCTCATGCAAGCGAAATTCGGTAAATACGGCGAGATGAATAATGCGTGGTCAGGTCAGGACGTGCGCGGCTTTGCGAAGATTGTCTCGAATCAGGCAATGATGTTTAATTCGGTGAATCAAGAGTAATAGCCATTCAAATAACGTTCTCCTCATTTTTTCGTGTTTTTCTATGAAACGTCTTCTTTTTTGTCTTGCGGTTGCTTGCCTTTTGCTTCCGTGCTTTGTTACGCCAGCATTCACCCAAAATAATGCGTCCTATTCTCCAGAAGAACCGCGCTGGGGCGATACGCTTACTATTCGCTATAACTGTAACGGAATTAAGGCATCACTGACGCCACGTGATGAAATCTATGCTCTGCTCCGTTTATGGAAAACTGACGGCGGCAGGAAGGACACGTGTATTAAACTTCGTGTCGTTGATAGCATCGCTATTGGGCATTATGTGTTGGAGGATTCTCTTGTGCGCGGCAGCTTTAGTATTCTTTCGCCGGAAAAAATAACACGAGAAGGTCGCGGATTTTCATTCAAACGGCGAGACGGTGTGGCGGCTCGTGGTGTAACAGCCGATATGATTATGGTGGATAAAGATGCATTAGCCAAAGAATTTGCACTCTATCCGGATAACTTTGCAGCATATATCACAAAATGGAATGCTCTTGAGTATGACAAAAAACTTGATGAGGCGAAAAGACACCAAGAAATCAACAATGATCTTGTTGCACTAAAACGAACTATAATAGTAAATCCTGAGCGGTATGCAGCATTTGCAACAGCGTACAAAATGCTTGGTAAAACTACGGAATACGTTGATATGCTAAAGCGTTTGGGTAATGAGTTTCCTTTGTCGCCTTATACTGAAGAGCAGCTTAATTACTTTGTGAGAAACCGTACAAAGGATACTGCAACAAAAGAAATTCGTGCTTTGAGTCGCTCTATTGCTCTCCGGTTCCCATGGAGTTCCTTTGCCAAAGAATATCTTAGCCGTGCTTATTATATTGATACTATTTTAACAGCATCAATAGTAAAGCCGATTTTTGATGCTTGGACTCAGATAGAGCCAAACAACTATGAACTATACTCAATCTATCTCTATCTATCGAAGCAGTCCAATATCGTGTCGGACACGACGGTAATGTTTGCACAACGTCTGATGGACTTAACAGCAAACCGAGAGACAATGACACGATTTTTTATGAATAATCCGCGTAGCAAAGCTTTTGCCTATCGTAATGCGGCACAAGCGTTTGTGCTCGCAGGACGTTTAGGTCAGGCATTTGCTGCCATCAAAGCAGCACAGGCACTCGCTCCTGATGCAGATATGCAAGGTGAGTTGTTTGCCTTGGAAGGCAGTGTGTGGAAGCAGAGCGGTCAGTACGCACTTTCCGAAGCAGCATTTATCAATGCACAAGCGATTGGCTCAAAAACAGCAAAAGACTCTGCACTTGCGGTGTACAAACAGATTCGTGGTACAGATTCAGGCTTCGCAGCGTTTCTGAAGCAAAAATCCGATAGCATTGCGGGTACAAAGAAGACACCGGCGATTCCCTTCACAGTAAAAGGTCTGGATGGCAAAACTTACGACATTGCGGCTTTGAAAGGTAAAGTGGTTGTCTTAAACTTCTGGTTTGTTGATTGCCCGCCGTGTCGTGTTGAAATCCCCGGATTAAACACGCTTGTGAAGGAATTTGCTCAAAAAGATGTCGTGTTCCTTGCCCTCGCGCTTGACGATGAAAAAGACTTGAAAGAATTTCTCAAAAAATCACCGTTCACGTACACCATTGTACCAAAGGCACGGGAAATCTCGCAGAAGTATGGCGTAGAAGGTTATCCGACCCACATTGTCATTGACCGCAACGGCATGAACGTTGGGCGGCTTATGGGCGGTTCAGAAAAACGTCATGAAGACCTTCGACCTTTGATAGAAAAAGCCCTAGGGCTATAGTGATAGTCCTTATCTATCCTCTGATTTAACCGAATAAGTTTGCAAACCCTGATGAACAGCGCATAATGTTTTTATAGTCTTGTGATTCGTTATACCTTAGAATTCACGTACTATTTCCTCCTCATTTTTCGTGTTTTTTATGAAGCGTCTTCTTTTTTGTCTCTTCGCCAGTTATGTGCTGGTGTACTTGTGTTTGCCTTCCGCCTCAGCCCAGCAACAAGTGGCATGGTGTTCCCCCAAAGAGGTGCGTTGGGGCGACACGTTGACCGTTTACTACAATACCAAAGCAACAAAAGCAACCCTGTCTGTTCGAGATGAAGTGTATGCTAATTTTTACTTCACGATGACCGATGGATCCTTCAAAGAGACGAGTATCAAATTGACATTAGCCGATAAAATGTTCATCGGAAAATACGTGATAGAAGATTCGTTATCAGAAGGACATCTTGCCATTCATACACCAGAAAAATGGGTACGTGTGGGTGATGACTTTATTGCCCTTCGTAAAGACGGCATACCTGCTCGTGGAGCAACAGTAAGCAAAATCTGGAGCGACAGTACAGCATTCTCGAAAGAAATAGCGCTGTATCCTGATAATTTTGCCGCATATCCTGCCAAATGGGAGTATCTTCAGTATGCTAAAAAATTTGATGAATCCAAGCTCAAGCAAGTAATTCTCAACGACCTCACGGCATTAACACGGAATAATACAGCGAATCCCGGGCGATATAGTGCTTTGGCTTCAGCATACAAACAGCTTGGCAAGATGTCTGATTATTACGATATGTTGAGGCGCTTGGGCAAGGAATTTCCGTTATCACCATACACAGGGCAGCAACTTATCCGCTTTTCTTTGCAACAATACAACGATTCGACAAAATGGGAGATTCGTGCGCTGATTCGTTCCATTGCCTCACGGTTTCCAACAAGCTCCATTGCAAGAGAAATGGTAAAACATAGTTTTGCCGACACAACATTAACGATTTCAACGACAAAAAATATCTTTGATGCATGGATTGCGCAGGAATCAAACAATCTCGAAGCGTACATGGAGTTTCTGCGTTTAGCCAAGCGGACAAAGCCTGTTCCTGAGAACACTGCTCTTTTTGCTCAGTATGCGCTTGAACTCATGATGAAACCTGAAGTTCGGGTACGCTACCAAATGAATAATAATTACTCCATCGGTGACCTGTATCGTCAAGTGTCAGACGCATTGATTGCGGCTGGGCGCACGGGGCAAGCACTGGTTGTGCTCAAAGCAGCACATACGTTTGAGTTTGATGCTGACACGCAAAGTGAACTCGTTGCTAAGGAAGGCTCTCTGCTCCTGCAAAGTGGTCAGGTCTTGCTTGCGCAGGAGGCATTTGTAAAGTCATATACTCTTGGCTCAAAAACAGCAAAAGACTCAGCACTTTTGGTATACAAACAGATTCGCGGCACAGATTCAGGCTTTGCGGCGTTTCTAAAGCAAAAATCCGACAGTATTGCAGCACTGAATAAGAAGCCTGCTCCCACTTTCATGGCAAAAGGTTTGGACGGTAAAACGTATGATATTGCAAAGTTGAAAGGCAAAGCTATTGTGCTGAACTTCTGGTTTATCGGATGCCCACCATGCCGTCAGGAAATTCCGAGCCTGAATACGCTTGCGAAGGAATTTGCCAAAAAAGATGTCGTGTTTCTCGCCCTCGCGCTCGACGATGAAAAAGACTTAAAAGAATTTCTCAAAAAAACACCGTTCACCTACACCATTGTACCAAAGGCATCAGAAGTCTCGCAAAAATACGGCGTGGAAGCCTTCCCGACCCACATTGTCATTGACCGCAACGGCATGAATATCGGTCAGCTTGTGGGCGGCTCGGAAACACGCCATGAAGACCTTCGACCTTTGATTGAGCGGGCATTGGAGTAATTATCATGGCTCGTCCCTGCAAGCGAGTAATCGCTACCGTGATTGTTCTGACGTTTATCGCGTCGGCATTGTCGCTTCCTGCCCAAACGCTTCTTCTCACCGACAGCGCCTACTCAAGCGTCTTGCAGCGCATGAAGACGTTTGGCGTGATGCTGCCGCAGGGCTATGACACGGCGCGGCGGTATCCGGTGCTGTATCTGCTGCATGGTTGGGGCGGTGGCTATCAAGATTGGTCGTCGAAGACGCGGCTCCAAGACTACATTTCGTGGTACGATATCATCGTTGTTATGCCTGACGGGGAAAACTCGTGGTACGTCAATAGTGCCGTGAATCCGCTTGGGCGCTATGAAGACTATGTTGCCACTGAACTCCCTGCGCTTGTTGCCAGTCGCTACGCCGCCGATACAAGCAAACAAGCTATTGCAGGGCTTTCGATGGGCGGGTATGGAGCAGTGCTTTTGGGAATGAAATATTCTGCGCGGTATGGCGTTATCGGCTCTTTTAGTGGTGCGCTCACAATGCCGCGCGACCTTCGTGTGCGCGAAGGATGGAATCGTGCTGCAAAGGGCAACAACGGCGATTTTGCGCTGCCGAGCCTACAAGAAGCATTTGGTAAGGAAAACAGTCCTGCACGTGAGAAAGAGAGCGTTTTTACGGCACTCCACACCGTGTCAGCCTTTGATTCAGCACGAAAGCAACATCTTCCTTACGTTTATCTCGCAACGGGCATCCAAGACCCGCTTTCGCACATCGTTCCGGGCAATCGTGAATTCCGCGATTCGCTGTATGCAGCAAAAGTACGTTATGAATACCACGAAACTCCCGGCAAACACTCATGGGGATATTGGAACGATGCGCTCCGAGCATTTTTGCCGCGCATGATGGAACTTACGGGCTGGAAATAATTTTACTTTACCTACACTATGAACACTATTTCACTTGGCATCATCGGCGGCGCTGGCTACACGGGCGGCGAATTACTTCGTATTTTGCTGCACCACCCCAACGCTCACATTTCTTTCATTCACAGCACCAGCAATGCCGGAAAGCCTGTGGCAAGCGTTCACACGGACGTGCTGGGCGATACGGATTTGCACTTCACAAACGACATTAGGACGGATGTGGATATACTTTTCCTTTGTCTGGGGCATGGCGAAGCAAAAAAGTTTCTAGCTGCAAACCCGATTCCGCCAAGCGTTCGCATCATTGACCTCAGCCAAGATTTCCGCTATGCCGATAGTGCAGAGTGGCTCTATGGTTTGCCGGAATTGCACAGAGACCGCATCGTTGCTGCTCGTGCGGGCAGCGTGAATATCGCCAATCCGGGCTGCTTTGCGACGTGTATTCAGCTTGGTTTGTTGCCGCTTGCGAAGGCGGGTTTGCTGTCGGAAGAAGTCCATTGCACGGGCGTTACGGGTTCAACAGGTGCGGGGCAAGCGCTTTCGCAAACATCCCATTTTTCGTGGCGGTCGGGTAATATCTCGGTCTATAAAGCCTTTGAACATCAGCATCTGCGCGAGATTCAGGCAAGTTTGCGTGCGCTTCAGCCGTCGTTTGACGAAACGGCGAACATCTATTTCGTGCCGATGCGCGGCAGTTTTACGCGAGGTATTCTGGCTTCTACCTACTTGAAATGTGCTGAAAGTCTTGATTCTGTGAGGTCTCTTTATCGTGAGTATTACGCCCAGCATCCGTTTGTGCATCTCACCGAATCCAGTCCTGATGTGAAACAGGTCGTGAATACAAATAAGTGTGTGATTTCGCTGGAGCAGCATGGCGCAATGCTGCACATTGTTTCGGTGATTGATAATTTGCTCAAAGGCGCATCGGGACAGGCTGTGCAGAATATGAATGTGCTATTTGATCTGCCGGAGACGGCTGGTTTAGGATTGAAAGGAATTGCTTTGTAGAGTATTTTTGTGCGTGAGGTGTTTTTTCTTGCTTTTGAGGGGATTTTTTTGCTTGTTTCGGAAAGTAGAAAATGTAGAATAAATTTCAGGGTCACTCCAGATACATACACGATAGACATTCGGTATAAACGTTGTAGAACCTTGTGTGAATGGGGAGTACAGCGTTTTCTTGTGAAATTCCTCACTTTTTCTCCCATCTCAAATTTCATTGTTTAGGATTATGGATACTACAACCGCCGTATATGGTAGTGGCAACGCCCAAAATTCAATTTCGTCGGTCATGCAGGAGCATCGTATTTTCCCGCCACCGCCGGACTTTTCTGCCAAAGCGAATATCAAGTCTGCTGCAGAGTTGGATGCGCTCTGCGATAAAGCCGAGCAAGACCCGGTCGCTTTCTGGGAGCAGCAAGCAAATGCTCTAACGTGGTTCAAGAAGTGGGACACGGCGCTTGAGTGGAAGTATCCCTTTGCGAAGTGGTTTACGGGTGGGAAAATCAATGCATCCTACAACTGCCTCGATAGACACTTAAACTCGTGGCGGCGCAATAAAGCTGCGCTCATCTGGGAGGGCGAGCCAGGTGAGGTACGGACGCTGACGTATCAAACGTTGCATGGTGAGGTGAGTCGTTTTGCCAATGTGTTGAAATCCTTCGGTATCAAAAAGGGCGATGTTGTGGCAATTTATATGGGTATGGTGCCGGAAGCAGTCGTAGCAATGCTTGCCTGCGCACGTATCGGTGCAACGCATAACGTGGTCTTTGGCGGCTTTTCGGCAGAAGCGTTGCGTGATCGTGTGAACGACTCAAAAGCAGTTTGTGTCATCACGCAGGATGGCGCTTATCGCAAGGGCATTTTTACACCGCTTAAGCCCGCTGTAGATGCAGCTTTGACGCAAACGCCGACCGTCGAGAATGTTGTCGTTTTCCGCCGCGCACCGAACGAGGAAACCCAAATGGTCATCGGACGTGACCACTGGTGGCACGAGCGGGTGCAAGCTGTTAGTAATGTCTGTGCGCCGGAGGAATTGGATAGTGAACATCCATTGTTCATTTTATATACAAGTGGTTCTACCGGCAAACCCAAAGGAATCTTGCACACCACGGGCGGTTATCTCACGCAGGCTGCATACACCACCAACATCGTGTTTGATATGCGCGACGACGACTTGTACTTCTGCACGGCAGATATTGGCTGGGTAACGGGTCATTCCTACGTTACCTACGGACCGTTGATGAATGGCGCAACGCTGCTTATGTACGAAGGTGTACCCACCTACCCGGCACCGGATAGGCTTTGGGATATTATTGAGCGTCATCGCGTTACCATTTTCTACACTGCCCCGACGGCGATTCGTGCTTTTATGAAAGCGGGAGAAAGCTATGTCCTGAAGCATGATTTATCTTCGCTGCGGCTTCTGGGAACGGTAGGCGAGCCGATTAACCCAGAGGCGTGGATGTGGTACCACAGCTACGTTGGCGGAAAGCGTTGCCCTATAGTGGATACGTGGTGGCAGACCGAAACCGGAGCGATGATGATTTCCCCGGTTCCGGGCGCAACACCAACCAAACCCGGCACAGCTACCAAGCCGCTTCCGGGTATTTTGGCAGATGTGGTGAACAAGGACGGTTCGCCTTGCGGTGCAAACGAAGGTGGATACTTGGTGGTGAAGCATCCGTGGCCCTCCATGCTGCGCACGGTCTTCGGTGACGACGAGCGCTACAAAAAAACGTATTGGGATGAGTTTCCCGAAACTGCCGAACGTCGTGGTTACTACTTCACAGGCGACGGTGCGCGTAAGGACGAAGACGGCTACATCTGGATAATGGGACGCGTGGACGATGTGGTGAACGTGAGCGGACACCGCTTAGGCACAGCGGAAGTAGAGAGTGCGCTTGTGTCGCATCCTGCTGTGGCAGAGGCGGCTGTTGTTGCCCGTCCTGATGACATTAAAGGCTCGGCACTTGTGGCATTTGTTACCCTCAAAACAGCCACCGATGCAAGCAAAGGCATACTTGCTGAGCTAAAAGAGGAGCTTCGCAATCACGTCGCAAAAGAAATTGGACACATCGCCAAACCCGATGAAATTAGGTTTTCGGATTCACTCCCGAAAACCCGCAGCGGAAAAATCATGCGTCGCCTTCTGCGCGAGGTGGCGTCCGGCAATGCCGTTACGGGCGATACGACTACACTAGAGGATTTTTCCGTGCTGGAAAAGCTACGCACTGGCGACGAGGAATAAATATATTTTTTGAAAAAAAACTTAAAACCCCGCACGATTCCTTGTCTTGCGGGGTTTGTTGTCTGAACACCCGACTATAGGTCTCAAAAAATTATTTGCAAAGAAGTTTCGCTTGTGTTATTTTGCAATAGTTAGCAAAGCAAATATTAAATATGCAATAAAAAATGGAAATTGTACAAGCATACCCCTATTTGATGGAACGTGCTATGCGCCGTATGCGTCAGGTAACTCACCAAGCGTTTGCCGAAGCGGGTCTGGATATTACGGCAGAGCAGTGGGTTGTGCTGTACATCATACACGATGGAAATGGATTGTCCCAAGTAGAAATTACCGAACTTGCCTTTAAGGATGCGCCGACAGTAACTCGTATAATTGATAATCTCGTCAAAAAAGGCTGGGTGTTTCGGCAAATGGGCACAGAAGACCGCCGTAAATTTGAATTGTACATGACGAAGGAAGGTAGTGAGGTGGTCGAAAAACTACTCCCAATTGTAATGGCTCTGCGCCAGCAAGGAATAAATGATCTCAGTGCATCGGACTTGCGAATATTGAAGAAAGTGCTCAATCGAATCTATACAAATTTTGATACCGGTGAATAAATATTTTTTTTTGCCCAAATAGTTAGCTTGCTAATTATTTGTTTTTTAATAATTTTTTAACAAAGGAAATAACATGAAAACAATCCTTGCAACACTCGCTCTCGCTCTTACCGGCGGAGTAATGCAGGTTCTGGCGCAGTCAGCTCCACAACACAAAAGTGCTGCTGACAGCAATACTGCAAGTAAAAAGTCCGCCCAAGATGCGGTGCTTGCTTTTGTAAAGGCAGGCGATGAGCGTAATATCGCTGTGCTGGAAAAGCTCATCCACGAAAATTTTCGTGCTTTAGCGCATCCGCCCGGCACTACTATTGCCAAGCCTGTCATCGAAAGCCGTGCGAATTATCTCGCACTTGTCCAAGAGGGGAAAATCGGCGGCAAGCCGCGCAAAGTCTCTCTCCAAAGTGCAGATGTTTGGAATAATACTGCTGTTGTCCGCGTAGAAATGGAAAGTGCTGAATTACACTTTTCTTCAACGCTTTCGCTGTTCTACGCACCGGAAACAGGCTGGCAACTTGTCCATGACCTTGTGGAACTGCAAGCACGAGGGAACTAACCCTTCTTGTATGGAAACGATTTATCGCTGATGCCTTCATAGTTAAAGGTAGGGTAGATGGGGTATAAAGGACTGTTATTTAGCCCCGCATGCATTTCTCAAAAATTCACAGAATAAATTTTCACACAACTGAAGAAACGTTTGTAAAAGCGCTGTTGAAAGTGTAATTTCATGGCTTGTTGTAGTGGCGTTACGATTGCGCGACGTTACAACAAGCCATGTTTGTGTTGTCAATTGTACACTCTTATCATCTTCTCCCGGAACGTGCATGAAAACAGTGATTCGTTATGGTATTGTTCTGTGCCTTGCTGCACTTATCGGCATAACATCCCAGCTATCCGCCCAAAAACTGGCAAATTTTGAGGGCGTTGTGGTATTTAAGAAAAAGGGCGAAACGCACGGTGTCGTGGACTCAGTAACAATGCGGCTTTACATCAAGGGTGATAAGTTTATGGCAGAAGATGTAAAAGACGCCAATCAGCCGCGTATTATCGTCGATACGAAGAAAAAATTGATTTTTATGATAACAGATCGCAGCCGCGAGTATATGCAAATGCCTACACCGCCTGCACCGCCGGGCGTTGCCGCGAAAGCACCTGCCAAGACTACCGACAAACAGATAATAGCCGGACATCCCTGTGAACGCTGGCTGGAAAAAAGTTCCGACCTCGACACAGAGTTGTGGGCTTCCAGTGATATCGGTAAACTCTCGCTTCCAAGCGGTGCTATGGGGGTGAATCTTATCAACTCAAATAATATGGCTGTCTTCTTGAAAAATAGTAATCTCTTTCCGTTTCTGTTTATTGAGAAGAACAAAGCTGGGCGCGAAATGACGCGCCTTGAGGTCATATCGGTCGAAAAGAAAGCCCTCGCCGAAGCAGTCTTTGAACCGCCGCAAGGGTATAATAAAATGACTATGCCCACGGGCACACTCTCCGATACTCCGGCACAAAGCGGAAAAAAGAAGAAATAAAAAGACGTTCAGTATAAAATACTAGCGTCGTGACCAACCCTGATAACATCGGTGTTATGCAGGGTTTTTTCTTGAAGGTACGCATTATCGATTTACTTGATTTTCTGTCTAAGTGCATACATTTATTCCGTTGGATGATTCCTAGCCCTGAAGTATTTTATGGCGATTCTTCCCGCTCATACCCAAGAACAGTTTGCTATTTTTTAATCTCAAAGGAGAACGATATATGGCTCAACCAATCAAACGAATTGCCGTGAGTACCGGCGGCGGCGATGCTCCCGGCTTAAACGCAGTCATTCGCGCAATCGTTCACGCCGCCACACGGCGCGGGTGGGAAGTTTTCGGCATACGCGACGGCTATAATGGCATTTTTCTGCCGGAGCGCTACCCCAATGGTGACGGCGTGATTCCACTCACGCGAGCACGTGTGCGAGGTATAACACACCTCGGCGGTACAATTATCGGCACGACTAATCGCGGTAATCCTTTCCACTATCCAATGCCGCAGCTTGACGGTACAGTGAAAGAAGTTGACCGTTCGGGCGAGATTATTGCAGGCTTTGAAAAATATGGCTTCGATGCCCTAATTGCCATTGGTGGTGACGGTTCACTCACCATAGCAAATGACCTCGCCAAACGAGGCAATATCCGCGTAGTAGGTGTGCCCAAGACCATCGACAACGATTTAGAGGGCACGGTCGCTACCTTCGGGTTTGATAGTGCGGTCAGTTTTGCTACCGAAGCCATTGACCGCTTGCACTCCACTGCCGAGTCCCATCACCGCGTCATGGTGGTGGAAGTGATGGGGCGCACTGCGGGGTGGATTGCGCTGAATGCAGGTGTAGCAGGAACGGCAGATGTGGTGCTGATTCCTGAAATTCCCTACGATATGAGGCTCGTGGCGGATAAAATCAACGCCCGCGAAGCTGCAGGGCGTAATTTTTCGATTGTCGTTGTTGCTGAAGGTGCTGTTCCTAAGGGCGGTACAACCTCAGTCATCGAAAAAGAAATTGGTAAAGCAGAGCGTTTCGGTGGTTTGGGTGAAAAAATTGCTGCTCAAATCCAATCGCTTACCCAAAAAGAGACGCGCTGCGTTGTGCTTGGACACCTCTTGCGGGGTGGTTCTCCCACAGCATTCGACCGCTTGCTTTCGCTTCGTTTCGGTGCAGCAGCAGTTCGGGCGCTAGAGGACGGGCAGTCCGGTGTAGTGGTAGTTCTTAATCCGCCAGAAGTAAACTATATCCCGATTGATCAGGTAGCAAACCGCGTTCGCCATGTGCCCGTTGATTGCGATACGATTTTGACGGCGCGAGATTTGGGCGTTAGTTTTGGCGATTAAATTATATTATACGGATTGTCAGTTTTTTTGAATATAACTTTTTGTTGATGGTGTTTCCATTCGTGTGTTCCCATCCGCGTATTCTCATTTTCACCACTTTTTCTGATATTTGTTATGAATACCCGTCTTCTTCATCTGCTTTGCTGCATCGTTTTTGCAATGTGGAGCGCTCCGGCACAGCTCCGGGCGCAAGTCCAAGTTAGTCCGCCATTTCCCACCACCGAAGACAGCGTAACCGTTACCTTCGATGCCACACAGGGTACAGGCGGCTTGCGCGGCGTTTCGCCTGTCTATGCTCATACGGGAGTCATTACCAATCGCAGCACAAGCAATAGTGATTGGAAATTTGTCGTTGCCTCGTGGGGAACGGATAACCCCAAGGTGCGTATGACTCCGCTCGGCAACAATTTGCATAGTCTTTCATTCAACATTCGTAGTTACTACGGCGTTCCCGCCGCAGATACAGTGCGCCAACTGGCATTTGTTTTTCGTAATGTTAACGGTTCACAAGAAGGCAAGGGAGCCGGTGGCACAGATATTTTTTATCCGGTCTATCCGGCAGGGACGTTTATTGCCCGTATTCTTTCGCCTTCCTCAGGCACATCCTTTTATCAAGCGGGCGACACCTTGCGCTTCCGCGCCGCTTCATCTCTCACTTCTACGCTCACGCTGAGCGATGGCGACACACAGCTCGCGCAAACAAGCGGGCGCGAACTAACGTTTAATTACATCATACCGGCTGCGGCAGCAGGCGTTGGGCGCACGATTCGCTTCACAGCCTCACAAGGCGGACAAACCTTGACCGATTCGCTGACCTTTTTCGTACGTGGTATTACGCCTGTGGCTGAATTGCCGAGTGGGGTAAAAGACGGTATCAATCTTGTGGACAGCACAACTGTTGTGTTGGTCTTGTTTGCTCCGAACAAACAATTTATTTACACGATTGGTGATTTCAATAACTGGCAGCCGACCGCAAGTGGTTTGATGAATCGCACTCCTGACGGGCAGCGATATTGGGTGCGTCTCACGGGACTAACTCCGCGAAAAGAATATGGTTTTCAGTATATTATCGATGGCTCTACGCGTACTCCGGACCCTTATGTGGAAAAAATTCTCGACCCCTTTAATGACCCCGAAATTATTCGTGAAAATCGCTATCCAAATCTGATGACGTATCCCACGGGTAAAACAACGGGTATGGTGGGCGTACTCAAGACCCCACGCGAACCATATGCTTGGCGGGCAAATAATTTCCGCCGTCCGGCAGCAAAAGACCTTGTCGTGTATGAAATGCTCGTCCGCGATTTCACCACGCAGCGTACATTCCGCGCTGCAATGGATTCGTTGCAATATCTGAAGCGACTTGGCGTGAATTGTATTGAACTTATGCCGGTGAACGAATTTGACGGTAACCTCAGCTGGGGCTACAATCCTGCATTCTATTGCGCCGTTGATAAATACTATGGCACAGAAAATAATCTCCGTGAATTTATTGACAGTGCCCATGCGCTCGGCATCGCTATTGTGTTCGATGTCGTGTTTAATCATGCTACGGGTTCGTGTCCTTTGTACCAGATGTACTCGGCTGCGGAGAATCCGTATTTTAACGTCGTAGCACGCCATCCCTTTAATGTTTTTAATGATTTTAACCATGAGTTCGTGGGCACACAACAATTTATGGATAACGTCTTGCGGTTTTGGGTGGAACGTTTCCGTGCAGACGGTTTTCGCTTTGACCTTTCCAAAGGCTTCACTCAAGTCAATACCGGAAGCAATGTCGGAGCTTGGAGCGCCCGCGATACCTCGCGCATCCGCCTCCTCAAGCGGATGTATGACGAAGTACGCAAATACGACCAAACTGCCTATCTGATTTTGGAACATTTTGCTGATAATAGCGAAGAACGCGAACTTGCGGACTACGGCATGATGTTCTGGGGCAACTCGGTCTTCACCTACAACGAAGCCACGATGGGGTACAACGGCAATTCCAATTTTAATTGGGTCTATCATCGCCAGCGCGGTTGGCAGCAGCCTCACGTACTTGCTTACATGGAAAGCCATGACGAGGAGCGTCTCATGTTCAAAAATCTTCAGTTTGGTAATCGCGCCGACACCTATTCCACACGCGACACCGCGACAGCACTGGAGCGAATGAAGATGGCAGCAGCGTTCTTTTTCACCATCCCGGGACCGAAGATGATTTGGCAATTCGGCGAATTGGGTTATGATTATTCCATTAACTGGCCTTCGCTCATGGAGCGCGACCGCCTTACTATAAAGCCCGCACGGTGGGATTACTACGCCGACCCACGCCGTAGAGCGCTCTACAACGTATATGCCGAACTGACCAAACTGAAAGTGCAACAACCCGTTTTTTCCAGTGATAGCGTTACCCTCGCGCTCGGCGGCTCCTTAAAGCGGATTGCAATTAGCCACCCGACGAATAACGTACTGATTGTGGGCAATTTTGACGTGCAGCCGCAAGCAATAACGCCGAGTTTCCAGCGTACCGGCATTTGGAATGAGTTCTTCACACGGAGAACGCTGGAGGTAACAGATGTGAATGCACCCATTATGCTGCGCCCGGGCGAGTTCCGTCTTTATTCGACCACGCCGTTTCCTGCGCCGCCCACAGGTTTGCTTACCAGTGTCCGTGATGAACCTCTCATTAATGATGCCATGCCTTCGGCAGCATATCCCAATCCCGCTTCCGATGCTGCAGAAATACGCTTCGCATTGGAAAAGCCCGCTCATGTCAGCGTGAAAATCTATGATGCTTCGGGGCGTGAAATTGCGACGGTCGCCAACGAAAGCATGAGCGCAGGAGAGCAGCGTGTGGTATGGACAGTGCAGAACGCAAGTGGTCATTCCGTTTCGGACGGTGTGTATTTTTATCGGATTTTCACGGGCGAAACCGTGCGGCGCAATGGTAAAATTGTGATTCTGCGCTAGAAAAGGATTCTGCGCTAGAAAAGCAGGATGTATCGGCACAAAGATTATCATCTTCACGCCGCGATGTAGCAAGCATCGCGGCGTTTCTTTTTATTGGGGTGCTTCTTTTTCGTAGTTTTGCAGCATGAAAACGATTCTCATTTCCCGCACCGACAGCATTGGCGATGTGATGCTGACGCTTCCGCTTTTGGGATGGCTCAAAGAAATGTTACCGGAGTGCCGTGTGATTTTTCTCTGCGCCGCCTATACGCAAGCAGTAGTACGGTCGTGCGAGTATGTTGATGATGTCTTGAATTGGAACGAACTTCAGCTCCTTCCCGAAGATGAGCAAGTGCTTCATGTACAAGAACTTAGTATTGATGCGGTTCTTCACGTTTTTCCGCGAACTGCCATTGCAAATTTGATGAAAAAAGCAAATGTCCCCTTGCGTATCGGCACTCGGAGCAGGATCTATCACTGGCGCACGTGCAATAAGCTCATTGCGCTTTCCCGCAAAAATTCGCCGCTGCACGAAGCAGAACTCAATCTTCGTCTTGCCGAACCATTTGCGCCGCCTACTCCTTTTCCGGCATTAGAAAAACTACATCGCTACTACGGTTTTACAAGATTTTCGGAACTACCGGAACACTTTTCGGCGATACTTGACCAAAAGCGTTTCAACCTTATTCTGCATCCCAAATCGCAAGGAAGTGCGCCTGAATGGAGTGAGGCAGGCTATAAGCGCCTTCTCACGTTGCTGCCGACGGAGCATTACAATATCATTCTGACGGGCACAGAAGCCGAAGGCAAGCACGTGTCCGGCTTGTGCGAGAGCGTGCGCAAGCGCGGCGGCTACGACCTCACAGGACAAACTACATTGGAAGAACTGATTGCGCTCATAGCGGGTGCTGACGGGCTTCTGGCTTCCAGTACGGGACCGCTTCACATCGCTGCGGCGCTTGGCAAGCATACGCTTGGACTTTTTGCGCCCATTCGCCCCATGCACCCCGCGCGGTGGAAACCGCTTGGCGTAAAAGCAAGCGTTTTGTCTCGTGAAAAAAAATGCAATGCCTGTCAAGGCGGTAAGCCTTGTGGGTGCATCAATAGTATCACACCGGAAGAAGTTGCTGCTGTTGTCGTTTCTTGGCTTGAAAGCGAGCAATAATGCGCCTTACTGATTTTCGACATATCGTTATCCTACAAACTGCCTTCATTGGTGATGTGGCGCTGGTGCTATTTCTCGCGGAACAGGCGCGGCGTTTGCACCCAACGGCGCGGATTACACTTATTACCACGCCCGCATCAGCCACATTTGCACAGTACTGCACCGCGCTCACCGATGTCATCGCTTTCGACAAACGCGGAGCACACAAAGGGCTACGAGGAATCGTGAGGCTTGCAAAGCAGCTTCGGCGCGAGGGTGTCGATTGTGTGCTAGCCCCTCATCGGTCGTTTCGCACGGCTCTGCTTGCGCGGTTCTGTGGCACGCGACTGAGTGTCGGATTTGAGAAAAACAGCCTTGCATGGCTTTACGACAGGCGTGTAGAGTATCCGCCAGCGCATGAAATTGAACGGAACGCAGCACTTTTGGGCGTATTTGAAGATAGTGCCGAAATACGTGCTTATACGCCCACCGTCAGTTTACCCGACAGTATTCGTGCGGCTTCCAAGCGACTGCTCCACGAAGCAGGCTGCGAGCGTGGGTTTATTGCCTGCGCCCCGGGTTCGGTCTGGGCAACGAAGCGTTGGCGTGAAGAGCATTTTGTGCGGTTGATGAAATTGCTGCGGAAACAAGGAAAAAACGTGCTTTTGCTTGGTGGGAACGAAGACAGAGCGCTCTGTGAGAGAATTGCTGTGCAAAGCGGCTGTCCGTCGCTTGCCGGAAAAACATCGCTGCCGGAGATGATAGCACTGTTGGAAAGTACTTCGGTACTGGTCTGCAACGACAGCGCACCTACCCATCTGGCGGCGCTGGTGGAGTGTCCGACAGTAGCGATTTTTGGTCCGACGGTGCAGGCATTTGGTTTTGCGCCTCGTAGTTCGCGGGCGGTAGTGGTGGAAAATGAGACTCTTTTGTGCCGCCCCTGCTCGCCACATGGCACGAACACGTGTCCTCTGGGAACGCACGAATGTATGCGGAGCATAGAAGCAGAGCGGGTTTTGGAGGCGATAGAGATGCTTGTGAACTCTAAGAAAGATTGATTGCGTTTCGTAACAATCTGGCTTAGCTGTTTTTATTCCCGCCAGTAAATAGAAATTCTTCCACTATCGTAATACAATGAATCGCTTGACTATTCTCTGATTACTAATCAGTATGTGGCAAAAATAAACGCCAGAGGATAGAGATACTGCCTCAAGTGGAATAGAGTGTTTGCCCGCTTCTAACATTACAATCTTGCTTGTTGGAGCTACGATTTTACCAAGATTATCAAATACTTGAATGGTGACTTGTGTAGCTTGAAGTAGAGTTAATTCTAGGTTGCTACTGCTAAATACTGGGTTAGGAACAATAGATAAATCGCCTTTTGTCTGATTTTGGACATCCAAAATTACATTACACGGTAGTACACTTTGCGAAATACGATCTAGTTGAGAAAATTGCTTTGCTGTGTCAAGGGCGTTTACAAAATAGCTGGGTAAACACGAATTTGTTGTGATTGCATTGGTTGGTGCACTTGGGCTAGCACCTGCCTGACCAATGTAAAGAACAATTCTGGTTGAGTCAAATGAGCCATCACGATTTGCAAAAAATTTATCACAACTTGTACTGCCTTGATAAACAGTGATTTCGGAACTGGTCGTACCTCGCCAAGTACGAAGAACTCTATATGTTACCCAAAAACCATTCATGGACGCACTTGTCACTTGAACGATTTTCCCCGCAAAAATATACTTTGTCAATGAAGAGCAAAATACTCTTTCATATGAATCAACATCACAAGAACACGCCCTTGCACAATAATGGTTTGTCGTGATGACAAATCCAAAGGCAAACAATAATTGTAGCAGGCGGAAATGCATAGTTGTTTTATGACGGAGATGAGAAATATTTGGGCATAGCGTATGGTTCATGCCGGAATTACGGGCATAATTGAACTCACATCGGCTGTTGGTCTTCAGGCAGCATAGATGCTATTACAGCATGAATATGTTTCATCAACATTCGCTCCACGATGCGGTCGTCCTGTTCCGGCGGCGGCACAGGTTTGCCGATGATGACGCGAATCGTGCCTTGGTGCAATTCCACCGAATCGGCGCGGAGAATTTTATGCGCATCTACAATAGCCACCGGCACAAGCGGCTTCCGTGCTCGTGCCGCAAGGTGAAACCCCCCGCGCTTGAACTCTTTCAAACGTCCTGTGCGCGAGCGTGTGCCCTCTGCAAAAATAATGACCGAAGCGCCTTCCTGAATTGCTCCAACGGCTGATGTAATGCTCTCCACGCTGCGCCGCATTTTCTCTCGTTGAATCGGAATAAACGGGCTTGCCATAAGTTCCCAGCCCAAAAACGGTATTAACTCTAACGTGCGTTTGTAAATGATACGGATGCGCCCGCCCAGTGATGGTGCGGTTGCCACCCAAATGGCGGGAATATCGAAAATACTGACGTGGTTCGCTACAAAAACATACGTCTCACCCTCTTGTAAGTGCTCGCGTCCCTCCACAACCAAATTAATTTTGGCGATACGCAATATCGCTTCGGCATAGCGTAAACCATGCTTGTAAAATAGCGCGTGTCCCTTATCAAACCACGAAAACGATAACCCGAAAAGCGAATAGCCGATAGTCGTAAGGGAAAGTCGCAATATTTGCAAAAAAGTTGTAAGCCGCTTCATACCTTCATTTGTTTGATTTATTCGATATCGCTAGCGATGGGAAAACTGACTGTGAAAGTTGTACCCTTGCCAACTGCACTTTGCACTGAAATTTCTGCACCAAGCCTGTCCACCAGCGTTTTGACGATAGACAGCCCAAGCCCTATCGAATGTTCGTTGCCTGTGGGCTGCGCCGAAAGGCGGGCAAATTTCTGGAATAGGCGCTTTTTGTCGTCCTCTGTCATGCCCAAGCCCTCGTCCTGAACTTCCATGCGCACGAAAGCACCATCAGCTATAAGGCGCGTGATTACTTGTGTTCGTGTCGGGGAGTATTTGATTGCATTAGAAATCAAGTTGTCAAAAATCTGTACAATGGCAACTTCATCCGCTTGGATGAAGGGCAATGTACCACTTTCCTCGTATTTGAGAGTAATTTTTTTCTTTGCTGCACGTTCGTCGTAATCACGGACGATATGCTCCACAATCACGCCGATCTCAATCGGATTCAGTTCCAGCGCCAGATGCCCCTGCTCAATAGCATTGGTATCAAGTAAGTTGCTAATGAGTTCCATCATGCCGTTGACCGTATGAACGATATCCTCAGAAGCATCGGTGATGAGTTCCGGGGTGAACGATTCGGCTTGATATGCCATTTTCTCAGCAATAAACTGGATTTTTGAGAGTGGATTCCGAAGGTCGTGCGCTGCAATGCCCAAAAACTCGTCTTTTTCTTTGTTGAGGTCAAGAAGGCGCTTGTTCTGGCGCACAAGGCGGAGGTGAGTTCGGACTCTCGCCAGAAGCTCCTGCGAAATAAAAGGCTTGGTAATGTAATCCACCGCACCGACCTCGAAGCCGCGTACAATATCGTCTATTTCCGTCCGTGCCGTGAGGAAAATCACGGGCAAGTCCGTTGTTTCGGGGTTCTCCTTGAGACGGCTGCACACGTCGAAGCCGTCCATGTCCGGCATTTGAATATCAAGCAGCACCACATCGGGCATATTTGTCGCAATCGCGTCCAGTGCGCCCTGACCGCTTGAGGCAACGCTGACACCAAAGCCGTTCTCGCTCAGAATGCTGCCCAAAACTTGCAAATTGCGGGGAATATCATCAACGATGAGAATATGCGCTTCGTCGTGGTTTGTCATGGTTGTTGTCAAAAAAGAGGTTTGTATCTGTCATCAATAGGTTTACAGGTGTTCAATCCGCGCAACAATATCGGAAAATTTTTCGAGATGAGCGGGTATTTTTTCCATATCAAAACTCTGCACAAAGCCCTCTAAGCGTTCGCCATACTCGGCAAGCAGTCCAACGCCGTTATCCGCCCCAAGTTGCTTCAAGTGCTCGGCAAATTGCTTTGCTTGTTTGTTGTTGAATGTGCGCCGAAGCGTATTGCACTGTTCGGTAATATCACCCTTGAGCAGTGCCACAAGGAGGGGAAGTTTAGCGCGGGATTCGGGTGAAAGTGTGATAGTATCAGCTTTTGCTGAAGTATCCCCCGAAGCCGCACTAGTGAGGGTTGTGTGGTGATAGGGCAGAAACTTCATCAGTTCACTCATCAGTTCTTGTTTTGTGATAGGCTTACGCAAGTAGCCATCGCACAGTGTGGCAATGGTACCCATTTCTTCTTTCATTGCCGAAGCGGTGAGTGCTATAATCGGAATGTGCTTTGTTGCGGGATTGGCTTTGAGAAGTCGTGTGGCTTCATAACCATCCATTTCGGGCATAAGCAAATCCATGAGAATCAATTCCGGCAATTCTTCGCCGGCTTTTTGGAGTGCTACTTTGCCGTTGACTGCTTCCAGTATTCGGACGTTGGAGTGAGCCAGCAAGCCCTCCACAAGCTCTCGATTGAGCTGCACGTCGTCCACCACGAGAATTCGCGGATTCTCGAACTGCACACTGCTCCACGAGGCTGCATCTTCGGGGGCAAGCAGTTTTCCAAGTTCGACGGTCTCCACGCTGCGGAAGGTTGCCGTGAAACGCGAACCTTTGCCCAGAGCGCTTTCTACGCCGATATCACCGTTCATCATTTCCACAAGGCGCTTGGTAATGGTCAAACCCAGCCCTGTTCCGCCATACTTGCGGGCGCTTTGCCCCTCTTGCTGTCGGAATGCCTCGAATACCGCTTGCTGCTGCGCCTCCGGGATGCCAATGCCGGTATCTTCCACCGCCAGCGTCAGTCTGATATGGCGTGGAGTGTCTGCCGGCGCGGTCTTGAGGATAATTTTGATAAAGCCTTTGTCGGTAAATTTTACTGCATTGCCGACCAAATTGAAGAGAATTTGCCGTAGGCGAATCTCGTCCAGCATCATGCCGACAGGCGTGGAAACGTCTGATTCTACCAAAAGCTGCAAGCCTTTTTCTTGCAACTTGGCGGCAAACATTGCCCCGACCTCGCGTATGACTTGCGTGATGTCCACCGGCTCGTAGGCAATATCCATGCGCCCAGCTTCGATTTTGGACAAGTCCAAAATGTCGTTGATAAGCCGCATGAGCGTCTTGCCGCTTGAGGAGACTGCGCTTAGGTAACTGCGCTGCTTCTCGCCTTGTACCTGCTCGTGCAGCAGTTCTGTGAAGCCCAGAATTGAGTTCATGGGTGTACGAATTTCGTGGCTCATATTTGCCAGAAACTCTGATTTTGCGTGGTTGGCGCTGTCTGCCGCTTCTTTGGCGCTTTCAAGCTCTTCGGTGCGCTCGGCGACTTTTGCTTCCAGCGTTTCATTAAGGTTTTGCAGGGTTTCTTCGGCGAGTTTTCTTGCCGTGATGTCGGAAAAGCTCACCACGCAGCCGTCTTGGAATCGCGCTACTTTCAGGTTCATCCAGAAATTCAAGCCGTCGCCGTCGTAGTACAGTTCGGACTCCTCGGGCTTCCCGCTTTCGCTCACGCGCACATAGCGGTTGAATAAGCCGTTGTGCCGATGTGCCGGAAATTCGCGCAAAAGCGACTGTCCATGCAATTCTTCTGCTCGGCGTTTTACCATCGTGGCACCGGCTGGATTGCAGAGCAAAAATTCAAAGTCCGTAATCACGCCGTAGCGGTCGCGTACAGCCTTGAAAAGCATGAGACCGTCGAGCGAGTTCTCCATCACGCCGCGAATGAGTTCGTCTGCCTCGCGCTGCTTCGCCTCGGAGCGTTTGCGGTCGCCAATATCCAAAATAAGCCCGTTGAAAACGGTCGAACCACTGGCTTTGTGCAGTGTAGGCTTTGCAACACCTTCCCACCAGCGCTCTTCGCCGTTTGGGAGCAGATAGCGTCCTTCAAACTGAAGCGGTTTCAGAGAGCGCTTCGATTCGCTCAGAGCGTCATTGAAGCGGGCTTCGTCGTCGGGGTGAATTTTGAGCGCGTTTACGTCTGCCATCCAATCTTCGGGCGCAATGCCGAAAATATCACGTACACGCGGGCTGACGTAATTGAAGCGGCGCGTTCCGTCGGGACTTTCGGCGAGTTGGTAAATTACGCCCGGCACATTGTCTGCCATATCACGGAAACGTCTGTCTGCCTCGCGTTCACGTTCTTCGGCTTTTTTACGTTGGGTGATATCTTGGGTGAGCAACAGTCCTGCAAAAATCTCTCCGGCACTGTTCCGCACCGGCACAGCGCTTGCGATGAAGGAGCGACCGCCCAAATGCTGGTTTTCATGCAGGATTTCTTGAGTGGCAGAATTGCCCATCAGTGCTGTGCGGAAAAGCTGTTCGTATTCTGCCGCTACATCAAGTGGGAATGCCTCGTAGAGCGTTGTGCCGCGCACTTCGGGAACGCGGAGGCTCATGTCTTTCAAGCCCTGACCACCGGCAATCAAAAACTCAAATTCATCGTCAAACAAGAATACCGCGCCATTGGGGTAGTTCGAGATAATCGTGCGATAGAGTTCTTCGCTGCGCTGCGTCTCGGCTTCGGCGCGTTTACGGCGTGTGATGTTTTGCGTCAGCATGATAATACGCACCACCACGCCACTTTCATCAGTAATCGGCACAGCATAGACATCGTACACTTGCTGTCGGAACTCCACTTCCACCGTGATTTTACGACCCTCCACGGCTGCCTCCAAGTATGGGCGCAGCGTCTGCTCCAGCTCGGGGCTATAGACCTCAGCAATACTCTTGAGTGCGGCGTTTTCGGTCTGTACGCCGCGTGAGCGGACTTCTTCGCCGTCCAAAACGAGGAAGCGAAGCTGCTTATTCAAAATACCCACATCGCCGTTGGGGAAATTCTGCGCAAGAGTGCGATAGAGCGCTTCACTTTCGCGCAAGGCTAGGTTGGTGTCGGCGAGTAGAGCAGTGCGCTCTTGGACGCGGAACTCAAGCGTTTTATTGAGCGTTTGAGTGTTTTCCATGGAGTGGCGAATGTTGTCCACCATCACATTGAAACTACTTGCCAGTGAGCCAATTTCATCTCGGGAACGAATCTCAACGGACTGCGTAACATCGCCCTCGGCAACCTTCACGGCGGCGGCTTCCAACGCACGAATCGGGCGACTGACGCGCCGCGCAATCACGAGGGCTATCACCAAGACCAGCACCGATGCGCCCGCCATTGCTCCGACCACCCATTGCACAGAAATTTCGTAGATGTCGTCGCTCTCGCGGCTGGCTCGTGCGCTGCCGCGCGTGGTATAGCGTGCTAGTTCTTGAAGTTTTTCGTCAAGTTTGGTATATATCAGGCGGGCTTCACCTTGCTGAATCACATTTGCTTCTTCCTTGCGGTTTTCCCGTGAGAGCGCAATAAGACGTGAACTGGCTTCGGAGTACATGGTGAAAAACCGCGCGATTTCATCGAAGCGAGAGGTTTCGCTTTGGCTGGTAATGTAATTGCGGTAGCCTTGTGCTTCTTGCTCGAATCCCACCGCTTCATCGCTCACACGGCGCTCGACCTCATCAAACTTCGTGCTGTCCAGCGTAATGATATGTTTATTCACCCAATACCGATGCTCGGAAAGCCGGGTTTGGAGATTTGCTGCCCGCGTTACGCTGGGAAGCCATTTTTTGCGAATTTCGGTCGATTTCTTGTTAATTTCCGACATGGTGTACAAGCCGAAAACATTGGTGGCTACAAGTGCCACGAGCGCAAGACTAAAGCCAATAATGAGCTTCGGTGCAATGCGGAGATTATCGAACCACTTCATTGGAGAATGAGGTTTGGTGGATGATGGGCGAACTCTCGGAAAAATAGCGAAGATACGGCGCGTATGCAACGGAAAAGCAGCATTTTGTGTATCTTTATGCTTCAAATCCAATTTTCTTTTTGTGTCGCCTTTGGTTTATTATGGTCGAACTCTTCAAAATATGGTTTATCAGCGTAACAATTATTGATGTGATTGATATTCTCATTGTTACTTTTACGTTGTACTTTCTCTACCAAACGGTGAAAAACACCGTAGCAGTGCAGATTTTCTACGCGATTGTGGTGATATTAGGAGTGTATTTTTTGACAGAGGCATTTCATCTGCGGTTGTTGAATCTTATCTTGCGGACGCTTGGCGGCATTTGGCTTCTGGCGTTTGTGGTGTTGTTCTCGCAGGAAATACGGCGTGTGCTGTTGCTTATTGTGCGGTCTCCGATTTTCAGTGCCTTCACGCGCTCACAGATGAACGAAACACTGGACGAAGTAGCCCGTGCTGCCGTTGAAATGTCGGAAAAGCGCACCGGCGCTCTTATTGTCTTTGCCCGCTCGACCAATATCAAAATGACCATCGAAACCGGCATCCCGCTTCAAGCGCAGCTTTCCAAGGAACTTCTCGTCTCTATTTTTAATCCCAAGTCGCCGCTCCACGACGGCGCAATTGTCATTCAAAATGGCGTGATTGAGGCGGCGCGATGTATTTTGCCTCTTACTCTCACCACACGCTTTCAGGGCAAACACTTAGGAACGCGCCACCGCGCCGCAATGGGCATTTCCGAGCAAGCGGACGTGCTTGTGCTGGTGGTGTCGGAAGAAACGGGTAAAATCTCACTTGCCGAAGAAGGTGCCTTTGTGCCGGGCGTAACGGCGGTGAATCTCTACGATATGCTTGCTGAACGGCTCTCCGGCGGTCGAGCGCGAACTCAGGAAAAAGATTTGGCGCTGCTGGTGGAAGAACTTCGCTCGGTCAATATGACGCTTGCCACCAAAGCCGAAACCGCCGGAGAAACTACGGGAAAATCGAAACGATAGAACACCAACTGCGCTTTTACGCCTTTAACTGCTCTTTCAAAAATGCTACCGTCCGTGCCCACGCTGTTTCGGCGGCTTGTCTGTTGTACCGAGCTTGGGAGGTGTCGTTATTAAAAGCGTGGTTTACGCCTTCGTACAGGTGGAGCGTATATTTTTTCTGTGCTTTTTTGAGTGCTTCTTCAAACGCCGGAATCCCTGCATTGACGCGCTCGTCCAGTCCGGCGTAGTGCAGCAAAAGCGGTGCGGATATTTTCTCCACATCTGTTTTGGGCTGGCGACCGTAGTAAACCACTCCTGCCTTGAGATTCGGTGCATTCACTGCTAAATCGCCCACCATCCCGCCGCCCCAGCAAAAGCCCATTGCGCCGACGTTGCCGTTACTGCGGGGCTGCTTTGCAAAAAATGTTATGCCTGCCACGAGATTTTGTATGGTTTCGGTAGCCACAAGTTTTCCTATCATCTCGCGTGCAGTATCTTCATTGCTTGGTGTGCCGCCCAGAGGAGAAAGCAAGTCGGTCGCAATAGCAAAAAAGCCTTCCAGCGCAATACGCCGCGTTACATCCTCAATGTGCGGATTTAGCCCGCGATTTTCGTGGATAACAAGCACTGTTGGGAGTTTTGAAGTGCCTTTGGGGCTTGCTGTGTAAACCTTTACATCTCCCGTTGCACCTTTGTAGCTTGTTCGCTCGGTTTCGAGACGTGCATCGTCGGGCGCAAGCTGCGCGGCGTGTGCTTGATTTGCTTCCAGCAAGGGCACAAGCGCCATTGCTGCTGCCAGCCCACCGGTCAATGTGGCAAGGCGCTCCAGAAAGGTACGTCGGTCAAGCGGTGCGTGGGTGTACTCGTCGTAGAGGTTGATGATGTCTTGGTTCATGGCGTATTGGGAATTAAAGATGGAAATGGAGTAGCACTACCAAAATACAGAAAAGCATGAAAATACCAGACGGTTTGTGAGGGTTTTGAAAAGTAAGGTTGGATTCTTTGCTCTTTGGTATCTTTCAATTTACACAATGATGAATGTGCTATCTTTACTACTACTGCTTTCTGTTTCCGTAACAATCTCACGTCTTCGAGCATCAAGTATTTGCTCTCGGCTGTTGGGTTTGTGCGGTATTGCCCTTTTTCGTACATTTGGGTTCTCCGAAAATGTGCGCAACATTTTCTCCAATCGTGTCGGGTGCAAGCCTCACTCCTCTGCTGTTTTTCTACTTGCAGCCCGCTATTCTTCAACATTAAATTCAAGAGGGAATAAAAAGCATTTTGTTCCCCCCATTTATTTTCGTTGTAATTACCAAACATTTATGCCTCAATCACAGAATTTTGCACCCTCATATTGGGCAAGTAAAATAGTAATCGCCTGTTTTGTTTCCACGTTGCTTACAGTACATTGTTATTCAAAATCTTTCAGTGGTCGAGATTCCTTGCAAAAAGAAAATGAGCGCATTCAACGTCTCCAAACACTCGCCGACCTTTGGGGCAAGTTCTATCTCTTCCATCCCAACATCATCCGAGCCGACAAGCCGATTGATTGGCACGCAGCAGTAGAGAAAGCAATACCAGCAGTAGAAAGCGCCCGAATACCGGACGAGTTTGTTTCTGTGCTCAATACACATTTTTTCAAAATCCTCAACGCTCCCGATGCGTTTGCCTTCAAACTCCCCGATTCCATAACTTCGGAAGAATGGTGGAAAAAATATAATTTTTCTCTGCTCGACAGCGGTGAGTTTGTTCGGAGGCGTATTTTGCCTCGTGTCAATCTCACCTCAACGATGGTGTACATAGATGCCGCACACGCGACACTACGCGGCAACCCCATGGACACTCTTGCTGCACGATATTTGTACGATGCACTGCAGGCCAAAAAGAATAATGATACTCTCATCATAGACCTTCGCATTCAGGACGAGCGGTACGACATCTATGCCCAACTTTTTACCCTGCGATGCTTCACCCCAGTGTTTACTATCGGTTCCAGTATATCGCGGGCACATCGAGGCTGGAATGAAAATATGAAGTCTATGACGTGGCAAGGGCAAAAATGGATAGTGAACCCGATGCATACGAAAACACGGGCTTTATGGGGATCAAAAGTGGTATCAGAATTTGAACGCAGAAAATTTCAAGCGCGTAGTTCCACAGTGATATTTCTTGTCAACAAAGCAACCCTAGCATTTCTCCGTGATTATTGCGCTATTGCCAAGGGCAATGCAAATGTAACAATGATACTAGACACAACAGATAATGCTGCTGTGCGTTCTGTCTTTGCCGCCACTGCCGCCGAGCTATACCCTACCGACAGTATTGGTGTGGTTGCTTTTACTGACATTCTCCAAGCACAAGGTGTTATGTTTGGTGTTGATGGCATGAGTGATAGCACCATTACCGACGTTCGGAACACAAAACGTTTTGCTGATGTTGCCCGTGCGATACTTCTCCAAAAAGAAAAGAAACCTACTGGCGCATTTTCATTGGACACGCGCTTTGTTTCTCCCGATACCATTCCGGCACAAGGCACACCGCAACAAATGAGTCGTGAAAGTCGATTACGCGGACTTTTCAAGGTGTGGACAGTTGTTAAGTATTTGTACCCTCATCTAAAAACCGCAGGCGTGAATTGGGATAGTGCGCTCACACGGTTTATTCCGCGTATCGAATCCGTCCGAACCTCTCAAGACTATTATCTGGTCATGCAAGAATTTTCCGCACTGCTCAAAGATAGCCATACTCAACAGCTCATAAATGTAAATTATCAAGATACAACAGCACTTCTATTTCCTTTTAATCTCAAAAAAATAGGTAACAGTGTTATTGTTGGCAAACCTAATCAAGGACGTTGGCTCCCGGATTCTGTCATAACAACAGGAAGCGAAATTGTTGGTATTAATGGACAAACTATACAAGAATTTGAATCATATTGGCGTAAGCGTATTCCTGCGTCCACAGAACAAGCATTCTTGCGAGATCTATATTTTATTATGGATGGTGTATTTAATAGTTATGGACGTTCCAGCATTGAATTATCAGTTCAAACACCAAGAGGTGTACAATCGGTACAGGTTCCATTGATAATGTTTAAGCAATTCATGGCACAACGCCGCAAAGCGGAAGTGGTAGAGCAAGCAAAGAAATTATACGGAACTGAACGACCTCTTGTGGAGATGCTTTCACGAGAAATTGGCTACATCAAACTTTTTTCAATACCATTCGCCAAAGAAAAATTTCTTGATAGTATTCTACTTTCTTGGGAAAAATCAAGTGAAGGGATTATTCTTGACTTACGGGGTTATCCTCAACTTAATTATCGAGTCTTGCTGTCAAAATTTTTGCAGCATCCTACCCAAGGTGCCATTTACTCAATACCTTATATCACGCCACGCCAGTCGTTTACAAATAGTCTTTTGAGTATGGTAGAGGACAAAAAAATGCTGCAAGATCAAGCACAAATAGAGCCACATCCAACTATTCACTATACAAAACCGATTGTTGCACTTATTAGTGAGGACTTGCAAAGTCAAGCAGAAGATTTTTGTATTTTCTTGAAAAATGCACATCGTTGTACTTTTGTGGGAACACCTACCACAGGAGCTAATGGAACGATTGCTTACATTTTCTTACCAGGTGGAAAAAAAATAGGTTTCACTGGTGAAGAAGTTCGTTATCCGGATGGTACGCCATTTCAGCGTATTGGTATTCTGCCGGATGTTAAGGTGTCGCCAAGTGTAAACGGCATACGCGCCGGACGCGACGAAGTACTGGAAAAAGGAGTGGAAGTACTCCAAGCACTCCTCAAACAAAGCAGCACTCCGGCACAATCTTCTCCGCGCAAATAGATACTCCCAAAAAAGCTCACCTACCAAAGCGGGCTTTTTTGGTTTTCCGCCCGCCACAATCATCTGTGGGTAGATATTCCGCGATAAGGTAATTCCGTAACAGGTTTGGTAGAGCAATCTACTAAACCTGTTTTCGTTTCGCGACAACCCCATACATAGCCAAACACCTCTACACCAAATCCATTTCCTTCCCCTACCACGCAACAAGGAATTTCTTTCGCTCACTGCGAAAAAAATCGTAATTTTGCGGTCTCCACCGTAGCCCATATAAGCCGATAAAAATTTCTCACACTTCTTTATTTTTCAAGGAATAACGCCATGTCTGCAATAGCAACAGCCCCAAAAACAAATGGTACCCACTCGAACGGTGCGCCCAAAAACGCTCAAGCCCCCAAACAAAGCGCCAACAACGCTTTTGACTACTACAACCTCGACGGCTTGTATTCCCCCGAAGAGCGTCTGATACGAGACACTGTGCGCTCCTTTGTGGACGATGAAGTTTCGCCCATCATCGAAGAACATTATCAAGCCGGAACCTTCCCGAAACACCTTGCCAAGCGCATGGCAGAACTTGGTGTATTCGGCATCACACTCCCGCACGAGTACGGATGCGCCGGAGCCAGCTACACCGCCTACGGACTGGCAATGCAAGAACTTGAGCGCGGCGATTCCGGTTTGCGTTCCTACGCTTCGGTGCAAAGTTCGCTCGTCATGTACCCGATTTATGCCTACGGCAATGAAGAGCAGCGTAAACACTGGCTTCCAAAGTTGGCTTCGGCGGAGGCTATCGGCTGCTTCGGGCTGACCGAACCCGATCACGGCTCAAACCCTAACGGTATGATTACCAATGCTAAAAAAACCAGCAACGGCTTTCTGCTGAACGGCGCAAAAATGTGGATTACCAACGGCAATGTGGCTGATGTGGCTGTTGTGTGGGCAAAGTTGGACGGTGTTGTGCGTGGCTTCTTAGTTGAAAAAGGTACGCCGGGCTTCACAGCGCCGGAAATGAAAGGCAAACACTCGCTTCGTGCTTCCGCGACGGGCGAACTTGTGTTCCAGGATTGCGAAATTCCCGAAGCAAACTTGCTGCCGAACGTTTCAGGACTCAAAGGACCTCTTGGCTGCTTGACCCAAGCTCGTTACGGCATTTCGTGGGGCGCTCTGGGTGCTGCAATGGCGTGCTACGAATCCTCGTTGGACTATGCAAAAACGCGCATTCAGTTCGGTAAGCCAATCGCGGGCTTCCAACTTGTGCAAGAAAAACTCGTCTGGATGCTGAACGAAATTACCAAAGGGCAGCTGATGGCACACCGTCTGGGACAAATGAAAGATGCGGGCGAATCCACACCGCAGCACGTCTCGATGGCAAAACGCAATAACGTCTGGATGGCGCTTGAAATAGCTCGTATCGCCCGCGACATTCACGGCGCAAACGGCATCTTGGGCGAATATCCTATCATGCGCCATATGGCAAACCTCGAGTCGGTTAAAACCTACGAGGGAACGCACGATATTCACACTCTGATTTTGGGTGCGGATATTACAGGTATTCAGGCATTTGAATAAATAAAGAATCAAAATTTTGGTCTTCGGTGGCACAGACATTCCTGTCTGTGAGGTTTGAAGCGGTATTTAAGGACTACACAGGCAGGAATGCCCGTGCCACCAAAAAATTGCACTCTTATTTTTGAACCATTTCTAAGCTCTTTTTTTTGATACCTTGTAGCACAGACAGGAATGTCCGTGCTACAGAGATAGCACTTTCAACTACATCTCTAGTTACCATGACCCTCACAGAACTCACCCAAAAACACAGCGAAACGCTCGATAAAGCCGTTCAAGCAAACATTTCACGCGAATACTTCGCGCATTGGAACGAATCGCCCAGCAAAAAAGTCTATGGCGAAACCGCATCCGAAGAAGGCGAAGCAGCCTTCAAAGCCTCACTGCACCACAAGTTCACACGCCTTCAGCAGGCAGGCGAAACCGGATGGCACGGCGAGGAAGAATCTCCCTTTGGCTTCGGGCTTGGTGTGCAGTACCCGACGTTTACGATTGAACATCTCATCACGAGTGCTCACAACGCCAAAAAGCAATGGCAGCGCCTTTCCCCGACTGACCGCGCCGTTGTGCTCATTGAAGCATTGGAGCGGGCTGGCACGGGCAAAACGTTCTTCGAGATTGCGTATTCGACCATGCACACTGCGGGGCAGAGTTTTGCGATGTCCTTCCAAGCGTCGGGTCCACACTCGTTCGACCGTGCATTGGAGGCGCTTGCGCTTGGTTTTAGCGAACAGGCGCAATTTGTTACCGAAGCAACGTGGGTCAAACCTGCCGGAGCTGCCAACATCACTGTTAAGAAGAATTTTCACATCGTGCCCAAAGGCATCGGTTTGGTGATTGGTTGCTCCACCTTTCCGGTCTGGAACACGCTTCCGGGCTTGTTTGCCAGTCTTGTTACGGGGAACCCCGTTATCGTGAAGCCTCATCCGAAATCGGTTTTGGCGATTGCTGTCGTTGTGGCAAGTATGCAAGAGACGTTCAAGGATTTGGGTTTAGACCCACATTTGGTGCAACTTGCTGCCGATAGCAGTGCAAACCCGCTTACGCTCACGCTTTCGGAGCATCCTGCGGTAAATGTGATTGATTTTACGGGTGGTGCGTTTGGTAATACGATTGAGGAAATCGGACGCAAGCACGGTAAAGCGGTCTTCACGGAAAAAGCGGGCGTGAATGGTGTAATTTTGGAAAGTGTTGAGAACCTTGATGCAGTGCTGGACAACCTTGCTTTTACGCTGTCGCTCTATAGCGGGCAGATGTGTACTACGTCGCAGAACTTTTTCATCAATAAACACGGCGTAAAAGAAGGCGATACCGTTGTTCCCTTCGATGAAGTAGCGCAGCGCTTTGCCGCAAAAATAGATGCGCTTGTGAACAATCCGAAAATGTCCGCTATCACCGGTGGCATACAGAGTGAAATCACCTACAAGCGTGTGGCAGAAGCAAAAGCACTTGGACTGAAGGTTGTGCGCGATTCCCAGCCCGTTCCGCAAGGCGGCTTTGATAACGCTCGGACGGCATCGCCGCTACTTTTGCAAGCAGATGCGGCGCAGCATGACAAATATGAGCACGAATGGTTCGGTCCCATTAGTTTCCTTATCCCGACCGACGGCTTCGACCACAGCTTGCACCTGCTCTTGCGCAGTCTGAAGCACAAAGGAGCGCTCACGACGCTTGTCTATACCACCGACGCAGCGCAGCGCGAACAAGCCGAAGATGCTATCATCTTCGAGGGCAAAGCGCCTGTGGCATTCAATTACGTGGGTGGAATTTTTGTCAATCAATCCTCCGCCTTTAGTGATTTCCACGGCGCAGGTGCAAATCCGGCGGGCAATGCGTCCTTTGCCGATGCCTCCTTCGTTACCAATCGTTTTAATGTCATTGGCGCACGAGAAGTGGCATGAACCAGTCTTGAATGAGATTGCAAGCGTTATAGAGCCATTCTTTGTAAAAAAGCCTGCCTCCCAAAAGGTACTGCTTCCTTTTGCTCTGTACGCAATAAGCAACAATTAGCTCTGAGGGAATGATACAAAACTGCAAAAGCCGTTCTTTATGGACGGCTTTTGTGTTGTGTGTGGTAGTGTTTGTGCCGTCCCGCAGTTTGATGTTCCGGTTATCACGGAGATTCGGTATTTTTGCAGGTCAACCCGTTTTTCATTTGACTTCCCCGAGGCTTTGCCATGACGACCACGTTTGATGATTCCGAAGTACTCGCTCCGCCGAACTCGCTGGCAGAGTATTTGATCATGCCCGAAGGACCGCCATACTACGAATTTATCAACGGAGTAGCACATTTTATACCCTCGCCAACTACCACGCATCAACGTATTCTGCGTAGAATATGCCGTCTCATGGATTTGTTTGTAGAAGCGCACGGACTTGGACAAGTTCTCTTTGCGCCGCTTGACGTGTATTTGAGTGATGAAGAATACTATCAACCCGATATGCTTTTTGTTTCTAACGAGCGAAAAAGTATTATTCAAGAACGCATCTATGGCGCACCAGACCTTGTTGTAGAGGTGCTTTCTCCGTCTAACGGCTACAAGGATTTGACGCACAAAAAGCGGATGTATGAGGCGTTTGGTGTGCGTGAGTATTGGATTCTCGACCCGTTGGAAAAAGCCGTTGAAGTCTTGTTTAACGCCGAAAACGGCTTTCAAATTGCATCAAAAGCCTATAGCAAGGGCTTTGTTCAATCCCAGATTTTAAGCGGTTTTGCGGTTGATGTCGAACAACTTTTTGCGGAATAAATATTTGAGCAATGAAAGCCACAAGCATTGTTGCAAAACCATACATCGTGATAAACCGCATGAATACTCGTGATTTCAAATTGTACATTCTCAAGACGCTGGGCGTAGCATCACTCATGGCTTTGGGTGCGGTTTTTCTGGTTCTTGCTGCGACGTTTACGTCAAGTAAAAGCCTGAAAAACTATCGTCCTGCTTTCAAGATATATGATAAGAGATGGGAGTATAATGTCGATATAGATAGATTCTTCCCGAAAGCCAACGATTCTTTTGCACGACGATTCGGACCCAAACCAAATCTAGATATTCATTCTTGCCCTCCTTATGTATTTCGATATTTAATTCGAGACTATAACCCGACAGGTATTGAATACATAGTTTGGAATGAACCGATGACACTGGGTTTGGTTGCTGCAGAGAAAGCGGGTATTTCTTACAGCACCATTCAATTATACTACGATGTGTACCACAGGGCAAATTTTAAGGACGGCAGACACAATCTACTTAACGCAACATCGTACAGTCCGGCCCCGAACTATTATCCTCATAATAACATCTACTACGGTTTAACAATATCCGAAGAGTTACGGTCAAAAGTTTTTCCCAAGTCACAATAAGCGAATCATTGTTATCAAACACCATATCATATCAACTCTGAATACCCATGACCAACGAACTACCCAAAGCATATTCCCCCGCCGATACCGAACAAAAATGGTATAAATACTGGATTGAGCGCAATCTTTTTGCTGCTTCGGACACCTCACCAAAGCCCGCGTACAGTGTGCTGATGCCGCCCCCAAATGTAACGGGGATGTTGCATTTCGGGCATATTCTGAACCACACTATTCAAGACATCTACATTCGCTGGAACCGCATGAAAGGCAAGGAATCATGCTGGTTTCCGGGAACCGACCATGCGGGTATTGCAACCGAATCCAAAGTCGTGCAGCAGCTTCGCAAAGAAGGCGTGAAGCGGCAGGACTTGGGACGCGAGAAGTTCTTGGAGCGCGTTTGGCAGTGGAAAGAGCAGTACGGCGGTATTATTTTCGACCAACTCCGTGCGCTGGGCAATTCCAGCGATTGGGCGCGAAATATCTTCACGATGGATGCGCACTCCTACCAAGCCGTGCAGGAAGTGTTTATTCAGCTTTTTGATGAGGGACTCATTTATCGCGGCAAGCGTATCATCAACTGGTCGCCGGCAGCACAATCAGCACTTTCAGATGAAGAAGTGCAGTGGCGTGAGGTGAAAGAGTATATGTACACGCTGCGGTATGAATTCGAGGGTGACACCACGATTGAAATGCAACGCACTATCACGGAAACCGCCGAAGACGGCACGGCGACAAAGCGCGTCGTTACGGAGCGCGTGAACTGTCTCGCCGTTGCCACAGCCCGCCCCGAAACGCTTTTCGGCGATGTGGCGGTGGCGGTGAATCCCAAAGATGAACGGTATAAAGCGCTTATCGGGAAACGTGTTCGTGTGCCGCTTTCGGGGCAATTTGTGCCGATTATTGCCGATGATTACGCCGATCCCGAATTTGGAACGGGGTGCGTAAAAATTACTCCTGCGCATGATCCGAATGACTTTATGGTCGGAGAGCGTCATGGTTTAGCGCTTCTGAACACCATCAATCCCGACGGTACGCTGAATGAACTCACGGGTGAATTTCAAGGCGTAGAGCGCTTTGCAGCCCGCAAGGCGATTGTAGAGAAATTGAAAGCGCAAGATTTGGTCGAGGAAATCAAGGATTACACGCACAACGTTGGCTATTCCGAGCGTGGTGGCGAGCCGATTGAGCCATATCTCAGCGACCAATGGTTTGTGCAGATGAAGCCCCTTGCCGAACCCGCTTTGAAAGCCGTACAGGAGGGCAAAGTGAAATTTTATCCCGAACATTGGGTAAAAACCTACGAACACTGGATGAACGGCATCAAGGATTGGTGTATCTCGCGCCAACTCTGGTGGGGAATCCGTATTCCTGCCTACTACGCCGAAGATGGACGCGTAACGGCTGCACGCTCGGAAGCCGAAGCACGGCAAAAGCTGGGCTTAAGCGCTGATGCACCCTTGCGTCAGGAAGATGACGTATTCGACACGTGGTTTTCGTCAAACATTTGGCCCCTCACCACGATGGGCTGGGACGGTACAAAAGCTACTGCCAGCACGCCCACGATGCAGAAATTTTTGCCAACAGACCTGTTAGTAACAGGTCCCGACATTATTTTCTTCTGGGTGGCGCGGATGATTATGTTCAATCTGAAGTTTCACGGCGAAGTGCCGTTCAAGGATGTGTATTTTACCAGCATCATTCGCGACGCAAAGGGACGCAAACTCTCGAAGTCGCTTGGTAACTCGCCCGATCCGTTGCCGCTTATTGCGAAATATGGTGCGGATGCAATGCGCTTCACGATGATAAACGCTGCGCCGATTGGACAGGATGTACGTTTGCAAATCAATGAAAAAACTGGTGATATTGAATCGTTGGAATTGGGGCGAAATTTTGCCAACAAAGTCTGGAATGCCGCACGATTCCTGATGATGAAGCGCGAAGAAGCATTTGCAGATCTTGACCCGATGCAGAGAGCGCTTTCCACTAATATCCTCAAAGATGAGGCACAAAGCCTTTCGGATAAATGGATTCTCGCGCGATTCCATGCCACCATCCGCGAAACGCAGCAGCAACTTGAGTCGTACAAACTGCATGATTATGCCCGCACGATGTACCAATTCATCTGGAATGACTTTTGCGATTGGTATGTGGAAGTGGTTAAAATCCGCATGAATGCTTCCTCGGACAAAAATTACAATCGTGCGCTGATTAACTTTGCCATTAACCTTTTCGACGGTGTTCTTCGGCTTCTGCACCCGATTATGCCTTTTGCCACCGAAGAAATCTGGCAAGCGCTCACGAAACGCGACGACGGCGCGAGTATATGTGTTGCGCCCGTTCCATCTGCTCCTGATGTGCCGGATGCCGCGTCACTAGAGCGTTTTGGCAAAGTGCAGTATATCGTTGAGCAAATACGCGCTCTCAGAGGCTTGATGAATATTCAGCCCGCCGAGAAATTGCCCGTAACTATTTCTTGTATGAGCGAGGAAATACACGCTCTTGCGGACGACCAAGCGGCAATCATCAAGGCAATGACACGCGCTTCGGAGCTTGTGGTCGGCGTTTCGGCGGCAAAGCCGGAAGGCAGCGTGTCGGCGGTTGCACAAGGCGTGGAAATATTTTTGACCGTGAAAGGTGCGGTAGATTTTGCCGAAGAGCGCAAGCGTCTCGAAAAAGAACTCACGCGCTTGGAAGGCTTTGCAAAGTCCATTGAAACGAAACTTGCGAATGAAAAATTCGTCGCTAACGCTGCGCCGGAAATTGTCGAATACGAGCGCGAAAAGCTGGCAAGCGCGAAAGATTCGGTGATGAAAATTCGGGCGAATATTCAAGAATTGGCGTAGGAGCTAGATATGGCAGTCCTTTCAATGTTCTATGGTATTATCGTTTCGATGTACTATTTTGACAATCGTCAGCATAAGTTACCGCATATTCACGTGCGATACCAAGACCACGAAGCTGTTATTGCTATTGAGGATGGTGTTGTGCTTGAAGGTGATTTACCTGGTAACAAAATGAAGTTGATTCAAGCATGGGTAGAATTACACAAAGACGACCTGATAGCCAATTGGTCATTAGCAATCTCCGGTGAAGGAGTCTTCAAAATTGATCCGTTACGATAATTTCAAAGTACTATGAAAAATCCTCGTATTCAATCCGTTCAAGCGCAGCAAAATTACACACTTATCTTACTCTTCGATAATGGTGAAGAGCGTGTTTTTGACGTAAAGCCATTTCTGGATAAGGGTATTTTTCGAGATTTGCAAAATGTCCGCATATTCAGTTCAGTCAAGCCGTTTCTAGGAAGTATTCAGTGGTCAAACGGTGCTGATTTTTGCCCGGATATGCTTTATGAAGAGAGTATTTCGCTCGTAAGCGGTTCTCTTGGAAGGTATGAAAAAGCGCTGTGAATTTTTAAGGTCATGTGACTTTTTCTTGTTCCGCGACTCTTCCTCTCTATATCACCTATTTTTTTGAATAACCGTCATGCAATCAATATCAGTTTTTTTGAGCAGAGCCCGCTTTCTGAGCGGGTTTTGCTTCTTGTTTGTCGTCTGGTGTTTTGCTTCTATTACTGTGGCGCAAACTCCGAAGTCCACCAAAAGCAAGAACGTTTCTAAGACTCTCGTCGAAATTATCACCTTCGACCGCCTCCAAGCGCTCATGCAGCCGAATCCCGACACGGTGCGCATTATTAACTTCTGGGCGACGACCTGTCGTCCGTGCATTGAAGAAATGCCGTCATTTGACCGATTCCACCGTGAATACTCTCTGTCGAAGGACGGACAAAAAACCGTGCAGGTTCTTTTTGTTAGCCTTGATTTCAAAAGAGATATGGAAACCAAGGTTGTTCCCTTCGTGAAAAAGCGCGGCATTCAGGCTCCGGTTGTTTTTCTGGGACCGCCCAAAAGCGCAGAGATTGATGGTGTAGATGCGTCGTGGTCGGGTTCAATGCCCGCAACATTGATTATTGGGACGAAGGCAGGTCAGCGGTCGTTCTACGAAAAAAAAATGGAGTATGATGAACTGAAAGATTTTGTTAAGACATATTTATTTCCGTAGTTTAGTAGTCTTTTTTGTTAAACTATCTGTTACAATAAATGAAAAATATTCTCTTTGCCGTGCTGCTCTGCGTCGCCTCGTCGCTCTATGCTGCCGATGGTTACAAGGTCGGGGATGTTGCCCGCGACTTTAGCTTGAAAAATGTGGACGGGAAAATGGTATCGCTTGCCAGTTACCCAGATGCAAAAGGTATGATTGTAGTTTTTACCTGTAATCACTGCCCTTACGCCAAGGCATATGAAAGCCGTGTTATCGGGCTGCATAAAGCGTTTGCATCAAAAGGGTATCCTGTGGTAGCGATTAACCCAAACGATCCTGTGGCATATCCCGAAGATTCCTTTGAGAATATGGCAAAACGGTCGAAAGAAAAATCGTACCCTTTTGCATATCTGTTTGACGAAACACAAGAGATTGCCAAAAGCTATGGTGCTACGCGCACGCCGCATGTTTTCTTGCTGAAGAAAAATGCCGACAAGTATGAAGTGGCATACATTGGTGCCATCGACGACAACAGCGAAAGTGCCGATGCGGTCAAAGAAAAATACGTGGAGCAGGCAATTGCCGCCCTCGTAACAGGCAAAGTGCCCACCGTGTCCACGACGAAAGCAGTTGGTTGTGGCATTAAATGGAAGAAATAATAAAGAGACTATGACTTTTGGTCATGGTATATTCTTACTTCTAGTGACTACCCACTGCAATAGGAATTGAGTATATTTGCTGTGTGGATAATTCTCCACACTTTAAAAGATTGATGCAGAAATTTTAACCATTTTTTATTCTTAAAGGTACATTTATGTTGAAACGTTTTTCTACGCTGTTTGCGTTGCTCTTTGCCCTCTCGGTGGCAAGTGGCTGGGCGCAGACATTCACCTATAATGCGAGCGGTACGTGGCAACTTGCCTCGACGTGGACCGCTGCTTTAGGTGCTTCGGGCTTCCCCGGTCAGGCTTCCAATAATGGCGATGTTACTATTTCGCCAACTGCTGCTGCGCTTGTGTTCGCAGATGCACCACCGGCATTCCCAATTTCGTCCCTGACGATGACCGGTACGCAGCCAACAACGTTAGGTGCAGGTACTCTCACTATCACCGGTGCATTTACATTGAATGCTGGTGCAGTGCTTAATATCCCTGCCGGTACTACGGTTGTTGTTAACGGTGCTTCGACAATTGCGGGCACAATTAACTTGACAGCTGGAACGAGCAAGATTATTTTTAATGGTGCCGTGACCCAAAGTGGCTCAGGCGTTATTACTGCCGCTGCTGCCGCTTCAACGGTTCAGCTTGGCGCTGGTGTTACAACTATTGCCGGTACTTTGTTCCAAAATCCTTTTGGTGGCACGATTCAAACCGGTGGAGCGCTTAATCTCACCTCAGGTCTGACCATAGGCGCAGCAGGTATTTTGAATCTGGTTGGCACGACCACCATCAATTCCGGTGTAACCCTTACAGTAAACAATACGGCTGCCGGTGCAATCACAGGCGCAGGTAATCTTCAGGGTGCGGCTGCAAATTCTATCGTTGACTTCTCGGGCGGTCCTACCGCTCTTCAAGGTACGTGGTTCGCAAATCCTTTTAATGGTACGCTTCGCACTTCTACTGCGGGGGCTTCCGCGCTTACCGGAACTCTGACAATTGGTTCGACAGGTGTCCTTAACCTGACCTCTCAGAATCTTAACCCTGCTGCGGGTGCAAATCTCATTCTGAATAATACGGCGGCAAACTCTCTGACAGGTACGGGTAGAATTAATATCATTAATATGGTGACCGTAACCTTAGGACCTGGCTTTAATGGCGGTACGCTTAACGGCGACTCGTTTGTTAATCCGATTACTGGTTCCTTGAATACCGGCGGTAACTTGACTGCAACTGGTGCAGGTACGCCGATTTTGCAGTTTAATAATACCAATGGTGTTTTCAACATCACCGGTACGCTGACGATTGCTGCGGGCAAGACCATTTTTATGAATAATACCGGAGCAGGTTCGCTTCCTGGTTCGGGTACGTTTGCAGCGGCGGATAACACTGCTATCCTGCGCTTTGTAGCAGGAGCAAACGGTGGTGCTATTTCGGGTAACATCTTCTCGAATCCTTGGAATGGTCGTCTTCGTATCGACGGTGCCTTGGAATTAGGTGCTACCTTTGGCGCAACGGGTTCTTCGATTTTCAATGCCGGTCCGAATGCTATTCTTGATTTGGGCGGTAACTTGACGGTGAATGACAGCTTGGCATTGAACTGTACACAGCCTGCGGGGACAGTATTCCCAAGTGCAGGTTTTATAGTTGCTCGCACAGGTGGTCCTAGCACCGGTGCTCCCGGTCCTGGTGGTCGTGTTACTGTTGGTCCGAACTCATTTGCGGGCTTTTTGCCTGTTGCTAATTTGGGTACGGGTGCGCAATGGCAAACCGGAAATCTCTTTATTGCAGGTTCATCAGCTTTGAATGCTAACTATCAATTTACGAATGGTTCATTTTTGTTCTTGAATACCGGTTCGGTACTTCAGGTCGCATCCACTCGTACGCTGACCTTAGACGGTCGCATGCTTGGTACGGGACGTATCAACGGTCAAGACAATACGGCTATTGTTACTCTTACCGCGAATTTCGCTAGCCCGGCTAATACCACAGATATTCCGGGTGCAAACTTAGGTAATCCAAACTTCGACGGTGATTTGAGAATTAATCAAGCACGAACGCTTTCGGGTAGCCTAACAATGGGTCCAAATTCCATCTATACTACGGGCGGTTTTACAACTACTGTTAATACACCAAGTGTTTTAACGTTCAACCAAACAGCTGCAGGTGGTTTGGTCGGTGCTGGTGCGTTTATCGGTACAGGAACGTTGACCTTTGGTAATAACGCTCTTGGCGCAACGTTTCCTGTTGCTAATGTAACAAGTGGTGCAGGTAACTTCACTGGTCGCATTATTTTGGGCGATGGGGTGAATTTCGCTACTACCTATCCGTTGAACAACCCAACGATATTGCAACTGAACGGTACAACACAAATCAATGCCGGCGTTACATTGAACATCAATAATACAGCAGCCAGCTCTCTGACTGGTACTGGCAGACTGCAAGCGCAAGCTGCAAACAGCGTTCTTGCTTTTGCTGCGGGTGCTAACGGTGGCACGGTTCCAGGAGCAAACATTGCGACCACATATGTGGGGCAAATCACTACTGCCGGAGCAATGAATTTGACAGGCAACTTGAGCATGGGCGCGACAAGCGTCTTGAACATTGCCGGAGACCTGACATTAAGCGCTACATCGCAGGTAACGTTGGGTATGAGCGCCGTACCAGCTACGGCACTTCCGGGTGTTGGTAACTTGGTTGGTCAGCCTTCCGGCACGAACATTCCCGAAATCGTCTTGTCGAATGGTTCATTGGGTGGTCAACTGCCAACCAATCGGATTCCTACGGGTTCCGCGGCGAATCAATTTGGCGGTCGCCTTACAGTTGGTACAGGATACGCTGTTACTGCAAACACCACGATTAACCAACCGGCAATTTTGAATATCCAAACCGGTGCACAACTTATTGTGAATGCAGGTCAAACACTTACCCTTAATACGACCACTTCGCCGGCAACAGGTGCGGGAACTGGTACTATTCAAGGACAAGATAACACAGCCATTGTTTCGCTGGGTAACGGTTTCAACGGTACTACGCTTCCCGGTGCTTTGTTTGCAACGCCATTTGCAGGCCAGCTGATTATACCGGCAATGGGTCTGAACCAAACAGGTAATCTTACCATGGGTGTAAGCAGCATCTTGCTTATGAATGGCAATTTGAATGTGAACTCGGGTTCGACTCTGACGCTTAATGGCGGAGTAAATTCTCTCCAAAGCGGCGGTGGATTGCTCAATGGTGCTAATAATCTTGCTGTGGTTGCTCTTGGTGCCGGCTTCAATGGCGGTACACTTCCGGTTAATCGCTTTGCTATACCATTTAATGGCGGCTTGACAACAGCAGGACCGTTAACAGTAAGTGCATCAATGAACTTTGGTACACCAGCTTCGTTGTCTCTTGGTGGCGATTTGACAATTCCGGCAGGCGTGGTTCTGAACCTCGCAATGACGGGAGCAAACACCCTTACCGGCACAGGTCGCTTTGTTGCAGGTTCTGCAACGTCCCAAGTATCTCTTGGCGGCGGTTTTAACAACACCTTTATTCCGGGTGCAAACTTTACGAATTTTGGTGGTGTGGTTTCGATGGTTTCCGCTCTCAGCCTCTCAAGTTCCATGGTTCTTGGTGCAACTGGTGCCCTTGATCTTGGTGGTGGTCGCAACACGCTTACTCTCGGTAATGGTGGCGCTAGCCTTTCGGTTGTTACTCCTATTCGTGGTACAAGCGCAACAGCGTTTATTATCACCAACGGAACCGGTGGTTTGACTATCAATAATCCGGCGTTAACATCGTTCTTTTTCCCTGTCGGTACGACTGCCGCTACCTATTCGCCGCTCAGTTTGAGCAATGCAAGCGCCGCAGACGTTTTCACTGTGCGTGCTCGCGCAGGCATTACCAACAGTCCTACAACCTATCCGAATTTTGTCAACGTGGAGTGGGTGGTTTCGCAAGCTGGTTCCGGCAATCGTAACGTTACCTTTGCACCGCAATGGGCATCTGCGAACCAACAAGGACCACGATTCAACACCAACGCTGTTGGTTTGGGTCTGTTTGTCAACAACCAATACACCGAGACCACAACGGGCGCTACTATTGCTGTTACCGGAGGCTTAACGACGTTCAACGGAACGTTCAATACCTCGTTCACCAGTACCCCGCTTGTAGCATTCTCAAAAGTAGTACTGCCGCCCGTCGTTGTGGTAACTCCGATTGTGAGCAGCATTACGCCGTCATCAATACCGGTGAGCAATGATGGTTTCACCGTTACTATTGCCGGTTCAAATCTGGGAACTGTTACCAGAATTACAGCACAAAACCTGACAAATAATGTTTCTGTTGTCGGTACGATTACTGGAACACAGTTGGCAACACTTCTGACCGTCAACTTCCCCGGTGCTGTTCGTAGCATTAGCGGTGTTGTTCGTCTTACGTTGACCAATGCTACTGTTGGCTTTACAACTGCTCAGATTACGGTTACCCCAATTTCCAGCCCAACATTGACGGCTCTTGCTCCATCGACAACCGCAAGCGGTCGCGCATTTACGTTGAACCTGACCGGTTCGGGCTTCTTGTCGCAAACACGCCTGAGCATTAATGGTAATGCAGCGCGAGTAATGGGCACGACAACCGGAACGACAGCAGCAATCGAAATTCCGGCTTCGCTCAATAATACTTCTGGCACACTTCGTATTCGTGCTACTAATACCGATGGTCAGTTTGCAGAACTTACCTATACGATTGGTCAAGCAGCGCGTCCAAATATCTTGAGCATCAACCCGCGTGCGGTATTTGTTGGCACCAATGGTGTTACCATCAATGTTGAAGGCTCCGGCTTCTTTGGTCCTGGCTTTGTAACAGCATTTTTTGGCTCAAATCCGATTAATGTCAGCGTTCTTAGCCCAACCCGTCTCACTTTGACCGTTCCGGCAAGCTTCTTAACGGCGACCGGCTTCCCGTCTATTCTCATTAGCAACTCGGATGCTCAGTCTATTGGTTATGTCTTTAGCATTCTTCCACGAGTCGAGCAAGGTCCGACACCTGTTATCACCAGCTATACACCTACCACTACTACTGCCAGCAGCCGCGCGTACAGCGTTGTGGTGAACGGTAGTAACTTCAGCCGCAATGCACTCGTTACTGTACGTGGCACTGTGGTAACACCAAGCGTACTCGACACCAATCGTTTCGTGGTAGAAATTCCGGGTGGCTTAAATGTTAGCGGTGCGCCGTTGGACATCGTTCTTCAAAATCCTGACCTTCAGGCAGTAACTGCTACTGTTGCGGTTGGTGCAGCGCTTCCTGCTCCGGTCTTGAATACCCTTACTCCGTTGACAACGACGGCAAGTGCGGCACCGGGAAGAGCATTTACTATTACAATTTCGGGTAGTAACTTTTCCAATGCAACTGTTCTGTTAAATGGACAACCTTTGCAAATTGTTTCGCAAAGTGCGACTCAGATTATTGCTATTGTCTCGTCGAACAGACAACCGGTTATTAATCTTGACCCTGTACCAAACAATGTTGTTGTTCTCAATGGTGATGGTCAGGCTACACCTGCTGCAATCTTTACCGTAACAACACAGGTATCCGTTCTTGATAACTCACTTCCGGGCTTTAGCGTTTACCCAAGCCCTGTAAACGATGTAATGACCATTCAAGGCGGTTTCGAGCGTCCGACGAATGTTGTTGTTACCATCAGCAATGTTATCGGTCAGCGCGTGATGAGCTTTACGGAGCAGCAAGTTTCCGGTGGCTACAGCCGTCAGGTGAATGTCGCTTCGCTTCCGACTGGCACGTACATCGTCGAAATCAACGATGGTGCGCGTCGGATGGTGCAAAAAGTTATCAAATACTAATTTCAAGCGCGAAAGCCTTTGCGCAAGAAAACAGTAAAATAACCTTTGATTCAAACGGCAGTCCGCGTATTTTTGCGGACTGCCGTTTGTTATTTTAGGGCGGTGTCGCTCTGTGATACGCCCAGTATGCCAACGTTGTAATTCGTCATTCCAAATTCGTAATTGTTACAAACTATGAAACCAGTAACGTTAGATACCATCGTGTCGCTCGCCAAGCGGCGCGGTTTTGTATTTCAATCATCAGAAATTTACGGTGGCTTGAACGGCTGCTGGGACTACGGTTCGCTCGGCGTGGAGCTTTTGCGCAATCTTAAGGATGCGTGGTGGAAGGCAATGACCTATCGCGACGACATCGAAGGCGTGGATGCGTCCATTCTCATGCACCCCCGCGTTTGGGAAGCAAGCGGGCACGTTGCCAATTTTACCGACCCCATGATTGATAATAAGACTAGTAAAGCCCGCTACCGAGCCGATACGCTTATTGAGGACTACATTGCCAAGTTGGAGAAGAATGGCAAGACCGACCGTGCAAAGGCGGTTGCTGACCGTTTGGCGGCAGCGCGTGAGCCAGAGGATTTCTATCAAATTATCGTGGATGAAGAAATTACTGACCCTGTTGGCGGTTCTAAAGACTGGACACCGGTGCGTTATTTCAATCTGATGTTCAAAACGTTCGTGGGACCTGTCGAGGATACGAATAGCGTGGTCTATTTGCGCCCCGAAACTGCACAGGGTATTTTTGTGAATTTCCGTAACGTGCTGGATTCGGCACGTCAGAAAATACCGTTTGGTATCGCTCAAATCGGCAAAGCGTTTCGCAACGAAATCAATACGAAATACTTCCTTTTTCGCACCCGCGAATTTGAGCAGATGGAAATGCAGTATTTTGTGAAACCCGGCACGCACCCTGAGCAGTTTGAGTATTGGCGTGAGCAACGCTTTCAGTGGTTCTTGGATTTGGGTATGTCGCCCGATTCGATTCGATTCAAACCCCACGACAAACTTGCCCACTATGCGGATGCTGCGGTGGACATAGAGTATAAATTTCCCTTTGGCTGGGGTGAAATTGAAGGCATTCACTCGCGTACAAATTTTGACTTGGGGCGGCACGAGGAGTACTCGGGCAAAAAGCTGGAATTTGTAGATACGGTAACAAGAGACCGTTTTGTGCCATATGTAATTGAGACTTCGGTTGGTGCGTCGCGTTCATTTATGGCGTTCCTTTGCCATGCCTACAACGTTGAAAATGTCGGTGCTGCTGATGGCGGCGAAGATGCAGAACGCACCGTTCTGAAATTTCACCCGAAATTGGCGCCGGTGAAAGCAGCTGTTTTGCCCCTTGTCAAAAAAGACGGTATGCCGGAGTTTGCTGATAAGCTCTATCGAGATTTGCAAAAATCATTTAGTGTTCAGTACGATGAATCGGCAGCCGTGGGGCGGCGCTATCGTCGTCAGGACGAGATTGGAACGCCCTTTTGCATCACGATAGACGGGGAATCCTTGCAAGACAACACCGTAACCATCCGTGAGCGCGATACGATGCAGCAAATTCGCGTTTCAGCCGATACGGTGAAGGAATATGTGATGAAGTCGTTGATATAAACAGTGCTGAAGCTGTAAAAACAAGAGCTAACAATGCGGGACGTTTTGCATTGTTAGCTCTTGCTTTTTTACGGTTACTTTTTCTCTTTTGTCTTTTTTACTCTTGTTTTTTACACGAGGTCTTGTTGGGCTCTTCCCGTGCGGAGTTTGAGGTATTCATAGAAAATATTGCAGAGGGCGATGTGTGTCAGTCCATAGCCAAAGTCTTCGATAGGAATGGTAATGATTCGGAAATCAATCTGATAGGCGGGAGCATAGATAAGAAGCGGTCTGGCGGTGAGGTATGTGTTGAATATGAGTGTAAATCCAATGACGGCAGCGAAAAAAACGTATGTTCGGGTCTGAAGAAGAGTATTGGTGCGGAGTTGGCGATCCAGAAAGGCGACTACGCCGAAGGCAATCAACACCAATCCCGTATATTCTTTGCCCGCCTGAAAAATCAATACCCCTATTGGTAGAAGTGCAAACATTCCTGCGCGTGCCCATTCTAACCCTCGTACAATGCGGTTTTTGACAACAAGTTTCAAGACCTCTCGAACAAAGAGACAAGCGTAGGGAACGGTAATAAAAAAAAGCCACTCCTCAATAGGCAATTTGAAAAAACGAAAGTCCAGCATATATGGCGCATTGAAGTACCAGTGCCGATTTGTCACTGCTGAATCCCAAGCGACATAGACAAGAAGCGAACCAACTATCCCCCCAAAGGCTTCACGCCAGTACTGGCGAAAGTTGATGTTCTTCTCAAAGCTGTATGCAAGTGGTCCGGCAAGGACGACAAAATTAAAAAGCAGATACTCAAATTTCATGACGAGATGGCATTAAATGAAGAAATTTCCATTTTTTTCAATGAAGACGATTAAGGCGTAAAAATGATTGCGGAAAATGCTTGACATTGTACAGGAAAAATGCTAATTTTGTAATCCCTATTCAAAAAAATGCCACTTTAGCTCAGCGGTAGAGCAACGGTTTTGTAAACCGTCGGTCGTTGGTTCAATTCCGACAAGTGGCTCTCAAAAAAGCCTTGTCAGCAAATAGCTGGCAAGGCTTTTTTGTGTTTAGCGCTTGAGTATTCGAAAGCACAGCCAAGACTTAGACAACAAAATCCATTACATAGCCATTTTGTGCCGTACCGGATGGTGTTTTCTCACTTGGTGTCGCCAACAATCGTTCGTAGAGAGCAGTGTATTGGGGCAAGAGCAGTTTCGTTTCAAATTCGTCAATAGCGCGTTGGCGAGAGGCTTCGGCAAAACGTTTGTGCTTTTTGGGATTTGTCAGCAAGTCAACCACATATTTTGCCATGCGCTCGGTGTCGCCGATTTCTGCCACGTAGCCTGTTTCCCCATGCACTACCACTTCGGGAATACCGCCACTGCTTGTCGCTACCACCGGCACACCGCAACTCATGGCTTCGAGCGCTGCCAAGCCAAAGCTCTCGGATTGGCTTGGCAGCAAGAATACATCGGCTGCGGAGAGGATTTGAGGAAGTCCGTTTTGTTTGCCCAAAAAACGTACGTGCTCGGCGATGCCGAGTTCGCGGCTGAGGCGCTCTGCTTCTGAGCGTTCCGGTCCGTCGCCGACCAAAATGAGTTTTGCCGGAACAGTTTTCAAAACTTCGTGCAGGATGCGAACTGTATCAGCCACGCGCTTGACGGGGCGGAAGTTTGAGGTATGCATTAGGATTTTTTCGCCCTGAGGTGCGTATTGCTGACGCAAACCACAATCCACGAAGGGTTTGTAGGTCTCGGTGTCAATAAAATTTTGTATAACATCAATTTCTTTGTTTTTGATGTTAAAATTAGTCAGCGTTTTTTCACGGAGAAACCGCGAGACAGACGTAACGGCATCAGATTCCTCAATGGCAAATTTGACCAGAGGCAGAAAACTTGGCTCCAAGCCGATGAGCGTAATATCTGTGCCGTGTAGAGTCGTTACTATCTTGATGTCGCGTTCTTTCTCAATGATTTTTTTTGCCAAATATGCGCTGGTAGCGTGAGGAATAGCATAATGAACGTGTACAATATCAAGCTTTTCATAACGAATTACATCTACCATTTTGCTGGCAAGCGCGAGAGTGTAGAGCTGAAACTCGAAGAGCGGATAATTGGGCATTTCCACTTCGTGATAAAAAACATTTTTGTAGAACCCATCCAACCGAAAGGGCATAGCGTAGGTGATAAAGTGTACCTGATGCCCTTCTTCGGCGAGCGCTTTCCCCAGTTCTGTGGCTACTACGCCGCTTCCGCCGTAGGTCGGGTAACAAACAATTCCGATATTCATAGCGAATCTGCTTTCCTAAAAACGTAACGTTGCTTTTTGCCTCAGTGAATTTATCGTGGCTTTTCTGCCGTTCATAGCAAAAAATGATGTATTTTTGTGGTTTCTTGTGCTTACTATGACTCATCAACCCGATACTTATTGTACTATTGCCTCGCGCGAGCGGGCGGAGATTGTCGTCAAAGGCTCACGCTTTATCGGCTCTGTCGCTCCTGTGCAGACCAAAGAAGATGCTTTCCGGTATATCGAAGACATTCGGAAAGAGTTCTACGATGCGACGCATAATTGTTTTGCATATCGCTTGGGTGCTCAAGGGTTGAACTTTCGTACCGCAGACGATGGCGAACCATCGGGGAGCGCAGGCAAGCCAATGCTTTTTGTGCTGCAAAAATTTGAAGTCAGCGATCTCGTTGCTGTCGTGACGCGGTATTACGGCGGCACGAAGCTTGGCGTTGGCGGTTTGGCGCGTGCGTATTCGGATGCCACCGAAGCAGTATTGCAACTTTGCACAAAATTGGATGTTGTGCAAACAAAAGCGCTGCGTATCTTCTGTGTTTACGAAGATATAAACATCATCAAGCGTTTGCTACAGCAATATGCCAATAGGTACGATGAATCATACGGGGATGTGGTAGAATTTGTTGCACATATTCCTCTGTCCAAGGCTGATGAATTCAGCACTGCCGTCACAAATGCCTCTTCTGCACGTGCAGGCACGAGCGAGGCACATTTTGCCGACGGTGTGTAGGAGTTTGATTGATAATATGGAGCGGAGAATTTTGGTTGCAAATGAATTTTAATGAAAATTTCTCTGTGTGATTGCATTTTTTTTGTATATTGCGCCTCATTGCTGAGAGCATAGGTTGTATCAGCAATACAGAATCAAGACTTTACCGTCATTTTCTATTTCCATTCTTAGTGGACAGGTTATGAAGCCATTAGCGCTTGTTGTGGACGATAATAAAATTACCACCAAATTACTGAACCGCTATCTTACGCCGGCGGGCTACAACGTCAAAGAAGCATACGACGGTGTAGAGTGTTTGGAAAAAGTACAAGAAGAAACACCCGATGCAATCGTGCTCGACGTGATGATGCCGCGTCTTGACGGCTATGAGACGGTAAAGCGCCTCAAAGCTGACCCCAAAACAGCAAAAATTCCCGTCGTTATCGTAACTGCGCTCAACGATGTTTCTAACCAAGTAAAAGCAATAGAATCCGGTGCTGATGATTTCCTCAGTAAACCAATCGAAGATAAATTGCTGATTGCTAAAGTGAAACTTCTTTCGTCTCTCAGCGTTGCGCAAAAGCGCGTTGACGTACTCAGCGAAATCCTCGGCAAGTCCTTGAAGGGTGAAATTTCGCAGGATGAAGTACAACAAAAATTGGCGCAGATTGACATTAGCCTCTAAATTTTTTAGCGAAAATGTGCAAGCGCTTGGACGGATGAGCAATACTGCTGCTCTTACGCCAAGCGCTTTTTTTATTGTCCGTTAATGTGTTCCGCTTGAATTCAAGTATTCTGCTCCGCTAAATTTTTCTTACACAACTCCCCCAGTTTATTCCGGCATCGTTTGTGGTAGAACTTATCATTATATCGTTTATTACGCTGCTCATTACCACCGCTGGTTCGTTTATTTCTGCGGCTTTTAGTGGTGTTTCGCATCATCATCTGACCGAACTTGCAGAGTCAGGTAATACGTCTGCACAGAGGCTGCTTGATTTTAAGCGTGATAGCGACCCACCACGCTCGGCGCTTTTTCTCATAGATACTGTTGTTTCTACGCTCGGTTGCATTGGTGTTGGCGGCTATGCTGTTGTCGTTTTTGGGAGTATTCAGGCGGTTGCTGTGTCACTGATGATAACATTGATGCTATTGGTCTTGGGGCGTATGTTGCCGAGGGCACTCGGCAAACGCTACGCTGTCTCGCTCGTGCGATTTGTGGAGCGTTCTCTGACGTTGACAATGTTTGTTCTGAAGCCGATTGTCAGTATCGTCGCTAATTTTTTCGCACTTTTTGCGCCTCCGGAGCGTGACGACGATGAAGTCGTCCGCGAAGAACTTGATGAAATTCTTGAAACAGCGCATGACGAAGGCTCACTTGATGCTGATGAATACAAGCGTCTCAAAAATTTTGTGCGTTTTAATGAGGTTTATGTTTCGGATGTAATGACACCACGAACCGTCATTTTTACCTGCCCCTGCCATCTGACTGCCGAAGAAGCCATTAACCTGCCGGAAATGCACCAGTACTCGCGTTTTCCTGTGTACGAAGAGGATTCTATTGATTCGGTTGTGGGATATGTACTCACCAAAGATATTTTCTGGTCGCTACTGAGTGGTCAAAAAGATGTTCGCTTGCGTGATTTGTCCCGCGAAGTCTATTTTATTCCCGAAAATATTGATCTCGACCGCGCACTGCAAAATTTCTTGGAGCGTCGCGAACACTTATTTGTGGTCGTTGACGAATATGGCGGCGTGGAGGGCTTAATCACGATGGAAGATGTAATGGAAACGCTGCTTGGTGTGGAGATTCTCGACGAGATGGACCAGGTGAGTAACTTGCGTCATCTTGCCGCAGAACGTCGAGATGAGCGAATTGCAAGCCTTCGAGCACAAAATGCCCACGTGGATGACTCTGCCGACGGTTTGTCCTCGGATGCTAATGCCGATAGCAATGTCTCGGCAATAACAGAGGCGGATGAGTCCAGCGAGTCAGAAATGCCCCCTATTGAGCCTGAGTAACTTCAGGAATGAAGCCGAAAAAGTGTTCATGCCAAGTCGATTTGCTCAACATCGTTTTGCTCAAGGCAAGTAGCCGTGCTAAAAAATGTATTGCCCAAATTTTGTGCAAGATCACATTCGCATATCTCTTGAATTCAAGCCTATTTTTTTACCAACAAACGTATCCTCGGTTGTATGAACAGACGCATTCTTTTTTTTGTTCTTAAAATAGCTTTTGTCATCGCCTGTGTGCCGCCTCATGGAGTCGCCCAGCCTAGTGTCGCCCAGGAGAAAGATAGTCTTGGCGGTGCTGCCACAAAAAAATATAACCTTCCGCAAGAAGTAACTGTTACCGGCAGCCGTATTCCTGACGACGGCAAGAACCAGCGCCATTTGCTTGTGGTGGTGCAACGCACCGACATTGAGAAATCGCAAGCGCGGAGTGTGGAGGAAGTCTTACGAAATTTGGCTGGAGTGGACGTGCGGCAGCGCGGCACCTTTGGTGTGCAAGCTGACATCAGTATTCGTGGAGGTACATTTGAGCAGACACTGATTATGATTGACGGCGTGAAAATGATAGACCCCCAAACCGGACACCACGCCATGAATATACCGCTCACACTAGATGATATTGAACGGATTGAGGTTTTGAAAGGACCCGGCTCACGTCAGTATGGACCAAATGCTTTCAATGGAGCAATCAATATCATTACTCGCCGACATACACGCCCCGCGGCGCGTATTCAAGCGATGGGTGGTGAAAATGGCTTGTGGGAGACATCTGTTTCCGGCGGTGCGCCCCTGAGTCTGGGAGAAAATACAACATTGCTGAATCGTGTCTCCGTCATGCGTCGGCGTTCGGACGGCTATCGCCCTTTTACAGACTTTGATATTTGGACAATTGCCGGTGGCGCACAGTTGCTTGCTGGAGATAAATTTGCCTTGGATGCGTCCGCGAACTATGTTGACAAAAAATTTGGTGGTAATGGTTTTTACTCCCTTGCTTTTCCTTCGCAATACGAAGAGACTAAGACGCTTTTTGCTAATCTTACTGCGCGAATGGATATAGGTGTGCCTGTGCGTCTGACGGCAGCATGGCGGCGCAATAACGATTATTTTATTCTTCGTCGTGAGAATCCGGCGTTTTATCAAAATTTCCACACCTCCAATACTCTCAGTGTAGATGCGCAGACAACGCTCTACTCCTCGCTCGGCGCTACAGCATTGGGAATAGAATACGCAGCCGATATGCTCGAGAGCACTAATTTGGGAAATCGGCAGCGCAGCCGCTTTAGTGTATTTGCCGAGCATCAAATAAAGCCTTTAGAGAACCTCACAGTGGAACTGGGGGCAACGGCGCTCTACAACAGCGATTGGGGCTGGAACGTTGCGCCGGGCGCTGATATTGGCTGGCAGGTATCAGAAAATCTTTCGCTTCGCGGTTCGGCGGCAAATTCGTTTCGTATTCCAAGCTACACCGAACTTTTTTACAGCGACAGAGTAACGCTTGGTAATAAAGATATTAAGCCGGAGCGGGCATGGACATACGAAATTGGTGGCAGGTGGCGTACGGGTTCGGTAGATGTGCAAGCCTCAATTTTTCGCCGCGATGCTGTACAGCTTATAGACTATGTGCGCAATTCTACTACTGCTCTCTGGCAGGCACAAAATCTTTCATCGGCGGCGACCAATGGTGCAGATATCCACCTTAGCATCACAACACGCGAGGCACTGCCAGTTCTGGAGCGAATTACGGGCAGTTACACGTATCTCGACCCATATTTCAATGTAGAGCCTGGTTTGCAGTCGCGTTACGCACTCGACCAGTTACGTCACCAAGCGTCGTTAGTGCTTGATTTGCGGTGGTTTGGTCTTATCACAAATCAATGGCGCTTTCGCTATGAGCGCCGCTTGAATGTAGAGCAAGATGCAGGCTTTGTGGATGTGCGCTTGGGCTGGTCGGGCGGTGGCTTTGAATTGTTTGCCGAGGCTACGAATCTCTTCAGCGCTCCGGCATTTGATTTTGCAGGATTGCCTTTGCCCGGGCGGTGGTTGCGCGTGGGCGGTGCGGTCAATCTGGCAGAAGCATTCCACTAATGCTTGCTTAATGCTTGTCTCGGTGTGCGATGTGAAAAGTTCTTGTCTGCAAAAGATTCGTTTAGTAGATTGAAAATCTGTGATTCATCCCTAATTTTTCCATTCTCTTTCACTTTTTTCAGGAGCAATAATGAAACGTTCCTTTCGCCTCGATTTGATTCTGGTAGCATTTGCTATGGCTATCACGATGAGCGCGTGTGGCAAAAAGGCAGAAGTACCCGCCATCGCTGACCTTGACACCTACGAAGACAAATCCATGAATTTCAGCATCAAATTTCCGAAAAACTGGAAAGCTGCTGTGGAAGCCGGTAAACGTGCTGAATACTATTCAGATGACAAAATTATGCAGCGCTTCCGCGAGTACAACGAATCCGAAATAACGGGCGCAAAAATGACAATCTTTGCCAATAAGTTGGAAGGTCCTGTAAATATGGATAGCGTTATTGAAGGAACCAAGATTTTTCAAGATCCGTCGGTCTATTCTGCACCGGAAAAAGTTCAGATTGACGGCGTAGAAGCCACCCGTATTAAGTATGCGTACAAATACGGCGACGGCGAATTCAAGGGCGAGCGCTATTTCGCAATGAAAGACAGTACCGCTATGACGATTATTGAATTTGAATCATTCGGTGGTACATTCGACCAATTGCATCCTAAATTTGAAGAAATGCTGAAATCGGTCAAATTGGCGTACTACAAAGCTGTCGTGAAAGATACAACCGGCGGTAAGCCGGCTGAAGTCTTCAAACCATCGGAAGCTATGGCTTCATTTGATGGCAAAAACTTCTCCCTCCAGTATCCGAACAACTTCTCCGGTAAGAACACAGGTGGTGGCTTGGAAACGGTGGAGTTCAAAGGTATTGGCGGTCCGGCGGATTGTATTATCAACGTGACTGTGACTGACGCGTCGAAGCAAAACAATCTCGACCGAATTGTAGAGCAGAACAAAAAACTCTACAAAGCATCCGCATCTTCGCCTGCAAAAGTCGGTGGCGAAACAGGTGCCTTCATTGAGGATTCGCCAGTCAAAGACGTACGTCGCCGCACGTATTTTGCTGTCAAAGGTAGTAAACTCTACAAAGTTACCTTACAATGGTACAAACCGGAACAAGAGATATTCTTGCCAAGTTTTGAAAAGAGTTTTGCGTCCTTAACTTTGAAATAAAACACCGTAAGATTCTATACGAAAGAAGCCGTACAAGCGAGTAGTTGAGCCTATTTCAACTACTCGCTTTTTTTTTCTCTGAGGCGGTGTAAAAAAATTTTGGCGTAGAACTGAGAAATTTGGTATAATTGCATCGTTGTTATGCTTGTCATGGGTGGCCGTACTACCGAAATTCGGGGGTGCGGCTTTTTTTTATCGCGGTAGCATATAAAATTCAGGGGAAGCAAGTTTTTTTTTCGCCGAGCGATGTGCTGACTTTGATTATTCGGCATTTTATTCTAAATTGAACGTTCGTAGGAAAATCCATAACAATCGAACTACTTTACTACACTCAAAAATCGTTTGATAACCATGCGCATTCTGATACTTGAAGATGACTTTTTTCAGCGCAAACTCATGGCACGTTTGCTGATTTCATACGGTGAATGTGATGTTGCGGCAACTGGTCCTGATGCGGTTGAAGCATTCAGACGTTCGCTGGAGAATAACCGTACATACGACCTGATATTTCTTGACATCATGGTTCCGGGTATGGATGGGCAGAAAGTTCTTCGCGCCATTCGTGACTTGGAGCAAGAGCGTAATATCGAAGGCTTGTCCCGTTCAAAGGTAGTGATGGTAACGGCACTTGGCGATAAGCACAATGTAACGACCGCTTACAAAGAAAACTGCGATGCCTATTTGGTGAAACCATATGAAGAAGCAAAACTTGTGGACACAATTAAGAAACTTGGTTTGTTACCGAGTGCTCAGAGTTAGAGTTGTGATATTGTTTTAACGTAATTACTGTTTGCTGCCACGACGATTTCTTGCTATCTCACATTCCATGCAAATATGAGTAAACGTATTTTGGTTATAGAGGACGATGTCAGTCTGCGTGAGTTTATGATTAAGTACTTTCTTGAAAAAGAGGGGTACCATGTCATTACAGCCGAAAATGGAGAAATCGGTTTAGAAAAAGCGAAGCAGGAACTGCCGGACCTTATCATTTGCGACATTATGATGCCGAAAATGAATGGTTATGAGGTTATTCAAGCACTGCACGAGTACACGCCTACGGCAAGTATTCCGTTTATCTTTCTGACCGCGATGAGCGACCGTGCCAATATTCGTGATGGCATGAATCTCGGCGCCGATGATTTTTTAACAAAGCCCTTTGTGAGCCAAGAACTCATATCGGCAGTTAAAAAGCGTCTTCAGAAAAGAGGTGACGATGATGATAGAATGAGGCGGATGATAGATGAATTTCGGCGAAAAATTATTAGTGTTCTCCCGCACGAATTTCGCACCCCTCTTTCTACAATTCTCAACGCCTCGAATATTCTGAAGGACGAGTGCGATACAATTGAAAAAGATGAACTTCATGAGTTTATTTATTTTATCAATACGTCGGCAAAACGCCTCAATAGACTTATTGAGAATTATCTTCTTTACATTAGTCTTGAGAATACAACACTCAGTGGAGAGATAAGCAAAGAGACAACACTCTGTACGAATGAGCATATTAAAGAGTGCGCGGTAAACCAATTAAAGCAGCACAACCGCGAGGAAGATATTGTCTGGCAAGCAGGTATTCCTAGTGGTGGCATCCGTATTCCAATGCCTGAGAACTATTTTAATAAGATTATTGAGGAAATTACTGATAACTGCTGTAAATTCTCTACTGTCGGCAAGCCGATTACCATAGCTTCTTCGGTTGATGATGGCAATCTCATATTGGAATTTACCGATCATGGGGTAGGTATGACCAAAGAACAGATTGAACAAATTGGTGCATTTAACCAATTTGACCGCCCCACTATGGAGCAGCAAGGTGCTGGATTTGGTTTGGCGTTGGCGAAAAATATTATTGAATTGCACCGTTCAAAGTTGATTATTGATAGCATCGTCGGTACAAAAACTACTGTTCGTGTTTCTATTCCAAGTGTGGCAGATTCAGAAATACATGATAATTATCCTGCCCACCTCGTCAATTAACTTTGAAGTAATGCTGCATTTTCTTCGCGGTGTTTTTCTGCATTGATTATGAAATTTCTTGTTTGCGCCTGTATTGTGCTGACACACCCCGTTCAGCAGAGTACAGGCGCAACGCATTTTGGAGCGTTTCTTCTGCCCCCAAGCCTCAGCTGGCAGCATAATTGAAAGAATAATTTTGAAAGGAAGTTGGTATTGTCCCATTAACCTTCTTCCTTCGGAATTAGTGGCGAATCAGCGTGTTTGCGCTCTGCAGAAATTCCTTTCTCCGAATCCCTAACAAACCGTATATTTGCTGAGTTTTGTCTCACTCTACTCATTCTTTCACCCTGTTTTTTTATTACAAGGATTTTATCATGGCTCAACATCAATGCGATTTGGTTGTGATTGGCGCAGGTCCGGGCGGCTATGTGGCGGCAATTCGCGCCTCGCAGCTTGGATTGAAAACAATTTGCGTCGAGGCTGAACACTTGGGCGGCATTTGTCTCAACTGGGGCTGTATCCCGACTAAAGCACTCATCAAAAACGCCGAATATATGCACTTCCTGAACCACGCAAGCGATTTTGGTTTCAATGTAAAAGGCGTGGATGTTGATTTTGGCAAGGTTGTGCAGCGCAGTCGTGGCGTTGCCGACCAGATGTCGAAAGGAATTGCGTTTCTTTTCAAAAAATATCAAGTCCAGTCAGTAACAGGCTTCGGTGTGATTAAATCACTTGGTAATGTGGAAGTGAAAGATAAAAGTGGGGCTGTTACCGATACAATTTCGTGCAAAAATATCATCGTTGCGACCGGTGCACGTCCACGTATGTTTCCCGGTATTGACGTTGACCGTGAACGCGTTATCACAAGCCATGAGGCAATGGTACAAAAAGAAATCCCGAAATCAATGATTGTGATGGGTGCAGGCGCTATTGGTGTAGAGTTCGCTTACTTCTTCAATGCCTTTGGTACGAAGGTAACGATTATTGAAATGCAGAAAAATATTTTGCCTATCGAAGACATCGAAGTCTCCAAAGAACTTGAAAGACATTACCGCAAGTACGGTATCGAAATGCTCACCGAAACGCGCGTTCTATCGGCAAAGACCGTTGGCAAAGGTGTGGAAGTGAAAATCCAGAAAAAAGACGGCACCGAAGAAACTTTGAAAGCAGACCTCGCACTGAACGCAATTGGTATTCAAGCTAATATCGAAAACATTGGGCTAGAAGCAGTCGGCGTAGCAACTGAGCGCGGTTTTATCAAAATTGATAAATTCTTGCGCACAAATGTAGCCGGTGTTTTTGCTATCGGCGACGTAGCGGGCGCACCATGGCTTGCGCATAAGGCTTCTGCTGAAGGCATCACGGTTGCGGAGTTTATTGCCGGACACCACACCGACGGCGTGAATTACAACAACATTCCCGGCTGTACCTATTGCAACCCGCAAGTAGCATCTATCGGTCTTACCGAAGAAAAAGCAAAAGCTGCTGGGCATGAAATTAAAGTTGGCAAGTTTCCTTTCACCGCTGCCGGAAAAGCACACGCTATCGGCGAGGCAAAGGGTTTTGTGAAGCTCATTTTCGACGCAAAATACGGCGAACTCTTGGGCGCCCACATGATCGGACCCGACGTAACCGAGATGATTGCTGAAATGGGCTTGGCGCGGACGCTTGAGGCAACCGGTCCGGCAATTTTCAAAACCATGCACGCGCATCCGACCCTGAGCGAAGCCGTCATGGAAGCCGCCGCCGCCGCCTACGGCGAAGCAGTGAATTTCTAAAATGTACTTTTTCTGAGAGGCGCATGGAATCATGCGTCTCTCACTTTTTTATCCTGAGTTATTGTAGTGAATACCACGCTTTCTCCCGCACAAAACACCATTGCCGAGCTTCTGGCAACCGCATACACACTGCTACCGAACAATGATAAACGCAGCGCCGAGCACTTGGGGCGCATTGGCACGGAACTCGAAAGCCGTTCTCGCCTCGCTCACGCACGAGCCATTCTGGAACGAGCCATTCAGATAGACCCGCTTGGGCATCCCGAATGGTATCTGTCGTTAGCATTTGCGCATTTCCGCGATGTGACGGGCAGTTTTGCTGCCGATGGTGAGCGTATTATTGTTGATGGTATTGAAGAAACAGACTCGGATTACTTGAAAGCCTCATATTTGTCCATTTTAGAAGGCGGCGACGGTAGTGATATTACCGAGATGATAGAGTATTTAGCTGCTTCCGAGGACGTTTCGGTGCGCTTTGCGCTTGGGCACTCGCTTCTCTGGCGTGGTGAGCAGCACCGTGCTTATACGCTGCTTCGAGAGACGGTTGACCTTCTGGGCGATGATGAAGTTGCTGTTGGTCTGGATTCCTACTGCGGTGCGCTGAATTGGATGCGTGGACAAGGCATGGATATTGACCTCAAAAGCGAGGTTTTACCGTATCTGGAGCGTCTCATTCATTTTTCGCCAAACGTTTACAATTTCCGTGCTCTCAAAATTCAGATGTATCAGACGCTGAAAGAGTACGAGCACGTGAAAAATGCTGCCCTGGAGACGCTTGCGGTTTTCCCAGATGAAGAAACAACGATGGTGGCACTTGCCTCGGCATATGAAAAATTGGGTGACGACGACCGCGCTATTCTCTGGTACAATCGTGCCGTTGGTGCAAAACCAAGCTTTGCTCGTGCGCGTGTGATGCTGGGCAAACTCTATGAGCGGCTTGGTAAGCAAGATGTAGCAGAGCAAGTCTTTCGTGAAATTGGCGTGGCGTATCCCGATTATTATGCCGGAAAGATAGAAATTGCCTATTTTCTTCGGCGCATTGGGAAGCACAGCGAGGCTACATCGCTCTTTCGGTATGCGTACGACCACCTCAAAACATTTGAGAAAGCCTCAGTAGAGCAGCATCCGGACGGAAAGCAATTTATGGCAGAAATGTTCTCTATGGATTTGCCAGTCCTGATGCGCTAGGTGTTGAGATTGAATAAAACTGAAAAAGATATTGCCTAACCTTTTTACTTCATCCGTTATCCTTTTCCATGTCCCCTGCTTCCGGCATACTTCTTCTGGCTGCTCCTACACTGCTTGATTCCAATTTCAAGCGGGCGGTGGTGTTTTTGGCGCAGCATGGTGAAGATGGAACGCTTGGTTATGTGCTGAATCGTCCCCTAGAGACAACGCTTGCCGAGATTGTGCCTGATGATGTCTATGGGTTCGATGCTCCGCTTTACTGGGGCGGTCCGTGCCAAAACGACACGCTACATTGCATTCACAATGTAGGAACGCATATTCCCGGAGCAGCAGAAATTACCGATGGGGTCTATTGGGGTGGGGATTTTGATGTGATTCGAGACCTCATCATCGCTGGTGGAGCCTCGTCGGACGACTTTCGCTTTTTCATTGGCTATGCCGGCTGGGGAAGCGGACAACTGGATGAAGAAATTAAGGAAACATCGTGGGTGCTGACCGATTCATCGCCACAGATTGTTTTTCCTGAGACGGTAAAAAATCTCTGGACACGGACACTCAAAGGTATGGGCGGCGAGTATCGTATTCTTGCCAGCACGCCGGAGCATCCATCTTTGAATTGAAGAAGCAAGTATCGTTTACTATCATTCGTATTGAAACTGCAAGGATGAACTCATACTCAAGTCCATTGCCATTAACATTCGGTGGCTATTTGCTGCTTGCCGTTGGGCTTCTGCTTATTGGGATTAGTATTCCCTTAATCAAGCGGTCTATTCAGATGAATCAGTATTACGGAGTAAGAACACCCGAGGCTTTCAAGTCGGAAGAGAATTGGTACGAGATAAACAGCTACGGCGGAAAACAGTTGTTGGGCTTGGGTTTTTTTACAATAATTCTCAGTGGGCTCGATACTTTCTTCGTTCTTGTAGGTATCATCACTCATGAATTGGTTGTTATTATGAGTGTTTGTTTACCTTTTCTTATTGGATTGCGGATTGTCTTTGTACGCATTATGGCTTACAATGAGCAGTTCTAACTAAAGTTGCGTATTCAAAAATCAAACGTTTGTGTGTTTGTGTTGAGCGCGGTTATCGGTTGTCGCCGCTCAAAACCCTATCATTTTCTGACAGCCGACCAATTTATTCCTTACATTGCTATGATTATTGGAGTTCCCAAAGAGATAAAATCCTACGAAAATCGTGTGGGACTTGTTCCGTCGGGCGTAGAGGTACTGAAGCAGCACGGGCATTCTGTGTATGTCGAAACAAATGCTGGTAAAGGTAGTGGCTTTTCTGATGAAACATACATTAAGGCGGGCGCGGAAATTCTGCCCACAGCAAAAGATATTTATGACAAAGCAGAAATGATTGTAAAGGTTAAAGAGCCTATCGAACCTGAGTATGAACTTATCCGCGAAGGGCAAATTCTCTTTACGTATTTCCACTTTGCCGCTTCGCGGGAGCTTACCGAAGCGATGGTCGAGAGCGAAAGTATTTGTATCGCTTACGAGACAGTGCAGCGTCCCGATGGTTCCTTGCCTCTCCTTATTCCGATGAGTGAAGTTGCCGGTCGTATGGCTGCCCACGAAGGCTCGAAGTATTTGGAGCGAGCGATGGGCGGGCGTGGTATTTTGCTCGGCGGCGTGCCGGGTACGCCACCGGCAAATGTGGTAGTGCTGGGCGGCGGAGTTGTCGGCACGAATGCGGCGAAAATCGCGGCGGGCTTGGGTGCACGAGTATTTATCTTGGACACCAATCTGTATCGTCTGCGCTATCTGGACGATGTGATGCCGAAAAATGTCGTTACGCTGATGTCGAATCCGGCAACTGTCCGCGAAGTCTCACGCGAAGCGGACTTGATAATTGGTGGCGTTCTCATCCCAGGCGCACTTGCCCCGAAACTCATCACCCGCTCTATGCTGAAAGATATGAAAGAGGGTGCTGTGATGGTGGATGTGGCAATTGATCAAGGTGGCTGCTTTGAGACCAGCAAAGCCACCACCCACGAAAATCCGACCTATGTTATTGATGGCGTACTGCACTATTGCGTTGCGAATATGCCGGGCGCGGTACCGTTTACTTCCACGATTGCACTTACAAACGCTACATTTCCGTATGCGCTCCAGCTTGCCAACAAGGGCTATAAAAAAGCCATCAGCGATAGCCAAGAGCTACGTTTAGGCTTGAATGTTTATCGAGGCACCATTACTTACGGTGCGGTTGCCGAAGCGTTTAATCTGCCATGGGAAGAATCCACGAAATTTATTCCGTAATTGGCGCACAGTCTAATTTGCCAGTACGAACCCGCGTTCCTTAGATAACGAAGAAGCGCGGGTTCTCTTTTTATTGCCAATTCATTAGCAAAAATTGTTTTTTATGCAAGTGTTTTCTGTCTAAGTAGGAATTTTTGCCGGTCGTTATTTTTTGTTAAATGATTCTGCTCTATACCGTTTATTCTTTTCCTCAATACCGCGTTTTTTCTAGGTTGAAGCTCGTCAAATTCCGTATAACCATTGTTGCTGTAATGTGTTGAAACGATTCGGTCTTGGTCAGGTAGAATGAAAGTTCTATATTGCCGTCCCGCATAATGTTTGTAGCGTTTAGCGAACATTCTTGAGGAGCAACATACGTGCTGTTTGGCTTGCCCATGGCATAACCAAACGGCGTTGCTGCTGAAAAATGTCCTACTAAAAAAAACGTTGTGCGCGTAGTCCATTTCTCAATTACATTCTACGAGGAACCCGCATGGCACAATTTCTACGCACGTGCGCAATAGCAGCGTTTCTGCTCCCTCTCTTTGCGGTGCTGGAAAGTATTACCCAAGTCAATTCGCTCTCTGCGCCGACGTATTCGCACACATTGTTTGCCCAAACCCCTCGCAAAGAGGCACCGGCACGCCCGCAAACGCCGCAAACAGGCGATACAAAAACGATTATTCCACGCTTGCAGGATGATTTTGCAGAGTTGGACGACACACTTCAAATAGTCGCCGGGGTTCAAATAAACGACCGCTTTGTGACAAGCACCCTGGAATCTGCCCGCCAGCAATATCTTCGCGCACTCTCCTATATCAACCGCTCCGACACCGCCCGTGCTGCCCGCTCTTTCGACCAAGCTATCGAAACGCTCAATAAAATTGCGGACTTCCCCAAAATTCAGGATAATCAAGACTTCATAGACCTCATGCAATCTATCATTGAGGACTATGAAAACTATATCAAGAATTTGGACAATCTGAGCGAAAAATCGCCGATTGTCGTGCTGCGCGATAAATTCTTCCAGTCCATCGAAAATAGCGATATGCCCTCGTATGACGACCTGAACTTCCCACGTGGTAAGGACTCAAGTCGTCTGAAGTTTGCGCCGTTAAATCTGCCTGAATCCAGTTCTGCGCTGGCTACATTTACTGGTATGCGTGGTGTGAATTTGCAAGTACCGATGCCGGAGAACCAAGAAGTGCTCTGGGCGGTAGAATTCTTGGCAGTGCGTGGACGGCGATATTTCCAAAAATGGATGGAGCGCACGGGCAAATGGTTCCCGATGATGCGCAAAATTGCTCGTGAAGAAGGCGCACCCGAAGAAATTATTTACCTTTCCATGATAGAAAGCGGTTTGAGTCCATATGCAACATCGTGGGCAAAAGCTGTGGGATTGTGGCAATTTATCAAGGGTACAGGGCAGATGTACGGCTTGGGCGTAGATTACTGGCAGGATGAGCGTCGCGATCCCGAAAAAGCTACTCGTGCTGCAATGCGTCACCTTAAAGACCTCTACAACGAGCTTGGTGATTGGCACTTGGCGCTTGCTGCCTATAACTGCGGTTTGGGCGGGGTGCGTCGTGCGATTGCCCGTTCCGGTCTGAGCCAGCCGAATTATTGGGACGTGCGACCGTATCTGCCCAAAGAAACCCGCAACTATGTGCCGCTCTACGTGGCTGCTTCCAAAGTCTGTATGAATCCTGAGGCATATGGTTTCACGAATTTGCAGTTTGAAGAGCGCTTCAATTATGATGTTGTTCCGATTAGCGAAGCGGTAGATTTTCGTGTCCTGTCGCGTTGCGCAGGCGTAAGCGAAGAAACACTCCACGACCTCAATCCTGAGCTTATTCACCAATCCACACCACCGTATTCCGAACAGTACCAGCTCAAGATTCCCGTCGGCACCAAAAGCACGTTTATTGCCAACTACGAGAAAATGAGCAAGGCGGACAAACACTCATGGACTATGCACGAAGTGAGCGGTAGCGAAACTTTAAGCTCTATTGCCAAAAAGTATGGGGTATCCTCATCGGTCATTGCGGCTGCAAACGATCTAACAGGAAAGAAAAAACGTATTTCTGTCGGCACGATGCTTCGTATTCCTACTGATGGACGCTACACGCCGCCCGCCAATAGCAAAGACGAAGAAGACGAAGAGGAAGACAATCCGCCTGTGCAAGCTGTGGCAGCCAACACGAAAGAAAAACAACAAGGTGCAAAAGCCGAAAATCATGATAAATCCGCCACAAACGATAAGTCTGACGATACGGATGTAGTGCAGCACCGCCCCGCCCCGCCGCCGCCGAATAGCAAAAAAATTGAGCACGAAGTAGCAGCAGGTGAGACATTGTACAGCATTGCTGCCCGCTTTAATGTGCGCCTGACGGATTTGCGGAATTGGAATAATATCCCCTATAATTCCGACAAGGTGACCCTGGGCGACCAGTTGACGTTGTATGTAGATAAATACTTCAGTGAAGCAGAAGTAACAAAAACAAGCGCTGCAAAGCCTAAACCCGGCACACTGAGCCACACCGTGGCTAAAGGTGAAACATTAGCGAAAATTGCCGATGATTATGGCGTATCGATGGATGAAATTCGCACTGCCAGCAAGATGAAGAAGAATGCTCGCATATACGTTGGGCAGGCTCTGACCGTTCCTGCAAATGCCGAGAATCAATCGACAAAGCAAACGCAATCTGCTACTGCCGATGCCGCCACTCCAGCCACCGAGCCAAAAGTAACTGCATCATCATCAACTGCTCCTGCCGGAAAGCCGACACTCTACAAAGTGAAAAAAGGCGAAACGCTGAATGCAATTGCCGAGCGCTACAACGTAACGACGCGGGACTTATCGCAGTGGAACAGTTTGCGAGGCACATACATCAAGCCCGGCATGGAACTCAAGGTCTATGCACAAAGCATCAGCAAGGGCGACGAAATACCGAAGACAACAGCAACCGACAGCGAGAGCGACGGAACAAGTCATACCGTGCGCTCTGGCGACACGCTCTATTCGATTGCACGTCGTTACGGGCTAACGGTCGAGCAAGTGAAAAAGCTCAATCCTTCGCTAACGAGCAACACAGCTCGCTTGGGGCAGGTTTTGAAGGTGAAGTAAATTTGAAACGTATTCCGTGAATGCAAGCAATCCAAACTTTCAAGATGTAGTTCATTTTCACAATGGGCTACATCTTTGTATATTAAGCCGATTCCATCACTTCCGCAAATAATCGTCCAGATACTCCCCCCATATTTTTTTTTCATCAATACTCATGAATATCCGACTCTATGCGCTTTGCACGGTTCTGTTGTGGTACTGCGCTTCGCCAAATCTTCTTGCTCAAAAGGCATCAAAGCAAGTCAAAAGCGCCCAAGCAGCCTCGGTCGTTGCTGCTGCACCTGCCACGGCACTTCTCTATGAAGTCAATCTCAATGACCGTTCGGACGATACCTTCAAAGTACGTTTACTTGTCAGTGGTTTGAAAGCTGCAAATGCGGTTTATCAGTTTGCTTCCACCGCGCCCGGCACGTATCAGGTCATGGACATCGGACGATTTGTGCGGAAATTTCAGGCGTTTGACGAGAAAGGCAAGGAAATTCCTTGTGACCATATTTCGGTGAATCAGTGGAAAATTAAACAACCAGAAAAAGTGGTTGAAATTCGCTATGCCGTTGCCGAGACGTTCGACACTCCTGTACCGCGCGACGAAATTTTCCGTATGTGTGGTTCGTCGCTGGAGGATGACCATGCGCTTTTCAATGTTCAAACCGCTATCGGTTTTCCGTCCGGAATGCAAGCGACCCCTCTTAAAATTAAGTTTCTACGCCCGTCGGCATGGAAAATTGGTACGGCTATGGAACAAGACAGCGCGGGGTATTTCCTTGCGAAGAATTATGACTATGCCGTAGATTCACCTGTGTTGATGGGGCGCTTAACGGCAGCCCGCACGACGGTCAAAAATACTGCGGTTGAGATTTATACCTACTCCAAAACCGACCAAATTTCATCGGAGCAATTACTGAGTTCCATGAGCAAAATGCTTGCATCGGCAGGAGAATTTCTTGTCGAACTGCCAGTGAAGCGCTACACTTTTCTTTTTCACCTCGAAGACACCCCGGCGGGCGCTTGGGAGCATTCGTACAGCTCGGAATATGTGCTGGAGGAGCGTCCGTACTCGCCGGAATATGGGCAATATATCACGGACATTGCGGCGCATGAGTTCTTTCACGTTGTTACTCCACTCAACATTCACAGCGAAATTATCGAACATTTTGATTTTGTAAAGCCGACTCCTTCCGAACATCTCTGGCTCTACGAGGGCACAACGGAATGGGCTGCACACGTGATGCAGCTTCGGAGCGGTTTGAAGTCGCTCGACCAGTACCTTGCCGACCTGAGCCAAAAAACGCTTGTTGACCAAAACTACTTCGACCGCGCTTACAGCCTCAGTAAACTCAGCATGACGTGTTACAGCGATTCAGGGCAAAAACAGTATGGAAACATTTACTATCGTGGGGCGCTGGTAGCGGGAATGCTGGATATTCGCTTACTTGAGCTTTCAGGCGGCAAGCGAGGACTGCGCGAAGTAATACAAGAACTGGCGAAGAAGTACGGTCCTGAGAAGTCATTTGCGGAGAAGGACTTTTTCAATGAGTTTGTGAAAATGACGTATCCCGAAATTGCAGACTTCTTTGAGCAATATGTCAAACGCGCCAATCCACTTCCGCTCCGCGAATACTACGCAAAAATCGGAATTGCGTATAATGAACGCAAGTTCTCCGACAGCCTACTGCCGGAAGCTGGCTTGAAAACACGCCTCCGTGAGGGAAAACTCGTCGTAGCAGATTTTCGTGAAAACCTTGCGCCGAGCGGCATTCAGCTTGATGACGAAATTCGTGCCGTCAATGGGCAGGTTCTCACTTCTGCCGACAACAAGACCTTCGCTAGTATCACTGCAAAATTCTCGCCTACGACCACCTACACGCTCACCGTCGCGCGTTCCGGCAAAGAATTGACCCTGACGCTTCCCGTGCAGACACGCCGTGAAGAGCGTCAATACGTCTTCGAGATTAGCCCCCAGGCATATCACCGACAAGTGATGCTGCGCACCGCGTGGCTTAAAAATCTGTAACACCCTTCTAATGCCGTGATTCTCTACCATAGCAAGACAGCCATGTTTTATATTTCTATCGGGATTGTGATATTGGCAAATGTACTCTATCACACGGCACAGAAATCGGTTGCGCCCGACGCACATCCGCTTGTGGCGACGATAGTAGCATATTTCGTGGCGATAGTGATTTGCGTTCTGGCATTTCCGCTTTTTCCTATCCAAAACACACTTCAGGAAGAGTTTCGCCGCATCAATTGGTCGAGCTATGCACTTGCGCTCTCCATTGTTGGCGTAGAACTCGGATATTTACTGGTGTACAGGTCTGGCTGGGACGTAAGCATCGGTTCGGTGGTAGCAAATGTAGCGATTGCGATTATGCTTATTCCTATCGGGATATGGATATTCAAAGAGTCCGTTTCGTGGACGACCATTGCCGGAGTGGCGTTATGTCTGGTAGGCGTGGCACTCATAGCGGCGAAAAAATAAGCAATGGAGCGAAGCTGGGAGTCAGTATGTAGGCAGCTGTAAAAAGAAAAGCGTGGAGCAATAAGCTACCACGCTTTTTTCTTTTGAAAACGCCGTACAGTCAATGGATGTTGGCTCACACTGATATTGTAAGCGTGTTTGCGGCTTTATCAAATATCGCCGTGTAGCTACGCAGTCTTGCGCCTGCCGGTCCGGCAAGTACGCTCCCATTGGATGCAGAAAAACGGGAGCCGTGACAGGGGCATTCTATTACGCCATTGGAGGGTAATCCTACTTGACACCCTTCATGGGTGCAGACAGCAGTGAGGACGAGAAATTCTGTGTCGCTTGTACGCATAATCACAAGAGGATTTCCACTGACTGTTTTGATAACTGCTCCTCCAACGCTTTGCAATGCCGTTTCTTGGGCAATGTTGATGACATTGCCAGACGCTGTTCCGGTGCCACCGGTATTTGTACCACCTGTTGTTGTGCCACCGGTGCTGGTTCCGCCTGTTGTCGTTGGGTCAGGTTTGATAACGGTTATTTCGCAAGCATTCACAAGTGATATTGCTGCTCCTGCCGATACGGTCAAGCCCAGCATAGAAGCTGCTTGCGCAAGAAATTCGCGGCGTGGGCTTTTCTGCTCGGGTTGAGGAGTGACCGGAAGCGGTTGTGTTTTTGAAATATTTGTCATAACGTGCCGAAATAAAGAAGTGTCAAGAGTTTCGTAAGTAAATATTTGAACGGTAATTACGTTGCTTACATGAGTCAGGACTTTTGCGCTAACCGAATTTCGTGTGCGGACTTCAACAAAGGGCTTTTTGCGAAAGCCCAATAATTTAATTTGCCGAGCCGTAGAGCGTTGCCTTGATGGTAATAATTTCGCTTACTTTGCTGCCGATAATGCCCTTGCGACCAGTAACGCCGTGCTCTTTCAGAGAAACAGGGAAGTCGTTTACTTTTATCATCACAAGGTCGTTGGGGGCTTTTTCCATGTATGTAATCTCAATAGAGATAGTCATTGCCTTGCCTACGCCGTGCAGTGTGAACACACCTTCTGCATTTGCTTTGGCGACGCCCTTGCCGCCGCCGCTGGAGACAATCTGCACACCGGAGAGTTTTTTGATGTCAAAGGTGATATTGGGGTTGCTCTCGGCATCCAGCCAATCCTTTTCCTGTAAGTGGCGGTCGCGAAGTGCAATACCTGTCTGCATGGTGTTCACAGCCACAAGCACTTTGCCTGTGGTGGCTTCGAGATTGCCGAGGTCGAGCGTAAAACTTCCCGTAACCGTAGCAGTGCCACCGTCAATGTTCTCAAGCGGTGCTTTGCTACTGAATTGCGCTTGATTACTACCGACTTTGTTATTGAGCGTAATTGTTTTTATGCCTTTGGTGTTCAGATTGAACCCTGTTCCGGCACTGCTTGTGCTGACGGCAAAGACCATACAAACAAGAGCGGTGAGGATAATGCGATATTTCATGGAGATATGTACGATTAGTTAAAAAAATTATGCCAGCGTGGATTCTGCTTTGAGTGCGCGGAGTGCTTGGCGGCGCATCATAATAAAACTGCCAAGTCCCCCCAGAAGCGCTATGCCGACTATGGGTCCGGCAATATCCAGACCTAACCGAAATTCGTCCTTCCATTCAATATGTTCTTCTTCAGTACCAAAGTTCGGATTGACGGTCTTGACAACAACTTGCGTTTTGTCTTTGGTGTAAATATTACTGCCGTGCGCTGCCCATATTCCCAAAGCCGATATGGCAATGACAGCAAAAAGGGCGATACAAACTTTCCACATAATACTTCCCTTGTAATTCAGTAAAAGATATAGTTATCGGTTGGACAATCAATAGTACAAATGCAATTGTAAATTCCACCGCGTTGAGCGGAAGGACTCCGTATCATAGTAACGAAACTCAGGGCGAAGCTCAATAAACGGCAGTGGGAAAATCTGTGCACCAATAGTTGCTTGGACGCTGTACAGTTCGGCAATGCCGTCGGTGGCATTTGGAGCCGACACTTGCGTGATACCGCGCTCGAAGCGTACAAACGGCAGCAAGCCGGAAAGCGCTTGATAAGTAAACATCACGGAATAATTGCGCGTTTGCCGTCCTTCGCTTATGCCCGAAAGCACATACTCGCCTTGCAGTGCCGCACGGTCTGTCAAGCCTACGCCCGCGAAAATATTGACCATCGAAAACGAGCGATTGATAAAATACGATGCACCGAAGTAGGAGTTGAAAACGTGGTCGTCCGTTCGCGGAGAAATAGCAAAGCGAGCAAGGTACGACGGTGATGCCGTCAAAGTGCCAAGATTCGATGCCGTAGCCGCCGAAGCGAGCGAATCGCCTAAAAGGGGTACTGATTCTCCGTACTTATTGATTGTACGAATTTGCGCCAGTGAGCGTGGCAGATACGCACCTGCTGAGAGAGAGAGCCATTGCAAACCGTCGTAGTTTAATTCCGCACCATATTCGGCAAAGTTCGGCGCAATAATCGGGATCGTGTTTGCTCCGGCTACTTGGCGGACGAGCATTGTGTGGTCGTCATAGCGAATACCAATAGACGGTTGAAAATGCCCGATGCGCAGTTGCGGCAGTGCGAGCGAAGGCTGTATCATTGCCGAAGCCGACCATGCTTGCTGCCCAGCAAACGGAAGTCCTGCACCCGAAGCCTGTCGAGCAAGTGCACCCACGTCCACCATTCCTTCTAGTGTCAGCCATGGAGCCGCTATCCATGCGCCATAGACGGCGGTTTGCATGGGAATAAAACGTGTTTCAGCATTCACAGTGCGCGGTGAGCGAGTCATCTGCACTCGTGCATCGAAGCCAAGGATGAGCGCACCGTCAGCTAGGCTGTTGGATTCCGCTTTCTCAATGAATTCTAAACCAACCGAGTGCGCGGAAAACAGCTTCATGTCTTTCGCCATGTACCAACCGAGTTCATTCCTTAAGCCGCCGCCTTGCGTTGAGATGTGGCAGTTCAGGCATTTATTGCCCGTAAGCAACGTGAACTGCGGCAAAGCATCAGCTTTGGGCGAACCCGCACAAAGCAGACTGAGGCTGATGAGTGCGAACCCGCACAATCGCTTGGCTATCGTGTAGTTCAATAGTGTCGTAAATGTCATAAAAGTATTTCGACAATCTTCTCCGTGGCGTAAGCAGTAGGTTCTTACGAATGTATGTTCTTACGCCACGATGAAGTGTTGTTTGAGAAAATGAGAGTGCTTGGCTGTAAGCGCGTTTACCTACCGCGCCACGACAAAACCTTGTACAGTGGTCTCGCCCGTGCCAAGCGTAATGCGACAGTAGTAAACACCGTTGTTGTAGCCGCTCACGTTGAACTGCGCACTGGTTGTGCCGCCTGCCCACGCGCCTTCGACTGCTTCCGAGACTGCTCTGCCCAATGCATCGTAAATGCGCATGGTCACTCTGCCCGCTTGCGGCAAAGCGAAACTCATTGTTACCAGTTCGGCGACGGGGTTCGGCGTAACGCGCACGTTCAGGCGGGCTGCGTCGAGTGTGGCGAATTGGCGGACGTTGGTAGTGAGAATAGTGGGAGGACGAACTTGTCCACGAATTTCGCCATTTGGATTGTTTGTGGTGTGAACATTGACGTAATAGCGCTCCAAGCGCAAGCTATCAAGATTGGTTGCCGCAAGTTTCCATGAACCAGTGGAGGTGCTGTCGCCGCTTGGGAAAGCGATTGCTTGTGCAACACCACCTGCTACACCCACTGCGCCGTTGTGGAAGTGAGCGGCGGTAAGATTTGCTGACAAGCCCGTTACCGTTACGCGATAACGTAAAGTGGAATCCGTCCAAAGTACCGCATAACCTGCACCGCGAGCGGGTGTGCTGACGGCGGGTGCTTGATTGTTACCGTTGAGAGCAATAGCATAGCCGCTGGCTGCCACAGGATTTACTTGAGCGCGAATCTCGCCACTCGGAAATTGAGCGCTATGGATGTTAAGGTAGATTCTGCCTGTGAGAAGTGAGTCTGCTTGTGCTGATGTAATATTGTTCCACGAAGCGCTGACATAATTGTTGGCAGCTACAACCGCTTGTGCTACGCCGCCAGTTGTGCCGGTTTTGCCGTAATGAAAGTGCGCCACTGTTGGTGCTCCTGTCATGCGAGCATAAGCAAATGCGTAATTCAATTGAGTTCTGTCTGCGCTCAGAACAGCCCAGCCGCTTCCGGTACCTGGAGTGCTGACTGTTTGTCCGGGGTCGCTACCGTCGAAAGCGAGTGCAAAAAACTGCCCGATAGAATTGCGTACTTGACCGCGGATCTCTCCATTCGGATTTGTTGATGTGTGAACGTTCATGTACAGTCGTTCCATACGCAAGCTGTCAAGGGCTGTTGCGGTAAGTTTCCATGAGCCGTTTGTCGTACTATCGCTGAAGGTAATGAGTTGTGCCACACCGCCTGAAATGCCTGCCGCACCATTATGGAAGTGTGCCGCAGTCAAATTGGCAGATAACCCCGTCACCGTAGCCCGATAGCGTAGGGTAGAATCTGTCCATAGCACAGCATAGCCCGCTCCGCGTCCGGTGGTCGTTATAGCAGGTGATTGATTCCCGCCATTCAAACCGATAGCGTAGCCAACTCCTGCGATGGGATTGACTTGTCCGCGAATTTCACCATTGGGAAATTGCGCGGAATGGATGTTCAGATAAATTCTGCCTGAAAGAAGGGAATCTGCTTGAGCGGACGTGATGTTTGACCATGCACCGCTTACATAATTGTCCGTTACAACGACAGTTTGTGCTACGCCGCCACTTCGACCGCGTGAGCCATAATGAAAGTGGGCGGCTGTTGGTGTTCCTGTCAACCGTGCAAAAGCGAACGTATAGGTGAGCCGTGTTTTATCAGCACTCAAAATTGCCCAACCGCTTCCGGTAGCAGGCGTAGTAACTGTTTGCGAAGGGTCGCTGCCGTCAAGCGCTAACGTGAAAAACTGCTGGCTCCGTGCCGTACTAAAGCCAATAACGAGCATTGCAAAAAGCAAAAATATGGAACGAAAAGACTTCATAATGGGTTCTCCAGAAGGTTAAAGTGTGATGGAAAAGGTAAATGAGTGTGCGTGATGTGGACTATTACCACCGAAGCAGGTTGAAAGCGGATTAGTTGTTTTTTGCACCTTGATTAACCCAAGCACGGATGAGGTTCTTATTGCAGTCGGAAAGCACTCCTCCTTGTGGCATCTGGGCATATCCGGGCAGTTGCGATGTTACGCCCACAAGCAGCGTTGCATCGGCGTATAGCTTTACATTGGCATAACCTTCCATATTGACGCCGACCGTTTGGATAGCGTTGGAATGGCAGGAGTAGCAATTTGATTTTAAGAGCGGCTGAATTGTCCGCGCGTAGGATACGTTCAGCGTGTCGCAGGGTTCGACGGTTACTCTTTTCTCGCCTTTTGCCGGACCGGAAAAATTCTGGCATCCCGTTGCGATGGCAATACTTCCTGCCATTACGGCTGAGACAAGCATTATTTGTCTGAAAGAATGATAGTAAGCAAAACGAAAGTGCATAATATTGTCTCCGAGGAAAGAATTTTGGGGGAATGAAAAGAAAGAGCTTACGTTTCGTGCCTCAAATTAGCATAAATCACGAGATTCTGTGTAAGAAGAAGTACTGTCTATACGAAATCCGTAGTTCTACGGATTGGCACATTCGGTCGAAAAAGTAGAGATTCGCGGAAATTCTACAATGAAGATCGCTCCTTTACCTAAGTCGCTTTCGCACCAGACTTTTCCCTGCATCATTTCCACCAGCTTTTTGACAATGGACAGCCCTAGTCCCGTAGAGTGTTCGCCTGCCGTTGGCTTGGCGGAAAGGCGGGCAAATTTGCCAAAGAGTTTCTTTTTGTCGCTGTCGCTCAGTCCGGGTCCCCTGTCGGCAACGCTCACGCGAGCCGCTTTGGTGCTTGCTTCTACGGCAATATGCACATTGGCATCGAAAGGCGAGTATTTCACGGCATTGGAAAGGAGGTTCTCCAAGACCTCGCGTAAACGACTGCTATCGGCGAGAATGTTTGTTTCGAGTGTGCTTTCGCTTGTGAAGTGGAGTGCGATGCGTTTTCTTTTCGCTATATCGCTGTATTCTTCCACAACACTTTTGGTCACGCTTGCAAGCATCACCTCTTGCATCTGCAAATGCACGCCGCCGGACTCAATGGCGTTCACATCAAGCAGATTCGTGATGATTTCTTGCATCCGTGCCGCTACAAGTTCGAGGGTCTCAAGGCGTTCCAGTCGCTTTTCGGGTGTCAGTTGGTCTTCCTTTATGCGGAGCAACTGCGTACCAAGAATGATACTGGCAAGCGGGTTCTTGAGGTCGTGTGCTGCTATACCCAAAAATTCGTTTTTTTCGTGATTCAGCGTTTGTAGCGCCAGATTTTGTTCTTGAAGCTGGGAATTAACAATTTCAATTTCCTGTGATTGCTCCTCCAGCAATGCTTGTTGGCGATGCAGTTCGGTATTGTCGCGTTTTTTAATGCTGTTCGCACGGGCAAGCACAACTGCCAAAATGACAACGAGAATCAAACCCAGCAAGACGGCAAAAATGAGAAATCGCTGCTGTTGTGTCTCGGTGTACTGTGCATGATTGATCGCTTGAAGACGGTCGTTTTCTATTTCTTGTTGGCGGAGTTTGTAGTTTGCTTCCAAGACAGCAATATGTTTGCGAGATTCAAGATTTTGCGCCGAATCGCTCATTTGCTTAAAAAGCTGATATGCTTGATAAGCGTCTTTGTATCGTCCTTGTGCGGCATTTGCTGTTGCCAGAAGTTCAGCAGCGTCTTTGATGATTGCTGCCATGCCGACAGTGCGGGCGGTGTCGAGCGCCCGTTTGGCATACTGCCGCGCTTCATCGCTGCGCCCCAGTGATTGGTACGCTGCTGCAATGCCGTGCAGCGAGTATGCGATCACTCGGGGGTTATTTGCTTTTGTGGCAGTTTGGAAGGCGCGTTCTTGATATTTCAGTGCTTCGCGCACCTTGCCTTGTTTTGTCAAGACCAGTCCGATTTTGTGTAGCACAAAGGCAGCATTGCTGTTGTAGCCGATAGCTTCGGCAATCTGCAGGGCACGTGTGTTGTAGTCGAGTGCAAGGTCGTATTGTCCTTGCTGAAAATATACACCGCCGATATTTGCCAGCACAATGCTCATGCCCCGTTGATCATTGATTTCTTCAGCAAGACCGAGCGACTTGAAAAAATACTGCTGTGCTGCCGCAAGATCGCCCTGCTGCTGATAGACCATACCGATATTGCCGATGGTAATTTGCCGCCCACGTTTGTCGCCGTTCGCTTCGCGTATTTTCAGTGCCTTCAGAAAGTTTTCCAATGCAAGGCGGTAGTTGCCTTGGTCGTTGTAAATCAAGCCCAAACTATTGAGGGCAAATGCCATGTTGGTTTGGTCGTGGAGGGAATCATTGAGGCGTACCGCTTGCTCTTGATAGGCAAGGGCTGCGCTATAGTGTCCTTGCTCCCATGAGGCACCGCCCATATTGGTCAGTGCTTGTGCCAAGCCCTGTTTGAAGTTCAGTGTGCCGGAGAGCGTCATTGCTTCATTGGCGAAGCGCTCACGCTCAAGCGGACTCACGCCGCGAAGTTCAAAGGCGAGTTGGTTGAGTACGTTCACACGAGAGGTATCAGCTCGCAGGTGCGGAAGCAGCTTCTTGAGGGAATCTGCTGCACGTGGTTGTGCAAGCAGAACAGCAGAGAAAAAGCACAGCATTGCGGCACAGAAAGCACAGCCACATCCCAAAAAATTGTGAGTGCGGTCATGGTGGACAACTATCGTGACTCCATGTTTCATGTTCTCTGGCAGCCTTATCATTTTCTGTAATGTCTTCGTGATTACGCTTGGAGGAACAATAAAAATGGAATATACGAACTTCGGCGCAGAAAAAATTGGACGAGGAGCGGTAAAGGAATATTATTCAGACCAGACCATACTCAAGGGCAAATCGAGTAATGCCGGCGGCGTTGCGAACACCGGTTTTTTCCAAAATGTGTTGGCGGTGCGAATCCACCGTGCGGACGCTGATGAAGAGTTTGTCGGCAATCTCTTGCGTCGTCATTTCGAGCGCAATGAGGCGGATGATTTCGAGTTCTCGTTTAGAAAGAGACTCCAGCACGAGAAGCGCATCGGGCGAAGGCGGTATGCTCTTGGTGTCTATCAGCGCGGTCGTTACTTCGGGACTAAAATACTGCCCGCCGCTTGCGAGCGTTCGCAGTGCCAAGAGCATTTCTTCTTTGGTTGCTGTTTTGAGGATGTAACCGCTTGCTCCGGCTTCCAGTACCTTGCGGATAATATGCGTTTCGCGGTGCATCGTCAAGCAGAGAATTTTCAAAGCGGGAAAGCGTTTTATGAGGCGTGTGCACAGCTCGGCACCTGTTGCGTCCGGCATACTGAAGTCCGTGATGAGGACATCAGGCTGGTGCGCTTCGATAAGTGCCTCGACTTCGACTGGGTGCGCAGTGATAGCGGCAATGACAACACCGTCAGTCTCAGAGAAAAGACTTTGAATTGCCAGCGAAAATAAGCGGTGGTCGTCCACCATCACCACACGAATCGGTTGTATGTTCATGGGCATCAGAAAATTACACCTTTGGAAGCTGAACAATAAAGGTCGTGCCCGCTCTACCCTGTGAGGCTTCGCTCTCGCACCACACCTTGCCTTGCATTGCGTCCACCATTTTTTTGACAATCGAAAGCCCCAAGCCCGTTGAATGCTCATTGCCGGTTGGTCGGGCAGAGAGACGAGCAAATTTACCAAACAGTCTGGGTTTGTCGGTTTCAAGGATTCCGGCACCTTCGTCACGGACACAAATGCAAATATAATCGTTTTGTACAGATTCTGTGCCGTCGTGATGTAAAATTCGCCCGTCGGTGAGCGCAATGTTCACCGTTCCGCCCAGAGGTGAGAATTTGACAGCATTGGAAATCAGATTCTCCAGCACTTGCTCCACAGCCATCGTATCTGCCCGCACGAAGAGTGACGGCGTGAGTGCGGGAGCGAGGGTAATATTCTTGTTCTTGGCTGCTGTGGTGTATTGATCAATAATTATTTGCAGCACCATGCCAATATCCACGTTTTCCGATGTAAGCGTCATCATTCCTTGCTCTATCGCATTGACATCAAGAAGATTTTTAATGAGTCCAAACATCTGCTCTGCCAATTGGCGAATGAGCAGGGCGGAGTCGCGTGTCTGCTCGTGCTTGATGCTTCCCTGTTCATCGTGAAGTACTCCGGCGAGCAGACGAATACTGCTGAGAGGGCTTTTGAGGTCGTGTGCGGCTATACCCAAAAACTCATTTTTTTCATCATTCATTTGTACGAGTGCTTCGTTTTTATTTTCTAGCTCATTATTGCTTTCTTGAAGTTCGGTATTGATAAGCTCAATTTCTCGCGCTTGTTCGCTGAGAATTGCCTGCTGACGCATAATTTCAGCATTGGCGCGTTTGTTGTCGTAGTAGCGCATAGTGATGACCACCATGAGCGCTGAGAGCAGTATGAGCACAGCGAGAAGACCATTGCGCCACGAGGTCTTGATTTCATTCTCTTTGGCAAGCATCACCAAATCACGTTCTTTCTGGTCAATTTCGCGCTGCGTAGCCATGTCTGCCAGTTGTTGTGCGGTTTTTTGGCTGAAAATTGAGTCTCGGAGCGCTGAGGAGCGCACGAAATACCCCAGTGCCTCTTTGTAGCGTTTCTGAGAGCGCAATATATCCGCACAGAGCGCCGTAGCTTCGCTCATAATTGTTTTGGAGCCAATCTCTTCCGCCAAGCGTAGCGCCCGCTCGCTGTATAGAAGAGCCTCGGTGTACCGATGGTCTGCAGCATATAAACGCCCTATTTCCGTCAGGGATGAAGCCATGCCGCTTCGGTCTTGGATGCTGTCTTGCAGAGCCAGTGCTTGCTTCTGCGTTTGGAGCGCCTCCGGGAGCCGTCCCATGCGGTTGTAGAGCTTGCCCAATGCGTTGAGCGAAACGGCAACACCTTGACGGTGATGGAGTGCCATGCGTAATGTCAGCGCTTCGGTGTAGTAAGCAAGCGCTTTGTCGTAGCGCTGCAATGCCTCATAGACCGTTCCAAGACCCATGAGCGGGTAGGGAATATGCGTCGCATTGTTGATTTCCCTATTGATAGCCAAAGCACGTTCGTGGAATTCAATAGCGCGAGTGTAGTTTGCCTGAAACCGATAGCACGTACCGATGTTATCACACGAAACCGCCAGACCGACTTTATCATTCACTGCTTCTTGTAAGGGCAGCGCACGAAAATAATGCTCCGAAGCCTTGCCATAGTTACCCTGATACTGATAGGTCAAGCCAAGCGCATTCAGCGAGCGCCCCATACCAACGGTGTCGTGAATATTAGTGCGAACTGTGAGAGCCGAAGCGCTGTATAGCCGAGAGGTGTCGTAGCGCGCTTGCACGAAGTACAGCAAGGACAAACGGTGCAGCGCATCTCCCGTGCCACGTGCAAAGCCAATGCTCCGTGCAGCCTTGAGTGCTAAAAGTGCGTATTCTTGCGCTTTCGGAAGGTCATTGGCGTAGAGACGATATTTTTCTGAAAGGTCATTCATCAGCATCACCTTTGCGCTGTCGTCGGGTTTGCTTCGGACGGTTTCCCACGAGCGCTTGAGAGAATCCAGCAGGAGTTGTTGTGCCGTAAGCCGTTCTGGGGCGTAGGATGCGAGGAAAAACAGGACAAGCCACAAGCCACGCAGGATGAATAGTCGCGGTCGTTTCATAATTATTCGGAAAACCTGAGAACTGAAGGAAGTAGCAAACGATGCAATTCTACGGAGCATCAAGCGGACAAAATAGAAAAAAGCGAGTAGAAAAGGGGCAAATATTCTGCTCTACCTGCCTTGAGCGGCTGTGGTCAAATTCTGTGGAACTTGAAGCGTGTAAAACTTGTTTTGGTCGTAAGGCAAAAAACGGTAAAGAATTTTGACAAGAAAGAGACGGAAATTTTGTGCGATACAAGCGAAAAATGTATTTTACGCAGCGCATAAAAAAACGGCGAAGCAAAATCACGCCTTGCAAAGTCAACCACCCGCAAAAAAACTCTAATTTCGTAATTCGTCATTCCTAATTCGTAATTGATTATGGCAACAGTACTCGATTCCAAAGTTCCTAGTGGACCGCTTGGTGAGAAATGGGAAAAACATAAGTTTGAAAGCAAACTCGTGAACCCCGCGAACCGCCGTAAATTCTCGGTGATTGTCGTTGGTACAGGCTTGGCAGGAGCTTCAGCTGCTGCTTCGCTGGGCGACATGGGCTATAAGGTCAAAGCATTTTGCTTTCAAGACAGCCCGCGCCGGGCGCATAGTATCGCGGCTCAAGGTGGCATCAATGCTGCCAAAAACTACCGCAACGACGGCGACAGCACCTATCGCCTTTTCTACGATACCATCAAGGGTGGCGATTATCGCGCCCGCGAAGCAAATGTCCATCGTTTAGCCGAAGTCAGCACCAACATCATTGACCAATGCGTTGCGCAGGGCGTTCCCTTTGCCCGCGAATATGGTGGCTTGCTGGACAACCGCTCCTTCGGCGGAGCGCAGGTGTCGCGTACATTCTATGCGCGTGGGCAAACCGGACAGCAGCTTCTCTTGGGCGCGTACTCGGCACTTTCACGCCAGATTCATCTGAAAAATGTGGAAATGCACACTCGTACAGAAATGCTGGATGTGGTTGTTATCGGTGGTCGCGCTCGTGGCATCATCACGCGCAATCTCGTTACGGGAGCAGTCGAGCGCCACGTTGCTGATGCCGTGCTGCTTTGCACGGGCGGCTATGGCAACGTCTTTTTCCTTTCCACGAATGCCCAAGGCTGTAATGTTACCGCCACATGGCGAGCGCACCGCAGAGGCGCGTTCTTTGCGAATCCATGCTACACGCAAATTCACCCGACGTGTATTCCTGTGCATGGCGAAGACCAATCCAAACTGACGCTGATGAGCGAAAGTCTCCGCAATGACGGGCGTGTATGGGTTCCGAAGGCAAAAGGCGATAAGCGCCGTGCCGAGGACATTCCTGAAGCAGAACGCGATTACTTCTTGGAGCGCAAATATCCGGCGTTTGGCAATCTTGTGCCGCGTGATATTGCTTCGCGTAATGCAAAAGAAGTGTGCGACGAAGGTCGTGGCGTGGGCGACGGGCAAGCGGTTTATCTTGATTTTGCTGCATCCATTCAGCGTGTCGGCGAGGATGTCATCCGCGACCGTTACGGCAATTTGTTCGATATGTATGCTAAAATTACCGCCGAAAATCCATACAAAACGCCGATGCAAATTTATCCCGCCGTGCATTACACCATGGGTGGTTTGTGGGTGGATTACAATTTGCAAAGTACCATTCCGGGCTTGTTTGTGCTGGGCGAAGCGAATTTCTCCGACCACGGTGCGAACCGCTTGGGCGCGTCAGCACTCATGCAGGGCTTGGCGGATGGTTATTTTGTCATTCCCTACACGCTTGGCAATTACTTGGGCGGCACAAAACTTGACCCCGTGGACGCAAATGCTCCCGAATTTGGCGCAACAGAAAATGAAGTGAACGAGCGCGTGAACAAACTTCTGAGCATCAAAGGCAATAAAACGCCACTTGCTTTCCACAAAGAATTAGGCAAAATTATGTGGAATGAGTGCGGTATGGCGCGAAACAAAGCTGGCTTGGAATCAGCACTGAAGCGTATTCCCGAACTCCGCGAAGAGTTTTGGAATAACGTCAAAGTATCGGGCGAAGCAGGTGAATTTAACCAACAGCTTGAGCGTGCCGGTCGCGTGGCGGATTTCCTTGAGTTTGGCGAACTCTTTGCTAAAGATGCTCTCATCCGCGAAGAAAGCTGCGGCGGGCACTTCCGCGAAGAACATCAAACCGAAGAAGGCGAAGCAAAACGCGACGACGATAACTTCGCACACGTCGCCGCCTATGAGTGGACCGGTAGTAACGGCGCGCAAACACGCCACGTGGAGCAACTTGTTTTTGAAAACGTTAAATTGACGCAAAGGAGCTACAAATAATGGCTACAATGACAACAACAAATGGACACGCCGCGAACGGACACGCCGCAAATGGTCATTCCAAGGGCAAAATGCTCAACTTGACGCTTCAAGTCTGGCGACAAAAAAATGCCACTGCCAAAGGGCGCATGGAAGAGTACAAGTTGAAGGGTGTTTCGACGGAAATGTCGTTCTTGGAAATGCTTGATATGCTCAACGAGCAACTCATCAAAGAAGGCAAAGACCCCGTTGCCTTCGACCACGACTGCCGCGAGGGAATTTGCGGTATGTGCGGTGCGATGGTGAACGGCTATGCGCATGGTCCCGATGAAGCCACAACGCTTTGCCAGACCCATATGCGCTCGTTCTCGGACGGCGAGACTATCACCATTGAGCCATGGCGGGCAAAAGCATTTCCGGTCATCAAAGACCTCGCTGTTGACCGCACATCGTTCGAGCGCATTATTCAAGCGGGCGGCTATGTCTCGATCGGTACGGGCGGCGCACCGGACGGCAATTCCATCCCGATTCCGAAAGAAGCTGCCGACAAAGCAATGGACGCAGCGCAGTGTATTGGCTGCGGTGCGTGCGTGGCGGCTTGCCCGAATGCGTCGGCAATGCTCTTCACGAGTGCAAAAATCTCGCACCTTGCGCACTTGCCGCAAGGGCAGGTAGAACGCCGCGAGCGGGCTGCTAACATGATTCGCGCTATGGACGAACTTGGTTTCGGAAATTGCACCAACCACGGCGAATGCGAAGCTGTTTGCCCGAAAGAAATCAAAATGGAAAACATTGCACTGATGAACCGCGAGTATTTTGGGGCGTTGGTGTAAATTTTCTTAGAAGAGAACAAAACAAGTAGAACAAAACAAGCGGCTGCACGAAATTCTAACCATAAGATTTCGCGTAGCCGCTTTGTTTTTATTGGGATTGCAACACTACAATCATCATCAGTGTACTCTTAGGACTTTCGCAAAAGCACTACTATTGATCACACAGACAAGAGTGTCTGTGCCACCGAAACCAGTTCTCATGCCGTAGCACAGACACTCTTGTCTGTGTTCTGCGAAACTCCTAACTCTTTAATGTCGTAGAAAATATCCGATACTTTCGTATCATTGCTTTTTTTGTACAACAACGACGAAAAGCAAATCTCCATGTTTTGTCAATCTTCTCAAAGAAGTGGTATGATAGCAGATATGAAACTCCTATGCAGCGTTGTGCGCACCAGTCTAGCGTGCGCACGTCTATGGTGTCTTGTGCCGTTGGTATGGATGGTGGTAGTCGTGGCAGCACTTCCCGCCCGCGCACAGACGACGACCTACACTGTGCCGGAAGCAGCAGAGGCAAACAAACTCTACACAAGCACCAACGGTGCAAACTGGCGAGATAAACAAGGTTGGCCCTTGCAAATGAGCTACACAACAACGGCAAGCATCGAACCAGCAGCAGCAGGGGTGATTTTTTTCGGTTCGCGGATTCAACTACTGATAAAAGAACTAGACTTGTCTCGCAATAACCTGAACGGGACTATCTCTAATTTCAATCTGCCAAATTTGCAACGGCTGGATTTGTCTTACAATGAACTGAGCGGTGCAATTCCCAGCTTCGATTTACCAAACCTGAAAGTGCTATCCTTGGGTGACAATCTCCTAGGCGGAACCATCCCTAATTTTAATCTGCCAAACCTGCAATATCTGAGTTTGTCTAGTAATTTCCTGAGTGGTGTTATTCCCAATTTCAATCTACCAAACCTACAATATCTGAGCTTGACTAACAATTCCCTGAGAGGTACTATCCCCAATTTCAATCTGCCAAACCTGCAAAGACTATCCATGGGCTACAATAATCTGGGCGGAGCTTTGCCTAATTTTAGTCTGCCAAACCTGCAATATCTGAGCTTGTCTAGTAATTCCCTGAGTGGAATTATCCCTAATTTCAATCTACCAAACCTGGAATGGCTGGATCTGTACAACGATCAATTATCCGGTTGCGATGTGGACTGGGCGAAAGTTCCAAAACTTGCTTATCTCTTTTTAGCAAGAAATAAACTTGTTTTCCGCGACCTTGAGCCTGCCGCAAAAGCAATGCAAGGAAGAGCGGGAGCTGTCTTCTCCTACAATCCCCAAGACAGCGTGGCAACCCTCAAAAGCGGCGACACTGTGCGTGTGGATGTGGGCGGAGAACAGACGCGATATCAATGGTTCAGAAATGGCGAGGCAATCATCAATGCAACGCAAGCATCATACACAACGACCGACACAGCGCTCTACTCTTGCCGTTCAACGAACACACTTTTGCCTAGCCTGACCCTTTACAGTCGCCCTGTCAGAGGCGGTGCAGTCATTACTTCAGTGACGGAAATAAAACATTCTCAGGACAACCAACAGACGAAAGAAATCATAACAGCCCTGAACATTCGCCCGAATCCGTTCTGGGAGTACAGCAGCATCAGTTATAGCCTGACAAGCAGACTCCCGGTGAGTATTGCGGTATATTCGCTCTTGGGGCAAAAACTCTTGACGGTATTCGATGGCGAACAAAACGCCGGAACGCACGTGCAGGATTTAGCGATGAGTGCATTCAGTATCGGCGTGTATATTGTGCGAGTGCAAGCCGGAGATGGCGTACAGAGTGCGTTTGTGCATTATGTGCGATAAATCAGTCTTTCAGACCATTTATCTTGAACGCATCAAAATTATGGGCGTGTGCACCCGCAAGAACACACGCCTTTTTTGTATCTTTGGTTGTAGTTTTGCGTACCATCGAAACTCTCTTCTTTCGTAGTTCATCGTTTTTTTCACTCTATTGTTGTTTGATTATGCTTCTTTGGACACGTTCTCGCGCAAGGTCATCGGCACTTCTGCTGCTGATGGTGCTTTTCGGCGGTTTGATAGCAAGTATTGCTTCGCCGCCCATGTCTGCTCAAACACCGCTCTGGATGCGCTATCCAGCCATTTCGCCCGATGGCAAAACGATTGCCTTTTCGTACAAAGGCGATTTGTATGCTGTTCCCGCAAGCGGCGGTGCAGCCCGCCAGCTCACCCAGCACGAGGCATACGACGCAATGCCCGTCTGGTCGCCGGACAGTAAGACGATTGCTTTTGCCTCCGACCGTCATGGAAATTTTGATGTGTTTCTTCTCCCCGCAGAAGGTGGCGTTGCCAAGCGGCTCACGGTCTTTTCGCGCAGTGAAACACCGACAGGCTTCACACCTGATGGCAAGAACGTCGTGTACGTGGCAAACCGTCAAGACAAGCCGACCAATTCCCAGTTCCCGAGCGGTGTGCTAACGGAACTGTACAGCGTTTCAGTGAATGGCGGACAGCCGAAGCAAATCCTGACCACGCCCGCGCAAGATGCACATTGGGACAAATCCGGCACACGGCTTTTGTACCACGACCGCAAGGGCTACGAAGACGAACTTCGTAAGCACCAAACCTCGTCTGTAGCGCGTGATGTCTGGATGTACGACGCGAAAGCCGGAACGCACACGAAACTCACCAGTTCGGTTGCTGAAGACCGCAGTCCCGTGTGGTCGCCGGATGAAACCGAAGTGTATTATCTGTCCGAACAAAGCGGCTCCTTCAATGTCTGGAAATTCCCAGTAGCCAATCCCGCCCAAACGACGCAAGTGACCACACACAGCAAACACCCTGTTCGTGCACTTTCCATTGCTGCCGACGGAACGCTTTGCTATGCCTTTGATGGCGAAATCTACGTAAAATCTCCCGCAGAGAAAGAATCACGCAAAGTAGCGGTGAGTGTGGTCGGCGATGCCAAAGAAAACGACGTGAAATATCAGCAACTTACCACCGGAGCCAGTGAATTTGCGGTCTCGCCGAATGGCAAAGAAATTGCGGTTGTTTTGCGCGGTGAGATTTTTGTCTCGTCCGTTGATTACGGCATTACGAAGCGCATCACCAACACTCCCGAACAAGAGCGCAGCGTGAGCTTTAGCCCCGACGGGCGCACGTTGCTCTATGCCGCAGAACGTGGCTCGTCGTGGAACGTCTATCAGACAACCATTGTGAAAAGTAAGGATGACGAACCATATTTTTACAAATCAACCCTTCTCAAAGAAGAACCGCTTGTAGCAACGCCCGCAGAGGAATTTCAGCCCAAATACTCTCCCGACGGCAAAGAAGTTGCGTACTTAGAAGAGCGGACTGTTCTGAAGGTGATTAACCTGCAAAGCAAGCAAACACGGCAAATTCTTGACAGTACAAAAAATTATTCCTATGCAGACGGCGACCAGTATTTTGCATGGTCTCCTGACAGCAAGTATTTTCTCGTGCAGTTCTTGGACAAAGGGCGCTGGCGCGGTGAAGTCGGCTTGATAGACGCTCAGGGCAAAGGTCCTGTGAAAAATCTCACCCAAAGCGGCTACGACGACGGCGGCGCAGAATGGATTATGGACGGCAAAGCAATGCTTTGGCAAACAGACCGTTACGGCTTCAAAGGGCATGGCTCATGGGCTGCCGAGTCGGACGTGTATGCAATGTTCTTCACCCAAGATGCTTTCGACCGTTTCCGCCTGACGAAGGAAGAATACGAAGCCACAAAAGCAAAAGACGGCAAAAAAGATGATAAAAAAGATGAGAAGAAAGACGATAAATCTGGTGATAAAAAAGACGAGAAAAAGGAAGATAAGCCCACAGTAAAGCCTGTCGTGATTGAACCGGACGGTTTGGAAGACCGCACTGCACGTCTGACGGTACATTCCTCGCGCCTCGCCGATGCTGTCATGTCGCCCGACGGTGAGCGTCTGTACTACCTCGCCCGCTTCGAGCAGGGATTCGACCTCTGGGCAACACGCCCGCGCGACAAGGAAACGAAGCTCCTTGCCAAGCTGAATGCGCAGCAAGGCGCTGTGAAGCTCGTTCAGTCGAATGACGGCAAAAGCCTGTTTGTGCTTGCTAACGGCATGATAATGAAAGTAGATACCGGAAGTGGCGCAACAAAGCCCGTCGCCTTCCGCGCAGAAATGAACCTGAACGCTAATGCTGAACGTGCGTACTTCTTTGACCACGCGTGGCGGCAAACGCTCAAAAAATTCTACGACCCGCAAATGCACAAAGTGGATTGGGCATTCTATCGCAAAGAATACGCGAAATTCCTTCCCCACGTGGCGAACGGCTACGATTTTGCTGACCTTCTGGGTGAAATGCTAGGTGAACTGAATGCCTCGCACACAGGAGGACGCTACCGCCCGAGACCCAATCCCGAACGTGACGACGAGACGGCTTCGCTTGGCGCACTCTATGACGACACTTTCGCGGGCGATGGTATCAAAATTGCTGAAGTGCTGGAAAAATCGCCGCTTGCAAAAGCATCGTCGGATGTGAAGCCGGGCGTTATTATCGAAAAAATTGATGGTGAAACAATCACACCCGCACAAGATTTCGCCGCGCTTCTGAACCGCAAGGTTGATAAGCCAACCGTTCTGGCACTTTTTGACCCCGCCAGCAAAAAGCGTTGGGAAGAAACAGTGAAGCCGACTTCGCTCCAAATGGAAAATGCGATGCTGTATGACCGTTGGGTGAAATCGCGCCGCGAACTTGTTGACAAACTCTCGAAAGGTCGTGTTGGCTATGTTCACGTGCAAGGTATGAACGACCCAAGTTACCGCGTGGCATATTCCGACCTCTTCGGGCGGCACAACGATAAAGACGCAATCATCATTGATACCCGTTTCAATGGCGGTGGTAATTTGACCGAAATTTTGACCACAACCCTCAGCGGCAAGCGCTTTACCAAGCAAGCGCCGCGCGGCATGGTGATCGGTACAGAGCCGGAAGAACGCTGGGATAAAAAATCCGCTATCGTCATGGGCGAAGGAAATTATTCCGATGCGCATTGCTTCCCTTGTGCATACAAAGCCCTCGGCATTGGCGAGACGATTGGTATGCCTGTGGCGGGCACGTGTACTGCCGTGTGGTGGGAAACGCTTATGGACGGCGTGACGATATTCGGTATTCCCGAAGTCGGTATTATCAGTACGCTCGACCCAACGCGGTACTTGGAAAACCGCCAATTAGAGCCTGACCACTTGATAATGAATGACCCCGTTAGCTCCGCCAAAGGGCAAGATTTGCAAATCGAAAAAGCAGTGGAAGTGCTGTTGAAACAAAAATAACGTGAGGAACGCCAGCAAAATAAGTGAATAAAGTTCTTTGGCTTCAGTAGCACGGACATTCTTGTCTGTGAGGCTTGAAGCGGTTTTCAAGGACTACACAGGCAGGTGAGCACGGCGCTCAGTCTGTGCCATCAAGGAAAATGTGACCACTTATTTTTGACACTTTCCTGAGTTGTCCCTGCGAAGCGGATAGCAAAAAATGAAGCGGTTGGAAGTAAGTTTCTTCCGACCGCTTTTTTTGAAGATGGTTGTTTGAATTCGGTTCAGGCAAATTCTTCCCGCGAACTTTTTGTTATGATTTTCCTACAAAACGCGTATTTTGACCATCGAAAATAATTGTTGAACTTTTGTTCTAAACTTTTGTTCTGTTCTCACCATTTTACGGGAGCAACTGACTATGGCTGCAAAAAAGAAGTCTATATTCTTCACCGATGCACACGACCCCGAATCGTACTCGCTGCAAAATCAATTTGCCGAGAATATGGAATTTCGTCTTGCTAAAGACAAAACAAATTACACTCTCCGCGATGCCTACACTGCGCTTGCGCTCTCGGTGCGAGACCGCATGATGCGGAAGTGGCTGCGAACACAGCAGCAATATGCCGACAAAGACGTAAAAAAAGTGTACTACCTCTCGCTGGAATTCCTCATGGGGCGGCTTCTGAGCAATACACTTATCAATCTCAAGTACGAAAAAGACTTTGCCGATCTGGCGAAAGAAATCGGCTTTACCCAAGAGCAACTCCGCGACAGCGAAAAAGACATGGGCTTAGGCAACGGCGGTTTGGGACGGCTTGCAGCGTGTTTCTTGGATTCCATGGCGACGCTGGGTTTGCCCGCTTTCGGCTACGGTATTCGCTATGAGTATGGAATTTTCGATCAGGACATGGAAAAAGGCTATCAAATCGAACACCCCGACAACTGGCTTATCTACGGCTGTCCGTGGGAAATTATGCGCCCTGACCTGACGTATCGCATCAAATTCGGCGGTACTGTTATGACGGACATAGACATTCACGGTCGTCTGCGCTTCCAGTGGACAAACACCGACGATGTGCTGGCAGTGGCGTATGACATTCCGATACCGGGCTACGGCAACAACACAGTGAATAACTTGCGGCTCTGGCAAGCAAAATCTACCGAAGATTTCAATTTTGAATACTTCAATAAGGGCGACTATGCTGCCGCCGTGAGCGATAAAACTACGTCGGAGACTATTTCCAAAGTACTCTACCCGAATGATAACATTGATCCCGGCAAGGTTTTGCGCTTGAAGCAGCAGTATTTCTTCGTGTCAGCGACGCTGCAAGATATTATTCGTGCTTACAAGGTCAAGCATAACACCTTCAAAAAATTTCCTGAAAAAGTTGCTATTCAGCTCAACGACACGCATCCTTCCATTGCTATTCCTGAACTGATGCGTCTTCTCATGGATGACGAGGGCTTAGAATGGGATGCAGCCTGGGATATTACCGTGAAGACCTTTGCGTACACGAATCACACGGTTATGGCAGAAGCACTCGAAAAGTGGGATGTTTCCTTGTTGGAGTCGCTACTTCCCCGTCACCTCAATATCATTTACGAAATTAACCATCGGTATTTGGAAAAAGCGCGTCAGTTCTATCCGAATCCCGCCGATGCGAAGAAAATTGCCGGAATGTCTATCATCGAAGAAGGAGCCACCAAGCGCGTTCGGATGGCAAATTTGGCAATAGCCGGAAGTCATTCGGTCAATGGTGTGGCGGCTTTGCACACGCACATTCTCAAGACCGACATTTTTGCGGATTTCTACCGCTTCGAGCCGGAAAAATTCAATAATAAAACCAACGGCATCACACAACGGCGCTGGCTCAAGGAAGCAAATCCACATTTGTCCGAACTCATCACGGGTAAAATAGGGGACGGCTGGATAACGGATTTATACAAACTGAAGGAAATTGAGAAGTATAAGTCCGATGCAAAATTCCATGCTGAATGGAACGCAGCGAAACAACAATGTAAGCAGAATCTCATTCAATACATCGAGTCTCGTTATTCGGTCAAAATCAATCCCGATTCGATGTTCGATTCGCAGGTGAAGCGTATGCACGAATACAAGCGGCAGTTGCTCAATGTGCTGCACGTCATTACGCTCTACAAGCGCATTAAGGACAATCCCAAAGCAGATTTTGTGCCGCGTACTGTTCTTTTTGCGGGGAAAGCAGCGCCCGGGTATCACTTCGCAAAACTCGTCATCAAGCTCATCAATTCCGTTGCCGATGTGGTCAACAACGACCCCGACGTGGGCGATAAACTGAAGCTACTCTTTTTGAAAAATTATTCCGTCTCGCTTTCGGAGAAAATTATCCCTGCTTCGGATTTGTCGGAGCAAATCTCAACGGCTGGCTTCGAGGCTTCCGGCACAGGAAATATGAAGTTCCAGCTGAACGGTGCACTAACTATCGGCACGATGGACGGTGCAAACGTAGAGATACGCGAAGAAGTCGGCGATGATAATATCTTCATTTTCGGCTTGGAGACTGATGAAGTCGTTGATCTCAAGAAAAATGGCTACGACCCCTTCCAGTATTATCAGGCAAATTCAGACCTGAAGCAAGTGCTGGACATGATTCAGTACAATTTCTTCAACCACTCGGAGCCGGGTATTTTCAAGCCAATTTTCGATTCTCTTGTCCATCAAGGCGACAAATACTGCCTTCTAGCGGATTATGCTTCCTACATTGAAGCACAAGACCGCGTGGCAGCAGAATTTCTGAACCGCAAGTCATGGACGGAAAAGGCTATCGTCAACGTTGCCAACGTCGGTAAATTCTCCAGCGACCGCACGATTCACGAGTACGCGGAGGAAATCTGGAACGTAAAACCGGTGAATATTGTTGATTGAGTTTGTGCATTGTCATTATCGTTTTCTTCCAGCATTTCAAGTCATTAGTATTTTCTTCGCCCGATGGCAAGCACAATCGTAACGCTGCCATCGGGCGGATTTGTCAGCATACTTTTTGAATACTTTGCCATGCACTATTTTCTCTCTCTTTGCTCCTTTGGCAGGTCGGCGCAGTTATTGTGCCGATGGATGCTTTTCTTCGCAATCACGGCGTTGGCTCACGATTTGTCCGCACAAACAAATCCGCCCAACGTGGACTGGACAAATGTTCACAATACCACTGCTGCTGCTATCACGGAGTTGTACAACTTGCGCTTTTCAGAAGCAGAACAAAAGTGTAACGAAATTATCGGCATGGCTCCGGGTGAGCCGCGCGGTCATTTCTACAAAGCAATGGTGTATTTCTATCGCTATCGCATTATGCAGAACAAAGCCGATTATCTGCGCTTTCTGCAACTGACGCAAAACACGATTTCGGTGTGTGAAAATATTCTCAAAACAAATACGAATGATTCCAAAGCGCTCTTCTACATTGGCGGTGCATATGGCTACCGAGGTATTATTCGCGCTTTTAGCCCGCCGGAGGAGCGCACTAAAAGCCTAATGCAAGCAATTTGGGATGGTAAAAAAGGATATGATTATTTGAACGATGCTGTCAAGTCCGACCCCAATAACGCCGATGCACAGATGGGTTTTGGGCTTTTTAATTGCTTAATCTCATCTGCTCCGGCATTTATCAAGCCTGCTATTCGGCTTGCCGGCTTCAGCACTGACCGCAATTTGGGAATGAAGCAATTAGAAAACGCTGCCGCTCATGGTGTCTATACACGCCCCGAAGCTGCGTATTGGCTCTCGACGTTCTATGCAGAACAAGAAGAAACATCTCCCAGAGCGCTCTGGCACTTGAAAAACCTGATGGCGCAGTTTCCTGCGAATAATTGGTATCGTATCACAACGGCTCAAATCTACCTGAACACGCTCCGCAAGCCTGACGAGGCAATACCGTTTTTGCAGCCCGTTGCGAATCAAACAACGGATAAAAACGCGCAAGCCCGCGCCATACTCCTCACGGGCGCTGCCTCGCTCTATAAACTCAAATTCTCTGAAGCCGTTCAATGGCTTCAAAAATGTGTAGCGCTTGGCGCTGACTCCAGTGCAGTGCGCAATGCGCTCTATTTGCAGGGCTTGATAAGTGAAATGGAAGGGAATCGTGCGCAAGCAACGCAATTCTATCAAAAATCGCTGCCCTACAAAGCTAGCGAAGATCTCCTCAAAAGTCCGCTCACAGCAGAACAAGCGCTGCTGCGGCGTATTTCCTTGGGGTTCCGCGGGTCGGAATATGCAGCGGTCATTCGCCTTGCCGACGAACTGCTGAAAAAGCAACAGTTAAACGCCGACATTCGTGGGCGGGCGCTGCTCCTCAGCGCAAGGAGTTATGCCGAGCAAAGTGACCACACACAAGCCGAACAACGCTTGCTGCAAACTGTTGCCGTTCAGCCCCAAGAAGATAAGTCCCTTCTGCCCTCGGCATATTATCGGCTTGGTGCGACGCAGGCAAAACTCGGCAAAAAAAACGAGGCGAAACAGAATCTTGAGAAAGCACTTTCCTTCAAGGATTATGACGAAGAGGATGCGCTCCGTCGCAGCGTCAATCGTGAACTTGCACGGCTGAGTAAGCAGTAGTTGTTGTTCGCATATATTTGGCTAGCCGCTATAGCTAGCCGATAGTGGCTAGCTGAGTGGTGCGTTCGCTTACCGTATTCCGGCAATCATCCCGCGAAAATCTTCCCCGAAGGTTTGTGGGTCTATGGGCTTGGCAACGCAGCCGTCGAAGCCCATTTCGAGATAACGCTCGCGCTCGCCGCGCCGCACAAACGAGGTGAGGGCAAAGACAGGCGTTTGTGTGCCTCTTGTGCCTGTGCGGATTTGCCGAAGTACATCGGTGCCGCTTACACCCTCCGGCAATACGATATTGGAAAGCACAACATCGGCGGCGTGAGTACCAAGCCAGTCCAATGCCGCTGCGCCGTTGTCGAAATCATGCACCGCAAATCCGGCTCGCTCCAGAAGCATCACAAAGAGTTTGCGGGTAATTCTATCATCTTCAATAAGACACACTGTCTGCATAGCTGTTCCTGATGAAAGCAAGTACGGAAATGATTGAGAAAATATAATCTGGCAGACGTTATTTTACGAAACTTCGCGGGAATCGCAAAAAAATTATCGTATCTTTCTTCGCAGTCCTGTGGATGCCGTTGTCATCTGTTGCATACTTCATTTTTTATCCCATGAAACTAGGTCTTCGCAAGCGCATCGCGCTCGTTATCGCTGCAGTACAGGCGGTATTGCCCGTTACTAAAAACGAGCTGCTCTTCGTGTCGGTTTTGCTGGGCGGATTGGTGGCGGGCTTTGCACTGAAGCAATACTCGTATCGTCCGGGTAATGAGCAGGTGCGGAGCGACCTGCTGCGTCTGTCGGATAGCCTTGCCGCTGCCGAAGCAACAACCTTCACGGGCACAACCCCCGATGCCGAGCCGATTCCGGCGCTTGCTGCTGCGGACACTGTTGTAAAAAAGCCCCAAGGCTTTCCTCTGCGCCCGAAACCGGGAAAAATCACGGATGGTACTATTCGCCTCAGCACCGCCACACTGCAAGACCTAATGCGGCTGCCGGGCGTGGGCGAAGCGACCGCACAAAAAATACTTGAAACCCGCTCCCACCAACGCTTCCGGCGGATAGAAGACATTATGCGCGTCAAAGGCATAGGGAAGAAAAAATTTGAGGCGATGAAAAAATATCTTGTTTTGTGAATTTTTGTGAAGTTTTTTTTAGTCATCACACCTTTTTTGTTCGCAAGCCCGCACGGGTACTGATGCAAAAAAACTACTTGACAAACGAATAAGGATTCTGTAATTTCGGCACTGGTGTTCAGAGTTATCGTGTTCAGAGATTGTCCCTGTTTTCAGAAATAGTGCTTCGTAGTAGTAGCCTTTTACTGACAACGTCCTTTACTTGCGCTGGTACTCTCTTGCCACAGAGCTGAAAAACAGCATCTGTTCTTTGAAGCAATGGAAGCTTTTAATAGGTTTTGCCCTGTTTTGAAGCATGACCTCCTTCATAGTTTTTCTTTCATAGTTTTTAATGCGTTGTTGATTTATCAGCACTACCCATAATTGCCATTGTGAGCACACAGTTTTTCGAGGCGTTTTTTCAAAGTCATTACCACAATAACACTTTGAATCGCCTCGCAGCAAGTTGCTTGTAGCAAGCTGCTCGTCACAAGGTGTTCGTAGCGAACCGTTGGCAGCAGATTGAGAGCGGCAATTTCTTGCTTTTCAACATTTTTACTATCACCTCGCCGACTACCACGTTTTGCATACTGCGGAGAAATACTTTTCTTCACTGATACCGTGCGTGTAAAGTTCGTTGTGTTTTTGTGGCATAAACCTTCACTTGTCTTCAAATCCTCACTTGTCTTCAAACTCTCATTTTTTTACTCATTTAATTTCGTAGCATTATGCAAAGATTTACTACGTTTCTCCGTTATTGCGTTGCGCTCGTGCTGGCTCTTGGCATGACTTCCGCGCTGGCGCTGGCGAACGGGCGCATTGTCGGGAAGGCAACCGACGACGATGGGAACGCACCTCTGGGTGGCGTGAGCATCAAAATAAAAGTAGCCGGAAAAGTGCTTGGCGCTTTCACTGGCAAAGACGGAAGTTATGAAATCCGTAACGTTCCGGCAGGGACATATGAGGTAACGGCTGCATACATCGGCTTCAAATCGCAAACCAAAAAAGTAACCGTTGACGAAGGTGCAGATGCGAAAGTGGATTTCAAAATGCAACTCGACCTGTTGCTTTTGGAAGAAGCTGTCGTTATCGGGTACGGTACAAAGACCCGTAAAGACCTTACTGGTTCCATTGCTTCGATTGATGCCAAAGAAATAAAAGACGCTCCTCTGCCGAGTTTTGAGCAGATGCTTCAAGGTCGTGCTGCGGGCGTACAAGTTCTTGCATCCAACGGTATGCCGGGTGCGCCTGTAACGGTGCGGGTTCGTGGTACAGGTTCTATCACGGCAAGCAGTGAGCCGCTCTACGTGATTGATGGTATTCCGATGACCACTGGCAGCTTTGGTGCAAATTTCCGTACCGCGACTGAAACCAACGCTCTTGCATCGCTGAATCCGAACGACATTGAAAGCATGGAAATTTTGAAAGATGCCGATGCAACAGCTATCTACGGCGCACGTGGTGCAAATGGTGTGGTACTTATCACGACTAAGCGCGGTCAGGCAGGAACAACAAAGTTCACTATCAACTATATGAACGGCTTTAACAATGTTTCCAATCGCCCGCAGTTCTACGATGGTCAGGGCTGGTTGGCACTGTGGAATGAAGGGGCTACCAACGACAGCATTATTGCACGTGCTTCGGGGCGCACATACACACGCCCGTCGCTGCCGCTCAATATTTACGACCCAACAAGTGGTCAGCCCAGACGCGCAGGACAGATTGACCCCGCAAATACCAACTGGCTTGATCAAGTATTGCAAACAGGTATCATCAACCAAGTGGATGTGAGCGCAAGTGGTGGTACGGAAAAAACACGCTTTTATTCGGGTGCTTCCTATCGTCAGGAAACAGGCTTCCAGCGCCAGACAAGTGGTGAGCGTATTTCGGGGCGTTTGAATCTTGACCACAATGCAACCGAGGACTTGACCGTTGGCTTTAATGTGAGCGTTTCCCGCTTCACCACTGACCGTGGTCCTGTGGCGTGGTCGGGCGGTATGGGTGCGGCACAAAGTAACTCGCTCCCGATTTTTCCTGTTAAAAATGAAGACGGTTCATTTTTTCAGCCGACCTCCGGTAACAACCCAGTTGCACAGCTAGAAAACTTCAAATTTACAGGTGTGGAAACCCGTCTTATTGCGAATGGCTTTGGTGAATATCGCTTCAACACTTTGGGCATTCCAGGCTTGGCATTGCGCTTGGAAGCGGGCATTGACAAAATGAATCTTGCTGAAAGTTTCTTCCAAGGTGCAGCAATTCGCGGTGATGGTTTTGCTTTTTCTGAAAAACGCTCAGTAGATGTCTTGAACTGGAATACCAACACAACCTTGAATTATTCTGCAAAAATTGGTAATGACCACGCAATTACTGCACTTGTCGGTATGAGCGTCAATCGTTCCGATCAACTTGATGTTGGCGCGAATGGTCGTAACTTCCCGAACCCGTACTTTACCAATCCAAATTCCGCCGCTATTCGTCAAGGTTTCTCCAATGAAACAGCGTTTAGTTTTGTCGGCTACTTTGCGCGGGTGGATTACAAACTGATGGATCGCTACCTGCTCAAAGCAAGTATTCGCCGTGACGGCTCGTCTCGTTTCGGTGCCGATACACGCTTTGGTGTTTTCCCTGCCATCGGTTTGGGATGGATTATGTCGGATGAAGACTTCTTGAAAAACAACGAAACCGTTTCGCTCTTGAAACTTCGCGCAAGCTACGGTCTGACTGGCAATGCGGAGATTCCGAACTTTGAACGCTTCGGTACATACTTCGCAGGTGCGGACTACAATAGTCAGCCCGGTATCGCGCCCGGACGCTTACAGAACAGCAACTTTGGCTGGGAACAAGCTGTCATGCTGGATGCAGGACTTGATTTTGCGTTCTGGCAAGGTCGCCTCTCCGGTACGCTTGCGTATTACAACAAAACTACGTCGAACCTTCTTCTGAACGTGAGTATTCCTGCTTCCACCGGCTTTGTCACTTATTTGCAAAACGTTGGCAGTTTGAATAATTCAGGATTTGAAGTAAGTCTGAGCAGCAAAAACCTTGTTGGCGAATTTACATGGTCCACCGACCTGAATCTCGCCTTCAATCGTAACAATGTCATCAATAATGGAGGCTTGCCACCCGATGCTGTCAGTGGTCCGGGCGAAACACGGTTGTCCCCCGGCTATCCGATTGGGACATTTTTCATCAACCGCTTCGCATATGTGCAGGCAAGCGACGGTATGGTGCAGGTGCAACGCCGCTCATCGGACAACAATACCTCGTTTAATTCCAACAAACCCGACAATCGTGATAATGTTTCGGGTCGTTTCATTGACACAACCATTATGGTACGCGGTGGTTCGGCATTGTACTACAATTTGAACGGTAAATTGACCGATGTGTATGATACCAAAGACCGTCAGCCGCTCGGTCAGCCCTATCCGTTTGTTGTCGGGGGTATCACGAACTCGTTCAGCTACATGGGATTTGATTTGATGTTCCTTATCAACTTCTCTGTTGGCAACTCAATTTATGACGATGCTGCAAAACGTCAAGTGGGTGCGGTTGGTTTCCGCTGGAACCAGCGTGTGAATGAAACTGAACAACGTTGGCGCAAACAGGGCGATGTGGCGAGTGTGCCGCGTTTGTCCCTCACTGATAGCCGCGACATCAACATTGACCGTTGGATTTATGACGGTACATTTGTGCGCGTTCGCCAAATCACGCTTGGCTATCGCTTGCCCGCATCGGTACTCGAAACGCTGGGGTTGACGAACTTGCGCATTTACGCAACGGCATCGAATCCGTTTACCTTTACCCGCTACCCGGGTTGGGATCCAGAAATCCAACGCGACCAATACGGCCCACAGGGTGCGAATTTAGGTGCAAGCGTAACCTATCTTACGCCGCCGCAAGCACGTGGTTTCTCGTTCGGTGTTAATGTCGGATTCTAAAACCCACTTTGTTTACAAAACCTTATTTTTTAGACTATGAAACGATTTTCAAAATTTCTTGTGGTCGCGGCACTGGCATCAAGTATGGGATTGTCCTCCTGTGAAGGGGTACTGAACATCTTGCCGCCGCTCGACCTCGCCAATGAATCTGCGCTGACAAACACACGCGGCTTAGAAACAGCACTCACAGGCGCATACAACGGTTTGGCTTCCGGCAGCCTTGTGGCAGGCAATTGCATTACCACCGGTGAAATTTGGTCAGACCAAATTATTCCCGCAAGCCCTGGATTTGGTGAATTGCAGATTGTTGGTCGTAATTTGAACTTCTTCAATCCCAATGGTCGCTCAATTTGGCAGGATGGCTATGGCGTTATCAACCGTGCCAATAATATTCTTGATGCGTTGCCAACGGTGAACGATTCTCAAATAGCGGGAGTGCGCGACGCCATTCGTGGCGAATCGCTCTTTCTGCGCGGTTGGATGTACTTTGAATTGGTTCGGTATTTCTCTCAGGGCTGGGGCTTTACCGCCGATAACTCTCATCCGGGGGTCGTCTTGCGCACAACACCGACTAAAGGAACTACCGGGCTTCCAAAAGCACGTTCAACAGTTGCTGAAACATATAAGCAGATTATTGATGATTTGACAGAAGCTGAACGACTTCTGCCGGCAATAAATCCCAATGGTCGCGCAGATAAAGCAGCAGTAGCAGCACTACTGGCTCGCGTGTATTTCCAGCAAAATGACTTTACAAATGCAGCGGCAGCAGCAAATCGTGTTATTAGCACCGGTCGTTTTGCGTTGAATTCGACTGTACGCATGGTGTTTGATGCAAACGATACTCCTGAAGCTATTTTCCAACTGCGTAGTACCGACCAAAATAACTCTGCCGGTGCTCTTCAAGGTAGTTTCCGTGCATTTGATTTCGATTCGCCGTTTTATCTGGACGAGGCTTTTGCTCGTACACTTACTACTGCCGCGAATCGTGGCGACAAACGTATAGATTCATTGCTCTTACAACGCGACGGTATAACATTTACGACAAAATACGACCGCTTAGCACCGCCTATGCACGTACCCTTGATTCGGTATTCCGAAATGCTCCTCATTCGTGCGGAAGCTACTGCCACATCTGCTCCAGCGGCGGCTTTAGCCGATGTGAACGCGGTTCGCACACGTGCAGGTCTTTCCGCTTTGACTGGCTTAACGGGGCAGTCTTTGGTGGATGCTATCCGCCGTGAGCGCAGTATTGAATTCATTGCCGAAGGCAACCGCTATCACGAACTCAAACGCATACGCCAAAGCCTTCGTTCTACGCCGTGGAATGGTAACCAAACCATTTTCAAAATCCCGGACGTAGAAGTGAATGCTAATACGCTTTGCACGCAAAACCCGGACTAATACTCTATCTTTCTTCGCTTGCATACTTATTCGCTTGTAGCGAAATAGAGTATGCAAGCGAAATTTAATAGATATTTTTTTGTTCTGCTGCGGAACTTATTGCAAATCATCATTGTTTTTTCCATATTACGAAAATATCATTTTCCATTTTTTTTATCATCTTCAGGAGAGTTTTTATATGAAAGCTAAACATTTACTTCTTGCAGTCGCAACATTTGTTGGTATGACTGCGGTGGCATTTGCACAACAACCAACAACTTACCCTGCAACACTCCGTTCCTCTGGTTTGACCGTTGCACCGTGGCCGTTCAAACAAACAGACCGCATTACTTTGACACTAAATACAACCCAAACATATCCGAGAACGGGTACGGCAACGATGAACGGTGCAACAAGTGTGTTTATCCATGCTAGCGCAAATACTGGTGTGTATGGACCCACTGGAATGCGCTGGGACACACAAACAATACCTGCTGGTGAGTGGCGCAACTATCCTGCAACACGTCAATTTACTGCTGTTGCGGGCATGGCAAATACATGGAGTCTGGCAATAACACCAAGCACATGGTTCCCCATTCCTGCTGGTGTAAATATTTCTGAACTCTGCTTCGTTGTCAACGACGGTTCAGGTGGTATGCGCGAGGGCGGTGCTGCTCCGGCTGCTGGTACTACAGATGCAAAGTCTGACTTTTTCGTTCCGCTCGGTGCCACTGGAACCAGCGTAGCTTCCGACGAATTTGTTGAAGCAGTAAACGTTTCACCGAATCCGACCTCAACCGTTGCACAAATTGGTTTTGGTATGCGCAAGCCCGGCACAACGTCCGTTCGTGTTTTCAACTCCTTTGGTAGCGAAATCAAAACACTTGCAAGCAATGAGACCTATCCGCAAGGCTATCATATTCTTGTGTGGGAAGGCGACGACAATGAAGGCAAAGCAATTGCTAGTGGCGTGTACTACTACCGCGTCGAAGTAAACGGTACGACTAAAACCGGTCAGGTTGTCTTGAACCGCTAATCGTTTCGATTATATCAATGAAGCCCCTTCCTGCGTACTTGCAGGGAGGGGCTTTTTGCTTTTTGTCAAGCGAAGAAAAAATGATAGATTATCGTCAATCTTGTACCAAAAAAGAAATTTCATCACGACAATCCATTATCCGTCATGAGCCTGCAAGAAATTCTCGCTGATATTCACGCACTGGAAGAAGACATCTTACACTTTGAGCGTCTCTATGGTGTCCGTTCTGACGCCTGGTATAGCGTGTATGCCTCTGGCGAAGAACCTGCGGATGATACGTGGACACTTGATTTTGCAGAGTGGGCAAGTGTATATCGGACTTGGCTTGAGCGCCAAGCGCATTATCGTACAGAACTTCAGCGTCTCTATCCCCGTTCTGTTTCGCTGTATCAACATATCCGCAAGGCAGTATAAAATGGATTTGCCTTTGCAAACAGCGTTTCGTACATCGGAAGACTATGAGCTATTCGTTTATACGCTCACCGAGCAATATCCCGAAATTCAGAACAGTACCTTAGTTTTTGCTCGCCGGGGAGCAACACTTGCCCGTATTTCGGGGGCAATATCTCTCGCCAATGGTCTGCATTTAGAAGTGCTGGAACGTCTTGTTTTCGAGCGTTTACCACTTCGCATAGACGGATATGGCTATGAGGCTTGGCGTGGTGAGGAAAAATTGTATTGGTATGATTCGCAGCCCCATCCAAACGAGCCATTGTTGCAAAGTACGCATCCGCATCATAAACATATCCCTCCTGACATCAAGCATAACCGAATTCCCGCACCTCAATTATCATTCGATGCTCCCAATTTGCCATTTTTGATAGAAGAACTGTTGGCATTTGGTGCTTGACGGAGAAAATTTCAAGCTCCTTCCTGCGTACTTGCGGGAAGGGGCTTTTTGCTTTTTGTCAAGCCTCCGAAAAATGATAGATTCGTGAAAAGACGGATGCCTCGAATTTAACCCCAAAAAATAATGAACATCACGACGATAGCCTTATTCTGTTTGCTCATATCTTCACCTCTTACGGCGCAAGAACCTCACGTAGCTTCAGGAAAAATAAAACGTTTTGCACAGTTTCCTTCTGCATACATTGAACCGCGTAACGTTGATGTGTGGCTGCCCGAAGGCTATTCCGACACTATCAAATATTCGGTACTCTATATGCACGACGGGCAGATGCTTTTTGATTCTGCTGCCACATGGAACAAGCAAGAATGGGGCGTGGACGAAACGCTGGGAAGGCTTATGGCGGAGGGGAAAATCAAGAATTGTATTGTGGTGGGAGTGTGGAATACGAATACTCGCCACAGCGACTATTTTCCACAAAAGCCCTTTGAATCGCTGAAGCCCGCAGAGCAGGATACCGTGATGAAGGGGCGACGACCGAATAACCAAGTCTTGTTCTCCCGACCGATTCAATCCGATGCCTATCTGAAATTTTTGGTCACAGAACTCAAGCCCTTCATTGATAGCACGTTCTCAACGCTGCCCGATAGGCAGAATACATTTATTGCGGGTTCGAGTATGGGCGGACTTATTTCGATGTATGCTCTGTGTGAGTATCCATCAGTTTTTGGCGGGGCGGCATGTTTGTCAACACATTGGCTCGGGGTATTTATGAGCAAGGGAAATCCTGTTCCGGCAGCGTTTATGCGGTATTTGAGGGTGCATTTGCCTTCTCCGAAAAACCACCTCCTGTATTTTGATTATGGCACCAAAACGCTTGACAGTCTCTACAAGCCATTCCAAAAGCAGGCAGACGCTATTATGGGAGCAAAAGGCTACACCGCCCGCCACTGGAAAACAAAAGAGTTTGCCCACGAAGATCATTCCGAAAGGGCGTGGCGGAAGAGATTGGATGTGCCGATGCTCTTTTTGCTGAGAAAAAATTGAGTATCAAAAAACTTTTGAACGCTACCTTCTTACAATTTCACATCCACCTGCACCGTAAAATGCCGCGTTGGGGCAAGATTGCCAATAATTTCGGTGTAATAATAATCCAACAAATTTCGCACATTCAGCGTTACCAGCGCCGGTAAGCCCGCTAAGTTGAGCATATTCACGATAAGACGTGCATCCACCACATGAATTGGGACGCGAGCTGTGGCATCACGAATGGCAATACTGAGGTCGTCTATCTCGTCGAAACGCGACTGGAAGCGGTAATCCGCCTGAAGCTGGAATGCTCCCGACGCAACAAAATTGAGCGGAACAATCAAACGCGAGTACCAGAGCGTTGTGGAGCGATATTTCAAAATTTGGTTCAGTCCCAAGTCCATTGGCGACATGAGCGTAAGCGAGGTTTCAAAGCCCGCAATGCGCTCCGGCAGCCAGCCCGTGATGCCGACCTCGATACCTGTGATACGAGCGCGAGTGATATTGATAAACTGAATTTGCGGATTCGTCGCCGACGGCAAGCGCGGTTCGACCAAGTCCGTAAATTCGTTATTGAAGACAGCTCCATCCATTGTCCAATCTTGCCCGAAGAGCGAAAAGGCTTGCTTGCCGCCCACTTCAAACGACCAACTCCGCTCGCTGCGCATATTTTGATTCGGCGCAACGGTGAACGAACCAAAGCGTAGCGCCGCAAAGCGCTCGGTCAGCGTCGGAGCACGGAAGCCCGCACCAATGCTGCCCCGCAACTGTGTCTGCTCCGATAGCACCCACGTCGCACCAGCTTTAGGGCTGACAATTACGCCGGAGCCTTGTACTCCGCCGCTCGTCTGTTCTACATCGAAGCGGCTTCCCAGCGTGAACGTGAGATTTTTGAGCGGTTTGTACTCGCCTTGCACATAGGCAGCAGCAATGACTTGCGTGGGGGCGTTGACCGACACAATCGGGCTGCGCTCAATCATATTGAAAATTGCATTTACACCGTAGGTGAAAAGCAGCGTAGAATCCACGACGGACGTAAGCTGCACCTCGCCATTAAAAGCGTTTGCCACCGACGCAATTTGCGTTCCTGCCGTTGCTTGATTCAGCGTCGTGAAGTCCGTGCGATATGCGCCCACGCGGGCAGTCAAGAAAAAGTTTTCACTCACAACATCACGGTAATCTACCGCAAGCATCGTTTTGACGGACAGGAAGCGCTCCAAGGGATTCGTGCCAACGGGAGCGCGAGTGGCTTCGCGGAGGCTGCGCCAGAACGTCCAATTCGTGCGGTTGTCGTTGGCATGACTGAAAATCACGTTCATCGAAGCGCGCTGCGAAAGTTCCACGCTTGCCTTGGCAAAGATGTTGAATTGCCAGTTATCGAAATAATCCACATAGCCGTCGTTGCCCTTCCAGCCTACTGCTGCCAGCAGTCCCACGTTCCCGATTTTTTGCGAATAACTCACGTCTGCTCCGCCCAAAAGTGGCATGGTGGAGCGCCATTTCCACTCGTCATAGCGCGGAAGCGTGTATGCGCCCGCAAAGCCGCGAAAGCGAAATTCGGGTGATTCCGAAGGCTGTGCTGTGATGACGTTTATCACGCCGCCCAAAGCGCCAGTGCCGTAGAGAGCCGAGCCTGCGCCTTTCACGACTTCGATACGCTCAACGTTAAACATTGGAATGACATCAAATTTTACATCACCACCATCGGCAGAGAGCATCGAAAAACCATCCAGAAACATACTTACTCGCGAACCAAACCCCAGCGAAAAACCCGATGAACCCCGTATGTTTACTTGGTCGCGGGCAACATACACGCCCGGAATGTAGCGCAGTGCATCGTCTATGCGTGTAATGTTACGCTGTTGCAGTCCTTGAGCATCTACCGTCGTGATACTCACCGGCACATCCTGTGCGGCTTGGGCGCGTTTTCCGGCTGATACCACCACATCATTCGTGCGAAGCATTTGCGGGCGAAGACTGACGGTAACGATTGCCGTATCGCCATCACGCACGGTAACATTCACCTTCTTGACTTCATACCCAACAAGCGAAACAAGTAGTGTGTAGTTGTCTGCCGGAAGATTTTTGATGAGAAACGCACCATCTTTGTTGGAATATGCGCCGTAGGCACGCCCCTCCATGCGCAGCGACACGCTGGAAAGCCGTGCACCGGTTTCGGCATCCGTAACCGTGCCTTTGATGGCACCATTGGCAAAAAGTTCTGCCGAAGCCAGTAATAATACGGCTAGTGCGAAGAGACAAGATGTGAGGCGAGTTTTCATGGTGTTTTTGGGGAAATGTTGAATCTTGAGTATTGAATCTTGAATGAAAAATAAAAAACTTTTCAATGCAACATTCATGGTACAAAATTCGATATGAGCATAGTTTTATATGCCAAGTGCTGCGGTTTAGAGCGGTAAAAGAAGTGTTTGCCATGCTTCTTCGATTTTACCATGTGCCAAAAAGACTTGGGCAACTTTGTGCAGTTTTTCTTGCAATTTTTCCGGTGGTGGCGGTACGCCAGTCAGCAAGGCATAGAGCGCTCCGAACGCATTACCCGAATTGAGTTCCAAGGAAAAGTCTTCTGCTTGCATGGTGTTGTCGAACTTGGTGAATTCGGTGTTGCGAGCAGGTTTTTTCTCTACTCCCGCGAGTTTTGCCAAGTCATTGCCGGTCAAAATCGGGCTTTTACGAATATGATCGGGCAGTGCATCAATACCAAGTCCGTTCACGCGAGGCTGGACGAGTTCAAAGACCGCATCACCACTTGCGCGGCAGTACCATGCAAGCCCCATTCGCCCCACAAGGTCTATTTTGTGCGGATCTATCACATCGCCGCTAAAAATTGAACCGCTCAGGTGAAAACGCACCACGCGGCAAATCGCCATATTGCCGCTCCCATTAACTTCGGGCGCAAGGTCAATCATTTGCACGAGGCGACATTCCATCACGAACGGTGATTCCATAACACTTGGTGGCTTTACCTCAACACTTTTGCGCTTCGTAAAGCCCGCTTTGGCAAATTCATCTACGCCGGGCGGATATGTGCAGGAACTTAGATTCGATTGCTCTACCATGCTATGCGTTACTGAGCTGATAGTACATTCGCCTGTTGTCATCAAATTGGTGTAGGTGTCTTTGAGCGTACCGTCAGTGGCGCGGTGCGATGGACCAAACGCCACCACAGGCGGATTTGAGCTAAAAGCATTGAAAAAGCTAAACGGCGACAGATTGGCGTTGCCGCGTGCATCTACCGTGCCGACAAGCGCAATCGGGCGTGGTGCTACGCCGGAGAGAAAGATTTTATGCAGTTCGCGCGGCGATATTTCGCTTGGGGTAAAGGATTTCATGGAAGAGAAGATAATGAAAGAATATGTTTTTGAATACTCTAAGGTGCTAGAATGTTATGCCAGCAAATCAGGGCGACGTTCTTGCGTTTTTTTGAGCGCAGTTGCTTCGCGCCATGCGGCGATACGTTTGTGGTCGCCGGAGAGAAGGATTTCCGGCACTGCATTGCCACGAAACTCTGCGGGGCGCGTGTAGTGCGGCGCGTCGAGCAAATCACTTTGGAAGGAGTCCAAGAGCGCAGATTCTGAATCGCTCATCGCTCCGGGTAAGAGGCGGACAATCGCGTCCAGCAGAACAAGCGCAGGCAGTTCACCGCCGGTCAGAACATAATCGCCAATCGAAATTTCCCGCGTGACAAGCACATCCCGTATGCGTTGGTCTATACCTTTGTAATGCCCTGCAAGCATGATGATATTGCGCTTTAGCGAAAGTTCATTCGCAATGGACTGCGTGAAACGCTCGCCGTCGGGTGTAAGGAAAATAATATCATCGTATTCGCGTTCCGCCTGCAAGCGCTCAACGCAGGCAAAAACGGGTTCGCAGCGCAGTATCATCCCAGCACCACCGCCAAAAGGAATATCATCTATTTGGCTGTAATTCCCAAGCCCATCGTCGTGCAGGTTGTGAACGACAATTTCCACCGCACCCGCTTCTTGAGCGCGTTTGAGAATACTTGCTTCGATGACGGGCGTGATAAGCTGCGGGACAGCAGTAATAATGTCCACGCGCATCCACCGTTCACGAGCTTTTGTGGGTTCCATTCTGGGCATGATGTTGGGGTATTGTTTGTGCAGTTCGTTGAAAAAGTTGCTGTTTGTCTCTGGATTCCAAATCTACGAAGATTTTCACGCAGATTTGTACGAAAAGCCGTAACTTTGTATTCTTATTCGTTTTTCTTTTGCTTTCCATAGCGCATCCATACACGCTTTGTGAAATGCAGTGCACGATTTTGTGCCAATAACGGTATTGCTCACATCAAAGGGAAAATGTTCATGCGAAATTGCCCATTCTACGGCACGGGCACGGCTTTGGTAACGCCTTTTCGTGCCGATGGCTCTGTTGATTTCACAGCACTTGCAAAACTTATTGATTTTCAGATTGACGGTGGTGTAGAGTTTTTGGTTGCCTGCGGCTCTACGGGCGAAAGTGCCACCATGACGGAAGAAGAAGACCGTTCGGTGATTAGCTTCACGCTGGAGCGCGTTCGCAAAAGCGGCAAACCTGTGAAGGTCGTGGCAGGAACCGGCTCCAATAATACGCGCGAAGCTGTTCGCTACACGAAATTGGCGCAAGATATGGGTGTAGATGGCGGTTTGGTTGTGACACCATATTACAACAAACCAACGGCAGCCGGACTGATGGCGCATTATGGTGCAATTTGCGATGCAGCACCGGACTTTCCGGTCATTCTCTATAATGTTCCTGGTCGCACCGGCTCGAATGTTCCGGCAGAAACGCAATTAGCCATTGCCGAAGCATATCCGAACATTGTGGCAGCAAAAGAAGCATCCGGCAATCTCGACCAAATGATGGAAATTATTGCCAATGCTCCCGAAGGCTTCGTGGTGCTTTCCGGCGACGATTCGCTCACACTTCCACTTGTGGCGGCAGGCGGCAAGGGCGTGATTTCGGTCTTTAGTAATTATGCTCCGCGAGGCTTTAGCGATTTGGTGCGTGCGGCGCTTGCGGGCGATTTTGAAAAGGCTCGCCAAATGCAATATCGTTTTCTGGAATTGATGAAGTTAAATTTTATCGAATCCAACCCGATGCCCGTTAAAGCGGCGCTCGCGATGATGGGTATTATCGAAGAGCATCTGCATCTTCCGCTTGTCCCGATGAAACCCGAAAACCGCGAAAAACTTCGCTCGGCATTGGTCAAAGCAGGCTTGCTGGCATAGAGAGAATATCACAAATACTTCTTTTCCTGAGATTATGAAACGCACTACTGACCAAGTTATGACACAAAAACAAATCTATCGCATTGTTGATAAACTAGCTTCCGCGAAATATGCGAATGAAATGGACTTGCTCAGTTCAGTCATGCGTGAAATTGTTGACCGCGCCGATATTGAAATAAGCGGTGGTCGCATCTGGGAACTTGACCCTGCCGATGATGCTTACACGCTGCGCTATCAGTACGGTTCGCTTGATGCCGTGCCGGATAACTACACCGTGACGGTCGAGGAATACCCAATGTTTGCCGAACTGCCCGTGAAACGCACGGTGATGAACTACGAGACGGACGAAGTGCTGAAGCGCACAGGTATTCGGCTTTACTCTGCGACCGGTATCGGCGAGCTGGTGAAGCGCAAAAGCGGCAAATACTATCCCTACGCACTGGCATTCAACGCGCCGCAAATCAGCGACAAATTTTTCGATATGATTAACATTATCGGAAGTGCCGTTGGTATTCGTCTGCGCGATTTGGAGCGGCAGCAGCAACAGCGCGTGATTGAGAAAGACCTCTCGCAAGCATGGGAAATTCAGAAGGGACTTTTGCCCGACCATGAGACCATTTTCCGTGATTATCACCTTTTTGGTATTTCCATTCCCGACCGCATCGTGGGCGGGGACTACTTTGATTATCTGCGTCCACCGAATAACTATGAGGAACGTCTAAGCGTCCTCGTGAGTGATGCTTCCAGCAAGGGCATGGCTGCTGCTATCCAAGCACTTTTTGTTTCGGGTGCAATTCGTATGGGCGTGGGCTTTGACCTGAAGATGGCTTCCTTGCTTTCACGGCTAAACACGCTCATTTATGAAACGTTCCCCTACGAGCGCTTCGTAACGCTGTTCTACTGCGAACTCATTTCATCGGATAAAGGTTTGCTGCTGTATGCTAATGCGGGACATTGCAATCCGATTCACTACCGCGCTAAAACCCGCGACTTTTATCTTCTGCCCACAACGGGCAGTATGCTGGGTATCTCGCCCGACCAACGGTTCCGTATTGAAAATATCAATATGTCGCCGGGCGACATTTTGCTGCTCTATACCGATGGTATCATCGAAGCGCAGAACAAACAAGGAAAACTCTTCGGTGAAAACCGCTTAAAAACGATTCTCCGCAAGATGCACACCAAAACGCCGCGTGAAATCGGGTATGCGTGTATCGAAGCGGCGCAAGTGTTTTCAGCCGGCGCAGAAGACCGTTACTCCGATGATAAAACCTTGGTCGTGATTAAGCGTATGCTGCCGAATAGCGAAATGCCGGTGATTGTGGCGGGGGTTTCGGAGTAAATGTATCATTCTCTACCATAGCAAATCTGCTTCCGCAGCCTTTACAATATCCAATGCCTCTGTGACTGACGCGCCCAGTGCCGTCAAATGTCCCATTTTGCGCCCCACACGGCTTGTTGCCTTGCCGTAGAGATGCAGTGCCACGCGCCCGTGCCGCATTAAGCCTACAACCGTGTCCGGAACACCGGAGCCGATGCGCTTCCCCAGCAAATTCGCCATCACTGCCGCCGGAGCTATCAGGTCTGCCGAGCCAAGCGGTAAATTGCAAATAGCGCGAATGTGATTCTCGAACTGCGATGTGTAGCAGCCTTCTATTGTGTAATGACCCGAATTATGCGGGCGCGGGGCGATTTCATTGTACAACAACTCGTCATTTTCCGTGAGGAACATTTCCACCCCAAAGACTCCTACGCCTTCGACGGCTTCCACGGCAGCAAGTGCCATTTCTTGCGCTTTCCGTCGGATACGCTCGTCCGCATCCGGCGCAGGCGCAAGCACGTAACGGCAGATATGATTTTCTTGTACCGTTTCCACGCACGGATAGGCAACCGTCTCGCCGCGCCGATTGCGGGCGACCATGACGGCAAGTTCTTTGCGAAACTTCACGAACTGTTCTGCCATCATTTGGCGCGGAACGTCGGGATCGCTTGTGAAGCGCATAAAAGCTACCATTGCTTGATTGTCCCGTCCGACCGTTGCGTTACCGTAGCCGTCATAGCCGAGTGTGCGAGTCTTCATCACGTAGGGGTAGCCATGCTCTTTGCCAAAAGCGTACGCTTCTTCTACACTATTGATGGCAGCAAAGACGGGGACAGGTATTCCGGCACGCTCCATCGTTTGCTTCTGTGTGAATTTATCTTGTACAAGCCGCAGTGTTTCCGGGGAAGGCAGCACCAAGCGGCGCTCGGCAATCCGTTCCAAAATCTCTGGTGCAATAAACTCATTTTCCAGCGTGACAATATCGCTTACTTCGGTGAAACGTTCTACTTCTGCGGGATTGAGCCAGCCTTCAGTAAAATCTAGCTTAGTCATCACGCCTGCGGGCGAGTATTCGGCAGGTTCGATGGTGGCAACACGCAAGCCCAGTCGGTATGCGGCTTGTGCGCTCATTTTGGCAAGCTGTCCGCCGCCCAGAATCCCGATAGTTACGGGCAAATCGTCATGGTAGAGAGATGAAAGCACAGTGTCAGAAAGTTTCTTGAGTGAGAAATTGGGGAGTTATTTAGGGTTTGGAGGCTTGGAAGCTGCTTTGTTGTTCGAAATTCCTCATTCCTAATTCGTAATTCTCCGGCTTTGCCGAGCGCGGCGCTTCCCAACGTGGCGCTTCCCAGCGAATAGCAAGATTGATGCGCTGCCGGAAGGGATCGAGTTGCAGACTGGCTTTGAATTCGTCGCTTACATCGAAATCAAAAAGATGCGCTCCCACGTAGGCATCTATCGCCGCAAGCCCAATCACGCCAACCATAGCAACAATCGAAACATCACGCAAATCGCGGTAAATCTCGCGCTGGCGTAGTAACCTATCTTTTGTGCCAATGGGGCTAAGAGAATCAATTGTATTGATGTACGCTGTGTTTGCATTGGCAAATTGTGTGCTATTGTAAATCGTAAAGCCTACTGCCGTTCCGAAGCCGCCAAGAAAAATAGGCGCTTTCCAATAGCTTTCCACATAGATTTGCCCCAAGCCCGGAATCAGCGATAATGTCAGTGCCAGTACAGGACTTTTGGTCATCGTGGCGTTTGTGCTTCGTGTCGCGCTCGTGGAAGGCGGGGTTTGCATCATGCTTTCAATGGGGACAAACGTTTTTTCATTGGTGGTCGTGTCGCGTGTTTGTGCGTTTGCTTGGGTGACGAGCGAAGAGCACAACCATACGATGACACAAAACAACCGCAGCCCGCTTCGGAACAATGTTCGTGGGCGGACTGCGCTTGAGCAAATACGGTAAAGGTGATGAGAGAGCATAATGCACAAAGAAGGTTACTTCACCGCAACAACTTCAATTTCGACCTGTACATCCTTTGGAAGACGCGCCACTTCTATCGTGGAGCGGGCAGGCTTGATTTCGCCGAGATATTTGCCATAGACTTCGTTCATGGCAGCAAAATTATTCATGTCTTTCAAAAACACGGTTGCTTTGGCAATATGTCCCAGTTCGTAGCCAGCTTCGGCAAGAACGGCTTTGATGTTTTCCAGAACTTGCGTGGTCTGCTCGGTGATGCCGCCTGCGACGACTTCTCCTGCGGGCGTAAGCGGAATCTGTCCCGCCAGAAAGAGCATCGTGCCTTGTGTTTCGATGCCTTGCGAATACGGACCAAGCGCAGCAGGCGCGTTGGAGGAGGAAATGATTTTTCTCATGGAAGTGTAGAATGGTAAGTGGAAAGAAATGATAAATTATGGATGGTAAAAGATACAAATATTATTGTGCAAGAGTTTGATGTTGCGTTGCTTGAATTCAAGTTGTTTTGCGCGAGCCTGATTCTCGGAGAATCAAAAGAAAGAGTATTCCAAACGAGCCATCATACGCCACACCTGCCAATACAAGCGGTGTAGCCTCACCTATTGCATACATCAGCACCCACGAGGCGGCGGCAACAAGTTTGCCGATAGCACCAATCAGCATCAAGCCGCGATTCTCTGCGGGATTGCGGGCAACAATTGCATAGCCGATGCCCATTGCGAGCACGACAAACCAAAAATTGTAATGGTAAAATTTTACCAAAATATCTGTCGAACCATGTCCGTAGAAGAGTTGCAAATGCAGTGGCATTGCTGCCAGTGCCGAAAGAGCGCCGATGATATTGAGCGCGGCGGCGATAGTGAAGATTGTTTTGGAGTGCGGGGAGAGGTTCATAGTGTTTTTAGGTTTTCGGTAGTATTTTTTGCTCTCGGAGCAGGATTTCGTAATCTTCTTGTGATTTGGAGCACTCTACAAAAGCCTTGAAAAAGGTCTTATCCATATAGAGTTGTTTTGCCATTTTGCTTATCAGAATATCGCCAATATCTTGACCATTATGGCTTGTCTTGGTGTATATTCCGGTATCTTTACCGTTCAGGAAAAGACGAAAGTAATGATGGTCTCCGATGGTGGCAGAAAACCCTTTCTTGCTGAGAGCGCTTTCAACTTTTCTGCTGTCAAGACTCGCCATGCACAATCTCCTTTACGAGCAGTAGCGTTCCGTACTTTATCTTTTTTGCATATTCGGTAAGATGCTCATCATCTTGTTGAAGGCTATGCTGATAGAGATATTCCAGTTCTTGAGCCATGTCTGTGATTGCTTCTTGCTCATTTGCGCCGCATCCGTGAACATTTAAGGGAAGATACGAAATAGCAACACCCTCCTCATCTACTTCTACGTCGCAGTAAGCAGGGTAATGCAGGCGTACGAGCGCACGGTCTCCGGCGAATTCGTAGAACGTCTTGCTGTACTTTTGTACGTCGCTATGATTCTCACTGTTGTCGTCGTCATTGGATACTAACTCCTGTTTCATCGCACGCCAAACGTGAATTGGCACGAGAACAGCAGTGGTATTGCCATTTCCATCGGAAACATAGCTGACATCGGATGCGACGAGGAGCATAGTATTTTCTTGCGATAGATGAAAATTTGAATTGTTTTGGTGTATTGGGAGAGGTTCATTAGAGATAGCTTTGCTGCTGAGTTTTAGCTAGAAGTATTGTGATAGAGTCTTTTGTTTCAGGTAAATGCGCTGTTGCAATACGCCAAATAATTTCGTAATCAATGCCAAAGTATTCGTGTGATAGAATATGTCTTGAGCGAATCATTTTGTCCCAAGGGATGTGCGGCGTTTCAGTTCTGACGGCAATGGGTAGATTCCGTGCCGCCTCACCTACGATTTCGATATTACGCGACACCGCATCTCTCGTTTTCTTATCCTGCATAAATTCTTCAAACGTCATATTCTGTGTGTATTCTTCGATTGTAACAATCGCTTCCAGAATATCACTCAAGAAAAGAGCCGCATTACGCTTGCTTGATTTCATGCCGAATAAACTTCCTGTGTTTTATGCAGAATCTCTTCACGGATAAGCGGCTTGAGCGCTGCGGGCGTTGTTAAGTCAATCTTGCGTTGCAAAAGCTGTTCAAGATAATCATTCAAATCAAATATTTCCCAGCCGACAGGGCGCGTAAACTCTACAAGCATATCAATATCGCTGTCCTCACACTCCATACCGCTTGCCACAGAGCCGAAGACAGCAAGGCGGCGCACAAAGAAGGTATCGCATAGTTCTTGTTTATGCAAAGCCAATGTACTGCGTATGGTTGTGAGTGTTTGAGGCATGATTCTATTAGATTTGTGATGAAAGTCTATCTGTCTATTTCATGATTAGCCGCCCTAAATTACACAGAAAAAGGCGGAAGAGCAAGGTTTTATCCCTTATCCTTCCGCCTTCATCCTTTGCATTATCTTTGAAAAAATGTTATGCTTCTTCTACTGCCAGCGACGAGCGTTTTTTCATACGGGCGCGGTCGGTAGCGTTCAGGTAACGCTTGCGGATACGGATATTCTGCGGCGTTACTTCCAAAAGCTCGTCATCGGAAATAAATTCGATGTACTGCTCAAGGCTGAGTTGGCGCGGGGTGTCGAGTTTCACCGTACCGTCCGAACCGCTTGCACGCATATTGGTCAGGTGCTTGGTGCGGCAGGGGTTCACCACCATGTCGTCTTCGCGGGAGTTTTCGCCCACGACCATTCCTTCGTAAATCTCTACGCCCGGTCCAAGGAAAAGAACACCGCGCTCTTGCACCATTTCGAGTGCGTAAGCGGTGGAAGGACCGGACTCCATCGAGATAAGCGAACCACGTGTGCGCGTTGCAAAGTCGCCTTTGTGCGAGTCGTAGCCGTGGAAGGTGTGGTGGATAATGCCTTCACCGCGTGTGGAAGTCAAAAACTCCGTGCGGAAGCCGATAAGACCACGCGCCGGAACGATGAACTCCGCGCGAACCATGTCGCCCGAAGGAGTCATGTTCAGCATTTCTGCTTTGCGTCGTCCCAAAAGCTCAATTACGGTGCCGATTTGTGCTTGCGACACGTCCACAATCACGTGTTCCATCGGCTCCAAAAGTTTGCCGTTTTCATCGCGCTTGTAGAGTACTTCCGGCTTGGAAACTGCAAATTCGTACCCTTCGCGGCGCATGGTTTCAATCAAAATCGCCAACTGCAATTCGCCACGACCCGATACACGAAAATGATCCGGTTGGTCGGTATCGGCAACGCGCAAGGCAACATTGGTGCGGGTTTCACGGAAGAGACGCTCACGGAGTTTTGGCGTGGTAACAAATTTCCCTTCGCGTCCGGCAAACGGCGAGTTGTTTACCATGAAGTTCATGGCAAGCGTTGGCTCGTCAATGTTCACATAGGGAAGAGCAACAGGATTAGCAGCATCAGCAATAGTATCGCCGATATTAACATTTTCAAAACCGGAAAGAGCAATGAGGTCGCCTGCTTCGGCGTTCTCAACTTCTTTGCGCTGGTTGCCCTCGAAGACGTAGAGTTTTGTGATTTTGCTGTTTTCGATAGTGCCGTCAGCGTGCATGAGCGCTACTTGGTCGCCAACTTTGACACGTCCGCAGTGAATGCGTCCAACGGCAATACGACCAACGTAATCATTCCAATCCAACGCGGCGATAATCATCTGGAATGGCTTTTCCATATCAGCCGGTGGTGGTGGGATGGTAGCAATAATCGTTTCAAAAAGCGGCGTAAGTGAGTCAGACTCTTCTTCGAGCGAGCGTTTGGCAATGCCTTGCTTGGCAATGGCATAGATGACGGGGAAGTCAAGTTGTTCGTAATCGGCTTCAAGATTGATGAACAACTGCATTACTTCGTCAAGAACTTCGGGAGCGCGAGCATCGGCGCGGTCAATTTTATTGACAACAACGATAGGGACTAAGCCCATTTCGAGTGCTTTTTTGAGAACGAAGCGAGTCTGTGGGAGCGGACCTTCGGCGGCGTCCACCAGTAAGAGTACGCCGTTTACCATCGAAAGGACGCGCTCTACTTCACCGCCGAAATCGGAGTGACCGGGAGTGTCGAGGATGTTAATTTTCATGCCGTTCCAGTGGATGGCAGCATTTTTCGCCATAATGGTGATGCCTTTTTCGCGCTCCAAATCGTTGGAGTCCATAAGGCGCGTGGCGACGACTTGATTTTCGCGGAATGTGCCGGCTTGACGCAAGAGGTGGTCAACGAGCGTGGTTTTGCCGTGGTCAACGTGCGCGATAATAGCGATGTTGCGGATATTCGGGTTACGTGGTACTTGCTGCATAAAACGATAAAAGATCAAAAAACGAGTTATTGGCGATAAAATTTATGTTACAGATCCGCAAGTTACGAATTTTTCGTGATTTTGCCATGCGATTACAAAATCATAACATCGTGCCTCGATTGGTAAAAGAGCGGAGCGAGCAAATAGGATAAGGGTTTCAAGACAAATTATTTCCATTCCAAAAAAAATTGTAAATTTGAGGGCTATACTTTTCAGCGCCTACAAAATTTTTTTAAATTTTATCATGCTAAAAACTGTCCGCCGACAACTTCTTTATGTTGACCGTATTCGCGGTGCAATAGCATACATACGATATGTCTATTTTGCCAAGATTCTACGCCGTCTGCGGACGGTAGAAGCGGGAGAGGCTAATCCGGTTACGATTAAGCACAATTTGCAGGGGCTTGTGCCAACAATGGACTCAAAGCGTTCAAGTATTCTGGTGCGCCCACTTTCGGTGATTGAGGCTGTTCACGCACAATCCTCTATTCTGAGTATTGGACCTCGCTCCGAGGGCGAATTACTTCTGCTGGAAGCATATGGTTTTGAGCGCAAGAATATTCGTGGTTTAGATCTTATTAGCTACTCTCCACTTGTCGATTTAGGTGATATGCACGCAATGCCTTACTCGGACAATACGTGGGATGTTGTAATTTCGAGCATGGTTTTGCCGTATAGTGATAATCAGCAAAAAGCAGTTGATGAGATGATTCGTGTTGCCAAGCCAAATGGAATTATCGGAATTTCGCTTGAATACGTCACACCGAAAGCAGCTGAAGAAATCCGTGCAAAGCACGGATACACGGTCGGCACAGATGAGCGCCGTGTGCAAACGGTTGAAGGCTTGCTCGCACTATTTAGACAAGTGGTTGATAAAGTCTATTTCGCGCAGGATGGTTACATATCATCAACGCCAAATACAATTAAAGGAAGCCCTGCAAGCACGGTAGCTGTTATTTTTTCGATTGACAAATCGAAATCTGCGTAAGTATTGACACTTGAACTCAAGACAGAGTGGATCGCCTCAAAATATTATGATAGCATCTCCCGCAAGAATCCTGAGCGCTTTGAAAAGTATTCATTTTGACTACTTAGGGCGTTTGTTTGCTTTCGCCTTTCGACGGTATCCGATTCTCTATGGTGCAATGGCGATTTATATCGTCTCGGTGATTTTAGAAGTTCTCGCAATGAACGCTTTTATCCCGCTTTCCGAAATTGCCTCGGGCAGGGCTGTTTCGGAAAATAATGTTGTGATTTTTCTTCTTTCCGCTCTTAGTCTTAAAATTTCCTCAAAATATATTTTTCTCGCCTACACAATCATTTTTGCACTGCGGGTTGTTACACAGATTCTTGCCGAACGAATCTTGCTTAATATAACGATCAATCGTATGCCGGCTGAAGTAATGTCTCGTGGTCTGCGTAATATCGTGCAGTATTATCACATCAATGCAATTGAGAAACAGAGCGCCGGTCATCTCATCACGCTCACCGGCGAGGAAGTTCATCGTGCTGCCTCCATTATTGCAACCTCTATCCGATTTGTGAGTACTGCAATCTTGATTGTTTTGTATTATTCCACAATCGTTATTTTTTCGCCTACTACGGGTGTTGGAATTCTAGCCTTTCTCGTTGTTAGTGCCCTCAGCACGTATGGTGTTTTTCGTACTGTGCATCGTTTGGGAATACTGACAATGGAAAGTTCTCGCAGTGTTACCTCAATTCTAGTGGATGCGCTCAACGGTGTGCGGTCTGTCCGTGCTTTTGGCGCGGAAAATTACGTGCTCACGAAGTTTGAACAAGATGTCTTTCCTCATAAGAAACGCCTATTCACGATAGAATTTGTTAATCTGCTGGGTAAATTATTTCCTATGCTTTTACTTGTCGTTACTTTCGGTTTCTTTATTCTCATTGGTACTCAGGTCAGCAAAACAGCGTTTGATTATGCGTTTGCCGTTACACTGCTCATATTCCTTTTGCGATTTTTTCTTGCAGTCGGCGATGCTGCGAATGTTTTCTTGAAGATCGTTTCCGATGCAAAAGCGGCAGAAGATATTACTGATGTTATCGATGAAGCCAAAGCACAGAAACAAACCTTGCTCCTTGAAGCTGCCAACGGCATACTACAAGAGCCAATACGTACTATCACAGTGCAAGATCTGAATTTTTCTTATCTACCTGATTGTCCGATATTGCGGAATCTCTCTCTCTCGTTTGAACGTGGTCTGACCTACGCTATTGTTGGCGAGTCCGGTGCCGGTAAATCAACTCTGCTCGACATCATACTTCGATTTCAAGAGCCAACGAAAGGGCAGGTTCTCTTGAATGACACGTCGCTTGAAACGTTGAACATTCATGAGTTACGCAAAGATGTTGTGTTGCTGGGACAGGAGACAATGATTTTCAATGATACCGTGCGACATAACATTACATACGGGGCGACCGCAAGTGAAGATGACATCCAAACTGCCGCAAGAATTGCTTGCGTGGAAGATGTTATCACGACCATGACAGCAGGCTATGAAACATTATTGCAGTACAGGGGTACAAATCTTTCCGGTGGGCAACGCCAGCGCATCGGCATAGCACGAGCGCTTGTGCGTAAACCTGATGTTCTCATCTTGGACGAAAGCATGAGTGCTCTTGACCCTATAACGAAAGAAACGGTCATTGAAAATATTCTTGCTGAATATCGCAATAAAATAGTGATTTTTGTAAGTCACGACCCAGCAATTCGTGAAAAAGTTGATGTTGTGATTGAACTCCGTAACGTAGCAGGACTTCTCGCCGACGAAACACAAGTTCTTATTCATAAGAACCTCGTGGAGAATATCATACCATCTTAAAATTCACCAATTCTTCTATTTCTTCTTTCTCTGAATTATGTCTGCAATTCGTGAAGCTCTCAAACACAATTCTACGGCAAAATTTGTCGTCAATGCCGCACGATTCTTGAAGGCTGTGCGTGTCTATAATGCTACCGGTACAACTCCGGAATATGGTTATCACAGCGCACGTCATCTGTATTTTGCAACGAACAAAAAAGCCTATTCTTTGTATGCCGGAGTAGAAAATTTTCGCCATCGTTCTACAAAAATACATTTTCAGAATCTGATTGGTGTTCTTGGTGATATGCGTGAGGAGGGACTTGGTAAAGTAATGAACAATTTGGATACGCAAGGATTCCATAAGTTTGATGCGCGACTTGCGCCCGAAACGTGCGATGCTCTGGCTGAATTTGCCCGCGTAACCCCCAGCAAACCGCGCATTGCTGGCTACGAGAACAAGCGTATTGCTTACGACCGCAATAATCTTGTCGCCAATCTCTACGACCTCGATGCACAAGTGCTACTGGAAAATCCTATTATTCAAAATCTTATTACCGATGAATCGCTGCTAGCGGCGGCACGAGCGTTTATCGGACCAAGCGTCAAACTTCACAATGTCGCCATGTGGTGGAGCAACGCTGATTTTCACAACGTCAGCAAAGATGGAGCGGCGCAGCTCTATCATGTCGATATGGACACCATTCGCTGGATAAATTTCTTTTTCTACCTGAACGATGTTGATACAAATAACGGACCGCATTGCTATGTAGCCCGCTCACATCGGGAAGCCCCAAAAGAGGTGTACCGCGATGGTCGCATCAGCGATGAAGACGTTGCTAAGTATTTCAAGCCCGAGGACGCTGTCGAACTCACCGGTCCGAAGGGAACCATTCTTGCTGTTGACACAACAGGTTTGCACAAGGGTAAGGCACTTATCAAGGGCGAGCGTTTGCTTCTGCAAATTCGTTTTGCTGTGAACTATTTTGGTTCCGGTGCGCCGACAAAGGTGCAGTTGAATGATAAGTTTTCGCCTGAATTCTTGGCAAAAATCAAGAAGAATTCGAGTATTTATGCCAATGGATATTTCTAAATGACTGCACAATGAAACTCCAAGGGCAACATATCTACCTCCGCTTTCTCTCACCTGATGATGTGAGCGACGATTATGTTGCGTGGATGAACAATGCCGAAATAACGCAATATCTCGAAAGTCGTTGGTCAGTACAAACGCTCGAAGGTATTCGTGCCTTTGTCAAGACTATGGCAGATAGTCCAAATGATTATCTTTTCGGAATGTTTTTACGAGACACGCACCAGCACATCGGCAACATCAAGATTGGCAATGTCAACCAGAGACATCGCTATGGTGATGTCGGGCTTATCATTGGCGATAAGGCTTCGTGGGGTAAAGGTATTGCCGCAGAAGCGATTGCGCTTGCGACACGCTACGGATTTGAAGAACTTAATCTGAATAAGCTAACTGCAGGAATGTACGAGCCAAATCTTGGTTCGTACAAAGCCTTTATTAAAGCGGGTTACAAAGAAGCCGGTCGCTACGAAAAGCATTTCTTTTATCAAGGGCGTTATGTGGATGCTTTTTTGGTAGAAAAATGCCGTGACACATCTCACTCATCTAACAGCATATCGCTTTGAGACAACACATCGCGTTTTTCGTGACACATCCGCTTTTTCAGCGCCATTTTGCGACGGATTTGGAACTTATCCAGAATCATCTTGATTTCGGTGATGATGTGACGGTGCTGTATTGTAATGCAGAGTTATTGGCGTGCGATACCAATACCTACCATGAACCCGGTCAGTGCTTACTTTGCCAGAAAACCCGCAATATTGGACTTTCGCTTGTACAGGCTGGTACGAACAGTGGCAGTTTGAAGCAACAATCATACCTTCAGCTCACACCCGGCAATCGAGTAGAATTACAAACGATTAAAACAGAATTTGCTTCATTACATGAACTTCAGACCTACAAGGTTGACAACTTTGATGTCGGCATGGCTGCACTTTCATCTATTGTGAGTTATGTGATGAATGCAGAACTTGATTTGGAAGAACATAAAGACCTTATCAAGAGTTATATTCTATCGGCAATGGCAACATATCGGTCGGTGCAGAATTTCTTGCGTGGACAAAAAATTGACAAATTCTACTTCTTTAACGGTAGAATGGCAATTGTTCGTGCAATCATGCGTGCTTGCGAAAGCGAAGGGGTTCCCTTTACTATTCACGAAGCCGCAGCAGGAAATAACACCTACTCGCTTTATGACAATTCTTTGCCGCATAGCATCGGGCTTATGACACAGATGATGCACGAAAATTGGGAACGTGCTGACAATATGCCGCAAGAACGACAAGCAAGAGCTGAGGAATGGTTTCAACACCGTGCAAAAGGTGTGAAAGTAAACGGCTACTCGTTTGTTGAGAATCAACAACAAGGTCTTTTGCCACAAGATTGGAATCCGAACAAACAGAATATTGTCATTTTCAATTCGGCAGATTTTGAGTTTGTGTGGGTGAGCGAAGAATACCAGCACCATATCTATCACGACCAGCTGGATGGTATTCGGCGTATTATTGAATCACTCTTGCCCTATAGAGACCGATTTCACGTATATTTGCGAATTCATCCGAATTTAGCAACAATTGAGAATGAACTCAGACCGCTTGTGGCTATGCAGTCCGAAAATCTCACAACGATTCTTCCAACCGACAAGACGAGTAGTTATGCGCTTATCGGACACGCCGCAAAAGTTGTAACGTTTGGTTCGACTGTCGGTATAGAAGCACCGTACTGGGGCAAACCTTCGATTTTAGGCGGTAAGGCATTGTATCAAGAGCTTGGCTCCACGTACAATCCCAACTCGCATGATGAACTAATGGCACTTTTATTGGACGATACTCTTTTGTCCAAAAGTAGTGCCGGTGCGCTTAAATACGGCTATTTCTACAATTCTTTCGGTATTCCTTTTCAGCGCTATGAACCGAACAATTTTTTTAGCGGCACATTTAATGGAAAGGAACCGTTTGCGAGTCGCTGGTTGTTCCGCGCTCACACTGCGTACAAACGGCTTGCACCTGAAGACCTCCAGCACAGTGTCAATGAGCGCTATGCCGTCGCAACGCTACAACGCATTATTGGCAGTAAATCTGAGGCACATCGCCTTTTGCAATAAATTTTCTTTTTTGTCTATTACGTTTTCATGCTTCCATACAAATCTATCCTCGTTACCGGCGGAACCGGCTCGTTTGGCAAAACTTTTGTCAAGCGTATTCTGACACAATTTCCCGAAGTGGAACGCCTTGTCGTGTTTTCCCGTGACGAGCTCAAGCAGTTTGAAATGGCTCAAGAATTTTCACCGGAGCAGCACCCGTCGTTACGATATTTTATCGGTGATGTCCGCGATGAAGCACGCCTTGTCCGCGCCTTTGAAGGGATTGATGCCGTTATTCACGCTGCTGCGCTCAAGCAAGTGCCGACGGCAGAATACAACCCCATGGAGTGTATCAAAACCAACGTCATGGGCGCAGAAAACGTCATTAACGCTGCTATCAAATCCGGTGTGAAGCGTGTAGTAGCACTTTCCACCGACAAAGCTGCCGCACCAATCAACCTCTATGGTGCATCAAAACTCTGCTCCGACAAACTCTTCGTGGCAGCGAACAATTTTCGTGGCAATCGAGACATCAATTTCTCCGTCGTTCGCTACGGCAATGTGATTGGCTCACGCGGTTCGGTTATGCCATTCTTTTTGAACAAGCGTTCAAGCGGCACACTGCCCATTACGCATGAAGAAATGACCCGTTTCAATATCTCGCTGGACGAAGGGGTAGATTTGGTGCTCTATGCCATGCACAATGCGTGGGGCGGCGAAATTTTTGTTCCCAAAATTCCGTCGTATCGCATTATGGACGTAGCAGAGGCTATTGCGCCGAATGCCAAGCACGAAATTATCGGCATTCGCCCCGGCGAAAAACTTCACGAAGAAATGATTACCGAAATGGACTCTTTTAACACATTGGAACTTGACAAATACTACGTCATTGCGCCTTCGGTACCGCTTTGGTCGCACGACGAGTATTTGAAAAAATTCAACGGCAAGAAAGTGGCGCAAGGATTCAAATATAATTCTGGCACAAATCCCGACTTTATGACCGTTGAAGAGATTCGCGCTGCTATTCGTGAACATATTGACGCAAATTTTACACCACAAGCATAACTATCTGTGAGTAATTTCACTCCCGCAAAACCTATTTCCTACGGACGGCAGACCATCACCGAAGCCGATATTGCAGCGGTGACGGCGGTGTTGCAATCCGATTATCTTACTCAAGGTCCGAAGCCGCCCGAATTTGAAGCGGCTTTTGCGCAGTATATCGGCTCGCGGTATGCTTCGGTCGTGGCTAATGGTGCCGCAGCGCTGCATCTCTGCGCAATGGCGCTTGATGTTAAGCCCGGCGACAAGGTTCTTACTACGCCGATTACCTTCACCGCTTCGGCAAATTGTGTCCGCTACTGCGGTGGCGAAGTCGTGTTTTCCGATATTGACGAAACGACGTATTTGCTGGATATTCATAAGGTGCGGGCTTTGCTTGAGAAAACGCCCAAGTCTGAGCGCTCTGCATATAAAGGCGTTGTGCCCGTAGATTTTGCAGGCTTACCCGTAGATATGGCAGCATGGCGCGAACTGGCAGACGAATTTGGCTTGTGGATTCTGGAAGATGCTTGCCATGCACCCGGCGCGTCATTTACAGACAAGCAAGGCATAGAGCACCGTGCAGGCGATGGTTCGCTGGCTGACCTTGCTATCTTTTCGTTTCACCCTGTGAAGCACATTGCCACAGCCGAAGGCGGAGCCGTTACGACGAACAACCCCAAATATCACGACCGCGTTAGTACGCTCCGAACGCATGGTATTACGCGCGACCCTGCTGTTTTGGAGGAAAATCACGGCGGTTGGTACTACGAAATGCACGAATTGGGCTATAATTATCGTTTGACCGATATGCAAGCTGCTCTTGGGATTGAGCAACTCAACCGGGCTGAAGAAGGCTTGAAACGCCGACGTGCGATTGCTCGTCGTTACGAAGAAGCATTCGCAGGAACGCCTGTAACGGTGCGCCCTGTGCCGTTGGGCTTTCGCCATGCGTACCATCTTTTTGTTGTAGAAGTCGCCAAGCGGCGTGAACTCTATGATTTTCTCCGAGCGCGGAAGATTTATGCTCAAGTGCATTATATCCCCGTTCACCTGCAGCCGTATTATCGTCAGTTTGGCTGGAAGCGTGGCGATATGCCGTTTGCAGAAGCGTATTACGACCGATGCCTGAGTCTGCCGATGTATCCCGCGCTCACGGACGAGGAGCAGGAATACGTGATTGAACAAGTCCTCAGTTTCTTTGATAAACCGGTGCTTCCTTGATGAATGTTCTCATCCGCGCTGATGCTGCCGTTCATATTGGTTCCGGACACGTGATGCGTTGCTTGACGCTTGCCGACGAACTCCGCAAACGAGGTGCGACGGTTGCGTTTGTATGCCGTGATTTTGAAGGTCACTTAGAAAAGCATATCGTTTCCAAAGGCTATAAATGTTTTCTTTTGCCCCGACCCGCAATAGCCTATCACAACAGCACCAACGACGAGTACGGCGCATGGCTCGGTGTTTCGCGAGAAGACGATGCGGACGCGACGGCGAGTATCTGTCAAACGTGGATGACCGATAACGGTGAAATTGATTGGCTTATTACCGATCATTATGCTATTGATGGGCGCTGGCAGTGCCGCCTGCGCCCTCACACGCAGCACATTATGGCTATTGACGACATTGCCAATCGCCCGCACGACTGCGATATACTGCTCGACCAAAACCTCTATGACGATGCGGAAAAACGGTACGCAGAGCTTGTTTCGCCACAATGTCGTTTGCTGCTTGGTCCCGAATACGCGCTTTTACGGCCCGAATTTCGAGAAGCGCGTGAACGGCTTGGTACAAGCCTCGTGCGTAACGGGACAGTGAGGCGTATTATGGTCTTTTTCGGTGGTTCCGACCCCTCAAATGAAACAGCAAAAGCCATCCGCGCTTTGCAAATGCTGGGACGTGAAGATATTGAATCCGATATTATTGTCGGTATTGCCAATCCTCATCGTGAAGAAATTGAGCATTTATGTGCTCACATGCCTAATTTGCATTTTCACTGCCAAGTTCCCAATATGGCAGATTTTATGTGTACGGCAGATTTGGCGCTGGGTGCAGGCGGCTCTACGACGTGGGAGCGCTGCGCATTGGGGCTGCCAACGATTGCCGTTATAATCGCCGAAAATCAGGCAGAAATGACGGAGACCGCAGCGAAACATGGCTTGCAATGGAGTGCGGGCTGGCACAGCACACTTTCGGCAAAGCGCTTGGCTGAGTATATTGGGACGGCATTACAATCGCCCGACGCGCTAGCGATTGCTTCTAAGCGAGTCCACACTCTTGTTGATGGACTCGGTGTTTCGCGTCTCGCCGAGGCTTTTTCTTTTCATTGACCCTACAAATAATGACTTCCCATTCCGATTATATGCTGCGACCGGCTCGTATTGACGACCTGATGCTCTATTTTCAATGGGCAAATGACCCTGATGTGCGCCGAAATGCCTTTCACCAAGAGCCGATATTGTTAACGTCCCACCAAGACTGGTTTACGAGGAAAATTGCCGATAATCGTTCCTACCTCTATGTGCTGGAAAAAGAAGGTGTTCCGGCTGGACAAATACGGTTTGATACAACCGATGACCGCACTCTGGAGGTAGATTTTTCGGTTGCGCGTGAATTTCGAGGAAAGGGCTTGGGAAGCGTCCTACTCCGCCAAGGTGTCGAGGCACTTGCTCAGGATGCGCCTTGCCCTGTTATTGTCCATGGTGCGGTCAAACGTGAGAATACTGCTTCTTGTCAAGCGTTTCTTCGCGCGGGGTTTGTTGAGCAAGGCTTGGCAGATGCTAACGCGGAGATACGCCATTTTTATTGGAGAATCAATGTATGAAACAACACTATGCCGTAGCGCTGAGCCGTAAAGCCTATCCAACATTTGGCGCAAGCCTCGAAGCATTAACGGGGGAAACTTTTACATTCATTGAGGCAAAAGCAGATTTGACACTTGAACGTTTGCGTGCGCTCCAGCCCAAGTATGTATTTTTCCCGCATTGGTCATACATTATTCCGGCTTCGATATTTGAAGAATTTGAATGTGTCATTTTTCATATGACCGACGTTCCCTTTGGTCGTGGCGGCAGCCCGCTTCAGAACTTGATTGCACGAGGTATCTACGAAACGAAAATTTCTGCCCTGCGCTGTGAGAGGGAATTAGATGCCGGTCCGGTTTACCTGAAGCGCCCACTTTCTCTTCACGGCACAGCAGAAGAAATCTATATTCGTGCTGCGCGGCAAATTGAAACAATGATAGCAGACATGGTTAACTCCCAACCAATACCCCAAGAACAAACAGGCGAAATCGTCGCATTCCCACGACGTAAGCCCCAAGAGAGCAGTATAGCAGAACTTGACAGCCTTGAGAAGGTATTTGATTATATCCGTATGCTGGATGCCGAAGGTTATCCGCAAGCATTTATTGAAACTGAACGCCTGCGATTTGAGTTTTCGCGGGCATCTTTGAAACCAAACGAAATTCTAGCCGATGTACGAATTACTCGCAAATAAACGTATTCTTGTCGTTGTCGCCCATCCCGATGATGAAATTCTTGGGTTGGGTGCGACGATGCACGATCTTATTCATCAGCACGGATGCTCTATTCGCGCTGTCATCCTTGGCGAAGGTATTACCTCGCGCTCCGATGAGCGTGACCGCGAAAAATGGGCGAAGGAACTTGCCACGCACCGCGCGAATATCCATAGTGCTGCTGCTGCTATTGGCTACGAAAGTGTTGGCATTTACGACTTTCCCGATAATCGCTTTGACTCCGTTGCTCTTTTGGATATTGTGAAGGTAGTTGAAAAAGAGAAGCAGGATTTTCAGCCAAGTGTGATATTTACGCATCACGGCGGCGATACCAATATAGACCACCGCCGCACGTTTGAAGCGGTGATTACGGGGACACGCCCCATGCGCGGTGAGGTAGTACGGACTATTTTCGCCTTCGAGACACCTTCTTCTACCGAGTGGCAAGCGTTTAACTATCCGAATTATTTCCAGCCTAATGTGTATTTCGGTGTTTCCCGTGCGGGGATAGATGCAAAAATTAAAGCCATGGAAAGTTACGAATTTGAACGCCGTGCTTTTCCTCACCCACGTTCACCGGAAGCACTCGAAACGCTTGCTCGTCGCCATGCTGTAACCGTCGGTGCGGACTACGCAGAGGCGTTTATGCTCATTCGCGCTATCGCCTGACGATTCTCTCCTGAGGTGAGGCAAATTCAAGTTTCTTGAATTCAAGCTACAACGCCATGAGTTGTGTTTTTGTCGTACCGCTCGTTGTATGGATTTCTACAAAATATAGCCCCTTGGCGAGCGTTGGCAAGCGCAAAGTTGCAACTCCATCAGAGCCAATCTGTACGGCATCGGCGGCAAAAAGCGTTTGCCCAAGCACATTGTAAAGCCGAATATCTGTTTTGGTCTCATTGGAAAGAGGAAATTCAATTCTGAGGTCGTCGCCCGGAGAGATGGTATTCGGCGAAAGGCGTGGTTGTGTCAGAATGCTCATAGCTGTCGTCGGTGCAAGGGAATCGCGGTATATTCGCATTGCAATATCCGACAAGAAGAAACCGTCAAATTGCGCATCGCTGTCGCTCAGAAGCCCGAAGCGCAAGAGTATGTCTTGCCCCAATACAGATTGTAACGAACACTCTTGGCGAATCCACTGCGGAAAATTGCCGTCGAAACCGAAATTCGCGCCGCTTCCAAAGGAAGAAGGCTTCATTAGTGATGTGCGTAGTGTTTGCCATGTCGCACCGTTATCTGTCGAAACCTGTGCCACGCCTATATCTCCGTTTGACTCAATAGACCATCGTGTTTGAAATTCCAGTGTTGCTGCTCGAACATTCCGCAAACTCACGGGTTGTGCGAGTTGAACATAGTTCCGTGCGTTTGCAAGGTAATTTCCCGTCGGGCTGTCCGTAAGTGCAGTGCGCCCTGTCAGTGCATCACGTACCACGCTCCAGCGCCCCAGTTTCCATTGCGATGCGTCCGTTTCTGTTGCAAACAATGCTTGACGATTTGCCTGAAGCACTTGTGCTTGCATTGTGTCGCGGCGCGGTGTGTTCTCTTGCGTGATGAGAATTTCCACAGGAATAGTGATACCGTTTTTCACGGTAGAATCGAATGTGCAGTCGAACGCTTCAAGCACAAGTTCGGTGGAGCGCAAAGCGCGAATCGTTCTCTCGCTGCGGAGAATGCGTACGCCTGTAGCAAGCGGACGTAACAAAATTGCCGCAGGGCTTGCAGCATCTTGAATCCCGATATTCTGCACTTCCACAATAATACGTGTCAATCCTGTCTGTGGATTTTCCGTCACGTAGGATTGCACCGGACGCAGGTTTACTGCCGCACTCCAAGCCGTCATACGATTCGTAGAAAGATTTTCTGCGCCATGCAGAGCAATGCGGTTGGAGGTTGGATAAAAGCCGTCATCCACCGTGCCGATTTCAGGGGTGTACGCCATAATTTTGCGCCCGCTCACCCCTGCATACATCCAATCGTCCGACGCACCCCGCACAGCATAGCCAACGGTCTGTAAATCGCGCCCGGCGGAGTAAAGATTGTTTTTGGTGATTTCAGCTGTCAGTGCGCGAAAGTAGGTAGAATCAGGGGTTTCGGTCGTGATGTAGGAGTACGGATAAATAAGCAGATTGCTGAAGGAGTGGTAATTGATAGCAGTGCGGAAATTGTGTCGAAGACAAAAATCCCGAATTGCTTGTGTCTCCGGCTCAGAAAAAGGTTCTGTACCGCGATAGGTGTCGCTGCGAGTGCTGGTCGAGGAGCCGCTATTCGGTGCATTCCAAAAGGTTTGCGTTCCATAATTACGATTCAAATCCACACCGAAGGAGCCGTCGCTATTGCGCTGGCGGTTTTTGCGCCACATTCCTCCGCCAGTGGGGAAATTCGTCTGATTGAACTGATAGCCGTCAGGATTCACCATCGGCACGAAATACATCTGGCGATTATTCAGCAGATACAACGCTTCGGGGTCGTTCGCCTGAAATTTTTCAAGAAGCCACCACAAGTAGTAAATGAGTGTAGAGGCACTGCCGGGTTCGCGGGCGTGATGGACTCCCGTATAGAGAACTTCGGGAGCTTTGGAAGAAAGTGATTGTTCCGTTCCAACGCGGTATGCCAGCAACGGACGACCTTCAACCGATGTGCCAATCACTTCAAGAGCGCTCATTACCTGCGGAAACATCGTGCGCATTCGGGCAAATTCGCCATAGACTTCGTCCAGTGTGAAGAAGCCTCCCATAGAGCCAAGCCTGAAATTGCGCGGAGTTTCGCTCGTCAGCATAGAATGTTGTTTTGCCGATTTCTGAGCATAATTACTCAAGCGCTTTGCTGCTTGCTCTTCGGCATCGGCTTCCAGAATTTCTACCCTCACACCACGCCGTTGCAATGTTGAGAGCGTATAATAGCTAATCACACCTTCCACAAAACGCTTGCCTTTGATGAGGCTGTGTTCTACCTCCACTCCCGTTTCTTCTGCATCTTGAATACTGAAGCTATCGGAGAGCCAGACTCGTGCTTGCAAAAAACGCTCCTCGTCTGTGCGCTTGGGTGGAGTCGTCTGAGCAAAAGCATCCGTGAAAGCGCTCCACACAAAGAGTATGGCTGCAAACGAGAGGAGGTATGTACGCATAGTGGTTATGGATAGAGTGCTATTGTCGCGCTATTGCCACACGAAAATATTCCAATGTTTTCAAAAGTCCCTCACGCCTGTTGACACGGGGTTCCCAGCCAAGAATACGTTTTGCTCTTTCGATATTGGGCTGGCGAATTTTGGGGTCGTCTTCGGGAAGCGGCTTAAAGACGATTTCGCTTTTGGAGCCGGTAATTTCCAGAATTTCTTTTGCCAAGTCCAGCATGGTGATTTCATCGGGGTTACCGATGTTGACGGGGTCGGTCTCGTTGGAAAGAAGCAAGCGATAGATGCCTTCCACAAGGTCGTCCACATAACAAACGGAGCGCGTTTGGCTACCGTCGCCAAAGACGGTGAGCGGTTCGCCGCGCAGCGCTTGCGAGAGAAACGCCGGAATTGCTCGCCCATCATTCACGCGCATACGGGGACCGTACGTGTTGAAAATGCGCAAAATCCGTGTGTCCACGCCGTGAAAGCGGTGGTACGCCATCGTCATTGCCTCAGCAAAGCGCTTGGCTTCGTCATAGACCCCGCGAGCGCCGATAGGATTCACATTTCCCCAATACGATTCTTCCTGCGGATGCACAAGCGGGTCTCCATAGACCTCGCTTGTGGAGGCGATAAGAAACCGCGCTTTTTTTGCTTTTGCCAGTCCCAGCGCTTTATGCGTTCCGAGCGAACCCACCTTCAGCGTTTGAATGGGAACTTTCAAATAATCAATCGGCGAGGCGGGCGAGGCGAAATGCAAGATATGGTCAACTTCTCCGGCAACGTAGATGTATTCGGTTACGTCGTGCTTGACAAACTGAAAATGCGGGTTGCCGATAAGATGAGCGATATTATCCGGCGAGCCGGTGATAAAATTATCCATGCAGATTACATCAAAACCTTCATGCAGAAAGCGCTCGCAAAGGTGCGAACCTAGAAAACCTGCGCCGCCGGTGATAAGAACTCTTGCCATGATTGAAAAAATAGAGTGGTAGAATGTGTATGGAGAATGTGAAGGAGTAACTTGCCTCAAACCCGCATTACATTGCGTTTATAGCCAAAGAATCCACGCTGTTTGATGACCTTTGCCACCTCGGGCGGCACCATTTCTTCCCATGAAGAATCTTGATTTTTGATTTTCTTCAAGATGTCGCGTGAGAAAATATGCAAATACTGTTCATTGTAATTGTCAAGCTGCACAAGATAGTTATTGTGCACCAAGTAGTCATAGAGAAAGCGCAATTCATCAGTAACGGGTAGGTTTTCGACCGTTATCATTTCCTGCGTTTTGATGTCGCGCAAGGGGTAAATGTAAAGTTTAACATCGGTCTTAAACAGTCTGCCGAAGGATTCCAAAATACCGCCTTCAAGAGATTCGTAGTACTTCGTGTCAAAAATTTCCATGAGGCTGCCGGCACCCATCGTAATCGCAATTTTCTCTTTTGTGCAGCGCGAAAGGTAGTTCACAAGGCGTTCGTACTCAAAGTATTCCGAAATAAGGACGGTCATACCGGAAGCAGCAAGAACGTCTGCACGAGCAAGGAAATCTCGCGGATCCACATCACCGTCGTCCGCCATGAGTTTGTGCATGGTCAGTTCCATGAGGCGAATGATTTGTTTGCCCTGCACTTCCGGCTCTTGAGCGAACTTCTCCGACGCTGCTTCCAGCATATCAATATTGACAAAACACACGGGGCGGAAGCTACCACGCTCTACCAGTACAGGGCTTTTGTACAATACTTCAGTTGGCTGCAAGACCTCGCCATTGGCAGCAAACATCGCAGCTTCGCTCAGACCAAGCTGCACGAGCTTGAGGCTCATCAGGCGGTTATCCACATTGCGAAACTCAATGCCGGAAAATTCAATCATGTCAATTTCCACGCGGTCAGTACTCAAGCCATCCAGAAGGGATTCCAATAATCCTTCGGGGTCTTGGTGCAGGTAGAATGCGCCATAAAGTAGATTTACCCCCACAATGCCGAGCGCTTCTTGCTGCAACGCGTTCTCGCGGTCAAGCATTCGGACGTGCATGATGATTTGGCTGTCTTCGTCGCTGGGGCGCGCTTGATAGCGTACACCCATCCAGCCGTGACACTCATTGGTGCCGTGATAATTCAGCGCCGAAACGGTATCAGCAAAAGCGAAGAAAGCAGTGTCGTCGCCACGGCTTTCACTCAGGCGCTCAAGATTCAAGCGGTGCTCGTACTCAAGCATACTTTCAAGACGTGGGCGCGAGACGTAGCGCTCGCATTCGCCGTAAATCGCATCGCTGACGGTCATGTCGTATGCTGAGATGCTCTTGGAAATCGTTCCTGCCGCCGCTCCTACGCGGAAAAACCAGCGCACAACTTCTTGACCCGCACCAATTTCTGCAAACGTACCGTACCAACGCGGGTCTAGGTTGACACGAAGTGCTTTTTGGTGCGTATTGAGTTTTTCTCGTTCCATAAACTGAAGAGTTGGTGAGTGTTGAAGGTGGTTGAAACGTGAAGTAAACACGACTTCAACACAGAATATGTCGTATCAAAACTGCGATTGGAACTGAACTGGGATTGTTTGGGATAACTATGATGACTGGGATTCTACCATGAACGTATGCTTTTATTCAATCCCAGTCATCCTGTAATCCTCTTCAATCCCAGTATTCAAACTTCCGAAGTTCCCAGCATCAAAGCATCTCAACAATCACTGCGCTGGCTTCGCCGCCGCCGATGCAGAGCGTTGCAAGTCCCGTGCGTTTGCCCGTGCGCTGAAGAGCATGAATCAGCGTCGTCAGGATTCGTGCGCCGGAAGCACCAATCGGGTGTCCGAGTGCGATTGCGCCGCCATGAATATTGATTTTCTCACGTGAAACGGCAAGGTCTTTTTCCACTGCCATCGGTACGACAGCAAAGGCTTCGTTTACTTCGTAAAGGTCAATATCGCTTGCTTGCAATCCGGCTTTAGCGAGCGCTTTTTTGATTGCGCCCACTGGTGCGGTGGTGAACCATTGTGGCTCTTGAGCGTGTGAGGCTTGTGCCAAAATCCGCGCAATCGGCTTTGCGCCAAGTGCGGCAGCCTTTGCGGGCGAAGCAAGCACCAGTGCTGCTGCACCATCATTGATGGAACTAGCGTTCGCGGCAGTAACGGAGCCGTCTTTGGAGAATGCCGCCTTGAGGGTTGGGATTTTGTCGAACTGAGCACGCCCAGGTCCTTCATCGGCTGCAAACGAGACCGTACCTTTTTTGTCAGCAATTTCGACCGCCGTGATTTCTGAGGTAAACCAACCGTTTTTCTGCGCTTCTTGAGCACGTTTGTAGCTGTTGATTGCAAATTCATCTTGTGCTTCGCGAGTGAAGCCATATTCTTTAGCGCACATATCGCCGTAAACGCCCATTGAACCTTTATCGTAAGCATCGGTCAAGCCGTCGTACATCATCGAATCAATGATTTCACCGTTGCCCATGCGGTAGCCGCCGCGTGCTTTCGGAAGTAAATACGGTGCGTTTGTCATGGATTCCTGACCGCCTGCAAGCACAAGTTCCGCGTCGCCCGTCAAAATTGCCTGAGCGCCGAGCATGACTGCTTTTAAGCCGCTTCCACACATTTTGTTGACAGTAATAGCCGGAACAGACTTCGGAACACCCGCATAAATAGCTGCTTGGCGTGCAGGTGCTTGCCCCACGCCCGCTGCCAGCACTTGACCCATAATGACTTCGCTGGTGTGTTCGGCGAATTGTTCGGGTGTAAGTCCGGCTTTCGCAAGTGCAGCTTTGATAGCGATTGCGCCCATTTGCGGTGCGCCGAGCGGGGTAAGTGCGCCTTGGAAGGCACCGATAGCCGTGCGTGCGGCGGAGAGAATGACAGGTTTTTCCATAGCTTTCTGTTAGTCGGGTTAGTTTGAAATAGTTGTGCGGCAGAGTGTCTGCCGAAACGGAAACACACAAATAACAAATATACGCTTTTTCAGATTGCCAAAAGAACGCGAAATTTTCAAATTTCCTTGAATGCAAAAAAAATCGCCGAACAAACGTTGTCCGGCGGATGGAGTGAGAGCGCAAGTTCGTTCCGACGACGATTGGTGCGAACTTGCGCTCGCACTCCTACCTTTAATTCACGTCTTTTCCCGCTTTGAGTTTTTCAATACCCTTTTGAATGTTGCTTTTATTGCCTTCGTCGGGGTTAAGAGTGAGTGCTTTTTCGGCTGCTTTGAGTGCTTTGCTGTATTCGCCAAGAGCCGAATAACCACGAGCCAAGCCCCATTGCGGCACCCAGTCTTTGGGGTTACGCTGTGCGTTCAACTCGAAGATTTTCATTGCATCTTGCTTGCGTCCTTGCGCTTGCAGCGACCGGGCGTAGGTGTGCAAGTCCATTGCGCTTGCTGTTGGCTGATTGATAGCCAAATTCATCAAGGAATCGGCTTGTTTTTGCTTGCCCAGTTTAGCGAGGATTTGCCCTTTGGTGCTGAGGGTTCGGAAGTTCGCTTGCCCAACAAATGTGGCATTGATAGAATAGTCCGCCCAGCGCAATGCTTCTTCCAAATTGATGTTGTTTTGCAAGCAAAAATTTGCTGCATTTTGCCAATTCTCCCATGCAAAACCGATTTCGCCTTGCAGTTCTTTCCGCATTTGTCCGACGTAATAATCATTAAGATTTGGTACTTCGATTTTGATTGGGACGCGCAGATTTTCCCACATCATAGCGCAAAGAGTGCTTGTCGGCTTGCGTTCAAGAAATTCGTACGTGAGCCATTGGCGAAATTCACTTTTGGTAGGCTTCACTTTTACGCGCAGCGCATCGTCTGCTTCGCGGTAGAAATAGCTGCCCCATTGCCACGAATTTTTTGAAAGAATAAGCGTCCATTCTTGCGCGTCGGGAATGAAGTGAACGCCATATTTTCCTGCTGCGACGGGTTTTCCTTCCAGTACGACATCGTGCGAAAATTCTATGGTCGTACCTTCATTTGCACCACCACGCCACGGCATTGGCTCCAATAGTCCAAAGTCTGATTTTGGTGTGCCGTAGGGAACAAGTTGCCCCCAGATTTTGCCCGTTCTGTCCTCGCCCGTGGGACTGGTAACGTTGGGGCTGTTGTAGTCAACCGTTACGCGCACCAAGCCGATATATTGCGTGACGATAGCGTGTTGATTATTGCCACTCGGCGGTGCAGAAAGGCGATATTGCTGTGCCAGCGCCGTCCCCGGCAGCGTCGAAACAAAAAGCGCTGCGACGGCTACGAGCAGAGAGAGACGCGAACGAAGGCGAAGCGATGGAATCATTGTTGTACCTCTTGAAATTAACGTTGAAAAAAGTTGCGCTACGATATACCGTATTTTTGGAAAAGAGTTTCACCGTCGGAAACAAAGGAATGGGTTTGGGGGAGAAATTCTCCGTCCGAAACACGAACAATTTTTGTATCTTTGAGGTTTTCCTATTCACCCTGTTTTGCGTCGTATTACTTCACTCTTGCATTTTTGCTATGGTACAAATTGAAACTTTTCCTAATCCCGCCCCTAAAGGACGGCGCTACACTATTTCTCACTCAAATCCAGAGTTCACGTCTGTTTGCCCCAAAACGGGATTGCCGGATTTTGGCACTATCACGGTCAAATATATTCCCGACGAAACCTGCATCGAACTGAAAGCGCTGAAATACTACTTCCTTGATTTTCGCAACAAAGGCATTTTCTACGAAGCCGTAACCAATCAGATTTTGGACGACCTTGTTGCTGCTTGCGACCCACTTGAAATGGATGTTATCGCCGAGTGGATGCCGCGTGGTGGTATTTCGTCGGTGATTGTGGCTTCGCATAAAAAATAGTTTTGAATGTTCTGTGTTGAGTTTTGAATGCACAGATTTTATTTGCGGCAATGATTCTCTTCGTTGTTATGCTCCGCAAGCCGCATAGTAATTCGCCTTTCGACATTCATCATTCAAAACTCACAACTCAAAATTTCTTACCATGACTACTCGTATCGCAAAAGAATTTCACTGGGAAATGGCTCACCGACTGCCCTACCACACGGGCGGCTGCCAGAACGTGCATGGGCACTCGTATCGGCTCTGGGTGGAAGTGGAAGGCGAACCGGACGCTCAGGGTATGGTGATGGATTATCTCGACCTCAAGACTGTCGTGGAACCACTCGTCAAGCAGCTTGACCACTCGTTTCTCTGCGACCGCTCGGACGAAATGATGATGCGATTTTTCCATGATAATACGTTGAAGGTGAATTACGTGGATTTCCCCACAACGGCAGAAAACCTTGCTGCGTACTTGCTCAAAGAAATCGCACTTCGTCTTCGTGAGTCGCAGAACGTCCTTGTGAAGCGTCTGTGCGTCCGTGTCCAAGAGACCGAACGCACCTACGCGGAAGTTTCTCAAGAGTTCTAACGAAAGAAATTTCCGGAAAGGATATGAGCAACGGATGAACGATGAACTACGTGAACCGCAGAACGATTCCGAGCCACAGGAGCAGCTAGGCGCTACCGAACAGACGGCAGAAGCGCCCTTGTCGGCGGAAGAAATCGAACAACAAGCAGCAGCAGACCGAGAAATTGAGTTGCAACAAGCCCAAGAGCGTGTGGAAAAAGCCGAGCGCGAGGCTCTTATCGCAAGAACCACGTTTCATCTGTTGCCCGATGTCTTTACGCTTCTGCGCTTGCCGGTGGAGGTGAAGCAGTTGCCTGATTTCGTCTGGAAGTCGTCGTTCTATACCATTTCCCGCAGCCCCGATGAATTGTCGCTTGTATGCGAAGAGCGCCTTGTGGTGCGCAATATAGACCACTACGGACTTGGCAATATTGCCCGTATTGACGGTAACTGGCGCATTCTCAGGCTTGGCGTGATGGACTTGTCGCTTGTGGGTATTGCCGCAAAGTTTTCCGGTGTGCTGGCAGAGGCGGGCATAAACATCAATATCATTTCCACTTACGACACCGATTACGTCATGGTCAAGCAAGCAAAACTCTCAAGAGCGCTCACGGCATTGCGTGAAGCAGGCTATACGGTGGAGTAAATGCGCCCAATGCGGCGTTTTCACAATTCCTAATTCGTCAATTCCTCATTCTTCATTTTCTTCAATTATGGTTCGTGTACGATTTGCTCCTTCCCCGACGGGATACCTTCACGTAGGCGGTTTACGCACTGCACTCTACAACTATCTTTTTGCCAAACGTCACGGCGGCGTGTGCATCTTGCGTATCGAAGACACCGACAGAACACGTTTGGTGGAAGGCGCTGCTGAAGCGCTCCTGACCACACTGCGTTGGGCGGGCATTGAGTTTGACGAAAGCCCAGAGCGGGGCGGCGACTACGGTCCTTACGTGCAATCGGAGCGCTTTGACCTTTATCGCCAATACGCGGCAGAACTTGTTGAACGTGACGCGGCATATTATGCCTTCGACACGGCAGACGAACTGGACGCTATGCGCAAGCGGATGCAGGATGCAGGCGTGGCATGGCGATACGATCGCACGACGATGCGCAATCAATACACGCTCGGCGAAGCAGAAACAAAGCGACTTCTGGCGGAAGATGCACCTAAAACCGTACGCATGAAAGTACCGCTTTCGGGTGAGATTCGCTTTGATGACCTCGTGCGCGGTCCCATCGAAGTACCGGCGCGGGATGTGGACGACCAAATTTTGCTCAAATCCGATAATTTCCCAACATACCACCTTGCCAATATCGTGGATGACCATTTGATGAACATCACGCACGTTATTCGTGGTGAAGAATGGCTTCCTTCCACGCCAAAACACGCTTTGCTCTATGATGCGCTTGGCTGGGAACGCCCGCAGTTCGCGCATTTGCCGCTCTTGCTCAATCCCGACAAAACCAAACTGAGCAAGCGTCAAGGCGACGTGGCAGTGGAAGATTACCGCGAAAAAGGCTATTTCCACGAGGCGCTGGTGAATTTCGTTGCGCTATTGGGTTGGAATCCAAGCAGTGACCGTGAAATTTTCTCTATGCAGGAACTCATTGACACCTTCGACCTTACGAAGGTCAACAAAGCCGGAGCAGTCTTTGATGTGCAGAAACTGGACTGGATGAACAGTGAGTATTTACGCGCCAAGCCGTTAGACGAACTTGCCCGCGATATTATGCCCGCCATGCAAGCAAGTGGTGTTACGACCACACAAGAATATCTCGCAAGCGTCATCGGGCTTGTGCGGGAACGGATTCAAAAACTGAACGAAGTTCCTGCCTTCACGACGTATATGTTTCATGCACCTACCGAATACGAAGCCGAGTTCAAGGAAAAACACTGGCTGCCGGAACACGCAGCACCCGTGCGCTCTCTGGCAGAACGCCTTGCGACAACTGAATGGAATCACACAGCGCTTCAAGAAGTAACAAAAGCCTTTGCGAAAGAATCCGGCATCAAAGTCGGTGTATTTATGAATGTGCTGCGCCTCGTGATTACGGGTCGTTCGGTTGGTGCAGGTATGTTCGAGACAATGGAGCTTTTGGGCAAAGAAGAGTGTTTGAAGCGTGTGGAAGCGGCGCTGAAGGCATTTGGTGGGTAAATGAGTTTGTGAATGGCATTGTCAGTGTGCCAAAGGTTTCCAGATCTAGCACTCAAAACTTAATTCTCAACATCGGAATTTATGAACATCCTCATCGCCGACGACAACCGCGAATACTGCGCCACTATTGGCGACATCATTGCTTCCGAAGGATGGAAGTATTATGCCGTCCATAATCCCGCCGATGCGCTTGAATACTTGCGTCTGAGAAGTAGCGAGATAGCGCTTGTGCTGCTGGATGTGGATTTCAACCACCCCACCATGACGGGCTTGGACGTGCTGGCGGAATCCAAACGGCTTTACCCGCAACTTCCCGTGGTGATGATTTCCGGCACGGGGTCTTTCAATGCGGCTGTGCAAGCGACACGCATGGGCGCGGAGAACTTCATTCCCAAAAGCGATATTAGCCGCGAGAAACTGAAAGAAGTGCTTTATACCGCTATGGAGCGCCTAAATACGCGCATTGCCGGAGAAGAAACGCTTCAGTTTATGCGCGAGAATGGCTTAATCGGGCGCAGCAAACGCATGATGGATGTAGCAGAAAAAATTCTGAAGTATGGCAGAACCGAGCTTTCGGTCTTGGTGACGGGCGACACCGGTACGGGCAAAAAAATTGTTGCCAAAGCTCTTCATGCTGCTAGTCGCCGTGCGTCGGCAGGATTTGTCACGGTGGACATTCCGAACATTCCGGCTTCGCTTTTTCAAAGTGAACTTTTTGGGCATACCAAAGGCGCATTTTCCGGTGCCGGCGATGATAAAATCGGTTTATTCCAGCAAGCACATAAAGGAACACTTTTTCTGGACGAAATCGGCGATTTGCCGCTTGAACTCCAGCCCAGTCTGCTCTTGCCCATTGACGACAAAAAAGTCAAGCGTTTGGGATCGGTGCGCGAAGAAGAAGTGAACGTGCGCATTATTTCCGCAACAGACCGCAATTTGCCCGAAGCTATACGTGATAAACGCTTCCGCGAGCAACTCTACCATCGCTTGCGCGAGTGTGAAATTACGCTGCCACCGCTTCGTGAGCGCCGCGAAGATATTCCGCTGATTGTAGAATACTACCTCAGTGAGCATAACCACAAGAACGGCGAGCAGAGATACATTGCCATTGCAGCTATTGAGTATATGCAGGAACTTCCGTGGGATGGCAATGTACGCCAACTCACGAATTTGCTCAAGCGCGTTCTGCAAACCGCACAAAACGACCGCGTGGAAATGGCAGATATTGTCGAAAGCGACTCGTCTCTCTTCCAAAACTTCAGCCAACAAGCGCTCTCGCAAGGATTTTCATCGTCCTCGTCATTTGTCAGCACTTCATCATCAGCAATAAACGGTGCTGCCGTACAGCCTACGCATTCTGTACCCTTTATCGCCAGCACGATTAAAGCCGACGAAGACGAACTCAAAAAGCAACGCATTATTGCCACGCTGACCGAAACGAACGGAAACGTGAGCAAATCCGCCTCGCAAATGGGCATTAGCCGCGAAACGCTCCATACGTGGATGAAGCGCTATGGCATCGAAAGCCGTGAGTTCAAGCGAAAGGGATAAACTTGCGAAAGAGACACGGACAGAAATATCAAATCATACTATCATCATTGTTTGTTCAGGAAAGGGAGATTTTATGCCGGTCATAACCTACATTCAAGCAATTTCCGATGCACTGCGCCACGAGATGCGGCGAGATTCGTCTGTATTTCTTATTGGGGAGGATATTGGCGGTTCATTTGGCGGCGCTTTCAAAGTAACAAAGGGATTCGAAGAAGAATTTGGCAAAGAGCGCGTCATCAATGCGCCGATTTCGGAAGCGGGTATCGTTGGCGCTGCCGTTGGAGCATCGTTCAACGGAATGCGTCCCGTCGTCGAGATGCAGTTTATGGATTTTGTGACGAATGCTTTCAATCAAATCGTGAATGTTGCCGGAACGACTGCCTACCGTTGGGGAATGGGCGTACCGATTGTGGTGCGCGGTCCTTCTGGCGGCGGCGTGGGCGGCGGACCTTTTCACTCTCGCAACTCCGAAGCGTGGTTTGCTCATACACCCGGCATCAAGGTTGTTTGCCCTGCCACAGCTGCCGACGCAAAGGGCTTGCTCATATCCGCCATTCGTGATAACAATCCCGTCGTTTTTTATGAACACAAGGGCTTGTATCGCAAAATCAAGGATGAAGTTCCCGATGGCGAACATGTTGTCCCGCTCGGCAAGGCAGCTGTCGTGCGCCCGGGACGTGACGCGACAATTGTTTGTTACGGCTCCATGCTCCACGAAGCACTTGCGCTTGCTGAGGATATGACCAAAGAAGGCGTTGAAATTGAAGTGGTGGACATCCGGACGCTGATTCCTTATGATGAAGAAACGGTGCTGGCATCGGTCAAGCGCACAAACCGCGTTCTCATTACGCATGAAGCCACGCTGACAGGCGGCTTTGGTGGGGAAATTGCTGCTCGTATTGCAGACAAAGCATTTGCGTTTCTTGACGCTCCCGTGCGCCGTTTGGCTGCGTTTGACTCTCCAACGCCCTTTGCACCACCTTTAGAACAGGAAGTTCTGCCGAATAAAGCGAAAATGCTTGTGGCTATGCGGGAATTACTGGCATTTTAAGAGTCTGTTTTTGCTATTGTGTGTTCGTTATTATTCTCATTTTTTCACCTTTTTTCCACTTGCTATGCTTCACCATCGCACCGCATCACTCTTTGCGGCAGTCGCCTTTTGTCTGCTGCCCGTTGTGACGTTTTCTCAGACTGTTCCCGAAAAGCTTTTTGCCAAAATGGAATGGCGTAATCTTGGTCCTTATCGTGGCGGGCGCTCGCTTGCTGCTGTTGGGCATCCTGCACAGCCCCTCACGTACTACTTTGGCGCAACGGGCGGTGGCGTATGGAAGACCACCGACGGCGGCGCAAACTGGGCGTGTGTGTCCGATAAATTTTTCGGCTCAAGTTCCGTGGGAGCAATTGCCATTGCGCCTTCTGACCCGAATGTACTCTACGCGGGCATGGGCGAAACCGACATTCGCGGTAATATCGCAATGGGCGACGGCGTATATCGCACCACCGATGCAGGCGTAACGTGGAAACACATCGGACTAAAAGAAACACAGTCCGTTGCAAAAATTGTGGTGCATCCCCAGAACCCCGATGTGGTCTATGTGGCAGCGATGGGACATATTTTTGGGCAGAACAAAGAACGTGGCGTTTATCGTTCGCTGGACGGCGGCGCGACGTGGAAACAGATTCTCTACAAAAATGAAAAAACGGGTGCGGTTTCGTTGGCAATGGATCCTGCTAATCCGCGTGTCCTATACGCTGCAATGTGGCAAGCATACCGCGCTCCGCACGAAATGTCGTCCGGTGGCGAAGGAAGTGGTCTCTGGAAGAGCACTGACGGCGGCGACACATGGACAGACATCACCCGCAATACGGGCTTGCCCAAAGGTATTCTTGGCAAAATCGGACTTTCGGTTTCGCCTGTAAATAGCAATCTCGTCTGGGCGCTGGTGGAAAACGACAATGGCGGACTTTTTCGCTCCGATGATGCAGGCAAGACATGGACACGCACCACCGACGACCGCAACTTACGCCAACGCGCATGGTACTACTCACGCATTTATGCCGACCCCAAAAATCCTGAAACCATTTACGCCACCAACGTCAATTTTCACAAATCCGTTGATGGTGGTAAGACCTTCAAGACCATTCGCACCATGCACGGCGACCACCACGACCTCTGGCTCGACCCAAACAATCCTGAGCGTATGGTCATTGCTGATGACGGTGGCGCAAGCGTGAGCCAAAATGGTGGCAAAACGTGGACAGCGCTGGATATTCCCACATCACAGATGTATCACGTAGCTGTGGACAACCAACAACCGTACCGCGTCTATGGTGCGCAGCAGGACAATACCAGTGTTTCTATCGCAAGCCGCTCAGGAAGCGGTGAAATCGGTGTGCGCGAGTGGTTCCCGACCGCAGGCGGCGAATCGGGCTACATCACGCCGCATCCCGCAAAGCCGCATATCGTCTTTGGTGGCAGCTATGGTGGTTTTATGACCAAGCACAATCTTCTTACCGAACAGCAGCAAAACGTCTCGCCGTTTCCCGAAGAAGTTATCGGCGAGCCGTCCGCTAATCGCAAATATCGCTTCCAGTGGACATATCCGATTGTGTTTTCGCCGCATGACCCGAACACACTCTATGCAACGGCGCAAGTCGTTTTCCGTTCGCGAGATGAAGGGATGAGTTGGGAAATTATCAGTCCCGATCTGACGCGCAACGACAGAAGTAAACAAGCATCGTCCGGCGGTCCTATCACCAAAGACAATACGGGAGTGGAGACGTATAACACGATTTTTACGATTGCTGAATCGCCCGTAGAGCAAGGCGTACTCTGGACTGGTTCGGATTGCGGACTTGTCCACGTTAGCCGTGACAACGGCAAAACATGGCAAAACGTTACTCCGCCTGCGAAAGATTTACCGGAACTTGCACTTATCAGTATGATTGAGTGCAGCCCGCACGACAAAGGTACGGTGTACGTTGCCGCGAACCGCTACAAACTCGACGACCAAAAGCCCTATATTTTCAAGACCACCGACTACGGCAAAACATGGACGCGCATGACAACAGGCATTCCCGAGGGTGCATTTGTGCGCGTGGTGCGTGAAGACCCCAATCGGCGCGGTCTGCTCTATGCCGGCACGGAAACGGGCGTGTATGTTACGTTTAATAGCGCAAGTGCTGGTAATGGTGCAAGCGCCACTGCGGCATGGCAGCCACTCCAACTCAATCTACCGCTCACGCCTGTTCACGACCTTGTTATCCAAAAGCGCGAAAGCGACCTCGTTGTGGCAACGCACGGACGTTCGTTCTGGATTTTGGACGACCTTTCGCCGCTTTATCAAATAGCTGACGGCAAGGTAAAAGCGGGCGAAATAGCACTTTTTGCGCCGCGACACACCTACCGTTGGGGCGACCCCGATTTTGATTTGCCGCTTGGTTTGGCGACGGGGGCGAATCCGCCCTATGGCGTGATTATCTCGTACAATCTCAAGGAAAAAACGAGTGATTCGATTGCATTGGATTTTCTGAACGAAAAAGGCGACCTGATTATTTCGTACTCCAATAAGCGCGATAAAAAAGGCAAAGCCATTAAGGAATCATCAGAATTCTACCCGAACTCTGACGAAAAGCGCACGGACGTTGTGACGGCAAACGAAGGTATGAACCGCTTTGTGTGGAATATGCGGTATCCTGACGCGGTGGAAGTGCCGGGCGCAATCAACTGGGGCGGTTCGGTGGCAGGACCCAAGGCACCTCCGGGCAAATATCAAGTGCGTTTGTCTGTTGCAGGCAAGGTCGTCAGCACGCAGCCCTTTGAAATCCGCAAAGACCCGCGCGTGGAGATAGCCGATGCCGATTTCGCCGCACAGTTCGAGCTGTTGCAAAAGATAAACGCGAAAGTAACCGAAACGCACAAAGCAATCAATGCCGTGCGCGACCTGAAAAAGCAAATTAACAGCGCCGTTGACCGCCTCAGCGCTGATGCGGACAAACCCACGACCAAAGGTCTCGCGCTCAAAGAAGCAGCAAAACCGCTTTTGGACAGCCTGAACGCCGTCGAAAATGAACTCATCCAGACCAAACTCAAAAGCAGTCAGGACGTGCTGAACTATCCCGTACGGCTGAACAACAAGATGATGGCGCTCGGCAGCATGGTGGCAAGCGCAGACAGCCGACCGACAAAACAAATGGTGGAAATGTTCGCAGACCTCTCCGTTCGTATTGATACGCAACTTGCCCGTTTGAAGCCGCTTTTGAGCGAAGGCGTGGCGAAGTTCAATAAAGCCGCACAGGAGCAGAATCCGCTTCCGGTGCAGCTTGTGGAGCCGTAAACGACAGGCGAGAGAGCGCCACAAAACAACCATAAAAAAGGCTAACCGCAAACGATGCGGTTAGCCTTTTTCGTTGATTGTCGTTTTTTCGTCCAACTGGAATTCAAGCGAAACATTATCCGTGTTTGACGAGCATAAAAATTGCAATGGCGCTATATCCGACGGCAATTACGATACCGTAAAGAACGCTAATTTTCTTCAGCGTGGGCGTGTATTGGCGATTATAGAAGCCAAGCGATTGGAACGAGCTTTGCAAGCCGTGCGAAAGATGCAGCCCCAAAATGAGTGACGAGACAACATAAAAAATCGCAAATCCCGGATTTGCCAGCACTGCTGCTGTAACGTCGTATTCGCTTGCTCCTGCTACAGGCGTGGGCAGGATATGGAAACGAATGTTGAGCAGATGCACAACCAAAAACAGGATAAAATAAATGCCCGTAAATGCCATTGTGCTTGAGCCTATCGTCGCGCCGCCGGAACTTTTTTTCACTGCGTAGCCTTCGGGGCGAGCCGCACGGTTCTGCACCGCCAGCACAATGCCCATCACAATATGCGCAATGAAGAGCGCAGCAAGGCTTAATTCTATCAAACGAAACGCGGGAAGATTATGCAAAAAGTCGCCGTAGGCATTAAATTTGTCTGCGCCTTGGAAGACGAGAAAATTCCCCGTCATATGGGCGAAGGCAAAGCCGCAAAGCAGCAAGCCGAGTACGCCCATGACTTGTTTTTTGCCGATTGAGTATTTGAAATATTTGTCCACGACACTCACAAGAGCCTCCATGAAGTTTAGTGGTATGAAGAGAAGAAGATGATTTGGTTGCAATAATTTTCAATCGCCCAAAATACACTTTTCAAGCGGACTTCACAAGATTAGCAGCGAAAAAATTCTGCTCCGGTATTTTTGGCGTAGAGAATCAGGAACAAAATTTTTAGTTTTGCAGTTCCTCAGAATTTTTTTGTTGGGAGTTTTTCACCACCACACATCACCTCATGCAATCCATTCTCGTCATCGGTGCGGGCATCGCAGGACTTCTTGCTGCTCAGGACTTACAAAAGCGCGGTTTCGACGTAACGGTTATTGACAAAGGTCGTGGGCTGGGTGGGCGCTTGGCAACGCGCCGTTTGGAGGTGGACGGTCGCACGGGAAAAGCAGACCACGGCGCACAGTACATCACCGCTTACGAACCCAGATTTGAGGCGCTCGTTCGGGAGATGGAGCGCGACGGCATTCTACGGGTGTGGAGGACTGCACCCTCTTCTCTGGGTCAATCGCAACGCCCACGCTACATTGCGCCGGAAGGAATGACGGCAGTGGCGAAATACTGCGCGAAAGGTCTGGCGGTTCGGTTGGGTGAGCGAGTTGTCGGTTTGATGAGTGCCGCAGAAGGGGGCTGGAAAGTGCAGACCGATAAGGAGGCAACTATTCATGCGGACGCACTACTTATCACCGCTCCTGTGCCGCAAGCCTTGATGCTGGTGGATACGCTCGCGCACGAGGTTTTATCGGCGGCAGAGCGAATGAGTCTGGAAGCAATTCAGTACGAACCCTCTATCGCGCTTATGTTTGCCTTGCTGGAAGGTAAAACCTCCCAAGTGAAGCCGCCCGGAATGGTCTTCGTGGGCGGAGTCAGCGTGATGTGGATAGCAGATAATCAGCAAAAAGGCATTTCGCCCGATGTGGCAACACTGACTATCCACACCACACCGTCTTTTGCAAGAGAGCATTGGGAAACACGTGAGGAAGATCTTGTTCCACTTTTGCTGGCAGATGTCCAGCCCTATTTGTCCATGGATTCCATTGCGTCGTATTCGCTGCATCGCTGGCGATATAGTCGCGTGACTGCTCCTCACACCGAATTATTTCTTGCTGCTGCCGGAAGTGCCGCACCGCTTGTTTTTGCCGGAGATGCCTTTGCGGGCATAACGCCCTTGCTTACTCGTGTGGAGGACGCAGCTCTGTCAGGCTGGGCGGCTGCCGAGTATCTATCAAGTGTAGGAACGTAAAATCACGTCTTCTGCTTTTTCTTTTTTGCTGCCGGAAAAAGTACATTGTTCAAAATCAAACGATACCCTGCTGAATTGCGATGCAGCGCAAGGTCTGTTGCGGGGTCACCGACAGCATGACGGTAATCTTCGGGATCGTGCCCACCGTACCAGGTGAAGGTGCCGCGTCCGAAATTGCCGTGAATATATTTCACTTCGTCGGTGCCTTCTTTTTCACCAAGCATAATGACCGACTTTTTGATGAATTCTTTGTGGAACGCTGTGGTTTGTCCTAAAAAGCCACGCACGACGTTGACATGGCACTGGGTGAGCATCGTCGGTACGGGGTCGTATTTTGCTGAAAAATCGAAGAGCGTGAAGTAGTCGCTCTGTGCGTCATTCGAGCGGAAATTAGCATCACAATCAATGTTGGAATACTCGTACTCGTAAGGATTCATTACAAGCGAGAAATTCTCAAAGGCAAAGGTGCGCGTAAAATCAAGTTTTGTCGTCGCACCCGCCTCCGGTGGGTCGCCGTCGAACATGACATCGCAAATATCCACATTCTTCGCTGCTTGTGCAATATCGAAGGTGTCGGTCGCGCCGCACATGGCGAACATAAAGCCACCACCACCAATCCATGAACGAATCTTCTCCACAACAGCCTTTTTCAATTCCGAAACCTTGCGGAAGCCCAGCTTTTTTGAAGTGCTTTCCAAAAGTGCCACTTGTTGAATATACCATGGGGCGGTCGAAAAGCTGGCAAAAAATTTGCCGTATTGTCCCGTAAAATCTTCGTGGTGGACGTGCAGCCAGTCGTAATTTTGGAGTGAATCATTAACGACTTCCTCGTCCCAGAGCTTTGTGTAGGGAATCTCGGCATATTCCATGACGAGCGTAACGGCATCGTCCCACGGCTTGAAGCCGGGCGGAACATAGACCGCTACGCGCGGCTGTTTCTCCAGACGCACCACGTCCATATTATTCCCTTCGTTTTGCACTTCGGCGTAGATTTGTGCAGCGCTCGCGCCATCAATCTGCTCAAAGGAGACACCGCGAATACGGCACTCGGCGGCAATACTTTCGCTGTAATCCGTCATAAACGACCCGCCGTGATAGTTCAGAAGCCAATCTACGGTCTGACCCTTCGCCAGCGTCCAATATGCTACGCCATATGCTTTCAAATGGTCAGTTTGTGTCAAATCCATGCTTATCAGGATTTTTCCTTGCGCCATTGTTCGCACAGGCGTAGCTATAACGAGCAAAACGACGATAATGGCGGCGGCAATGCCGACAAGTGCTGCAGAATGGTGTTTTTTGATAAAAGTAATCATAATAGCGAAAAAGCAAAATAAACAAAAGGTTAGGAAAGCAGGAAGTAGGTAGTCATCAAGCCCTTGCCCTTGACCTCAATGGAGCCGCGCTCCTCAAAAATGAAGGGGCGCATTTCATTATTGACGAAAGGCGGCAAATGTTCTTGTGTGTGCTGGTCTTTTTCGATAATGTGCGGGTATGCCGTGATTCGACGCATTCCCGTCACGTCAAGTTTATCAGTGATGGAGGTGTCGAAGGATTGTACAAACGCCTCCGACACTTGAATTTTACCCGCCACACCGTGTGATTCCATGCGGTGTGCAATGTTCACGGTATCGCCCCAGAGGTCGTACGCAAACTTTTTCGTGCCGATAATGCCCGCTACTACTTCGCCGGTGTGTACGCCGACTCGCATTTGAAGTTTCGTGTTCATGCGCTGCAAAATGTCGCTTTTAAGAGTAACTTCTGATTGGATGGCGAGCGCTGCCATTGCGATTGCTTCGGCGTGGTCGGCACGCGGGAGCGGTACTCCGGCGACAAGCATATACGCATCGCCGAGCGTTTTAATTTTCTCCAGCCCAAAGCGCTCGGCAATGACATCAAAGGCAGAAAAAATTTCGTCCAATACCGCCACAAGCACGACCGGTTCGAGCTGCTGGGCAAGTGGCGTGAAGCCGGAAATGTCAGCAAATAGAACGCTCACGTTCTCAAAACGCTCAGCAATTTTGGTTTCACCTGCCCGAAGTCGTTCTGCAATAGCGGTCGGGAAGATATTGAGTAGAAGCTGTTCCGATTGTTCGTTTGCTTCTTGGAGCGCCGTGTTAGCTATTTCGATTTCGATGGATTGCTCTTCTAAAAGATGTTGCTGTTGCTGCAATTCAGCATTGATGCGCTTCTTCTGGTTATTGGAATACACGAAAAACACCAAGAACGCCAGCGAAATACTGCACACCGCCACAACAAGCGTAATGAAGCGCTTTTGTGCGTCATTGTCGCGGCGGAGTACCTCGTTCTCCGCTTGCTTCTTGCTTACTTGATACTTTGTTTCCATCTGGCTCATTTGCCGTTCCTTGTCTTCGCTAAAGACCGAATCGCGGTATTCGGTGGCGATTTCCTGAAAGTGGAGGGCATTTTGAAAATCTCTTTGTGCTTTGTATGCCGCTGCCAGATGCTCCGCAGCAAGTTTGATGTCAGCTTTGGTGTTGATTTTTCTTGCAATCGCGAGTGCTTCCGATGCACTGGCGATGGCATTGGGATAATCGCTCATGGTGCGCTGCACAAGGCTCATCTCGTTGAGTGTCTGGGCAATACTTTGCTGCTCACTGTTTTCGCGTTTCATTGCCAAAGCACGACGCAAAAAGAGCATGGCGCTGTCGTGTTTGCCTTCCAGACCATAGAGAACGCCGAGGTTGTTGATAGAAAGGGCAATACCTTGTTTGCGTCCGATTCGCTCTTCGATAGCGAGGGAGCGCCTCAAAAAACTTTTTGCTTCGCCATAGCGCCGTTGCTGCTTGTAGAGCAGCCCAATATTGTTCAGTGCGCTGGCAGTGCCGCTTGCGTTATGGTCTTGTTCATTGATGGTGAGTGCTTGTTCGTAGTAATGGAGCGCCTGCTCCAATTTTCCTTGTTGTTTGTAGAGAATACCGAGGTTGTTGAGCGTGGTGGACATACCGCGCCTGTCGTTCAGGCGTTCGCGCATGGTCAGCGCTTGAAGGTAATAGCGGAGCGCCTCGTCGTAATTTGCCTGGTCGAGATAGGTGTTTGCACTGGCGTGGAGTGCCGCTGCAATGCCGGCAGTGTCACGGATATCCTCAGAAATCTGACGCGCCTGCGCGATAAAGTCCATGCCTTCGGTATAGCGGCTTCGGACGTGCATGGAACGACCGATTTGCAATAGCCCATCGGCAATGCCGCGTTGGAATTGGTTTCGTTCCGCGATGCTCAGCGCTTCGCGGGCAGTGCGTTCCATCTCCGCCGCATTCTGTGAGTATAGCCTTCGAGCAAGCTGCAAGAGCGTATTTGTGCGCGTTGTATCGTGGAGAGTCGGCTCACGCAGAATTGCCCGCAAGGAATCTATTTCCCGTGTCTGTGCGCTCGCACTCGTCTTGCTTCCAATGAGCAAAAGAACGAAAAAGAAAGCAAAAAAACACTCGTGGAAACGCATAGACATAAACGCATCGACATAGTGGAAACGGGGACATCGGGTGAGTTAGATTTGGACACAGCACACTTGCGCACAGATAAGACTAAAGGCACAAAGAAGGGTGCTTCACTCTTCGTGAGGGCGGTGTTTAATCTCGTGTGACGGGCACGGCATCCAGAGCCGACGAAATTTCTTCTTCCAGCACCCGCGATGCAGAACGCCAATTCTCATAGTACGCCCAGAGTTCTCGTAAGATATGCACCGACAAAAAAAGGATAGATGCAAGTGCAAGTCGCTCACGGGCTGAAGGTGATAGAGTAGGCATAAAATGTACCGTAAGGGTGGATGAAGGAAACAATCATGGATTTGCTGCCAAGAACGAACTGCTTGGTAAAATACAAAAAATCCGACAACATTACGCATACCTTTGCTGTTCTTATTACTTTTCTGATTTCTGTAAGGTGTATCACGGGTTCACAGTTATTTTGATGTCGTGTTTTGACAACTTGTTTACACCTGTTGGGTTTTGTATTTTAACCCTCAATTACAATGAACAAAATCTATCCCAAGTACTGAGATTACTACCATGAACCGTTTTCTGATTGTTTTCTGCACTGTTCTTTTCGGTGCGAGTACCGCTGCGGCATTGTCACAAACAACGCCTGCACCTCAAATGTCCCGTATTCTTTCGCTGCAAGAACGCGCTGCGCTTCAAGATTCTATTCTGGAACTACGCCTTCAGCGTCTTGCACCAGAACTCATGCGCCGCGAGGGTATTGATATGTGGGTAATTATCGGGCGCGAGTACCACGAAGATCCAGTGCTGAAGACGATGCTCCCCGCAACATGGCTTTCGGCACGGCGGCGAACAATTTTGGTTCTATTCGACAAAGGAAGCAACAGTGATGCAAAATCGGGTGGGGTGGAACGTCTCGCTGTGGCACGGTACGACGTGGGAACGGCAGGAAAGTTCTTTCGCAGCGCATGGAATCCAGCCAAACAGTCCGACCAATACAAGCGCCTTGCGGAATTGATTGCCGAGCGAGTACCGAAGCGGATTGCGCTGAATCGTTCTACTGACTTTGCACATGCTGACGGACTGACCGAGACGGAATACCAAGCCTTTCTGAAAGCACTACCCACAGAGTTTCATAGCCGCATTGTATCCGGTGAGCGCCTTAGCGTTGGTTGGTTGGAAACACGTTTGCCGGAGGAAATGCGCTATTTTCCCGAGCTTTGCAAAATCACCCATGCTATTATTGCTGAAGGTTTCTCGCGTGAGGTGGTCAAGCCGGGCGTGACGACGACAGAGCAGATGGAATGGCGCTTTCGTGAGCGGATAAATGCACTTGGCTTGCAAACATGGTTTCATCCGTCCGTCTCTATTCAACGCGCCGACCCGATTGCGAACACCACCGCGCCCGCTTCTGCAAAGCCAGGCTCGGAAACAATTCAGGAAGGCGATGTTCTTCATGTGGATATTGGCATTTCGTACTTAGGCTTAAACTCAGATGTGCAGCAGCACGCCTACGTGCTGAAGCGTGGCGAAACAGATGTTCCCGCAGGGATCAAAAAAGCCTTTGCCAATGCCAATCGCACACAAGATATTTTGCTCAAACAATTCAAAACCGGCGCGACGGGAAACATGATGCTGAAAGCCGCTCTGGAACAAGCCGCGAAGGAAGGTATCAAGGCAACCATTTACACGCATCCCATCGGAGCGCACGGACACGCCGCCGGACCTTCCATCGGAATGTGGGATATGCAAGCCGGTGTGCCGGGTGCGGGCGATTATCCTCTTTTCCCAAATACTGCCTATTCTATCGAACTCAATGCCGAAACCGCCATTCCCGAATGGGACGGAAAGCCCTTACGCATCATGCTGGAAGAAGATGCTTTTTTTCTGAATGACCAAGCAGGCGTACAATATCTGGACGGACGACAGCTGAGCATGATTTTGATTAAGCCCTAAAGCCGCCTACCACCGTAAAATTTTCACCGCCTGACGTGCGCTTGGCGTTTGCACAACAAGGAAATATGCGCCCGGTGCTACGTCGCGTCCGGCATCATCATCGCCGTTCCAGAGAATACTGATTTGCCCTTGCTTTAGCCACGAGGCAAGAATGGATGAAGGAATCATGAGAACGGATCGTCCTAACGCATCGTAAATTCCGGCGTTGACGCTGGCAACATCAATATCAAGCGGTGTGAGCAATGTGAGCGTCAGAGTGGCGGCTGCATTGGAAGGATTCGGCGCAACTGCTAGCGTATAGGGTGTGTATGTGGATGAATACATCTGTGCTGAAGGGGAAGTTGCAAAATTCGCCTTGCGCGACGCAGCAGCGATGTCAATTGCTACACCGCTTGGAGCGCCTGTGCTGGCGACTGCCGGAGATCCGGTGGAAGGCTGCGTACAGGTGTTGCAGGAGCGCGTCGTGTCGTTTGGTTCCAGTGCGAGGAAAGCCGTTAGACGCGAAAGGACGCGGTGTTCCACACTTTGCTGCACTATGCTCTTCTGGCGCGTCTGCCAAGCCGTATCTATATTGCTATTGAAACCGTAGCGCATCGGTTCGTTTTCAAGCGCGGTGAGATGATTGCCCAGCCATGACAGAAACGAGCACGCTCCGCCTTCGCGAATTGCACTTCGCAGAATGGTGCGCTCAATGCCAAAAGGAACCTTGTTCACATAGCCACCCAAGCGCATTGTCAGACCACCATCACCCGAAAAGCGCCCTACTTCGTGGATAACACCATTTTTGTCTATGCGCCGCGTTCCGCCAAAGGTGTACTGAGGCGCTGGAGTGTATATGCCCAGCGTGGGCGTTAGAATCCCTCGACCAATACCATACCACGATGGATACACGGGCGGCAAATTCAGGGTGTAGCGGTCATAGCAATTCCCGCTGCTGCCGGAGAGCCGCAGATTATCAAGTTCCACGCTGTCCGAATGCCCTACGCCAAGCACTTGCCGCGCAATAACGGCAAGGTGATAAAACTGCTCACCATTGCGCGTAAAGGTCTGCACGAACACGCCGTTCCTTGCAGGATTTTCCCAGCTGAACGCGCCTGTTTCGTTCTTTCGCACTTCATCGCCGGAAAGCGTTGTTGCATAGACTTTGCGACCTGTCTGAAGGTCTTGCGTCTCACGAAAACGATTGCTGGTTGAGCCGGAACCTGTTTCGGGTTGGAGGCTTATGCGGGGTGTTGTCCAGTCTTCTTGCGGGTAATAGATGATGCTGAGATTGGGAACAAGCGAAGAGGCTTTCAGAATGGACAACGGCAAGAGCGCATTAACACTCGTCTCCGACCATTCGCTTGGAATGAGATAGCTGATTTTCACTTTGCGCGTTTCGTTGCCGCGCATAGGAAAAATGCGGAGATTGAAGTAGCCAGGGGAATTTTTTGTGAGCAGTGAGGGGTCGCGTCGCCGCTGGACGATGGCTTCGTAGACGGTGGAGGCACTTGTGCGGTCAAAAATTTTCGCTTGAACGATGCTATCGCCCACCCAGAGCCACGAATCAGTAACCTGCGTCTCGAGCGGGAGCGTAAAATTGAACTGCACTTCCAACGAATCTTTTGCCGAGGTCAACGCCGTGCCACGCGCAGAGAAGGTGAGGAAAAGGTCGCATTTGGCATATACCCCGCAAGGCGTGACAGTCAGCAATGCTTCTTCGATACAGCCTTGTCCCTGACGATTCCACGCACCACGCGGGTCAGCGACGACAAGCGAACTCGGCGAAAGCACAGCAAGGGAGCCTTGCGCAAAAACGCCAACGAGGGCGGCAAAAAAAACAACGCAGCACACAAAACTGCGAACGAGAGCGTAAAAACGTGTCATAGCGCGGTTCTCCGAGAAAATGATAGAAAGAAAGATAGTCTGTTATTTCCGCCCCTGGAGTGGAATCAAATACTCCACTCCAAGCGCAATACCAAGGGCATTTGCGCGTTCGACAGCACTTCCGAAGGAATCAGAAGTTTTGAAAAAATTGCTCACGTTGTAGTTCAGTATTGCGCTCAGGTGCAATCCCTTCCAGCCAAGCGGAATGAGCGCACCCAAGCGTGCATCCACAAGCGGCTCAAGCGTTCGCACCGACGGATACAAATAGCGGTCACTGGTAACAGAGCCATCGGCAGCAATATCGGAGCGTGTGAGCGTGACGGCAAGTGGAATACCCAAGCCCACACCCGCAAACCAGCGCCACGCCAAGCCCGATGAATCCTGCTCTTGCAGCACAATCGAAGGGGCAATCGCAAGATACCGCGCCGATACGCTGTATTGTGGCGTTGTGTTGTCGGTGCCGGAACTTTGGCTATAGGCGGCTTTGTACGAATAACCGTGCGAATTCCAGCTAAGATCAAGCATTACGCCGAGCGTAGGCTGAATCTGGTAGAGCGCACTTGCACCAAGTTCGCCGACGGGCAGCATGGAGAGCATATAATCACACTCACCGCCACAAATGGAATTTTGCACCGACAGAGCATAGACAGCTTTTGTACGATAAAAACCGCCCAGAGACCAGCGAGTGTCAGGGCTTTGGGCGGTGAGAGGCGTGAGCGTAGCACCAGCAAATACCATCATCAAGCAGCAGAGCAGAATGTAGCGTGGTTTCATTAGGTTGTTCTCCTCAAAAGACATGGCAGCATTGGGTAACTTATGGGAAGAGTCATAACATGGAAAAAAGTCACATGACAAGTAAAAATTTTTGCTGATGAACAGAGATTGCATCAAAATTTCGTTTTCTACGTTATATTGCAAAAGAGACCGCAAAAGGAAGTTTCTCTTCGGCTTGTTGGTCTCTTCCCAATTTTTCCCAGATTTCTCCTTCCTCCAAATGCCTCCTCTTCGCGATTTTTCTCGCTTATTCCGCCAGAGCATTGTTGCGCTCGGCGTAATCTCTTGTCTGTACGTATTTGCCCCACACGACCTTGCGGCACAGGAAAACAACGTCTATGGGCAAATTCGCAAGTTTGGCGATATTCTCAATCTCATCAATCAAAACTACGTGGATACGGCAAACGTATCGCAAGTTACTGAAAGCGCCATTCGCGGAATGCTTCAGAAACTCGACCCGCACTCTGCCTATTTGCCACCCAAAGTGCGCGACCAAGAACAGGAGCGCTTTAGCGGCAATTATTTTGGAATTGGCGTGCTCTTCCGCATTATTAAGGATACTATCACCGTTCTTACTCCGTCCATCGGCGGTCCGAGTGAACGTCTCGGAATGCTCTGCGGCGACCGCATTGTGAAAATCAATGGCGAAAGCGCAATCGGCATGAAATCGGACGATGTTCCGAAAAAACTGAAAGGTGAGAAGGGTACAAAAGTAACTATTCAGGTCAAACGCGAAGGCTCGCCTAATCTGATTCCGTTCACTATTGTCCGCGAAGGCGTACCAATTCGCACCGTGGATGCTTCGTGGATTGTTGAAGGCACGGATATTGGGTATATTTACGTGAATAAATTCGCCGCCACAACCGTAGAAGAAGTACAGAAAGCCGCACAAAACCTCAAGCAGCAAGGCATGAAGAAACTCATCTTGGACTTGCGCAATAATGCCGGCGGCTATTTGCAGCAGGCGTTTGGTCTTGTGGATGAATTTGTTCCGGCAGGAAAAACCATCGTCTATACCAAAGCGCGAAATGAAGTCCTGAGTGAGCGCTATTTCTCCACGCGTGCCGGAAGCCTTGAAAACATACCTCTTATTGTCCTTATTAATTCCGGTTCTGCTTCGGCAAGCGAAATTGTGTCGGGCGCGATTCAGGATTTGGACAGAGGCTTGGTGGTCGGTGAAACGTCGTTCGGTAAAGGGTTGGTACAAGTACCATATCAACTTTCGGACGGCTCGGAACTGCGCCTGACGATTGCCCGCTACTACACCCCGTCGGGACGCTGTATTCAGCGGTCATACGCCGGCGACCGCAGCAAATACTATGCGTTGGAAGGACGTGAGGACGTAGAAGAAGGGTCAAATCTTGACCACAAACACGAAACTGATACCACGCCACGACCGAAATTCAAAACAGCTGCGGGGCGCATCGTCTATGGCGGCGGCGGTATTGTGCCGGATTATGTTGTCAAAAACGACACCGCCAGCAAATTTATTCGCCAACTAAGCAGTAAAGGCGTGATTCAGGATTTTGCGGATAATGTGGTCATTAAAAGCGGCAATGACATTCGCACAAAATATGCGAAAGACATTGTGCAGTTCCTCCAAAAATACGACCTTGATGAAGCTGCTCTTGCTGAGATGAAACGAACCGCCACTGAGCGCAAGGCAGAGTGGAAAGATGAAGATTTTGTGCGCGATGCAGCCATACTGAGCCGCTCGGTCAAAGGTCTTATCACAAGCTATATCTGGAACACCAGCCCCGAATTTGTGGAATCCTACATCGAAAACAAAGAAGTCGAAAAAGCTGTTCAACTCTTCCCCGAAGCAATGAAAATTGCGCGAGCAAAGTGAAACTAACGGCGACGACGGCAAGTAGGTAAATAGCTCAAAAGCCGCCCTGCAAATATATTGCAGGGCGGCTTTTTTCTATGCCGTTTCGCTTCTGATTCTGCGTCGTTACGCGAGTTCCTCCAGTGCAGATTCGACTTTCCCGTTTTTCTGCGAGCCTTTTTCTTCTGCAAATGCCCCGTCACCAAGGTACTGACTGAACTGTACCGAGACAAGTTTGGAAACGCCTTCTTCCTGCATTGTTACACCGTAGAGCGTGTCGGCGGCTTCCATGGTGAGTTTATTATGGGTAATCATAATGAACTGCGTCGTTTCGCTGAACGTGCGAATAAGGCGCACGTAACGACCGATGTTTGCGTCATCAAGCGGCGCATCTACTTCATCCAGAATACAGAACGGGCTTGGTTTGACGAGATAAATTGCAAACAAGAGCGCAATTGCGGTCAGCGTTTTTTCGCCACCGGAGAGCATCTCAATAGAAGCCGGGCGCTTCCCACGCGGCTTAGCGATGATTTTGATAGGCGCTTCGAGCGGGTCGCCTTCTTCGATTTGCAAGTCCGCTTCGTCGCCTTCATTGAAGAGCGTTTTGAAAATATGAATGAAATTCGTACGAATGCGCTCAAATACGTCGTAAAACTGCTTTTGTGCTGTGTGATTGATTTCCTGAATCGTTTGTTTGAGCGTATGTTCCGACTCTTGCAAATCCTTGAATTGCGCTTCTAAAAATTCCAAACGAGCATTCTCGCGGTCGTATTCTTCTGCCGCAAGTGGGTTCACTGTGCCGATACTTTTTATCTGCTCTTTCAGCGATTTTGCTTCGTTTTTGAGCCGCGCAAGGTCGAATTTTTGGTCTTCAAACATCGTCGCATTGTCGTTGATGGCTGATTCTTCCAGTGTTTCGGGCTGGGTGAATTGCGTGAGGTCGAGTGTAAATTCCTCCAATGCTCGCTCACGCAAAGCCTCCACGCGATTCTGCAAGTTTGTGAAATCCAACTCCGCCTTGTGAAGGCGTGTTGTTACGGCTTCGGCTTCACGGCGAACGCTACGCGTATCTTCGCTTTCGCGCTGGATGTGCTTGCGAATTTCTGCCTGCTCCAGTGCAACGGCATCACGAATGGCTTCCAGACCTGAAGCTTCTGCTTGTACGGTTGCTAGGGCGCTTTCCATTGTTGCAAAACTTTGCTCAAGCGTGTCATGTTCGCTTTGTGCTTCTTGTGCCTCTCGCTCACGTTTGTGGCTGCGCTCTTCGAGAGAAGCAATTTCCGTCTCCAGACGCTCCACAGCACTTGTAAGCGATCGCTGCTCGCCACGTGCTTCCACGAGTCGCATCTCAGCTGCACGGGATTCGTCGGCACGTGCGGCAAGTTCTTCTTCGATAGCAGCTAACGCATTGTGCATTTCGCGTAAGCGCTCCTCCGCGCTGTGCTTTTGCTGTACGAGTTCTTCCAATTCATTGCCATTTGCGCCGTCCAGTGTTTGTGCTTCTTCCAGCGCCCGCATTTCACCAGCGAATCGGTCAATATCTGCACTTTTTTGCTCCAACGATTCTTCCAACGATTCCATCTGAAATCGTAGTTGTCCCAGAGTCTGCTCGTGCTTGCTTTTTGCGGCTTCTGCCTGACGAAGTACATCAGCACAACGGTTCGGGTTGATTTCTTTACGAAGTGCTGCTTTTTCTGTCATTGTGGCACGCAGCGCCGACAAACGTGCTTGGAGCACACTTGTTTCCTGCGTGAGTGTTTCGATTTGTTCACGGCGACCAATCGTCGCGCCTTCGGTGGGATTGGTGCCGCCGCCTTTCACCGAGCCGTTGGTGCGGATGATTTCGCCATCTAGCGCCACAGCAGCATCGCAGAGTCCTCGCTCAATCGCTTGGCGTGCGCTATCGGCTGTTTCGACAGAGAGCGTATTACCAAGCGTATGACGCAGTACATTCCGAAGAGCTTCGCTGCGGAGCGCATCAGCATTTGTATTGACTATCTCGCTTAAATATCCTCCGAACTGCTCTTGTTCCGGCAGAAGCACGGGTGCAGGGCGTGGTGGAACACGGTCGAGGCAAATAAATGTTGCTTTTCCTTTGTTTGCCGCCTTTAGTGCTGATATGGCTGCTGCCGCTTCCTCGGCAGTATCTACCACAAAATATCCAGCCGCCTCGCCTAGCGCTGATTCCAGCGCAACACGAAAACGTTCATCTGCTGATACTGCTTCTGCCAGTGTAATGCGGCGTGTGGGCTGCCAAGTATCAGTCTTCATCAAGAATTGGACAGTATCGGCAGCGTTGACCAAACCTTGCAAAAATTCTAATGAGGCACTTTTGCGGCTGAGTTCGGCTTGGATGCTTGCTGCTTCTCGTTCTGCGGCTGAAAGTTCTGCTTGTAATGCTTCCAATGCTTCTTGCGCTGCATGAAGCTCATCTTCGGCATTGCGGACGCGGGCATCATGTTCTGCGCCCAGCGCGAGCGATGCTTCATAGTCGCGCTGCGCCGTCATCAGCTTTTCTTGCTGCTGTTGCATGGCGCTTTTGGTTTCGCTTGTTCGCTGCTTGAGAGCGTTCATCGAAGCAATGGTTCGCTCGGAATTTGCGCGGACAGCATTGATTTGATTCAGAAGATTCATCACCGCATCGTTTGCCGTGCGCGCATTCACGCGGGCGGATTGCGCTCCGGCGTTTATTTCGTCGGTAATAGCTTTGAGACTGTTATAGGTATTTTCGGCATTTTCGAGGTCATGTTCCGAAGAATCAAGCGCTGCACGGGTTTCGGCAAGGCGTACTTCTGCTTGCTGCACGGCAGCTTGTAATTCGGCAGATTCCTTCAACGCGCGTTCACGGCTGCGTTCCAAAGCAATCAAGCGTTCATTGGCAACAGCGCGTTCTTGCGATGCTGCCATCTGTCTGCGCTGCACCTCCACAAAAGCACTTTCGGCGGCTTGCAAGCGGCTTTGTACGTCGTTTTGCTGTGCCTCAAGGCTTGCCATGACTGCCTCTGCATCTTGCAATTCTTGGTCGTAGCGCTCTTTATTGGCGCGTTCTGTGCGAATACTTTCTTCGAGCGGCAGTGCGAGACGCAAAAGCTGGGCGTACTCGTGCTGAAGCGTGACACGTTCCACCTGACGGAGTTTACCGCCAATTTCTGCTGCCAATTTTGCCTTTGCTGCTTGGCGAGAAAGTGAGCGAACGACTTTTTGGACTTCTACGACAATATCGTTAATGCGCGAAAGATCGCTTTGAATGGTCTCCAGTTTACGCTCCGTTTCGCGGCGACGGCTTTTGTATTTCGTCACTCCGGCGGCTTCTTCAAAGAGCTTGCGGCGTTCATCGGTGCGATTGCTGAGAATTGTTTCAATCATCTTCAATTCAATCACCGAATACGCATCAGCGCCCATGCCCGTATCCATGAAAAGGTCGGTAATATCGCGCAACCGACATTCTGTGCCGTTGAGCAAGTATTGACTTTCACCGCTTCGGAAGAGGCGGCGTGTCATCTTGACTTCGGAATATTCGGTGGGCAATACGCCGCGATTATTTTGTACCGTGAGCGACACTTCCGCAAGCCCAAGCGGGCGACGGTTTTTGGTGCCGTTGAAAATCACGTCTTGCATCTTGTCCGAACGCAGTGTAGAGGCTTTTTGTTCGCCCAAGACCCAGCGCAGAGCATCCACAACGTTTGTTTTACCGCAACCGTTTGGTCCGACAATAGCCGTCATGCCGGGCGTGAACTTCACTTGTGTTTTGACGGCGAAGGATTTGAAGCCGACGACTTCAATTTGTGATAAATACATGCTATGACGAAAGATAGGGGAGAGTGCTGAGTTTTAGGTGTTGGGTGCTGAGTTCATGAGTGTCCAATATCCTTGTCGGCAAAGTCTGCTGACGACGGATACACTCAAAATTCAATACCCAACTTTCAACACTATCCAAAAAAGAATGGTTAGAAAGTGAGCCGTCGCAATGCTGCTTGCAACTGCTCGCGGGTGAAATCAATTGTTTAGGTCAAATTCTCGTGGTTGTGCCATGACTGACACCATCCTAAGCGCGTGTGCGCCCAGTTCCGTATCGCCCGTAATCTGGGCGTGCTCTCGTGCTTTTTCGAGTGATATGCCTTTGGTGCATACTTTCCATGCTACCTCCGGCGGAAGACTAAGTATTGCGGTCGGTTGAGCCGTAGCGCTCGGCGATAGCACCCATGCGTCGTTGGTGCGTTCCAGTATCCACAGCCCACCGGCATCGCCCGTAACGCAGACATGAACGAGTGTTCCAACGGGTGCACTCACCGTCCGATAGGTGTGCGGAAGTCCGCGCATGAATGTATCAATGCAAGGATAGAACAATTCGCGCGTCATTAGTTCTGCCGTTTGCCCGACTGCCTCGCGAATTTGCTGCTGATGGTGCCATTTTTCTGTGTATTCTCTGGCAAGGTGCATCCACTGATAACTGTGTGATTCACCTGCCCAATCAACGGGAAAAGGTGCTTCTGCCCAGAGGTCAACGGACTCGTAGTACGCATTAGTGGGGGTACTTGTTGCTTCCAGCAAGAGAAGGAGTACATCGGGGCTAAGACGCTGTGCGGCTTGTACCCATTCGTGATTGAGGCTGTTCAACCAATCCACTAATTCCGAAGATGAGTCTTGCGCAGTTGCAGGCATTGAAATGCCAAAGTAACCATCTCGCTGCATAGAGAGGGTGCGGACGTTCCCATCAAGCAAATGTGCTGCTACGTCTTTGACTGTCCATTTGGCAGCGAGAGTTGGTTTTGACCAATCATCCGAGCGGAGTGTACGCAAGAGTCGCAGTAAATGTGCGTCTAAGGGAGCGAATAAATGTGCGACGGGTATTGGTGCAGGTGCTAAGGATGGTAGTGAATGGTTCATGCGTGAGGAAAGTCCAAAATTCAGAATGAACAACGTTTAGTCTTTTTGCCGTGAAGTAACCAACATCGGAATCAGAGAAAGAATTGTTGTGTAGAGTGCCGTCAGCATCCCATAGCGAATAAAGAATTGCACAAAATCAATCTCTGTGGGTCGTAGATAAAAGAAATAATAGATGATATTGTGGACTATGGCGCAGAAAGCAATAATAAGCGGAAAGCGCAAACTACCGGTCATTTCACGCTCACGGGTCTCAAGATAAAAATATCCGGCAATAAAGACTGCTACGACTTTTGCAAGTGCATTCGAGCCAATAACATCTGCCGAGACGACATCAAAAAGCAAGCCTGAGCCGAAGCCTGCCACCATACCAATCATCTGTCCTTCATTGAGCGCCACCCAAATTGCCCAGATGAGCATTACATCCGGCACAATGCCGTCAATGGCAATAAACGGTACAAGCACGACCGTTGCAACCGATAGCAGCAGTGCGGCTATCGCGTAGGCAAGATAACGTAAAACCGGATTGTTCATCAGGGCTTCGTTATCGGCAAAGGGCGTTTGTGAGCGAAAAAATTCCACAGTGATTTGGTTACGTATTGCTTCGGTAATTTGTTGCTTGGGGCTGCGTGTGCGTCTTTGCCTTGATTTGCAATCTTTAAGTCGTCATTGCCTTCACTTTACTTTTAATTCTCATCGCTTGAATCTTTCGGCGCATTTTGGCGCTCACGGGCATTTTTAATGGAATCTCGTGCCGCTTGGCGCTCTGCTTCCTTTGCAGCTTCGCGCGTAGCTTCACGGTTCAAGCGGTTTGCATCGCGGATAGCTTCACGAGCGCGGGTGCTTGTTTCACGGTTTACGTCGCCTTTTTTGAGGCGCTTCTCCAAGAGATCTTCCACCATTTGCTGCTCTTCGTTGGGAGCCTGCAAGCCTACAAAAACATATTCCAACGAGGAAAAATGCACAGCGGGTTCTACGCGGAGTTTCCAGAAAAGCGTCGTAGCTTCATCTTTTTTCTCGACAATGCGCCCGATAATAATATTTGCCGGATAGCGGCTGCTGTAATCCGATGTTACCACCATATCGCCCTCTTTGACATCTTCGGTTTTGGCAATGTTTGTCAGATAAAGCGCTGCTCCGCCTTCCCATGCGACGATGCCGTTAATGCCGTTGCGCTCTATTTTTGCGGCAATGCGGGTGTCTTTGTCTAAAATTGTCTGAATGATAGAGTGGTGTCGTGCAGACGAGAACACGAATCCTACCAAGCCCTTTTCGTTCAAAATCGGCATACCCGTAAACACGCTGTCAAGTACTCCGGCGTTCATGGTGAGGTAGTAACGAGATTTGTCCATAATGCGACCCACTATTCGTGCCGGAAGTACGGAAAAATCAGCAGAGTCGCGGAATTGCAAGAGCGCATGAAAACGATCGTTCTCGGCAATAGCACGGCGCGTTTGCGCAACTTCACGACTAAGTCGATAATTTTCTTCACGCAGTGCGGCGTTATCGCTCAAAATCGTCAGCGGATTCGGTAGCCATGCTAAGGACTCTTGCAGCAGCCCCACACTGCTAATCAAGATAATGCGAAAACCACGCAGTTTTGCTGCGTTGCCGAAGGTCATGAGCAAAAAACTCATGGCGACCAGTAGGCACAGCACAACATATTCTTTGAAGCGAACCAGTAGTTCGATAATGCGGATCATTGCTTGTCGCTTCTGCCGATTGTGGGAAAACTGTGGATAACGTTGATGCTAGGTCTGAAGTGAACGAAAGCGCGTCAGAGCAAGGTTTTTGCTGCTGTCCGCGCTTTGGTATTGTTTTTCATTTTCTGATAAGACTAAAGCATATCTCTTTGGCTACGCCAACGGCTGCAACACTATTACGTGGGAAACGCAGTCTGGTTTTTGTTTAGTAGCGGCGATTCTTTATCAAAACTGCCGAGTATTCGTCAATATTTTCAAGTACTTTGCCAGTACCGCGCACAACCGCGGAGAGAGGATCTTCAGCGACATGGACAGGCAGATTGGTTTCAAGGCGAATCCGTTCATCTAAGCCCTTCAGAAGCGCACCGCCACCGGTGAGCATAATACCTCTGTCGAAAATATCCGCAGAAAGTTCGGGCGGCATACGTTCCAAGAGCGTCCGAATGGCGCTTATCATCTCATTGATTGTCGGATTGAGTGCTTGGCGAATATCGATGGAACTCACGCGAATCATGCGTGGTATGCCTGCTACAAGGTCGCGTCCTTTTACTTCAATATCAACTTCCTCTGCAAACGGTACAGCAGAGCCAACCTGACATTTAATCATCTCGGCAGTGCGGTCACCAATAAGGATGTTATAGTTTTGCTTGAAATATTGCACGATAGCATCACTCATTTCATTGCCGGCAACGCGTATGGACTCGTGCCCCACAATACCGGAAAGTGAAATGAGAGCAATTTCGGTTGTGCCGCCACCAATGTCAACAATAAGATTGCCCACCGGTTCGGCGACGTTGAGATTGATGCCGATAGCAGCTGCCATTGGCTCGGAGATGAGATATACTTCCTTTGCTCCGGCGTGTTCAGCGCTATCGCGGACAGCACGTTTTTCCACCTCCGTAATGCCAGAGGGAACGCATATCACCATGCGCCGTGCGGGCTGCCATTGTGGGGAAATTTTGCGAATGAATGCACGAAGCATTCCCTCGGTGATCTCGAAATCCGCAATTACGCCGTCCTCAAGCGGTCGAATCGTCTGAATGTCGCGGTGTGTTTTGCCTACCATCGAGCGGGCTTCATGTCCGATGGCAACAATACGTTTGCTCACGCGGTCAAACGCCACCACAGAAGGTTCGTTCAGTACAATGCCTTTTCCTTTTACCCAGATAAGCGTGTTTGCAGTGCCTAAGTCAATTGCAATGTCGTTGGAGAAAATGCCAAGTGCCATAGAGGAATGGTTCCGAATGTGTCGTAACGGTGCGCTGGTGCGTACTCAAGTCTCAATAGAAGCGCGAAATTATGATTTATTGACACGGAAGTGTCAAGCAAACTTCCAAATTGCAGAAAGTATGCAATATTTTCAAACATTTTTTTGTAGTACCGCGATATGAAGCCATTTGGATGGATGTACTCAATAGATAAAAAAACAAAAACCGCCCCATCGACCATTCAGTAACGGGGCGGCTTGGTAAAGTTCTATCGGATGGCTACTTTATTTGACACCGCCCATGAGCTTGGTGATTGGCTTAGAAACAAGGGCAATCACCACACCAACACCAGAGGAAATGCAGAATACGATAAAAAATACTTCCGAGGCGGATGAGTGTTCGATATAGCCGGCTGCCTGCCCTGCAATATAATTCCCTAATGACGCGCCCAAAAACCAAATGCCCATTGCCTGACTGACATAGCGAGCGGGCGCGAGTTTCGTGATATTGCTGAGACCAACGGGGCTAATACAAAGTTCACCAAAGGTATGAATAAGATAGACCACAACAAGCCATAAAGGACTTACCTTCGTGCCGGAAGCAGCAAATCCTGCTCCCACTGATAGCACCCAGAAGCCAATACCGGTGAGTATCAAGCCAATCGCAAATTTCATGGGGCTTGCGGGTTGGCGATCTCCTAATTTTATCCAAATAAACGCAAAAACCGATGCAAAAATTACGATGAACATTGCGTTAAGAGACTGAAAATAGGAAACCGGAAGAGTGGTGCCGAATAGCATACGGTCAGTTGAGTCACGAGCAAAAAGCGTAAGCGTTGTGCCAGCTTGTTCAAAGGAGCCTAAAAAGACCGCATAGAGCATGAAGAAAATTGCAATCACGATAAAGCGCTTCTTTTCAACAATAGTCAGCGCTTTGTCGGCAAAAACAACTCCAAAGAATGCGAGCGGGATGATAACATATGCAATATTGAAGAAGCTCCGCATTGTGAGAATAGTTATTGTCAATATTCCTGAAAAATGTGCGGCTGCGACTGCTGCGCTAATTGTAGCTAGACTGATGCAAGCTATGATGAGAGTGCGTTTTGCCTTGCTTATAGCTTCCGAGCTTGCTTGAAGATGACCAATTGAACCTAAGTGCTTTGCACCAAAACGAAACCATACTACACCAATTGCCATACCAATAGATGCCGCCAAAAAGCCGAGATGCCAATTCACTCTTTCGCCTAAACCGCCGACAATAAGCGGTGCGACAAATGCACCAAGATTGATACCCATATAAAAAATGGAGAATCCTGAATCTCGCTTTGCCGACTCATCGGGAGAGTACAAGCCACCGACAATTGCACTCACATTAGGCTTGAGTAAGCCTGTTCCCATCACCACCAGCGTTAAGCCAATAGCAAGGAATTGCGTGCCGTGCATTGAAAGCGCAAGGTTTCCTACCGATATAAGAATGCCACCGTACATAATGGCGCGGCGCTGACCAATCAAATTATCGGCTATCCAGCCGCCCGGTACGCTTGCCAGATATGCCATAGAGGTGTAAAGCCCATAAATAAAGCCCGCGGTGGTAATATCAAACTCCATCCCACTAATGGCAGCAGGAGCAGTCAAGAAGAGCAATAAAATTGCTCGCAGCCCGTAAAAGCTGAATCGTTCCCAAAATTCGGTAAAAAACAGCACTGATAAGCCGCGTGGATGACCGAAAAACTGTACTTCTTTTTGCCCTTCCACGTTGTTTAGACTTGGAAAAGTTTGTTCTGGTGTAGCTAATGCCATGATGGTTACGGAAACGCGTGAAAAAATAGAGAGGTGAGTACACGCTCTCGAACACACACTCAAAATGTGAAGAATTTATTTGGCGCGAAATATAGGAAAAAAAAGCCGTCTCGCAAGCATTTTTGCGTCTCCTTGTAGAAACTTTTTGGCACGAAAAGCAAGTATCAACTGCGCTCTGAATGCGTGCCCGAGGATGTTTCCTGTAATTTTGTGACGGTGCGCTCAAGACGAAAAAGATAGTATGCAATGCCAGTCCAGACGGTTAACGTAACCAGCAAAACAACATACAGCGAGTGCTGCGTGAAAAATTCGTACATATTCGAGAGAAAAAATGAAAATGAAAAATTATGGATTTTATGCTGGCGTTTTCGCAATTTCTTGACTAATACGTTCTAATTCTGTTGTCCAAAGCGCTACAGCGGCATCGCTTGGCATACGCCAGTCGCCACGTGGCGAGAGAGCAACCGTGCCAACCTTCGGACCATCCGGCATAGCAGAGCGTTTGAACTGTTGAGTGAAAAAGCGGCGGAAGAATGTACTCAGCCACTTGTGGAGTGTTGCTGTGTCATACTTCGTACCAAAGGCATGAGTGGCGAGAAACATGATTTTGCGCGGCGGTGCTTGAAAACGAGCGAAATGATACAAGAAGAAATCGTGGAGTTCGTAGGGTCCGATGGTCTTTTCGGTTTCTTGTGTTTGTGTGCCGCCGTCCTTGAGTGGAAGTAGTTCCGGCGAGACGGGAGTAGCACAGATGTCGTGCAGTACATCCGCCGTTGTACCCGAAAATTCATGGTCGGCGCACCATTGCACGATGAATCGCACCAGTGTTTTGGGAATGCTGGCATTGACACCGTACATAGACATTTGGTCGGCATTATAGGTACACCAGCCCAAAGCTAATTCAGATAAATCACCTGTACCAATGACCAATCCGCCTACTTGGTTCGCCACATCCATCAAGATTTGCGTCCGTTCTCTTGCCTGCGCATTCTCGTATGTGATGTCGTGTGTGGTTTCATCATGCCCAATATCGCGGAAATGCTGACGTACGGCATCGTTGATGGGAATAATCCGCAGCGTAGTTCCCAAGAATTCTGCCAAATGCTCGGCATTGCCACGAGTGCGCTCAGTAGTGCCAAAGCCCGGCATAGTGATAGACACAATACCGCTTCTGGGCAAACCCAGCATATCGAATGCTTTTGCGCACACAAGCAGTGCAAGCGTCGAATCCAAGCCACCGGAAACGCCAATGACTACTGTTTTTGTGTTTGTGTGCTTTAGGCGTTTAGCCAGACCTGTGGTCTGAATGGAAAACACCTCGTGGCAATGCGCCTCGCGGAGCGCCGCATCCTGTGGCACAAATGGTGTTGGCGACAGCGGGCGCTGGAGCTTGTTCATGCCATCTGCTTCGGGGCGCGAAAAATCTTCAAACTCGAAATTGATAAAGCGAGCAGGAGCACTGGCGCGGGATGAGCCAAAGGTGTTATTTTTCAAACGCTCGGCTGTAAGGCGCTGTACATCTACATCGGCGACGGCAATTTGTGTGTCGAATCGGAAGCGCTCGGTCTCCGCCAAAAGCGTTCCATTTTCTGCAATGAGCGAATGACCCGAAAACACAAGGTCGGTCGTGGATTCGCCGGCTCCTGCTGCTGCGTAGCAATACGCTGCCAGATATTGTGCCGAATGGCTCTGTACCAGCATCCTGCGGTATTCGTACTTGCCCAAAACTTCGTTGCTGGCGGAAAGATTGACAAGAATCGTCGCGCCGTTCAATGCCTGATTTGCGCTGGGCGGGATGGCAGCCCAGCCGTCTTCGCATATCTCCACTCCAATCGTACAATCGGGCATGGTTTCGGGGCGAAAGAGCAAATCGGCTCCGAAGGGAATATCGCGCCAGCCGAGCAATATCGATGTTCGCACCGTATCACGAGCGGAGGAAAACCAGCGCTCCTCGTAAAACTCTCCTGTGCCGGGCAGATACGTTTTGGGAATGATGCCTTTAATTTCGCCCCGTGCAATAAATGCTGCGCAGTTGAAGTTTTTTCCGTCCAACGCCATCGGCAAACCAACAATGAGAGCCACATCCAGTTTTTTCTCGTAGGTGGCTTCGGCGATATAAAGGAGTGCTTTTTTTGCTTCGTCCAAAAGCAAATTTTGATAGAGTAAATCTCCACACGAATAGCCGGTGATACAGAGTTCAGGGAGAACGAGAACGTCTGCACCAAGCGCTTCGGCGCGTTCTGCCGCCTCGATAATGCGTTCGGTATTAAAGGCAACGTCTGCCACGCGCAATTCCGGCGAACAAACCGCCATGCGTACAAAGCCAAAATGTTTTGCCGGACTGCTCATGAAGAGAAGGATAAAGTAGAAAAGATGAAGACTGAAAACAGGGCTGGAAGAGATGTTTAGGCGATTTCTTTGAGAAGTTGCTCAATAATTGCAACGGTTGAAACGTTATCGGCTTCGGCGTTGAAATTTGCCACAATCCTATGGCGCAGCACCGGCACGGCAACGGCGCGAACGTCGTCCATATCCGGCGCGGTCTTACCAAGCAATGCAGCACGAGTCTTTGCACCAAGAATGAGATATTGCGAGGCACGAGGACCCGCTCCGTAGCTAAGAAAATCTTTCACGATTTTGACCGTACTTTGCGGCGAAGGGCGCGTGGCGTGGACGAGCTTGACTGCAAATTCAACGACGTTATCTGCCACCGGCACTCGGCGCACTAAGTCTTGGTACTGCATGATTTGTTCTGCTGTCAGAACAGGTTTCACATCTGGCTTATAGCCGGAGGTGGTATTCTTGACAATGCTTACTTCGTCTTGAAAGGAAGGATAATCAAGCCAAAGATTGAACATAAAGCGGTCAAGCTGTGCTTCGGGAAGCGGGTATGTACCCTCTTGCTCAATCGGATTTTGCGTAGCAAGCACGAAAAATGGCGCATCAAGTTTGTAGGTCTGTCCGCCTGCCGTCACGTTGCTTTCCTGCATTGCTTCCAGCAAAGCGGCTTGCGTCTTGGGTGGTGTGCGGTTGATTTCATCGGCAAGGACGATATTGGCAAAAATTGGTCCTTTGATAAAGCGGAAATCTTTATGTCCGGTTGAAACGTTTTCTTCGATAATTTCCGTACCGGTGATGTCGCTCGGCATAAGGTCGGGTGTGAACTGAACGCGGTTAAATTTGAGATCGAGAGAATCGGCAAGGGTGCGAATAAGCAGTGTCTTTGCCAGCCCCGGCACGCCGACAAGCAAGCAATGCCCACGTGCGAAGAGCGTTACAAGAAGCTGCTCGACAATGGTTTCCTGCCCGACAATAACTTTAGAAATTTCGCTGCGAATAGATTTGACGCTTTGCGCGAGGTTTTCGATGGATTTGAGGTCGCTCATGGTATAGGATGTGATGGAGTATGTTTTCAAAAAGAAAGTAGCATTGTAATTTGTTGATGCAAAGTGAAGCACCACAAATCAACGACAAAAATCACGACGAACAAAGAAGTTTTTTGTGATAATGCAATGCGTGGTTGTGCAGGAAAGGCATACGCAGATTTTTTTATCGGAGTTTCGCTCTTGTCGCATTTTTCCGTATCTTTGTAAGTCTGGACAGCAACGCTGGCGAATCCCGTAAGTTGTTGAAAATTTTCATTCTCATATTTTACCTGTACGCTATGGCAAGTAATGAACGTATCCTTCCGGTGATGATGGAAGACGAAATGCGTAATTCCTACCTTGATTATTCCATGTCGGTTATTGTCTCGCGTGCTCTGCCGGATGTGCGCGACGGCTTGAAGCCTGTGCATCGTCGTATTCTCTACGGTATGACCGACCTCGGCTTGGCATCGAACCGTCCGTACAAAAAATCGGCACGTATCGTGGGCGAGGTGCTTGGTAAGTACCACCCACACGGCGATTCCTCCGTGTATGATGCCATGGTGCGTCTTGCGCAACCGTGGTCTTTGCGGTATCCGCTTGTGGATGGTCAGGGTAACTTTGGTTCGATGGACGGCGATTCTCCTGCGGCAATGCGTTATACCGAAGCTCGTCTTTCCCGTATTGCGGGCGAGGTACTGCGGGATATTGACAAAAACACGGTGGATTTTCGCTCGAATTTCGACGACTCGCTTCAAGAGCCGAGCGTGATGCCGACGAATCTTCCGGCACTGCTCGTGAATGGCGCGGGTGGGATTGCGGTCGGTATGGCGACGAATATCCCGCCGCATAATCTCACTGAAGTTGTGAACGCCTTGCTTGCGCTTATCAAAAAGCCAGAAATAACAATTGAAGAGCTGATGCAGCACATTACCGCGCCAGACTTCCCGACTGGTGGCATTATCTACGGCTATCAAGGCGTGCGAGATGCGTATATGACGGGTCGTGGGCGTGTGATTATGCGAGCGAAGGTCTTTATCGAAAAATCAAAAGCAGGTCGTGAAAGTATTGTTATCACTGAAGTTCCTTTCCAACTGAATAAAGCAAGTTTGATTGAGAAAATCGCCGACCTTGTGCGCGATAAAAAACTGGAAGATATTGCCGATGTGCGCGATGAATCCGACCGTGACGGTGTGCGCGTGGTCATTGACCTCAAGCGTGATGCTACTTCGGGCGTGGTGCTGAACAATCTCTACAAGCATACGCCGATGCAATCTACCTTCGGCGTGATTATGCTGGCACTGGTGAAAGGTCGCCCGAAAGTGCTGACGCTCAAGGAGATGCTGGAGCACTTCTTGGAATTTCGTAATGAAATCATTGTCCGCCGAACGCAATTTGATCTCGACGCAGCGGAAAAACGTGCGCATATCTTGGAAGGTTTTCGTATTGCTCTCGACAATATTGAGGCAATTATCAAAACCATCCGTGCTGCGCAGGACTCGCAAAGTGCGAACGCTTCGCTGCAAGCTAATTTCGGCTTGTCCGAACTGCAAGCAAAAGCAATTTTGGATATGCGTCTTCAGCGCTTGACGGGTCTGGAACGTCAGAAAATTGAAGATGAATACAAAGAATTGATGCAGTCTATTGAGCGCTTTCGTAGCATTCTGGCAAGCAAGCAATTGCAAATGAAGGAAATCTCGCGCGAACTTACTGCGCTCCGCGATACCTACGGCGACGAACGCCGCACGGAAGTCATTCACGACTCCCGCGAGTTCACGATTGAAGATATGATTGCCAATGAAGATGTGATTGTGACCATCACCCATCAAGGCTATATCAAGCGTACTTCCGTCTCGAATTATCGCCGTCAAGGACGCGGCGGACGCGGCTCGTCGGGTGCAAACACCCGCAAGGACGATTTTGTAGAAACCGTTTTCCAAGCCGCTACTCACCACTACTTGATGATGTTCACTGACCGTGGGCGTTGCTTCCGCTTGAAGGTTTATGATTTGCCCGAGGGCAGCCGTGCTGCGCGTGGGGTTGCGATTGCCAATGTCATTCAGAAAGATAATGACGAGAAAATTACGGCATACCTGCCCGTGCGTGAGTTCAACGACAAGCAGTTTATTATGATGACCACCAAGCACGGTACGTGTAAGAAAACACCGCTCAACGAGTTCGAGAATGTTCGTTCCAACGGTATCATTGCTCTTGGCTTGAACGATGATGACCGCCTTGTCTCGGCAAGACTCACCGATGGTAATTGCGAAATTCTGATTGCTTCCAAAAAAGGGATGGCGTGCCGCTTTATCGAAAGCGATGTTCGTCCTATGGGGCGCACTGCCACAGGCGTTCACGGCATACGGCTGAACGCAGGCGACGAAGTGGTTTCGATGGCAGCTATCAGGCACTCGGACGCAAACGTGATTGTGGTCGGTACAAAAGGCTACGGTAAACGCAGCCGACTTGAGGATTTCCGCCGGACTACTCGCGGCGCGAAGGGCGTTATTTCGATGAACATTACCGAAAAAACGGGCGACGTTTCTGCAATTCTTGAGGTGACCGACAACGAAGATATCGTCGTGATGACCGCACAAGGCGTGGTTATTCGCCAAGCGGCAAAGGATATTCGTGTGATTGGCAGAAACACGCAGGGCGTGCGGCTTATTAAGTTAGACGATGATGATGCTATTGCCGATATCGCTATCGTTGTTCACGAGGAAGACGACGAAGGAGGCAAAGGCACGGAAGCCGACAGCGAGGGTGTGGAAGTCGGCAATGACGGTGCTGATATTGCTGACGGCGTTGCGAATCTCGACGGGCATACCACAAATGGTCATGCCACAAGCAATGACGAGCCTTCGGACGAACAGCAAGAAGACTTGTTTTGATAATTGACCAGAAGTGACAAAATATTTCGGAGCCGGATGATAACAGGTTCATCCGGCTTTTTTTATAGACAGATTGCCTCTCGGCAAGATCAAAATTTCTTGTTGTCCAATTGCGCTGTAAGTCGTAGTTTCGACGATTAAGTAGTCAAATTTCAATATTACCCGCATCATCACTTAGCTAAAAGGATACTTGCTATGGCAATTCGCATTACCTCCGATTGTATTAACTGTGGCGCTTGCGAGCCGGAATGCCCCAATACCGCTATTTACGAGCCTGCTGTTACGTGGAAACTTGGCGATAAAGAATTTTCAGATTCCACCTCGCCGGGTGGCTTCAAGAGTGAGTTTTATTCCGATGAAGTGTATTTTATTGTACCCGATAAATGTACCGAATGTGTTGGTTTCCACGACGAGCCGCAATGCGCTGCCGTTTGTCCGGTGGACTGTTGCTTGCCTGACCCCGAAAACGTCGAAACGCGAGAATCATTGTTGGCAAAGGTAGAGTTCTTGAATTCTATTGATACAACGCGCTTGAGAAATTAGCATTCGGTATTGCAAACGATACATTTTCCCTTTTGTTTATGGCAAAACAGCACAAATCATCCGCCCCAAAAAACACTGTAAAAAAGAGCGCATCAGCAGCAGCTCTCTCTCAGCCGTTTGTCTTGCCGCTCTGGGCAATAGCGTTACTGTTTCTTGCTACGACGCTCATTTTCTTTCGGGCGCAGATATTCGGCTCGGCGTACTTTTGGGAGGATTTTGCCGATTATGTCTATCCGGCACAAGTCTTTGCGGCAAAATTTCTTCGCGCAGGAGAACTGCCATTTTGGAATCCTTATACCTTCTCCGGCGCACCATTTCTGGCAGACGTAGCCGTCGGTTTTTTCTATCCGGCAAATATGCTGCTTGCGCTCTTTGTGCATGATGGCAAGTTATCGGCGTTCGCGGTGGAAATGGTGATTATTGCTCACTTTGCGCTGGCGCAGTTCTCCATGTTTTTGCTTATGCGCTCCTTCAAGGTCAGCGATGCCGGAGCACTGCTTTCTGCGGTTTCCTACGGTTTTTCATCATATTTGGTATGCCATGCGTTTCACCCGATGATGGTCGAGCATTGCGCATGGTTCCCGCTTGCGTGGATGTACTTCCGAAAGGCGCTTGTTTCTGACGAATCCTTCCGCAATCGGCTTCGGTCTTCGCTTTTGGCAGGCGTAGTGCTGGGGGTGATGATGCTTTCGGGACACCCACAGACGACACTTTATCTGGTCTTGCTGCTCTTTTTCTACACAGTCTGGACATTTGTCGCAAAAATTACCGACAAAACAACAGCAACACCAAACACTTTGCATTACGGTGTTTTAGCGGCACTGCCGATAATAATTGGTGCGGGAATCTTTGCCGTGCAGCTCTTCCATTCGCAAGAATTTGCAGCGTATTCCGAGCGGAATAACTTTAGCCTTGAAAAGGCTTCTATGGGGGCGATGCAGTTGCAGCAGTTACTCACGCTAGTTGTGCCAAAGTTCTTTGGTTTTGTACTGGCTCCGCAGTCGCCGGAGGCGCTTTCAGTTCCGTTTTATCTTCCGGGTGGCGGATATTACTATTGGGAAACGGCATTTTATGTTGGGATTCCGGCACTGGTGCTGGGTATTATCGGCTTTGCTACGTCTCTTCTCAAGCGGGAGCACGATAATCTGGGCGGCTTGATGCTCTTTGCTGCTATCTTCGCAATCCTTTTTGCGCTCGGCACAAACGGTTTTCTCTTTGAACTTATGTTCAAATTGCCGCTTTTTGACCGTTTCCGTATCCCCTCGCGTATGCTTGTCTATTGTGTGCTGGGGCTAACGATGATGGCGGGTATTGGCTTTGATGCGCTTTGCAAATATCGTACTGCCATGCTTCGCACCGTCTTGTTTGCTAATGGTTCGGTTCTGCTGCTTGCTCTTTTCATGACGGCAGTAACTCCTTCAGAGGCAAGTCAAGACGCTATGCCACATTTACGCACCTTTGGATTTGTAGCGGTGGGTTTTGCGCTCATAACGTTTGTTGCCCTATGGTTTACGATGCGAGGTATTTTTTCTCAATCTTCTCATGGTTTTGCACTTGTGGCGTTGGCTTTCATAGATGTATTCTTTGCTGGCGGTACCTTCAATCAAAACATGACCAATCCTGCCGAGACCTTTGAGCGCACCAATGTTGCTATCCCGCAGCGCATGAGAGCAGACGGTATGCCGCCGGACTCGCTGTATCGCTTGAGCATCCGTGCGCGAGGTGCGATGCTCATGTCGCAAAACCAAGGCTTGGTTACGCCTGTCATGCTTTTTGAAGGTTATATGCCGATTTTGATTGAGCGTCGTCTGCCGTTTGCGCCGACGGGAGAACAAACGCTGGATTTGCTGAATATCCGATATGCTGTTGCCGTTGACAGTGCAAGCGGAGAGCCATTTTTGCGTGAGCGCCCAAGCGCCTTCCCGCGCGCACGGATGCTCTACGATGCCGTACAAACTACGCCCGATAAATCCGCCGACCTTGCTAAGTCCGGTATGGTCAATTTTGTGACGCAAGCACTGGTCGAAAAGTCGCTTTCTGTCGAACTTCCGAAGCAAATGCCGTCTGCCGTGCAGCACTGCGTTCACTGCACCGAGTACGGTGCAAATAGAATGATCTATGACGTAGAAACCGCAGAAAATGGACTTTTGGCACTCAGCGAGATATGGTATCCCGCATGGAAAGCTACTCTGGACGGACAAGAAACAGAAGTTTTGCGCACAAATTACAGCCTTCGCGGTATTGTGGTGCCGAAAGGTAAGCACACCATAGCGCTGCGCTATGACTCGTCTGCGTTCCGCGTGGGTGCATGGATTAGCCTTGCGACTGTGGTGTTTACTCTGGTAGCTCTTATCGCCCTTAACCGCCTACGCCCCAAAAGCACGTAAATTATTTGCTACTTATCAACACCGATGAACCACTTTCTTGCTCTTCACGCTCCGCTTATCTTGGCTTCCGCCTCGCCGCGCCGAAAAAAACTTTTGGAGCAGTTAGGTGTGGATTTTCGTGTGGTCGTTTCCGCATTTGATGAAGAGGCAGTTCCAACACATATTCCACCGCCGGAGTACGTGCAAACGCTCGCAAAATCGAAAGCGCTGCACGTAGCCGAAACGCTTGGCGAATCTGCGATTGTCATTGGTGCTGATACGACGGTTGTCTTGCATGGTTATATCTTGAACAAGCCTCACGATGCCGCCGATGCCGTGCGGATGCTTTCTATGCTGAGCAATCGGACGCATGAGGTCTTCACGGGAATTGCTTTGGTGGAGTGTGCGCCCGATGGCTCAATAGTCAACACCATTACGGATGTGAGTCGAACAGAAGTCCGCTTCAGGCAGCTTTCCACTGAGGAAATTCGTGGTTATGTCGCTGGTGGCTCTCCGCTTGACAAGGCAGGAAGTTACGGTATTCAAGACGACTTCGGAGCAGTTTTTGTGGAAGAAATTCACGGCTGCTACAATAATGTCGTCGGACTGCCGCTTGCACTCTTGTACAGGCGACTGCAGGAATTTTGTTAAACCCAAATCTCCTCTTGATATGCGTCTCCTTCTTGTCTCTTATTTCGTTCTTGTGGCAATTTGCCTTCCGCCGTGTGTTTCCTCGCAAGTGCTGCCGAATATGCCAACACAAGCAATGGTCAACCACCCCACTGAATTTCGGCTTGTCTCTTCAAAAATCTATGTCCGCCCGATTGTGGATGTACGCATACGAGGCACGTTTACTCATCGTCCAAGCGGACAAAGCCAGACAGTAAGCGGCTTTTGGGCTGGAGATAGTCTTTACTCCGTGCGCTTTGCGCCGACACTCGCGGGCGTATGGGAATACAGCATTACAGCAAATGACAGCACCAACAAGGGGTTGCACGGTATTATGGGAACGTTTACGGCAAGCGTACAAGCAAGTGATAATCCCCTCACGAAGCATGGTTTTCTCGCAGTTGCTCCCAGCCGCTGCACCTTTGTATATGCCGATGGCACACCTTTTTTCTGGCTCGGCGATACAGCATGGGAAATGTTTATGCGCAGCACAAAAGAAGAGGTGCTGCGTTTTCTCGATGACCGCGCCCGTAAAGGTTTTACAGTGCTTCAGACGACTCATGCGATTTATGTTGATGACGATAGCCGCAATCGGAACGGAACGCTTCTGTATCGTAATAACGACCGAACGCTCATCAATCCTCAATTCTTTGATGAATTTGATAGCGTTGTGGTGTGGGCGAATGCGCGTGGTATGGTGGTGGCACTGGTGCCGCAATGGGCAAATGGAGGCATGGAAGGTTATGAACGAGGGTGGGTGCGCAAGCCCATCACGCAAGCCGAAGCGCTTATTGCCGCAGAATATCTGGGTGCGCGATATGCAGCGCATCATGTGGTCTGGGTGCTGGGGGGTGATGCACGTTATGACACGCCGGAGCGTCGTGCTTACTGGGAACGTTTTGCACAGGTGCTCCACGATGCCGATGGCGGAGGGCACTTGGCGAGTATTCATCCCGAAGGTTTTACTGCCTCATATGATTTTTTTAGCAATACCGCTTCATGGCTGGATTTCCATATTCTTCAGTCTTCCCATCAGCCGTGGTCAAACGATAGAACAGTACTGGTGCGGCGTGGCTACGACCGCTCTCCGGCAAAGCCCGTGCTGAATGCTGAACCGCCTTACGAGGATTTTATTTTGAACTCGTTTTTTAGCGATATTGAGGCTGCACTTGTTGGCGGGAAACGCCGTGCAACGTCCTACGACGTGCGTTTGGCAGCGTACATGAGTATTTTTCATGGTGGTTTGGTGGGCATCACTTACGGCGCAAATGGCATTTTTCAATGGAATTCTGCAACCAGCCCCAATTCAGGGCATCAACCACGTCTCTCCGTAGATTCGGCGCTTTCTTTGCCCGGTTCGGCACAAATGGGTATTATGAAGCGTTTGTTGTCGGATTTGCATTGGGAAACGATGATTCCCCGCTTGGACTTAATGCTCATGCTTACTTCCAATAGTGGGGCTACGCCGTTTTACGGGGTACTTGCTTCGCGTGATGCTCTGGCGGCTTATGTTGGCGAGGGCTTGCGCTCGGTGACGCTTTCCTGCGGGGCACTTCGTGGAGACGGCGATTTTGTGGTGCGATGGATTTCTCCGGTGAGCGGTGAATCGGTTGTGTCGCTCATGCCATTCTCGCTTAGTCCAATAACACTTCGTCCGCCGCAAGTCGCTGATGACTGGCTTGTAAGCATTCGTAGAAGCGTATTGCCGCCGGATTCTTCATCGCACAATATGGGGAACGTTGATACGACCGCGCTTAAATTGACCTATCTTCGCCCCAATAAAGCGAATGGTGTCGTTGAAATTGTCTTCACAGCGCCGGATGCTGGAGCACTGGATGTTCATATCTACGATGTACTTGGCAATGCTATTATGAATCAACGGTTGCAAGTGCTTCGTGGGGAAGCGTATTTTGTGCTTCCGATTTCGGCTTCGGGGGCGTATTTTTACCGTGCCGCCTTTGAAAGTGAGCGCTTTGCTAGCCAGATAAGCGGAAAATTTATCCAGAAATAGTATGCCCCATTCTCATGACCATATTACCTGCCACATTCTTTGCTGCACGGGTTCTTCCTGCCGGAAGAATGGTGCTGACGAGGTACTGACAGCGCTCAAGCATGAACTCAAAGAGGAAGGCTTGCACAAGCACGTACACATCACCAAGACGCATTGCAACCACGAGTGCAAGCATAGCCCTGTTGTGATGGTGTACCCCGACGGCGTTTGGTATGAAGGTATGACACCAAAGCTGGCGAAGAAGCTGGTCAAAAAGCACATTCGCAAAGGCAAGCCGCTCAAAAAGAGCATTCTGAGGACGATTCCATACTGAATTGCTGTCAACCGTTGAGAATTAAACACTTTTCCCAATTTCTGCCCATGAAACTTTGGAGTAAATCAAGTACCCGTACCGACGAAGCCGTAGAGCGCTTTACCGTCGGGCGCGACCGCGAACTTGACCATGCGCTTGCTGAATATGACGTCGCCGGTTCGCTGGCGCACGGTGCGATGCTGCACAGCATCAATCTTCTGACAAGCGATGAATGGAGAGGCTTACAGCGCGAGTTGAGGAATATCGGACGTGAGGTGCGTGCAGGAAAATTTCAGATTGAAGACGGTATCGAAGATGTTCACTCGGAGGTAGAGTTACTGCTGACGCGGCGTTTGGGTGATACGGGCAAAAAAATCCATAGCGGGCGCTCACGAAACGACCAAGTGGCGCTGGACTGCAAACTGTTCTTCCGCGAAGAATTACGCCGTATTGCCCAAAGCACTGAAGCGTTTTTCAATCGCCTCATTTCGCTTGCTGACTCGCACAAAAACGCTCTTCTGCCCGGCTACACGCATTTGCAAATTGCCATGCCGTCGTCTTTTGGTTTGTGGTTCAGCGCGTATGCCGAAAGCCTTGCTGACGATATGATAATGCTGCTTGCGGCATACCGCATCACGAACAAAAATCCGCTTGGTTCGGCGGCGGGCTATGGCTCGTCGTTTCCGCTCAATCGCCGCATGACGACGGAGCTTCTGGGCTTCGACGACCTCAATTACAACGTCATCTATGCACAAATGGGACGCGGCAAAACCGAACGCATCATCGCGCAGGCGCTTTCGTCGCTTGCCGCAACGCTTGGTAAAATGGCAATGGACATTACACTTTTTATGAGCCAGAATTTCGGTTTTGTGAGTTTCCCCGACGACCTCACGACCGGTTCCAGCATTATGCCGCACAAGAAAAATCCTGACGTGTTCGAGCTTATTCGCGCCCGATGCAATCGCCTGCTTGCACTACCGAATGAAATTACACTTCTGACTGCCAATCTCCCATCGGGGTATCACCGCGACGCGCAACTCCTCAAAGAGGCTATATTTCCTGCCTTTGAGAGTATGAAAGAGTGTCTGGAAATTGCAGAATTTGCATTGGGGCAAATTGCAGTTCGCACTGACATTCTGGACGATGAGCGTGGAAAGGCGCTCTATGCCTATCTCTTTAGTGTGGAAGTGGTGAATGAGTACGCGCTTCAGGGGATGCCGTTCCGTGATGCCTACAAGCGCGTGGGTGAGGATATTGCAACGGGAAATTTTGTACCCTCGCGTGAAATCAAACACACCCACGAAGGCAGCATCGGCAACCTTTGTCTTGAAGAAATTACGGCGACGATGCAGCGCACAATTTCAGAGTTTCCTTTTGAACGGGTCGAGCAAGCAATGAAGAACCTTATGGGGGACGAATGACAGAACAGAGCGAAGACACGCGACCGCATTGTATCGTCATCGGCGGCGGTTTTGCCGGAACGACCGCAGCTGTGCGCCTTGCTGAAGCAGGTGTGCGGGTAACTCTCATCGAAGCGCGGGAGCGGCTGGGCGGGCGAGTGCAATCGCTTACCGATGTCACAACAGGCGAAACAATTGATAACGGGCAACATCTTCTGATGGGCTGTTACGAATCGGCTTTGCGCTTGCTGGCTACTTTGGGTACGACGCATCTTCTTCGTCGCCAAAAAGCGCTTCGCGTCTGGTTTACTGAGCGGGCGGGTGGCGCCTTTGCACTGGACGCTTCGCGTTTGCCCGGTAAACTTGGCGTAGCGTTGGGAATGATGCTGCTGAAGGGCTTATCGCGCCGCGAGCAGTTCATGCTTCTGCGGTTTGCTGCGCGGCTTCAACTCAATCTTCTTCGCGCCGATGGAAAAACTGCGGCAGTACTCCTTCGGGAAGAAGGGCAGTCAGAACGAGTAATTATGCGACTTTGGGAGCCGATTGTTCTTGCTACGCTGAATGCACCCGTCGCTGCAACCTCTGCAACGCTCTTTGTAACAGTCATGCGCTTGGCGTTTTTAGGCGGACGCGAAGCCTCACAAATGCTGATTGCAGAAACGGGCTTGGATGAAGTATTGACTCCGGCTTCGGCATGGCTCCACATGCACGGAGGTAGGGTTGTTTCCGAGGTAGTCAGTGAAATTCTTGTTGAAAATGGCGCAGTCTGCGGTGTTCGGTTGAAAAATGGTGCAGAGCATCGTGCAGACATTGTGGTAAGCGCTGTTCCCGCGAACACATTACTCAAGTTCCTACCTGAGCCGCAGCGAACAATGCCTTTCTTTGAACGATTCGCTGAATCCTTAACCCTGTATTCGCCGATTGTTTCGGTGTATCTGTGGTTCGACCGTGATTTTGTGCAGCAAGATTTTATTGCTCTTCTGGGTACGACAATCCAATGGATTTTTAACCGCAGAAAACTTTGTCATGCACCCGATGACGTAGTGAAGCGCTTTCCGTGCCATCTATCGCTGACCGTGAGCGCAGCTGGCGATTTGGCAAGTGCTTCAGCGCAAACAATCGTGGAACGCTGTCTGGTAGAGCTTCACGACGTCTTTCCTGAGTCCCGCGCTGCCACGCTCTTCCATTCTCGCGTTATTCGTGAGCGAAATGCCACACCGCTTTTCACGCCCGCAAATGAGTATCTGCGACCGAATCCGGTGACGCCGCTTCGCAACTTGTTTCTGGCGGGCGATTGGACAAACACGGGCTTACCGGCAACGATTGAGGGCGCCGCACTGAGCGGGGAACGAGCGGCGGAACGAGTCGTAACAGGGCTTTGGCGGCAATAGGTTGGGTGAGGTGTGCTGCATGATGCCTGTTTAACAAAAACAGAACACTGCTGCCAAATTGCAGACTTTTCGTATATTAAAGCCTGTTTGAGCAGTTTCACTATCTCTTGAATTCAAGTCTTGTACCAATTTCATTTGCAACCGATTATGATGAACCTATCCGAGCGCGTCCTTTCTGCCAACGAGTCCCAAACGCTTGCTATCAACGCCAAAGCAAAAACCATGAAAGCGCAGGGTATTGATGTTGTCAGCCTTTCCACCGGTGAGCCTGATTTCCCAACGCCACAAGTAGTGAAAGATGCCGCCATTAAAGCCATTAACGATAATTTTACCTATTACACCGAGGGCAATGGGATTCCTGAATTGCGCAAAGTCATTGCCGAAAAATTCATGAAAGAAAATGGTTTGCCTGACGTGAAGCCGGAAAATGTTCTTGTTTCTACCGGTGGTAAGCATTCGATTTTCAATGTATTACTGGCAATGTGCAATCCGGGCGATGAGGTTCTGATGAACGCGCCCTATTGGGTGAGCTATCCGGCAATGATTCAGATTTGCGGCGCAAAGCCGGTTATTGTGGAAACGACGCTCGAAAACCGCTTCAAAATGACCCCCGCGCAACTTGAGGCAGCCCTTACGCCGAAAACAAAATGTGTGATTTTGAACTCGCCCTCAAACCCGACGGGAACAATGTACACGCCCGATGAAATCAAGGCGCTGGCAAAGGTACTCGAAAAGCACGAATGTTTTATCTTAAGCGACGAACTCTACGAAAAAATTTCTTTTGGCAGTGTTCCGCATTTCAGCATCGGCTCCATTCCTGCCGTCGCCGACCGCGTTATCACTGTCAATGGCGTATCGAAAGCATATTCGATGACAGGCTGGCGCATTGGTTATATGACCGGTCCGGCATCATTGATGAAGGAAGCCTCAAAGGTACAGGGGCAGTCCACATCCAACCCGAATTCTATCGCACAAAAAGCTGCTTTGGCGGCGCTTCTTCATACGGCAGAAGACGTAGAGCGGATGCGCAAGGAATTTGCTCGCCGCCGCGAGATGGTTGCGGCGCTTTTCTCTGCTATTCCGGGCGTTGAGTTTCTGATGCCTGACGGTGCATTTTATATGTTTGTGGATATGAATAAAGCGCTTCAAACCATGCGTGTCAAGACCTCCTTTGAGTTTTGCCAAGAAGCTCTTGACAAACATCACTTAGCCGTTGTACCGGGCGAAGCCTTTGGCGCTCCGGGCTGTGTACGCTTTTCCTTTGCTGCCTCCGATGAAACCTTACAAAAAGGCATTGCCCGCTTTGCAGAAGCAATCAAAGCATTGTCGTAACATACTCTTGATACTCGTTTTTTTTTATGAAAATGACACAAGCACACGAACTCACTACCATTGCGGACTTGGAGAAGGCGCTCGCAGACTCCCAGACGGGAACAGCGCTACTTTTTAAGCATAGTGCTACCTGCGATATTAGTGCCGCAGCATGGGAAGAATTTCTGGATTTTCTTCGGGACAACAAAGAAAATCCCACGCTTCCGCCTTTGCACTCGTACTTCCTTGTCGTGCAGACCGCACGACCTGTTTCCGACGCAATAGAATCACGCTTTGGTATTCGCCATGAAAGCCCACAAGCAATCTTGCTGCACAACGGGCAACCCGTCTGGCACGACTCGCATCGCCGCCTGACAACGCAAAAACTCCACGCTGTTGTTGCGGAATATGCCGCTCAGTAAAAGCATTTTCGATGCGAATACCCGAAGCACTTAAGTTTTCAAGCCCGATGAAACCGCACGTTGCGCGTAGTCGGGCTTGATTGTTTTCTTGGGGTTTCTTCATTCCGATAAATTCAGTATTTTTGTTGTTCTGCGTCGGTTATAGATTTATAGCGGCGTTTATTACTCCACCAATTTACACATCCTGTCATGGACACAGCACACGCTCTTGGTTTTGAACGGCTGGACGCATCTCGGAATGCGCTGGCGCACACAGAATTTATCGAACAGCACACTGAACCGATGCCACCCGCACCTGAGCGTCGTCCCGAATGGCTTAAAGTCAAGGCTCCCGGCGGTGAGACGTATGCGAACGTCAAAACCATGATGCGCTCCAAGACGCTTCATACCGTCTGCGAAGAGGCTCGTTGCCCCAATATCTCCGAATGTTGGAATGCAGGCACGGCAACCTTTATGATTCTGGGCGATACCTGCACACGCTCTTGCGGCTTTTGTGCTGTGAAGACCGGTCGCCCGCCTGTGCTGGATGTGGACGAGCCGCAACGCGTCGCCGAAGCTGTGCTGTCCATGAATCTCAAGCACGCTGTTATTACCTCCGTCAATCGCGATGAACTTGCCGACGGCGGTTCACGCATTTTTGCTGATACCATTCTGGCAGTCCGTGAAGCTAACCCCAGCATCACGATTGAAGTTCTGATTCCTGATTTCAAGGGTAAAATTGCTGCTTTGCAAAATATCATTGACGCTCGCCCCGATGTGCTGAACCATAACACCGAGACCGTACCACGCTTGTATCGTCGTGTTCGCCCGCAAGCCAAATATGAATGGACACTTAGCGTTTTGAAGGAGTCTAAAGCGCAGGGCTTACGCACAAAGACCGGCATTATGCTGGGTCTGGGCGAGAAGCGCGAAGAACTTCTCACCGTCATGCAGGATCTGTGCGATGTCGGCGTGGATGTCTTTACGCTGGGGCAGTATCTTCAGCCCACCAAAGCACACTTGCCCGTGGAACGGTTTGTCCATCCCGACGAATTTGCGGAACTGCGCGAGATTGGGCTTCGGATGGGCTTTGACTGGGTGGAATCAGGTCCGCTGGTGCGTAGTTCGTACCATGCAGAGCGCCATGTATAGAATCTTATTTCACGCGAAACCATGAAAATACGAGTTCTGGGAAGCGGCACTTCGACTGGTGTTCCACTTGTGGGGTGCTCTTGTGCGACGTGCCTTTCCACAGACCCGCGCGACAAACGCCTTCGTCCGTCAATTCTCGTGGAATCGGACACCACAACCGTTGTTATTGATACCTCTGCCGATTTTCGGTATCAAATGCTCCGCGAAAATGTAAAAAAAATTGACGCTGTTGTTTTTACACATCATCATTTTGACCATATCGGCGGTTTCGATGACGTCAGAGCGTTCAATTTTATGCTCCGCAAGGCGCTTCCCATCTATCTGATGCAGGAAACGCTGGACAATCTGGAGCGCACGTTCATATATGCCTTTATGGACACCGGACAAAAAGGCGGCGGAGTGCCGGTCGTCGAGCAGCACATTATTGACAAGGAAGCCTTTACGGTCGGCGATATAGATTTTATACCGATTCCGATGATGCACGGCAAAATGCGCGTCAATGGTTATCGTATCGGAAATTTTGCTTATTGCACCGACACCAATTTTATTAGTGAGGAATCCTTCGCACTTCTGCGCAATCTGGACATTCTCATTCTCGACGCCCTTCGTTATGAATCCCATACCACACATTTTAGCGTGGGCGAAGCACTAGCAGCCGCAAAGCGCATCGGGGCAAAGCAAACATACTTTACCCACATAGCGCATAACATCAAGCACGACGACTTAGAATCGCGCCTACCGAGCGGAATAGCGATATGCTACGACGGATTGCATTTTGAAATGTAGCTTTTCATCTTCACACTATGAACAACATTTTTGATATTATTGTGATTGGCGGCGGACACGCAGGTATCGAAGCGAGCGTTGCTGCTGCGACTATGGGCAGAGCAGGCACAAAGCCTGTCAGTGTAGCGCTTGTCTCAATGGACACTCGTTCTATCGGGCGTTTGTCCTGCAATCCTGCTGTGGGAGGTACGGCAAAAGGGCATTTAGTCAAAGAACTGGACGCGCTGGGCGGTGTGATGGGCGTTATTGCTGACAAAAGCGGCTTACAATTCAAAATGCTCAATCGTTCTAAAGGTCCTGCCGTCTGGTCGCCCCGCTCACAGAATGATAAAGACTTATACCCGCAGTACGCGCAAGAACTTGTGTTGTCAACACCAAACCTTTCGTTTGTGCAAGGTTCGGTCGTGGAAATTCTTGTGCGGAAAGATTCCGTGCGAGGTGTGAAACTGGCAGATGGTTCGGAGTTAGTGGCGCAAGCTGTGGTGCTCTGCGGAGGCACATTTCTGAACGGCGTGATGCACACCGGCTTGTGCCAGACCGTCGGTGGGCGTTTTGGTGAGCAAGCCGCGACGGGCATTTCGGATATGCTTGCCAGCTATGGCTTAGAGAAAGGACGGCTCAAAACAGGCACACCACCGCGCGTAGCGTTGGAATCGCTTGACCTGACGAAGACCGAACCTGCCGGAGGCGACGAACCGCCGCTTCCTTTCTCGCACCGCACCGCGTCTGTGCAGAACCGTATTATGTGTTACAGCACCTACACGAGTGCCGAAACGCATGAGATTTTGCGCGAGGGTTTTGAGCAATCTCCCATGTTCACGGGAAGAATTCAGGGTAGCGGTCCGCGCTATTGCCCCTCCATTGAAGACAAAATTCACCGTTTCGCTGACCGCGATTCGCACCACATCGTACTTGAGCCGGAAGGGCTGGCGACAAATTCCGTCTATGTAAACGGCTATTCGACAAGTTTGCCGGATGATGTGCAGCTACGCGGCTTGCGAACAATTCCTGGCTTGGAGAAGGTGGAACTACTCCGTGCGGGATATGCGGTGGAGTACGATTTCTTTTTTCCATTTCAGTTACGCTTCTCGCTCGAAACTAAGGCAATTTCTGGTCTGTTTTTTGCAGGTCAAATTAACGGCACATCGGGTTACGAAGAAGCAGCAACACAAGGTTTTATCGCCGGTGTCAATGCGGTGCGAAAAGTACGTGGCGAAGAAGAGTTTACGCTCAAGCGTTCCGAAGCATACATCGGCGTACTGATTGACGACCTCGTGAACAAAAGTACCGAAGAGCCATACCGCATTTTTACCTCCGCGGCTGAGTACCGCTTGCTTTTGCGGCAAGACAATGCCGACAGGCGTTTGATGAAATATGGACACGCACTTGGCTTGATTGACTCTGCCACTCACGAAAGAGTGCTGGAGCGCGAGGAACTCACGCGGCAAACGCTTGATTTTGCTCGCACAACACGTTTTCGTCCTGCAGAAATTAACGAGTATTTAGCAGAAATGAACGAACCGATTATTAGCGAGGTGTCAAGTATTGAGCAGCTTGCCAAGCGCTCGCAGTTGACGCTCAAGCCTCTTCTGGAACGCGCAAACTGGCAGGCAAGCATCGGGCAGCAAGATATGACTGAAGCACAAGCGCTGGCGCTGGCTACAGTGGTGGAACAAGCAGAGATTGAAATTAAGTACAGTGGCTATATTGAGCGACAAATGAAGGAAATAAGCGTCTTTGCTGCGAATGAAGAAAAGAAAATTCCCGAGGCGCTTGACTATGCTGTAATAAAATCTCTGTCCACCGAGGCACGTCAGAAGCTCACCCGTATTCGCCCGCAATCGCTGGGGCAAGCCTCGCGCATACAAGGCGTGTCGGCATCGGATATTTCAGTGTTGACTTTGTATTTGCGCTAAATTTCCGATGAACACAATGATAATTTTTATCCTACCATATCTTTACGTTCTATGAATCAGCGCTTTTTCTTCCGTATAATTTTCGCTTTTTTCGCCGTTTTTGTGAGCGTTTCTGTAATTTTCGCCCAGCAAAATGTCGGTGAGCGTATTTTCTATGTCGATGGGTCGGAGGATTCCTTCCGCAGTTTCGAGCGCAATGCGCAATATGTGGACATTATTGGACCTCAATGTCTGAAGGTGGACGAAGACGGTGTTGTTTGGGGCGGCGTAGATAAGCGCATTACTGCAGTCGCCAAGAAGCATAACGTGAAAATTATGCCGCTCATTGTCAATCCGGGATTTAATCTTGAAATGCTGCATAAAGTGCTGACGAGCCGCGAGGCACAGGAGCGCTGCGTATCCACGCTTCTAGATCTGTGCCGCAAAGAAGGTTGGTACGGAATTCAGTACGATTTTGAAAATATCCACGTTTCCGATAGAGACCTCTTTACTGCCTTTTTCAAGCGTGCAGCAGATTCATTGAAAAAATACGGTTTCTCCATTAGCATTGCCATCGTGCCAAGAGCAAGTGATTATGCGGGCTTGGGGGATTATCAAAAATGGATGTACGAATACTGGCGCGGAGGCTACGACTACAAAGCACTGGGCGCAATCGCTGATTTTGTTTCGTTTATGAGCTACGATCAGCACACACGCCGCACCTCGCCCGGTCCGGTGGCGGGTTACGCATGGATGGAGCGCTGCTTGACATACGTTCTTCAGCAGGTTCCGAGAGAAAAAGTATCGCTTGGTCTGGCGCTCTATTCAGATTATTGGTTTCCGTCCTTCACCAATCCTCAGACCGTTACAGCATGGGGGCGGTCACTTAATTATCCCGATGCCATCAGTATTACCGAAAGCAACGGCGGACGCATGGAATGGAACGAGCGCGACAAAATGTACTACACCGTCTTCGAGCGCGACGACATTTACGAGCATATCTACTTCGAGGATGCTCGGTCATTTCAAGCGCGGTTGGAATTGGTGAAAAAGTATAATCTGCGTGGAATTTCGTGCTGGCGTTTGGGGCAGGAAGATCCTGCGGTATTCAAGGGGTTACAGGCGAGAAAGTAGAAATTGCGTAAGGGAGCACAAAAGAGCAAGATGTTTGTAAACAGAACAAAAACAAAAAAGCCCGCTATCGTAGCGATAGCGGGCTTTTATTTGATGTGTTTTTGCTCCGAAGGTAGGACTTGAACCTACGACCCTCTGATTAACAGTCAGATGCTCTAACCAACTGAGCTACTTCGGAATGCTTTGTTTCTTCAAAAACAGAAGACAAAAATACGGTAAATGGATATGAAAGTCAAGAACTTTTTCACAACATCAAAAAAAAATGTACTTTTGTAGCAATTCAAAACTCTTTTGACTACACTTTTTCTGTACGAGATGCCCACCAAGCCCCCTATTATTCAGACTCCTGCGACATTACCGTTGCCCGCGCACAAAGAAATTAACCTTGCAAATGGCATCACCCTGATTGCGGTCGAAGACACCGCTCAGCCACTCCTGACCATGAGTATTGTCTCCCGAAGCGGTGCCGCAGACGAAGACGTGTGGGGCGAAACAAACTTTATGGCTTCGCTTATGAACAAGGGTACTCTGGCAGGAGAACGAAAGCGCGATGCACAAACTCTTGCCGAAGAGATTGATTTCACTGGCGGTTCACTCTCGGTGTCGTGCGTGTTTGATTCCCTTTCGGCGCATTTGAGTATTTTGTCCGACTTTACGGACACCGGACTTGACTTACTGACCGATGTGGTTAATAATCCCAGCTTTCCGCCGGAAGAAATTGAGCGAACACGCCAGCAGACATTGGTGGAAATTGAACAGGCAAATAATGATGCGGCGTATCTCTCCTCTATTGCCTTCACGCAAGGAATGTTTCGCGGCGAGAAGTACGGACACCCCGTCGTCGGAACGCTCGAAACCGTTACCGGGCTTCAGCAAGCAGACTGCCAACGTGCTTATTCACGTAGCCTGAGTGCTGAAAATCTTTTTATTGCTGCTGCAGGTAATTTTAACGCCGAAGAACTAGGGGAGAAAATCATAAAGTATGGAATACGGAGTAAGGAAACGCATTCCTCCGCCTCACCGAAGCAAAGTCCTGACTTACAAGCAACTCAGCTGCAAGCAGTTCAACGCCAAGAGGCGAAAGTTGTTCTCATTGAAAAACCCGATGCCGCTCAAACATCCCTTCGCATGGGCTTTCGCACTGCCAATCGTGGCGATGCGGATTTTATCCCGATGCAGTTCCTTAATACTATTTTTGGCGGGAGCTTTATTTCGCGGCTTAATCACAACCTTCGTGAGGAAAAAGGCTATACCTACGGGATTCAGAGCAGCATAGACGCTCGCAAGCATAGCAGCGTCCTGACGATTAGTTCGCACGTGGGAAGCGAGACTGTAGATAGCGCAGTAAGCGAGATTTTGCGCGAAATGGAGCGATTGCGTACTGAACCCATCACAGACGACGAGCTTGAGACCACACGCAAATATATGATTGGCTCCTTTGCGCTGCGCACCGAAACACCCACGCAGGTCGTTTCTATGCTGAGCACGCTGGAACTTTACGGGCTGCCAAAGGATTACCACACTCGCTACCTCACCGAACTTGCCGCGATGACCAAAGAGCGGCTTTTTGAAGTCCAGCAGCGTCGTTTTAGCGCTGAAGGCGTTGTTATTGCGGCATCGGGGAATGTCGAGCATTTACAGCAAAAATTGCGTAATTTTGGTGCAGTGAGCGTCGTCACCCCAAGCGGCGCTTTTCTCTAATCTCTGAATTCAAGCTCTTTACACCATCACAACCTCGTATGAAAATCCTCGGAATGTTTGCTCCCGGACCCAATCCTAGCGCCGCTCTTGTCATTGACGGCAAACTTGTCGCATGGGCGGAAGAGGAGCGGTTTAATCGCATCAAGACCTCGCCGAATGATTTCCCCTTCAAAGCAGCGCGATTTTGTCTTGAAAAAGCAAATGTTAATCTTGATGACATTGACCAAATCGCTTACGGATGGGATTGTACGCGCTACAGCTTGCAAGCGCCGGTCTTCTACGAAGAGCAGCACACAAAGTATCCCGACACTCACGCTTACAACAAACTCCAGCAGTCGTATCGCCTGAATTTATATCATCCTGACCGCATCGAACAAAGTCTGCACTTGGGCTTGCGCTCACTTTCGCCGACGAATACTGTGCCGCCCATCAAATACTATTCGCATCATCTCTCGCACGTCGCCTCCGCATTTTTCGCATCAGGCTTCGACGAGGCAAATATTCTCAGCATTGACGGCTCGGGAGAGGAAATATGCACGATGCTCGCAAAGGGTACAAAAAACGGCATCGAAGTCGTGGACACCTACAAACTCCCTCACACGCTTGGTGGCTTGTATGCTACCTTCACGGAGTTCCTAGGCTTTCAGCCCTACATGGACGAGGGCAAAGTAACAGGGTTGGCTTCATACGGCAAATACGACCAAGACTTACAGGATAAACTCGACAAAATGCTCTCCTTCGACCCCGAAACAGGACATTATGCTATTAACCCTTATCTGCGTTTTATCGGTACACACAAATACGGTCGTCGCTTCACCGATGAATTTGTGGAAGTCTTTGGGAAGCCTCGCAGTCGCAATCAATCTGCACTGGAAGGTAATTATGCAGATATTGCTTTTGCAGTGCAATGGCGCTTGGAACAAGTTGTGATGGGCATGGTAAAGCGCTTGCACAAAACTACCGGCTTGAAAAATGTATGTTTTGCTGGCGGCGTGGCGATGAACTGCGCTCTGAACGGCAAAATTGCGCAGATGGACATTGTAAGTAAGCTCTTTGTGCAACCCGCCGCTACTGACAATGGTGTTTCGCTGGGGGCGGCGCTTTTGGCAGCGAACGAAGCAGGTGACAACCCACGCTTCGCTATGAAACACACGTACTGGGGACCAAGCTACACCAACGAGCAGATTGAAACCGTTCTCAAAAATGCGAAAGCAACGTATCGTAAAAGCAGTAACATCGCTGCCGAAACCGCACAAATGCTTGCGGATGGAAAGATAGTCGGCTGGATGCAGTCCGCAATGGAAGTCGGCGCACGCTCTCTGGGCGCACGGTCAATACTGGCAAGCCCGATTTTTCCTGATATGAAGGACAAACTCAATCTCGAAGTGAAGCACCGCGAGGCATGGCGACCCTTCTGCCCGTCTATCAAAGCAGAAAGCTACGAGCGTTTTATTCCAAGCGGAAAAGATTCCCCGTTTATGGTTGTGGCGTTGCCCTTTGCAGAAGCCGAACGGGCAAATGTGCCGTCATGTGTCCACGTGGATGGCACGGCACGCACACAACGCGTCACCCAAGAAGCAAACGCCCTTTTCTGGTCGCTTTTGGACGAGTTTGAGAAGCGTACGGGTTATGGGATTCTCATCAACACCTCCTTCAATGTACAAGGTGAGCCGACCGTGTGTACGCCACAAGATGCGTTGCGGTGCTTCTTCTCGACGGGATTGGATGCGCTTGTGATTGGTGATTTTATTTTGACGAAAACACCTTCATAGCTTGCAAGCAAATAGTTCGGGTATTTGTTTAGAGCAGCGATTCACAAATTTTCGGCACGTTATTTGCTCAAATGTACGGGCAGGGTTTACAACAGTTTACCTTTTTTGTTTACATTACAACCGTCATTTGAAAAACGTCTCTATGGATTCATCGCACTATCGCTCAAGCACAAATAACCCAAGCGATACATCTTCAAGCCAGCAATCAAGCGGCTCTCAACGTCAAAATGCACCTTCAGGACAAACCTCGTCAGCGCAGAAAACATTAAAGTTGCGAGTTTCCGGCTCTCATCGCCTTGTCTGCTGTACGCAATGGAACTTCGGTTCCGCCGGCACACGCGAGGAGTAATGGATTGCAGTAAGTGAGGCATTCTTCTGACACTGTAAGAAATATGCCACATTACGGTTTGCACAATCTGACACAATTCAAAATATGAAGAAGCCCGAAGCATTAACTTAATGCTTCGGGCTTCTTCATTATGAGACATTTGAGGCGAAAACAGAGACAGTTTTTCAGCTTATGTGCGCGTTGCCTCGACAGCGTGACGTTTCAAATCGTCCAGCGAGACAAATCGCAAAGTTTCTTTATGTGTACTTTCCAGTACCACCTTTGGCGCACATCCCGCATCCAAAGCCTCTTTCCAGCGAGAGGCACATAAGCACCAACGGTCGCCGGGTTTTAATCCGGGAAAGTTGAATTGAGGCATCGGCGTAGAAAGGTCATTGCCGCGAGAGCGACTGAAAGCCAGAAAATCAAGCGTTAGTACCACACAAACCGAGTGTACGCTTGTGTCATCGGCTCCCGTGTCGCAACATCCTGTGCGATAGTAACCCGTAATGGGAGCAAGCGAACAAGGGAGGAGCTTTGTGCCGAGAACGTTTTGAGCGTGAAGTCCGATGCGAACGGTCATGGTAGCGGAAGAAGAAAATGAAAAAACAGAACCTGTGGATTGGGAGATAGACGTACAAGTATTTGTTTACTTGAAAACGGTGGTAATCTTTGTCATCAGACCTCAACAACCACCGCGCAAACAACAAAGCGGCTTCCGGGGAATTGTCCTGAAAGCCGCTTTGATTCTTCGTGAGCGCAGTTGTAGGGGTGTTTTTAGTTTACACTCGCAGCAGCGTCCAGTTTAGCAGTGATGTGCGCTTTCGGCACTGCACCGATGATTTGGTCAACAACCTTACCGCCTTTGAAAATAAGCAGCGACGGGATAGAGCGGATGCCGTATTGCATAGCTACGCGCTGATTATTGTCAACGTCAAGTTTACCGATTTTTGCTTTGCCATCGTAATCGCGAGCGATTTCTTCGATGAGCGGAGCGATCATGCGGCATGGACCGCACCACGCAGCCCAGAAATCCACAAGAACGGGTTTATCGGAATCCAAGACTTCTGCTTGGAAATTGTCGTCGGTAAGGTGCGTCGGTTCTGACATAACAGAAACTCCAAATGAAAAATGAGACGAGTGAAATTGGTTTTACAAAATTGCGAAATTTTCATCACTTACAAAAAACCTTTCGTCTGATTTTTCAATGGCGAAAAGATACCGAGAGAAGCAATTTGCAGGGAAAAGTTACAAATTCGTCCAAAAGCGGAAATTTTTGTTTGATGGTAAAGAGCCACACATTAACTTTGTATGCTTTTTCAGTTTGGGCGTGTTGTATGTACGCTCCAACAAAAAAGGCTTCCATTTTCCCCGCGCTGCCAGTGTCTGCGCACGTAGTGAGAGACCTCTATGGTGCTTCAACCACGCAATCAAAAACCTGACTCCGCTCTTAGCGAGCTTGCGCCGTTAATGAATATCGGGCTTGAACTTGCCGCAACGGTTGGTTTTTTCGGGCTTATCGGATGGTTCATTGACAAGTATGCTCATACTGAGCCGTTTTGGTTCGTCGCACTGCTGATTTTCGGCGTTATAGGCGGAATGATAAAATTTGTAATGGTTGTAATGAACTATTCCAAAAAGCAAAAAACGCTGCATGATGCCAAACGAAGCGCTAAGAAGGCTTCTGATGCACACAATCCGTAAAGATTATGAGCCACGATGTAGAAAGCGTTTGTTGGGGAATGGTATTTGCCGTAGGGAATATTGTTCTTGCGGTTAGCATCTTCCACATTGCGCTCCGCCAAACTAATACAACTGTGTTTCTGCGGTTTGTTTTTGGTAGTATGGCTGGACGCATGGTCATAACGCTCTTTGCAGTCTGGTACGCCCTGCGCGTATGGCATCTTGCTATGATACCTTTCGTTCTAACGCTGTTGACGTTGTATATTGCAGGACTAGGTGTAGAAATTATTGTTCTTCACCGAAAGCAGTTGTCAATCTCCCGCGCTCAGTATGCTGCGAAGCTAATGAAATCAGATGTGCTGACCGATAATGCACAAGGATAGAGTAACTACTATTACTCATCCCGACAAAACAGATAACTACAATACTCATTTCACTTTTCACGCCCGGACAGTATGAACGCTGATACGCATTCCACACCTGCCGAACAGCCACAACCGTCTCACACGGATTCTACCCACAACGCCACAGCTGCTATGGCTGGTGCAGCATCGGGCGGACACGATGCTCATGGCGCATCGCACGATGTTCCGCCTGAGCAAGTATTTAACCACCTTCTTGGTGAACTCGGCGACCATCACGGCTTTGTGCTGTTTGGTCATGTTGCCGATTTGCCGATAATGCTCGTTGATAATGGTTTCCATGCGTACGCAAGCCCAACGAAAATGGAAGAAGCGGGTATTTTTACCATGCACAAAGGGCATCCCGTGCGCAAGGCAGATATGAAGCCGCCACAGCTTGACTTGTCCATCACAAATTACGTGATGTTCCAGTGGTTTGCCTTTGTCGTTCTTGCGGCAATAGGTTTTTTTGTTGCCGGTAAGTACAAAAAAAATCCGAAAAAAGCGCCTAGCGGCTTGCAAAATATGATAGAAACCGTCGTTATTTATTTGCGCGACGAAGTGGTCTATCCAAACGTGAAAGGTGCCGCCGGAGTGCGTCTGCTGCCGTATTTTATTACGCTTTTCTTTAGTATCTTGCTGATGAATCTTTTTGGTTTGATTCCAGGCGCGCATACAGCAACAGGCGCAATTGGCGTAACAGCAGGCTTGGCGATTATTGCTTTTTTGGTGATAAATTATACGGCGATTCGCGAATCCGGCATTGGTGCTTGGTTTCACCACCTTTTGGGCGGTGCGCCGATTGGTCTTGCCCCGATTATGATTCCGATTGAGTTTATGAGCCTTTTCATCAAGCCATTTGTTCTAACGATGCGTCTTTTTGCGAATATGACCGCAGGACACATCGTTCTATTGGCATTTGTGGGGCTGATTTTCTTCTTCCGATCTATTGCTGTTGCCCCTGCGAGTGTAGCATTTTCCGTCTTTATCTATTTCCTTGAATTGCTTGCTGTCTTTTTGCAAGCATATATCTTCACGATGCTCACTGCTGTCTTTACTGGTATGGCAATTGGCGACCACGCCCACGACGAAGTGCATGGAGAGCATCACTAAATAATACTAAAATACAATAGCAACCAAACTCTTACTGAGTTCATTTTTCAATCACTTTATCTATTTCTTCGGAGGATTATCCAATGACAAATGCTGCTTTAGCGTATCTTTCTGCGGGCTTAGGCGCAGGTATCGCAATCATCGGTGTTGGTATCGGTATTGGTCAACTTGTAGCTGCTGCACTCGAAGCAAGCAGCCGCCAGCCTGAAACAATGGGCGATATGCGTACAACGATGATTATCGGCGCTGCTCTTATCGAGGGTGCCGCATTCTTCGCTCTCGTAATTTGTATCCTCTTGGCTGTAAAATAATTCGTTACCCAAGCGGAATAAAGAAAAACGGTTGTGCTTCAAACGTAGATTGAACAACAGTTTGAGGCACAACTATTTTTCCCTTGTCACTTTTGGGTGAGGTTGTGCAAAAGTTTTATTGCTGATAAGGTTTTTGCAAAATCTCAACTACAAGAACAACATTGTTTCACAGAAATTTTTAACCACTATGGATTCCGTACTGAGCGTCTCGCCCGGACTTATTATCTGGACAATCGTTAATTTTAGCATTTTCGCACTAATTTTGGGCAAATTCGCGTGGAAACCCATCACAAACGCCCTTTCTGAGCGTGAGAAGTCTATCGAAGACTCCATCTCCCGCGCCGAGAAAGCAAGCGCTGACGCAGAGCGCATGATGAAGGAAAATGAAGCGAAGCTCGCAAAGGCTCAGCAAGAAATGAGCGAAATTGTTCGTCAAGGACGCGCAGAAGCACAAGCAAAAGTCCAATCGGCTTTGCAAGAAGCGGAAAAAGTAAAAGAACAAAAAATTGCTGAAGCCCGTGCGGAAATCGAACGCGAGAAGCAATCTGCTATGCAATCACTCCGTGAAGAGGTATCAAACCTTGTTGTGATGGCAACCGAGAAGATTTTGAAGGAAAAACTGGATGCAGCCGGACAGAAAAAAGTTGTTGACGGCTTTATTGACGACCTGCAAAAAGTGAAAAACTAATACTTACAGAGAATCACTCAAAAGAAAAACGTTATGCCTCAATCTCGTGTTGCCACGCGCTACGCAACGGCACTCTTCCGCCAAGCCAAGCAAGCAGGATCTCTCGAAACAACTATCGGCGATGCACGCGGCTTGCGCTCTCTGCTCAAAGATTCGCGTGATTTCGAGCTTTTTGTAACAAGTCCTGTTATCAAAGCCGCGCAAAAAGATGGTGCGTTCAAAGCAATTGGTGAAAAAGTTGCTTTAGCACCACTCACCAAGAACTTTCTTTCGTTGCTCGTGCAAAAGAATCGTGTCGCCGAACTTGCCGACATTATTGATTCCTTTGAGACGCTCTACAACAAAGAAAGTAACATCTTACCCGTAGAAATCGTTTCTGCTATCGAACTGGACAATGCACAAAAAGATGCTCTAGTGAAAAAACTTGAGGCGCAGACCGGCAAGAAAGCACAAGCACAATACAGCGTCAATCCGACGCTCATTGGCGGTTTTACGGTCAAGGTCGGCGATAGTATGATGGACGGCAGTATCAAACAACAACTGGTATTGCTCAAAAAACGCTTGCTTGAAGGCGCAATGAATTAAATTGCTGAAGAAAGTGATGATGCATCTCAAGATTTGATGTGTTGTTCGCTCTCTCCGTGCGTAGAAAATGTCTCTCTGAAACCGTTATGAAACAATTGCGCTTAATAGCGACCTGCGTCCTTGCATTGGTCATTGCAACCCAAGGACTTTCCGCTCAGGATATGCCTGTGCCAATTCCGGTACAAGCACGATTTTTCAAAAAGGTATTCGGTTATGACAAAACTATACCAAAGGATGGCATTAAAGTCGTCATAGTCTTTGGAGATACAACTCCCGCGGACGTTAAAGACGACCTTGTGGAAGCATTCAATAGTATGGGCATGAAAGCAAGCGCCACCAAAGCTCCGCAACTCGCAACTGCCGGTGTGGGTGCAAACGTAATTTATCTTGCCCCTGGCGGCGAGCTTCGCGCAGTGAAAGAATTTTGCAAGACCAACGGAATTCTCTCCATTTCGGGATTACCAAATCAAGCGCGTAATGGCGATATTTCTATTGCACTTGATGTCGTAAATGATGCTCCGAAGGTGGTTGTAAACCCTGACCGCCTCAAAACCGAACGGCAAGACGCCGCAGAATTGATGCGGCTTCGCTAAGAAACGTTTCGCTAGTAGCACTTCGCTAAGAATAAATACGAACATAAACTAATTACTCATTCTCAATATTGTAACAAAGGTTTGAACTATGACAGCAGTTCGCCCTGATGAAATTTCGACGATACTTCGCCAGCAACTGACGAGTTTCGACAAAGAAGTAGATGTCTATGAAGTCGGCACCGTCCTACAAGTCGGTGACGGCGTTGCTCGCGTCTATGGTCTTTCCAACTGTATGGCTGCGGAACTTTTGGAGTTCCCCAACGGTGTAATGGGCATGGCGCTCAACCTCGAAGAGGACAACGTGGGCGTGGTACTTTTCGGTAATGATACTCTTGTCCGCGAAGGCGATACCGTGAAGCGTACAGGTCGCGTTGCGTCTGTACCGGTTGGTAACGAGATGCTTGGCCGGGTTGTGAACCCGCTTGGTATAGCCATTGACGGTGGCGCACCGATTGACACCAAAGGTAAATTTATTCCGCTTGAGCGTAAAGCTCCGGGCGTTATTGACCGTCAGTCTGTAAAGCAACCGCTTCAGACCGGTATTAAGGCGATTGACGCACTAATTCCGATTGGTCGCGGACAGCGTGAGCTTATCATCGGTGACCGTCAGACGGGTAAAACTACCGTTGCTCTCGACGCAATTATCAACCAAAAATACACCCACACTGCCGAAGCAAAAGCGCGTGGTATTGAGCCGGTGTATTGCATTTACGTTGCTATCGGGCAGAAAGCCTCAACGGTTGCGAACGTTCTTGGTGTTCTGCGTGAGCAGGGCGCTATGGAATACACAATTATCGTTGCTGCGAATGCTTCCGAACCCGCACCGCTCCAGTTTGTTGCGCCATATGCAGGAACTGCGATGGGCGAGTTCTTCCGCGACAACGGCAAACACGCATTGGTGATTTATGATGACTTGTCGAAGCAAGCTGCTTCCTATCGTCAGGTGTCCTTGCTTCTGCGCCGTCCGCCGGGACGCGAGGCGTATCCGGGCGATGTGTTCTATCTCCACAGCCGCCTTCTGGAACGTGCTGCTAAGATGTCCGATGAAAAAGGTGCCGGTTCGCTTACAGCGCTTCCCATCATTGAGACCCAAGCAGGCGACGTGTCGGCATACATTCCGACAAACGTTATTTCGATTACCGACGGACAGATTTATCTGGAATCCAACCTTTTCAACGCGAACGTCCGTCCGGCTTTGAACGTTGGTATTTCGGTATCTCGTGTGGGTGGTAATGCTCAGAACAAAGCAATGAAAAAACTCTCCGGTACGCTTCGCCTCGACCAGGCTGCATACCGCGCATTGGAGGCGTTTGCTCGCTTTGGTTCTGACTTGGACAAAGCAACGCAACAGCAGCTTCGTCGTGGTGAGCGCGTGAATGAGATTTTGAAGCAAAATCAATACTCGCCATATCCCGTTGAGCGCCAAGTAACGATTATTTATGCAGTCAATAACGGTTATCTGGACGAAGTGCCGAAAGATGCTTGTAAGCGCTTTGAGCAAGAACTTTTTGAGCGCATGGATGTTCGCCATAAAGACCTGCTCAGTATGATTGCTGACAAAGCCGAGTTGAATGCCGAGATTGAGAGCAAATTGCACGAAATCTTGAAAGACTTCTCGTCCGCGTTTAAGGCAACGCTGTAATTATCAGGCTGTTCCGGCTTTTTTGGAAAGGTTCTACAATGATTGTTGTAACCGGTGGAGCCGGATTTATCGGCAGTTGCTTGGTCAAAATGCTTAATGACAAAGGCGTTCACGATATTCTTATCGTGGACGCTCTTGGCACAACGGCGAAATGGAAGAACCTTGTCGGCAAGCACTATCTTGATGTCGTCCATAAATCCGCCTTTCATAGAGAACTTCTGGAAGGCGAATATGGAGCGGAAATCGAAGCTATTTTTCATTTGGGTGCGTGTAGCGCCACAACTGAGCAAAATGCTGACTATCTTCTTGAAAACAACTACCGTTACAGCCGCGACCTTGCCGAATATGCCGAAGCTCGTAACATACGCTTTATCTACGCAAGCAGCGCTGCCACATACGGTGCAGGTGAAGCCGGATACAGCGACCGCAGCACAAAGAATCTCAAGCCCCTCAATATGTATGGCTACTCGAAACAAATGTTTGACGAGTGGGTGCTGAGAAGTGGCTTGGAATCAAAGTTTGTCGGCGTAAAGTTCTTTAATGTTTTTGGTCCGAATGAGTATCACAAAGGCGAGATGGCAAGCGTCATTGCAAAGTCTTTTCGCCAAGTGCAAGAAACGGGTGTTATTCGCCTCTTCAAGTCATACCGATCTGATTACGGCGACGGCGAACAAAAGCGTGATTTCATTTATGTGAAAGATGTCGTCGAAACACTCTACGCCATGCTCTGCTACGGTGAAATTTCAGGCATCTACAACCTCGGAACCGGTCTTGCCCGCTCATGGAACGATCTTGCTCATGCTGTTTTTGCAGCACTGGAACTGCCGCCAAAAATTGAATACATCGAAATGCCGACTTCTTTGCGCTCGCAATATCAATATTTCACCGAAGCAGATATGAGCAAATTCAAAGAAACACGCATTGCAAAGCCATTTACGCCTCTTGAAGATACTGTTCAAGATTATGTGCGTGAGTATTTAGTGAAAGACTACGCTCATTTCTAATTCTTTCGCCAACTTATGATGCAATACATCGTCTATGCCAAAGACCACACCGATTCGGAAGCACTGAATCGCCGTATGGCTGCACGTTCCGCTCACTTGGAAGGTGTCAAAGCTCTGAAGGCTCGTGGTTGCTTTATCTTGGGTGCTGCACTCTTGAATGAGCACAGCTCCATGATTGGCTCGACGATGGTCTTGCAATTCGAGACCCAAAATGACTTCGATGCGTGGTATGCAGCCGAACCCTACATTACGGGCAATGTCTGGGGTAATATTGAAATTCATCCAGTCAAAGTGGCAGTGATAGAATGACATCTACCAGTCCGCAACCCGAGCGCATCAATTCGGAGCGTATCAATATCGCAACAGGCGCAAAATGGGAATCCATTGTTGGTTATTCCCGCGCAGTCCGCATTGGGCAGCATGTCTGGGTAACAGGTACGACGGCTACCGATTACGCAACCGGACAGATTGTCGGAGTTGGCGACCCATACAGTCAGACCATTCAGGCATTACGCAATATTGAATTAGCATTGCAAAAAGCAGGTGCGTCGCTGAAAGATGTCGTGCGAACACGCATTTTCGTGACCAACATTGACGACTGGGAACGTATCGGTACAGCGCATGGCGAGTTCTTTCGTGAGATTCTACCTGCTACGTCCATGATTGAAATTAGCCGCCTGATAGATCCCGCAATGCTGGTAGAAATTGAAGCAGACGCATTTATCGAAAAGATATGACGAATGAGGGTTTATGAAGTACGAATGTGCTGGGCGCTACAACCGCGCACGTCTTCATTCGTTTTCTGTAAAAGCCTTTTCGTATAGCACAAGAAATT
>JACVZY010000060.1 GCA_014654705.1 Ignavibacteria bacterium
ATAGCTCACCCATCTCCATATATATCCTGTTGAGATCGGTGATTTCAAGCTCACCTCGGGCAGAGGGGCGGATGCCTTTAGCCAACTCTACGACTCTGTTGTCATAAAAGTACAGCCCGGTTACTGCCAGATCAGATCTCGGATGTTGGGGCTTTTCCTCTATTGATGTCGCGCGGCCAAGAGAATCCAGTTCAACTACCCCGTAGGCGTTAGGATCATTAACGCGGTAGGCAAATACCGTGGCTCCACTGGTCCGCTTTGTCGCATTTGCCAACAAACCACGAAAACCTGCTCCGAAAAAGATGTTATCGCCCAGAACGAGTGCTGCAGGCTGGTCCCCGATAAACTCCGCGCCAATGTGAAATGCCTGCGCAAGACCCTCTGGCTTCATTTGAACAGCATATTCAATTCTAATTCCGAATTGTTCTCCGTTTCCAAATAGTCGAGTGTAATTCTCCAGATATTCTGGCGAAGAGATAAGCAACACGTCTCGAATGCCCGCCAACATCAACGCAGACAAAGGGTAATATATCATCGGTTTATCATAAATCGGGAGCAATTGTTTATTGATCGCCAATGTTGCGGGATGCAGCCGGGTTCCGGACCCACCTGCTAAAATGATTCCTCGCATTTTTCGGTTCCTTTTTATTTTAAACGTGCAGAGAGAATATCATCAACAGCCAAGCGCCAATTGCGTGGCGTCATTGCAAAGTCGTTTTCGAAAGCGGCAGTGCACAACCGGGAATTTTGGGGGCGCTTGGCCAACGTAGGATACTCCGCACTAGAAATCGCATTCAGTTGGGGCGTACGCTTCCCCATGGTTGCCATTCGGTCAAAAATGTAACGGGCCAGATCATGCCAAGTGGCTTCTCCTCCGTTTACGAAATGCCAAGTCCCACTGCGTCCGTCGAGATTGGCGGCGATATGTAGCAAAGCAGAAGCTATATCGATCGCAGACGAAGGGCAGCCTTGCTGATCATTGACAATATTTAGCTCGTCGCGTTCTTTAGCGAGCCTGAGCATCGTATCCAAGAAATTTCCTTCGCCGGCACTGACGACCCACGCCGTGCGTACGATCGCATGCTTTGGGTTGTAATGCCGCACTGCGGCTTCACCCTCAGCTTTTGACCGACCGTATATCCCCAAAGGATTGACATCATCATTTTCAGTGTAAGGTCCTGGTTTTGTTCCATCGAAAACGTAATCGGTCGACACATGAATTAGGGGAATGCCTAATCGGCCCGTTTCTTTTGCGAGCACCGAGGGCGCCTCACAATTGATGCGAAATGCTAATTCTTGCTCACTTTCCGCTTTATCGACAGAGGTGTATGCTGCACAGTTAATGAGAGCCGAGTAATCGTTATTTGCAAGCAAACTCGAAATCGATTGTGGGTTACACAAATCGAACTTTAACCTTTGTGGCGCATCTGCGATAAAACCCCGATCGCGAGACAAGCGAACGATTGCGCCTCCGATTTGGCCTGTACCGCCAGTAACCAAGATTTTCTTCATATTGCTCTCATGCACCAGGTAGCCCTAGCCTTTGCCCTCGATACGCACCCGACAATATGTCATCCCACCAATCACGATTATTCAGATACCAAATAACTGTTTTTTCTAATCCGGTCTCGAAGCTTTCAAGAGGCTGCCAACCAAGGTCACGCCGAATTTTTGAAGCGTCGATTGCATATCGAAAATCATGGCCTGGGCGGTCCTTTACGAAATGCATAAGTTCTCGATAGCTTTGACCATCTTCGCGCGGCTGTAAGCGGTCTAATATGTCACAGATCGTTTGGACTACGGCAATGTTAGTCTTTTCTGAGCTTCCTCCGATCATATAACTCTCACCAACATGACCTCGGTCAAAAACAGCTTCTAATGCCCGGACATGGTCATCGACATACAGCCAGTCTCTAACATTCAATCCATTACCATATATTGGTAGCGGCTCCTGAGCTAACGCCTTTATAATTGTCAGAGGTATGAGCTTCTCCGGGAAATGGTAAGGCCCGTAATTATTCGAGCAGTTCGTAATCAATATCGGCAAGCCATAAGTGTGGTGCCATGCGCGAACGAGGTGGTCGGAGCTAGCTTTAGAGGCAGAGTATGGCGAGCGTGGATCGTAGGCAGTTGTCTCTACAAAAAATCCACTGTCGTCTAGTGCGCCAAATACCTCATCCGTAGATATATGATGGAACCTAAAACCTGCACGTTTTTCGGCCTCCAATCCTTGCCAATAGGCCAAGGCTACATTCAAAATTGAAAAGGTTCCTACAATGTTTGTTTGAATGAATTCAGCAGGCCCGTCGATAGATCTATCAACATGCGATTCCGCTGCCAAATGCGCAATGATATCTGGTTTGTAGTCTGCAATCAGTTGTTTGATTTTCTCGCTATCACAAATATTGCTTTGCGAAAAACTGAAGCGGCTTGAGCCCGAGACGCTGCCGAGAGAGCTCAGGTTTCCTGCGTAAGTAAGTGCATCAACAACTAATACTTCATGTGGTGTGTGATTTACGAGATGACGCACCAGCGCTGAGCCAATAAATCCGGCACCGCCTGTTACTATTATTTTTTTTGCTTCCATTTCCAAACCGATCATTTTTCTAGATTCTTCTGAAGGGGCTTGCCATCATATTCGAAATGAAAATTTGCGTTGCTTAAATGCGGCAGACAAGAGTCCTTCTCGGACAAATGGATGGACAATCCCTCGACCGGCCAATTAATTTTCAGAGAATCATCGTTCCAAATAATTCCCGCATCATCTTCCGGTGAATAGTGCTTGTCGGTCTTGTAGGCGACTTCACTATGGTCTTCTAATGTCAAAAAACCATGAGCATAACCACTTGGGATAAAGAGCTGGTTTCCGATATTGGCCGATAGTTCAATCCCTATCCATTCCCCAAAGGTCGGAGAACTCGCCCTTATATCAACCGCAACGTCAAATATACGCCCTTGCAGACATCGAACGAGTTTAGCCTGTGCATTGGGGTGCTTCTGAAAATGCAAACCGCGTAGAGTTCCTGCTTTGACTGAATAGGAATGATTATCTTGGCAAAAATCGCAGTCTATTCCAGCTTCGCGAAATTTTGATCTGTTCCAACTCTCGGTGAACCAACCTCGTGCATCTTCAAATCGTTTTGGCGTGATCGCAATGACCGACATGTAACCTCCATTTTTCTGCCAAATGCCCTCGTTCGGTCGACATTTCTTGATGGCCTAGTAGCGTCCGCCATTCAAATTGGCAGGATTTTCGCGTTAAGAAAATCCACGGCATCCTGCAATCTTTCAAAAGAAATCATGGCAACACGCGCAACGAGTAGGTTCGAGCCATTATCGGACCGATGATAAACGGTGACGTTTTCTTCCTTATCACAAATGAACTGGCTTATATTTGCAAGCATCTCCCATTCACGCGAGGCCATCTCTCCTTCGCCACTAATACCCTTGGTGCCGGTTATAGTTATACGAACCGGAGATTCTGATAACAGCTTGTAGATATACGTAGTCAATAACCAGCCCGAACCCTTCAAAGTGGCAGTTTGCGCAAAAGGAGTATTTGGCGAACTCGCCAATGAAATGCGTTGAGCGTTACCGTCTCCAAAAGGATTGCCCGCTAATTGTGTGACTGACTTAACAGGTCGATCTTGGAGTAGTGTTATCGGTTGCTGTGCGTCGTATCGCATTACCACTTTCCCACCTTGGCTTGAAGCTCGCATGAAAGGCAGAGGCATTCGGAACCAAGGTGTTCTTAAGCCCTCTGCATTCGTGGGGTGTGCGATCGTTGACACATGCGCTGGCGAGGTGCCGCTGAACATCCGCGCCATAGTGTGAATGGAAGTTGATGCAGCATCGGCCTTTAGCATCGTCAAGTTTTGAAGGTTGCAGTTGTCCGTCTGAAGCGCGCTGCCGATAAGTTCGCAGGTGCCTAGTGGGGTATCCTCAAAACGTATCGCTGACGCTACATTTTCAGCGTAAAGAAACCTTGCATCTGCGTGCGCCCTGCCTTCGATAACTAGATTTTTTGCGGTGGCCGTATTTTCGTTCCAGTTACTGCGGAACACGATTCCCGGGACTCCGCCACTGGAATTCAAACTGCGGAAGTAAGCAACAAACCCGGGACCGGCCTCGAAGATATTGTAGTCAAAAACAACCTGACCACAATCTCCCTCGCGGCTATCGATGTAAAACATTGCCTTCAAGAAATAGTCCATGTGGCAGCGGGATACGATAACACAGCCCGCGTGCATGATATCGCGATCTGGTCCTTGAGCGGATCCTTTGGACCAAATGTGAAAATTTGCTCGGCCAAACT
>JACVZY010000061.1 GCA_014654705.1 Ignavibacteria bacterium
TCTTCTATCACGATTATCTGGGCAATCCAGTTTTAACTTTTAATTGGCATCAATAACTATTCCAGCGGTTTTTTGTGCTTTCTTGTTTCGCTCAAATGTTGTTTTGTTGTGCTGTATAGCCGATTTGAATTTGTCAATCTCTGGTCGTTCAACGCTTTTAGTATTTTTCACTTGAATCGGTGTACCGTCTTCCATCTCGCCATCAATGCCGCCGTCTTTTTGCTGCTTGGTATTACCAATGCCGCCAAACTTTTCAATAATCCATCGTTCAAAGGCAAAAGGATTCTGAAGAAGAAGTGTGTCGTAATCATACGTCTGCATATCGGTCAAAAACGGAGAAGGAGATTTAAACTTTTTAAGCAAAGAAATCTCTGCCACTTTGAGAGGTGAAGTGTGTACATCTATGACTATCCATTTTCGCTTCATTTGTTCAGCAACAATGGGCGTTGCGTTCTCTCCAAGAAAAGGGTCGAAGACAAGTGCGCCTTCATTAGTGGAAATAGCCAGAATACGCTCAAGAATAGTTTCAGGAGTACGAATATCTGTCCAGATATTTCCTACCTTGGTATTATGGTGAGTAAAAGCATCTGATTTGGAGTAATACCACAGCGTATCATTGGTAAACAGTGGCTTGCTATCTTGTTTGCCCGCCTCTTTTGTAGAGGGCAAAATAATTTCACCTCGAAAGTTTGAGGATTCAAAGACGTTATCCAACATACATCGAATGTATGAATTGCTACGCCAATCGCAACGAATAAAGATACTGCCTTTCGGTTTCAAAAGGCGGTGTACTTCCTGAACACGTTGTTGCAACCAATCAATGTACGACTTTAGTTTCGTTGTCTTCTTGTCTTGTAAATACTTTGTTGAGGAAGGCGGATAGAGATAGGCAACATCAATGCTTTCACTGAGCATTTTGTTCATAAACGCAAGGTTTTCTTCACAATACAGAAGGTTGGTTATTGACATTTGCTATTTCTCCAAGGTCTTATAAAGTGACCAAACAAAAAAAAACGCCACAGAGCTTGCCCCGATTGCGAGGCAAAGTCCATAGCGTGATACAATTTCTGCTGATTTTTTTTCAAGAATACCGATTTTGACGGAAAGCGCCAAATATAAACTTCTTGAATTCACGAGTTGATGAAGATTAGTGTAGTGTGCATTTCTCAAATTGCAAAATATTTCTTCGCTTCCTCCACTACGGCTTCTTGTACACCACACCATCTTTCATCACAAAGACCACATTTTGTAGCGTTTTGATGTTCTTCAGTGGATTTTCGTCCACCGCTATAATGTCCGCGAGTTTTCCGCTTTCCAGCGAACCCAATTGGTCTTTCATATCCAGAATTTCGGCAGCCGTCATCGTTGCAGATTTGAGAGCTTCAATGGGTGGCATTCCTACTTCGGTCATGTACTCAAATTCCTTTGCGTTTCTGCCATGCAGAAATACTCCGGCATCCGTGCCAAAGGCAATTTTCACGCCAGCTTTGTACGCTTTGGCAAACGTTTCCTGACTTTGCTTGCCTGTTTCAATAGCTTTTGGAACCACCAGTGCATGATAATAGCCCGGCACTTTCGCGGAATCAGCTACCGTTTTTCCGGCGGTAATCGTCGGCACGAGATATGCGCCTTTTTGTTTGAAAATTGCAATCGCTTCGTCGTCCATAAACGTACCGTGTTCAATTGTCGTTACGCCCGCCTTGAGCGCCCGCTTGATGCCTTCTGCGCCGTGCGCGTGTGCGGCAACGTGGAAACCGTAATCTTTCGCCGTCTTGATAATCGCATCTAACTCGTCGTCCATAAACTGCGGTGCTTTCCCATTTTTTGCAATGCTGAGGACTCCACCCGTCGCAGTGATTTTAATACAATCCACCCCGTCCTTGTAACGCTGGCGCACTGCTTGGCGTGCTTCGTCGGCACTATTAACCACGCCGTTCGTGAGTGCATCGGGGAATTGCGCATCGGTCCGAAAACCGTTCGTCGGGTCGCCGTGTCCGCCGGTGGTGGCGATACTTTTGCCCGACGTGAAAATTCTGGGACCTACGACCGTTCCTTTATTGATAGCGTTTCTGAGGGCAATATTCACGCCCGAACCGCCCATGTCGCGCACGGTCGTAAACCCCGCCATGAGCGTCGTCAGACCGTTTTTTTGTGCTTCATAGGCAATGTCCGCCATGCTGTAACTCATGCGCTTGAGGTACTGGTCGCGGCTCGTTTCGGATTCGATATGCACGTGCAGGTCAATGAATCCGGGCGTGACGGTTTTGGTTTTGAGATCTACCACTTTATCGTTGGCTTCAGCTTTTGTGTAGCCTTTTGCAACACTGACAATTTTTTTTCCCTCGACCACAATCGTCATCTCCGATTGCGCATCGTTTTTCACACCGTCTATGAGTGTGCCGCAATAGATAAGCGTTTTCTGCGCAAAGGCTGATGGGGCGGAGAAAGCGAGAAGAATAGCCGTACAAAAGGTAAGGCAGGCGAGACTATGCACGCAGAAAAGTCGAATCGTTGAGTTCATAGTGGGGAAGCGAAGAGTGAAAAAAAATGGAAACGGGTTCGGGCAAATCTACGCAAAAAGGGGCAGATACCGATTCGTCTTTCCCTGTCGGAGAAAAACAATTCTACCTTTTTTCTCTTGCACTTCGCAGAAAAAATGAGAAATTGCGCGGTGCGTCATCCAGCCGATGCGGGGTATGGATGAATGTTGTTAATGTTGTGTAGCCATTACCCGCTTACCACCATCTACTCATCCTCTTATCGCAAGGAGCAAACTATGCAACTCGGCGTATTTTCTGTGAGTTTGTCTGTCAAAGACATTCATGCCTCAAAGGCTTTTTATGAGCAACTCGGCTTCACTGTCTTTGGCGGTGACATTGCACAGAACTGGCTTATTATGAAGAATGGAGACTGTCTGATTGGTCTTTTCCAAGGAATGTTCGAGCGCACTATGCTTACCTTCAATCCCGGTTGGGATACGAACGCCAAGAATCTGACGACATTTACCGACGTGCGCGAACTCCAAAAACAGCTCAAAGCCAAAGGCGTGGAATTTGCCACCGAAGCAGACGAAACCACGACCGGTCCCGCAAGTTTCGTCATCACCGACCCCGACGGCAATCCCGTGCTTGTGGATCAGCATAGGTAACCTTCGACGCAATTTCACCTCCCCCACCAATGACCAGAAATCTTCTACTTTTTGCGCTCCTTCTCGCGCTCTGCGTTGCACCTGCTCATGCGCAATCGCTTGCAGCAGCAAACGCTTCGGCAGCAAGCGCTTCGATGGATACGCTTATCTATCGGTATCAGGCAGACGAAGAAAGTCTCGCCCGCAAATACACGCTGCGAGAATCCGATGTTTACTACAACCGTATGGAACGCTTTTACGCACAGTGGGCAGAAGCGCTGGACGCGCTCCGCTTTGAGAGTTTCAGTCAGTCCGCACAAGTGGATTACCTCTTGCTCAAAAATCGCATTGCCGAACGCCGCGCCCGACTTCAGCGCCAGAGTGCTGAGTACAAAGCAATCAAGCCGCTTGTGCCATTTAGTGAGACCGCTCAGAACCTTATCGCCGAACGGCAGCACGGCGCAACGCTGAACGGTAAAGCGGTCGCGTAAACTTTTGCTGTGCTTGGCAATGAGATAAAAGCCTTAGAGATGGCACTAGCGCGGTAAAGGAAGGATTTGTATATTTGCAGAAACATTTTGGTGGTCATTATTTTTTTGAAGGAGTCTTGTATGAAACGATTTGTGGTCGTAGGCGCTTTTTTCTTCGCACTGCTCTGGCAGACGGGTTTTGCACAAATGAAGGATGCTCATTTGATGATTGGCGGCGGCTTGGGGGCTTCCTATACAGCAAATTCCGCGAGAAATATGGTTTCCGGTTTTGCGCTCGGCTTATATCCCTCCGTCGGCGTTTTTGTTACCGACAGGCTTGTGCTTGGTGGTCAGGTGAACGCATCGTATAACAGTCTTGTTGTAGAACAAAATCCCATGCTAAGTCAAGTAAACCTTGGTCTTGCACCCATGGCGCGTTATTTTTGGAGTGATCTTGCGAATCCTTTTGTCGGATTTTCACAGCTTTCCGGCGGCGGAAACTACACGTGGTATTATCAAGACGGTGTTATGGGGGCTATGACAACATTTGGCTTCCGAGCAACCGCAGCAACAGGCGTGTCATGGTTTGTGGTGCCCAATGTCGGCATCGAAGCAG
>JACVZY010000062.1 GCA_014654705.1 Ignavibacteria bacterium
GCCGTCGCGCCACAGCCCGCTTGATCGGTCAAGGCGTGTCAGACCAGACGCTTACTTTGCAGGCCAGCTCACTTTCCGCTCGTCAGCATCGCAGGGTCAGATGGCTGGAAAAATCAAATTTTCCCCAATCCGAATTCAGGGCAGGAGGTCAAACATCCCTTACTTAAAGCCCCGCACAACAGCCCATTACAAAAAGACCCCCTAGAGTAAACTAGGGGGTCTTTTATCTTGCTATACACGCATAGAACGCGTACCAATCGATTTCTTAGTAAGGACCAGTGCCAGGAATGGTGCCAAAACCAGGGCCGAAGCTCGAGCCACCGGTAAGTACAGTCTCGTTCTTAGTGGTGACGACGCCGCCCAAAGTTGCATCGATTCCCAACTCTTCAACGGTCGGTGCCGTCCACGTTTTTTTGCTCATAATTAAACCTCCTGCTAATTACGCTCTACACTTTTAGCCATGAGGCATTGTAAAGTCAACAGAATTTTAATGAGTTCAATAAAAAATTGCACTGTTTAAAAGTATTCACCATTGTGGTTTCATTGAGTAACGCTGACCAGTTTAAGTTCAGTCATTTTCTCCAAAAAGGCGAATACTTGAAGTCGGCATGTATCTTCCTCAATTTCATAAGCCGCAAGAAGTTTCGCACAAATCGTCTCGAGATTCATTGGTGAATCAAGCATATCCCAAATATCTGCGCCCACGGGCCCCGTTGCAAAGTACTTTCCGACCCGATCGTCAAAGAATACGATTTCGTCTCCTAGGCGACTCCCTTGAACGTCTGCACGCACATATTTCGCCGTCTCCACTTCACCTGACATGACTAACCTCTAACTCTTGACTGCTGATTCTGCAACTTGCTTAGCCTTATGCATCTAAAGCATCGACATTGAGTTAATTCAACACGCAAGCTGCTACAGCTCACTGAAAGCAGAGCTGCGTTACTCTCACCGATAGTGTTTCGCTTGCATCGCAAAGAGTGCTGCATAGGCACCGTTAGCTGCGATCAGGTCATCATGTGTACCAGCTTCGATCATTTCACCATGCTCGAGGACATAGGTATAATCCGCTTGACGTACGGTGGAGAGCCGATGACTGATGATCAGTGCACTCCTGCCTGCTAGCCTCTCCCGGAAATTCTCAAACAAATCATGTTCCGCAGCGGGATCTACTGCACTTGTAGGCTCATCCATGATGATGAATTGAGATTTCGGAAAGAATGCTCGGGCCAGTGCTAGTCTCTGCCATTGGCCAAGGCTGAGATCGTGACCGTCGTCGAATAGTTTGGTTAGCGGTGTATCGTAGCCCTTTGGCAAGCGATCTACAAACGAATCGGCACCGGCCTTTTCCGCTGCGCTGATGACGGCTGCCCGATTGTTGGGTTGATCGACATCGCCAAACCAAATGTTATTGGAAAGCGTGTCGGGATAAACTGCGTAATCCTGAAAGATCACACTAAACAAATGCCGATAAGCATCGGAGTCCAAATTTCGGACATCTTGGCCATCCAGGGTTATTCGGCCTATGCTGGGGTCATAGAGCCTAGTCAAAAGCTTAATTAATGTTGTTTTGCCTGAGCCATTTTCCCCCACTAACGCTACGATCTGACCAGGCTTTATCGCAAAGTTGATGTTCTTGAGTGAAGGCTGTGGTGCCCCCTCGTACGTGAATGACACATTCTCCAGCTTCACGCCTTCCAAAATTGGAAGCCGAAGCTGCCCAATAGATTCTTGCGCCCGTATCGTTGGTTGTGTATCCAAGAAAGCAAATAGCCGACCTAAATAGAGATGATCGTCAACCAGACGCGAGATGCCCGATACGACTTCATTCCCCGCGCCTTCCGCGCGTCGAAGTAGTAAAACAAACATGACAACTTGTCCCAGCGTTAGATCGCCTCTAAGCGCCGACACAATAAGATACGCGGCCGTTGCTATGAAGACGATCGAGGCAATTGCTGTTGTCAGGAACTCAAACAACAAACGGCGAGTTTCCAGAACAAGTTGCTCGCCACGAATACTGGTGCGAAGTTCACTGTACTGGTTCGCTAAGTACTGCCCGAGATGGTTAAGTCGAAGTTCCTTAGCGTGATGATTTGAGGTAATCATCCAGTCGAGATAGCCTGCTTTGCGTTCCATTTGAGCACGTCTCATCCGCCAGTCGAACATCTTGCGTGTGAACACAAGGCGGACAGCCAATGCAACCCCAACAGTAACAAGAAGAATGGGTAACAGGCGCCACTCTATCGCCGCAAGCATTCCCAGGATCGCAAGCAAAACAACTGCGCCGCGCCCAAATGATATAATATTGCCAACCACTTGTGCGGGGCGCTGAGTGCCTGCTTCGCGCGCTTTTTGAAGCGAGTCAAAATAGCTTGGGCTTTCAAAAAAGCTGAGGTCAAGCTCAATCGCCCTAGCGTGGATTTTTCGATCCACCAAATCTCCGACTTCCATCCCTTGGCGCATTCGCAAGAGATTAGCCGCAGATTGGGCAAGCGCGGCAAGCAACAAAGCGGCCCCTGTGAGACCCAAATAGTTGAATATCTGCCGCTGAGCGCGATCCTCGACAAGGCCAGCGCTAATTGCATCCACCAATAGTTTAATCGCATAGAGGGATCCGATTGAGAGCGCGGCCTCCATCAAAGTCACTGCAAGAACAGCGAAGGTTAAAGTCCGTCCACTCTCCAGCAAAATTGCCCAGACCTTTTGGCCGCTCTTAGCGAAGTCACGCAGTGTATCTGCTCGAAAAGCGCTCAATGCATCCAAGGCGGACATCAGGACTGAAAACCAATTCGCTTGAGTAAGTTCCCGCCCAATGTTCCAATATTCTCCAACGTGTAGAGCCACTCAAGGGACCTTTTCCGCGGCTGCTGTTGATATTGGTGCTCATTGGGCTTAAGTCGGCGCCAAGCCGATTGGGCCCAGAATAAGTACTTCTTCTTCTTATCAAACTGCCATTCGTCTCCAAAATCAAACAAGAACATCGCGTCCCAACTTTCAAGCTCGAACGCATGATCGCCCGGCAGCCCACGCAAAGCGGCATCCAAGAAAATACCTGCTGGCGTAACGCCCAAAGCATCTGGCCAAATGTCTGCCTTGTCTGTTAAATCCGCAAATTCCATAGCGGCTTGGACAGTCGGAAGAAGACCAATGCGGCGAGCCAGAGCCAATACTGCATTTCGATCAAACGTTTGATGAGACATTAGGGCATGAAGGTCCGCGATCCAGTGCAGCCTAGACCAAAAATGGCGGGAATGATGGTAGGTAATATAGACAAAATGCCACGCGGTCGGCATGGTTCTAATTGTTGCCCTTCCAAATTTCACCGTCTCAGAAGCGGACAAGATCTCGTCAGTTGGGAATATTGGGGTCGTTTTCTCAATATGACGATGAATTTCAAAATGGATGCCATCGGCGTTAAAGGCCGAGATACACTCAGAGTGCCGGATCAGAAAATCCAAGTCTTGGCTTTTCGTTGCAAAGTCCCCTTCCTCTGTTTGGAATAGAAATCGATAGTCCTTTTCCAACGCAAGGCGCGCGACTTTACTGAAATCGGATTGACTAACCAGGACATCGACATCACAAGACGTGCGAAGTGCGGCATCGCGATAATATTGCATCCCAAGCGCAGGACCTTTCATAAAGAAATAGTCCGCCGAGATAGGCTCGAGGCAGTCTCTGTGAAATTGTGCCATGGCTGCGCTGAGTTTCATGGCATCCATTGTCTGACGCAAAGCCCTTGCCTTCAACTCTAAAAGGACCGCGGGTTCTAGTTTCTCATGCAAAATTGCAGACATATGCTTATAAGCAAATGGTAAGCCTGCATTGCGAAGGCATAGTGACACGAACTCATGCCAGTCTGTAACCTGCTCGCTAAGCGCGTGCATTTTTGAAGTTTGTTGGTCGCTTAAAACATCTCGCGCAATCAGCAGCAGCAACTGCGCAGTCGCATCTTTTCGCGCTGGTCCATATTGATCAAGGCCATGCCCCATCTTCACTTACCTCTTTCCGCTCTGAAGTCTTTAGAAAGGTCAATCAGAATTTCTTCTAACGAGCTAATTTCCACGTTTCGTCTTTACCCTGAGTAATATTTAGAGTAAGAGTTATAGTATGATGCGGAGTCGCCGCGGGTGTATT
>JACVZY010000063.1 GCA_014654705.1 Ignavibacteria bacterium
TCAATGGGCACTGACCGAAATAGTTGTTCTGTGCTTCAAAAGTACCAATGGTCTGCTTGCCAATATAACGAGCAGCATAGAGGATCTCGAAATCGCCAAAGTCGTAACTTAGCGAAAAGCTTGCCGACCAAGCTGGGTCGCCTAACTCGCTCTTCTGGCGATTTGGTTCATTCGGGTTCAAAATATTGGTGAAGTTATTCAAAGATATGACCTTTGTCGCAATCAGCCTGACTGCAACGCGATCCCCATTATCGAAAGTTTTACGATATGCCAAATCAAAGTCGATGCCCTTTGTACGCTGCGCTGCGAAGTTAACACCACCAGATTGAGCAGCAAATTCATCGAACAACCCAGTCGCTGGATCACGAGGGAGCAAAGCGGTTGGGTTGGATGCAGACACGTTACAATATGGATTTGATGCATATGGCGTAGCTGAGTCAAAACAGAGTCCAAGCAAATTTCCTAACGAGGGCGCTGCGATCAAGTTCTCAACTGTGATTTTATAGTAATCAACAGTGAGACTTAATCCCGGCACCATACTCGGCTCGATAACGACACCCAAAGTCAAGCTTTTGCCTCGCTCCTCTTGTAGCGCCACATTGCCACCTGACAGAAAGCTTGTGGACTGTTGCCTAGCGATACAGTTGGCGAACGGGGCGCCAACCACAACGGTCGTAGAAGAACCAAAGCAAGCATTTACCAATGCAGGGGTAGCAACGGTTGGTACTCCTGCAGCGGCACAGTTGGCTGCACGATTCGGGTTGTTGTTTATATTGATGGAGTCACACGGATCGGCTACCTGCGCAAAGTTCTGCCCATACTCGGAATACAAATCTCCCTGTGTAGGTGCTCTAACCGACGTTGCGTATGCTGCACGGAAACGAATGTCTTCTACTGGTGCATATACCCCTTGTATATTGTATGCGTAAACTGTTCCGGTTGAATTGTTATAGTCGGAAACACGGCCGGCCAAATTCAAAGACAGTTCTTTAGCAAATGGCTGATCTTTCAATAAAGGAAATTGAAGTTCGCCAAAAGCTTCCTTTACAGTCAGCTTTGAAGGACAAAGATCACCATCTACACCTGGAGGACAAAAATCTTGTAGAGCATTTAAGAAGGTAGCGCCACTCGACGTTAAATCGTCGTAATCAATATTTGCTTTTTCTTCACGGTATTCAGCGCCGAAAGCAAATGCAACTGGACCACCTGGTAACTCAAATAACTGCGACAGGTCACCACCAACAAACGCCGATGCAACAAACTGGCTTGCAAATTCATCGGTCCGGCCTTCGGTATTGATGAAGTCCAGAGCGCGCGGATCAGCATTGCCCTGTCCAAAGACGTTGATCGGTACGCAAGACTGGTTCACGTTCGCTACTGCGTTCATGGCGCAGATAACGCGCTGACCAGCGCTATTCAGAACAAAGTTGGTGCCGGTGAACGAAGCAGGAGCAATAACTGCCTGAACCGCTTGGTTGAAACCGTCATAGTCGCTGCCGTCTTCCGTGAAGAGGATCAGGTTGTTCGTGTTGAAGCCCTTGGCTTTGAAACGACCATAGTTGATGGCCAGTTCGTATTTCCAGTCTTCATTGAAGCTGCCTTCGATACCGCCAACAACGCGGTAGGTTTCACGTGTACCTTCGAAACGACGGCCACCGAAGTCGATGTTGAAGCGTGCCAACGGGAATGTTCCGGTTGCAGGTGTCGCGCACAGGCCGAAGCTCTGCAGGGTTGCAAGGTTCGCTGCGGTGAGGAAGCCGTTGTTGCAACGCATAGCAGGACCACCAAGGGTGCCTGGAACACTTGTAAAGAAGCTGGGCTGACCTTCGCCCGACACGTCAGTGCGGACATACTTTGCTTCGATAAACGGCTTGAATGCATCCGATACGTCATAATGTGCCAGAACGTTAAATGCATAACGGTCAACGGCAGCAAGCAAACTGCCGGTGTTACGAAGGGTCGAGCCGAAACCGCCCTGCTGGAAACCAGCTGAACCTACAGATGCAAAGCTCTGGGTAGGTGTGTCGATAAAAAGGTTACCCGCGTCATCGAAACGGAGGAAACGACCACCGCCAATCCCTCCAATTGTTCCCGCATCTGAAATAGAAGCGTTACGGATACCGCACAAAAACGTATTATCTGGAATACCGTCGGTTGCGCTGAAACCAACTTCGCCGCCAGCCGCTCCGAGAAGATCAGTCTGCTGGAACTGGCAACGGCCGCTTGCGGCGCCGGTCAGAGCGTCACGATCACGGAAATAAAGTGGTTGCTGGCGGGTATATTCTGCCGAAACGGCAACGTTACCGCGGCCGTCAGCAAAATTTTCACCGGCGAGAATGCTGGCGAAATAGGTACCACGGTCACCGCGCGACGAAATGCCGCCCTGCGCACGGGCAACGATACCGTCATAGTCGCGCTTCATGATGAAGTTGACAACACCGGCCACAGCATCGGAACCGTAAATAGCCGAGTTACCGCCGGTCACGATGTCGATGCGGTCAACCAGATCGGTCGGGATAGTGTTGACGTCAAAGCCGTTGTCGCCTGGCGTCGAGGTAACATGACGACGACCGTTTACGAGAACCAGCGTACGGTCCGTACCCAAACCGCGAAGGTCGAGAAGGCTAAGACCGGCGGTGCCGATGAAACGGCTCGAGTTACCCGAGCTGAAGGTAGAACGAAGCGAAGGAAGGTCGTTCAACGCGTCACCCAGCGAAACTTCGCCGGTGCCGGTCAGATCTTCAACAGTAACCGAAGTCAGCGGAACAGCGGATTGCAGGGTGGGACGCGCAATACGCGAACCGGTAACCAGAATAGGTTGAGCGGGGCCTTCTTCTTCGGCCTCATCAGTCTCTTCTGCAGCTTCATCGCTTTGCGAATCCTGCGCGAACGACGGCATAGCCGCGAACAGCGCAAGGCTGATTGCCGAACCCGCAATCATCAGGCGTGACTTCTTCATATATATAGCTCCCCAGCTAGTTTGTTCATTTAGAATTAATGCGCCGGTTAAGCGCACGAACTTTAGATGCGCAAGAGGCAAGGGGGCATATTTTGCATTTTTGAGATTTTGTTGCCGCATTGCAACAATGTCACTGAAGGGCCAGCATGTCGCATACGCAATTATGAAGCCGGATATTGCAATGGGACGTAATATAATTGCGATCTATAAAGTCAATTTGTCGCTTAAATTCCATTAATAACGCAATCCGCCTCGAGATGAATTTATGTAATTTTAGAAGCTGTGATTGGTAAACAACACCGTTTGTAGGCGTGAGACCACATCATTCTTGTGAAAATAACCTCACAATCGACCGGAGTGATTCGCGCTTCAGGCGACCGAAATTGTGCGGTATGTTGCAGTGCACGATAAACTAGTGCTACGGGGTGAGCGACTATCCCGAAAGGAACACAGTTCATGGCACGCGCAGCCAATAAAAATGGTGACGGCCCGATCATCATTAAAAAATACGCCAATCGGCGTCTCTACAATACGCAGTCATCCAAATATATCACGTTGGATTTCCTGGCCGATCTGACGCGCAAAGAAATTGATTTCAAGGTTTTGGACGCCAAGACTAACGAAGATATAACGCATGGTGTTCTGACCCAGATTATCATGGAGGAAGAAAATAGCGGCCAACAAATGCTGCCTGTTGGCTTCCTTCGTCAGTTGATCGCCATGTATGGGGATTCGATGCAGGGAATGGTGCCCCAGTTCCTCGAAAGCTCGATGGACAATTTCCGCAAGAATCAGAAACAGGTTCAGGAAGTAATCGAAACTGCCATTACGTCGGGCCCATTCGGGCATATTGCCAAGCAGAATATCGAATTCATGCGCTCCGCACGGGAAGCACTGATGCCGAACCTTAGCGGCAAGAAACCGGAAAAGGCAGAAAGCATCGACGATCTGAAAAAACAGATGGCTGACCTTCAGGCCAAGATCGACAAACTTTCGGCTGACTAATAAAATAATCTATAACAAATATCGCGGATAAGAACTTGATAAAACATGCATTAAGCGTCACCCGGACCCAGAATTTTGCGGGATGGTACCAAGA
>JACVZY010000064.1 GCA_014654705.1 Ignavibacteria bacterium
GGCAGACTGGCTGCCGCTTTGATTGCTCTGATTTTTAACTTTTAATTGGCATTAAAAGTTAATTTCTAGAGCAGATTGGTGAAACGGATTCGGTGCGATTTTGCTCACTACTGCTTTTTTTAAGAGTTTGTTACCCCTTGTGGAGTGCAGAATTTTAATTCTGTCGTTTCGTCACATAGACATGTCGGAATTAAAATTCCGTACTCTACGTGAAAAGCCCTTCGATATCAGTCTAATTGTCGCAATCCTCCTCAATCCGTTTCAACAATTCTCATCATTACATCCACATTAAAAATTCTTTACTGCCGCTCGCTTGGTTTCAGCACCGGGCAATTCCACAATAAACGTCGCGCCGGTATTTGTATCGGTAGTTGCGTGCGATTCGCACCAGACTTTGCCATTCATCGCTTCCACAAGTTTTTTAACGATGCTCAAGCCCAGTCCTGTGCTGTCCTCGCCGCCGGTTGGTCGCGCCGAAAGCCGCACAAACTTACCGAAGAGTTGGTCTATTTCCTCAGGCGTAATGCCGTGCCCTTCGTCCTGAATTTCTATACGTACCCGTGAATCCCGCTTGAGAAGCCGCACAAAGACGCTTTTGCCCTGCGGAGAATACTTCACGGCATTGGAGAGAAGATTGTCCACCACCTGCGCCAGCGCACCTGCGTCGGCAAAAACGGGTAATTGTTCAGCGTCGGTAGAAAAATTGATTGTGATATTTTTGGCTCTGGCGCGGTCGTGATATTCCTGAACGTATTGCTCCACAAGCTGTGACGTATCAATCTCGGTGATGGTCAACTTCATATTTCCTGTTTCAATGGCGTTAATATCCAGCAAATTCGAGATGATGTCGCTCATGCGCCGTATCGTCTGCTCAAGCGAGGCGAATTGTTTCATCAGCTCTTCTGTGCTCATCTTGTCGTAGTGCCTCCGCATCAGCCCTACATTCATCATCATGCCTGCCAATGGGCTTTTCATATCGTGGGCGGCAATGCCGAGAAACTCATTTTTTTCGGTATTAAGATGTTCCAACATTTGATTTTTTTCTTGCAATGCCGTATTTGCCAGTTCAATTTCTTGTGCTTGCTGCCCTTGAATTTCCACTTGTCGGCGGATTTCCTCGTTTGCTTGCTCCAATTCTTGTGTTCGTGCCGCTACCATCTGTTGCAATACTTTTGCCTTCGCCCGTAAACGCCGAACACGCCACTGAAAGCCTTGATAGGCAATTCCGCCGACAGCTATCAGGCAAAGCCCCATGAACCACCGCGTCTCCCAAAAAAATGGCTCGAGGTAAAGACTGACGACTGCTGCTTGGTCGTTCCATACGCCGTCGTTATTACAGGCCGTTACGCGAAATTGATACGTTTTGCCGCGCTCTAAATTCGTGTATTCCACCGACCGTTTATTTCTACCAACCTCAAACGGTTTATCGTCGAATCCGACCAATTGTACACGAAAATGGATGCGTTCGGGGGCAATAAAACTGAGCGCAGTAAAAGTAAAGGAGAATTTTTTTATTCCGGCAGCAACCTGTAGTGAGCCGTTTTCGGGGAAGGTGTGATGCTGACGGAAATCATTATCGAGAGCAACCGACTCAATCATCACCGAGGGAACGAGGGGATTCAGAGGAATATCGTTGGGAGTGACGACGACAATGCCGCCTGCGGTAGGAATCCAGATTTTGCCGTCTTTGGTACGGCAATTCCGGCTATTGGAGGCTTTGCTCGAAATCGCTATCCCGTCGAATTTATCGAAAAGTGTGGGCGTAATCGTAACTGATTTTCCCGCTGCAATATCGTTCAGTTGCTGTTTCTGAATGCGTATCAGCTTTCCCGTGGTGAGCATCCACAGCCCGCCTATGCCATCCTCAATAATCTGACCGGTATTGTTGAGAGCAATAAATCCCGTTTCTTCCGAGTAGGAAGTAATCACTCCATTGTGGAAACGGCATAAACCGTTATCGGTCGCAAGCCAAAATACGCCGTCGCGGTCTTCGCAAATACCAAAGACCTTGTTGGACAAGCCAAATCCTTTGTTGTAATGCCGTACACTATCGCCCGTGATAGCAAATAAGCCATTCCCATTCGTGCCGACCCAGATTGTTCCGAAGCGGTCTTGATGGATGGTGTGAATAAATTCCTTTGCCAAATAGACGTGAGGCGGAGTGCCGTTCCGAAAATTCTTTGCCGTCACGACATTCAGACCGCTTTCCGTACCAACCCATAATGCGCCATCCTTGCTTTCAAACAAGCACCGTACACGTCCGTTGGAAAGACCGTCTTGGGGTAAGAACGTTTGTATGTTTTTGCCGTCATAGCGGGCAAGTCCGCCGTTGGTGCCTATCCATAAAACGTTTTCTTTGGTACTTCGGCACACATCGCGTACCGTCAAATTGGGGAGTTGTCCCTGAGTGGCGCTCAGAGTCGTAAACTCACCATTTTGGAAATGACTCAATCCGTTTTCTGTGCCAATCCACATACTCCGGTCGGTGTCTTCAATGACCGCATGGACGGCATCATCGGCGAGTCCTTCGACTTCGGTGTAGGTCGTGAACTTTCCGTTCTGCAAGCAGGAAAGCCCCGCGCGGTATGTGCCTATCCACAAATTACCTTCGCGGTCTTCCAGAAATTTTGCGTTCAGGAGGCGTTTATTATGTCGCAATGCTGCGACGTGCCCTGCATGCAAGCGGTACAATGCTTGATTGGTGCTTATCCAGAGCGTACCGTTTCTGTCGGCACGAAGTGAATAAGCATTGCCTTCGATGCGCTGCTCTTGTGCATTTTCCCACAGTGCAGCACCCGAATTAGTGTATGTGAGCAGACCTTTGTTCAGCGTTGCCATCCACACAGTGCTGTCGGGCGTTTCGGCAATATCGGTGACACTGGAAAAGGGCAGTGTGGGATATTCTTTGTGGAGTTCGCGTAGGTTTTCTCCTTCCCGCAGAAAGACCCCTTGATTGCGCACCAGTACCCAGAGGCGTTTGCGGGCATCACAACGTACTTTCTGCACGGCTTCTCCGCGAAAAAGCACGTCTGCCGAGATGCGTACCGAATCCGAATTGGGCGCAAGCGTGATGCGCTGAAGCCCTTTGGTCGTCCCAACCCAGAGAGTACCGTTGTCATCTTTTGTTAAGCTGCTGATGGTATTGCTCGCCAAGCCTTGGGTGGTGGAAAAACCGCGAAATTTCCCGTTTCGGTACGAAAGCAATCCGCCGCCTTCGGTACCAATCCATAAATTGCCAAATTCGTCTATGCACAAGGATGAAAGAGCATTGACGGTGATTTCTTTGGTGTTTTTAGGTGTAAAGGCAGTGAAGGTTACTCCGTCGAAGCGTACTAATCCGGTGAAGGTTGCCAGCCAAATGTAGCCGTCGGGAGTCTGCTCAAGGGCGGTAATGGTTAGCGAAGGCAAACCGTTGTCGCTATCCCAATGACGCATGGTATATTGTGTCAGCGCTTTTCGAGGGTCGAGACCCCGCACAGAATGTGGTGTCTGTTTGGACGGTGGTATGCTTGCCGCTTGCTGTTGTGCAAAGGTAGTAGTGTGTCCGATGAAAGACAAAGCGAGAATAACAACAAGAATGAGCATGATACCAAGAGGAAGAGAGGTGAAGCGTGATTGCTCGCAATAGATACTATCTCACATTCTATCTGAACAAAAATCCTTCGGAAGGCGTTAATAAACAAGCCTTTTTTCAAGAACGCACACTTTTTCGGGTATCGACGGCTCGTATCAAGGATTGGTACTTGTTTTGGGTAAGTCAATAAAAAAGCTCGTTCCTTTGCCTACTTCGCTCTCGCAGCGTATCGTGCCGCCATGCCGCTCAATGATTTGTTTGGATATACTTAGTCCCAAACCATTGTTGCCGGAGGATTTTGTGCTGAAAAATGGTTCAAATATTCTTCTCGATACTTCTGCGCTCATACCGGAGCCGTCATCACTTACTTGCACCACAACACGATTTTCATTCTCGCTGCGAACTTGCACCCGTATCTGTCCCGCACCTGCTTGCACGGCGTTGATGAGCAGATTGAGCATGATTTGATTTAGCTCTCCCCAATTCGCCTCAAGGGCAAGCCTTTTGTCAATGTCCGTAATGATGGTTGTTTGCTTGAATTGATATTGAAACATTTCGAGCGTGGAGACAAATTCCGTGTCGAACGAACCAATATACATACCTTCGCGTTGATGTTTGGTAAAGTGTTGCAAGTTGGCAACGATACCTTTCACACGCATCGCACCTACGCTCGCAATCTCAAGCACGTGGTTAGCTTCATCAGTCAGCTTGGAAAACTGCTGTGCTTTTTGTGATTGTTTCGAGCGTTCATCAAGCAAGGAAAAGAAGAACTCGGTGATTCTTTTGACGGTACTTTTTGCATCGTGTACGGCGGCGATAACTGCGGCATTGGGGTTATTGATTTCGTGCATTACGCCTGCGGTGAGCATACCGGCAGCATTCATGCGCTCGCTATGCACAAGTTGGCTTTGTGCTTGCTGCAATTCTTTGAATGCCTCGTCGAGGGCGAGATTTTTTTCTTGAAGTTCGCTGTTTGCATATTCGATTTCGCGGGCTTGTTCGGTCTGAACGCTGATTTGGCGTTGAATCTCAATGTTTGCTTCCAAAAGCTCGCTTGTGCGCTCTGCCACCTCGCGCTCCAAGCGTTCGGCACGCAGACGTGTTGCGCGAAGCCGCATGCGGTACAATCCAAACAGCGCGGCTGCGAGTGCCATACCGGAGGTTAGCCTGAACGTCCATGTCTGCCACCACGGGGGCAGGACTACAACGGTGAGCATGAGGCGTTCTGAACCCCATGCGCCATCGCTATTGCAGGCTTTGGCAAAAAGTCGGTATGTTCCTGCTTCTACATTTGTATAAGCGATGTCGCGTTTTGCCACTGGCGAGCGCCATTCATGGTCGAACCCTTCCAAGAACCATTGGTAGCGGTTGCGAGAAGGGGCTGTAAACTCCAGTGCGGCAAGTTTTGCTTCAAACGACCGTTCATCGTAGGAGAGCGTGATTGTGTCGGCAGCACTGTTGCCGGAGAAAGCGCTTGGTATCAGTATAGTGCGTGAGGTCGTGCGAAAATTTTCGATAATCAATTCTGGTGCTTGGGGGTTGGGGGCAGTTTCTTCCGGGAAAAAAGCATTAAAACCATTGATACCACCAAAGAATAATTCTCCCGCAGTGCTCTGGAAGTACGAGTGACGGTTAAATTCTTGGGATTGCAAGCCATCGGCAGTGCTGAAGCGGCGGAATTGTTTTGTCTCTGGGTCAAATTCGCATAATCCTGCATCGGAACTTATCCAGATTTTTCCTCGTCGGTCTTCGAGTGCTATGTAGGCGTTATTGTGCGGCAATCCGTTTTGTTCCGTTAAACGGTACGATTCATTCTTGAGACCGTCCACCATACACACACCGGCTCCTTTGGCGCTGAACCAACATCGTCCGTGGCTGTCGAGCGTGAGATAGCAGCCCGTGTTGGGGTCTTCAAGAAAGGGCACAAGCGTTTCCCAATAGCGCGTTTGCATTTGTCCTGTGAGCGGATTCCAGTGGAATAATGTTCCCAGACTGTCCTCGCGGAAGCCACGCCGCTTTTTCATTCCGACCAGTGTTCCCTTACTATCGCAGGCAAGGGGAATAAAAGGCAGTGAGGTAAAAAGTTGTTTTCTGTACGCACTTGGTTGGTCGCCTTTGCGATAGCTTACGCGCAGAAGTGCACGCTCTCCTGCGGCATGAATCCAAAACACGGTGTCGTTTTGATGAAGAAAATCTCCCCAGTGCAATGTATCCTTCGGGTACAGCGCAGACGAGCGCATGATTTTTCCCTGAGGATTGATGAGCACAGGCGGCTTGCCCGGTAGCCACGTGTAGCCGTTTTTGTCTGAGTAGGATTGCCACAATGCGGGTGTGCGGGAGAGTTGAAAACCCTTGGGGCTATTCGGCGCATAGACGGTTGCCGAATCGCGAGTGGGATTTAAGTGATTGACCCCGCCATATTGCGTACAAATCCAGAGATTATCATCTTTGTCAGCGCTGATACCGCGAATGTAATTGTCGGAGAGCGAGCGGGCGTTAAAAGGGTTATGGCGATAGATACGGAATTTTAAGCGATACGGAGCATACTTGAATAATCCATATGTCTCATCACCCACCCAATACACTCCCGAACGGTCGCGGAAGACAATGCGCTCGCCAACAGAAGCGCTATTGGGGGTGAGTGTTTGCGAAAGCGGAGTGCCGTCAACGTTCAAAGGGCATGAAGACAAAGTGCCGGAAACAGTATTGAATGTTGTAATGCCAATTTGAGAAGGAACCCAAAACACTACATCGCCCTTTGCCGTTTGTTCCAGAGCGATACCTTTCATGTTGGAATTCAAATCCGGCAAGACGTAGCGCTGTGATACTTGTAACGTTGCGGGGTCGAGTTTATAGGTCAAACCATCGTTACGAAATGCCCAGATGTAGCCTTCGTTATCTTCATGAAGCCAAGAAATGAGATAGTCATTTTTGCTTGAGAGTGAGTCCGGAAAACGGGTGCGGAGAAGAAACGTGTGACGGGATTGGTCAAATTCAAAGAGAATGTTCTCCTGACCGATAAGCAAGCGTCCGCGTCGGTCTTGATGGATGCTCAAGAGAGACTTATTACCGTTTCCAAGTAAAGGTGTTCTGTAAAGCACGCCACCCAGAGATGGACGTTCCGCATTAAAGCAAACTAAGCCTTGACCCGATGCTGCCCAGACATTATCTTCCTTATCGCTTGTTATCATATGAATCGTTAATCTCGGCAGTACTTTGCCTTCAGCAAGCATAGGAAGACGTTCAAAACAATCGCGCCGAGGGTTGTACACGCAAATACCGCGCCCCGTGCCCACCCAGATAGCGCCGTTAGCGGTAACATGAAGAGAGGTAATAATCGGATGATTGATGCTGGATGAGTCTTCGGGGACGTGGAGATATTGCTTAAATTCGTAGCCGTTATACCGATTTAATCCATATTCGGTGCCAATCCAAATATATCCCGTACTATCTTGCGCCAGAGAACGAATAGAATTGTGCGACAATCCATTATCGACAGAAAAGCGCTCAAAATGTATTTGGCGTAAGCGTTCGCGGGGTGATTCTGTCTGAGAATACGAACTACTCGGCGGCTGGGAAAAAGCCACACCGAGAGAGAATATCATCCAAAGTGGTATGCGTATCATCTGTCTTGGCATATTGTCTCGTGAGATTGTTGTCTCATTGTCTTCAATCACAAAAAGAGGGTCTGCTGTATCTTCTGTATGGAATTGTTCAGGATGAAGATGATTATTGTGCTTCAGTACAGTGGTGTTGTACCAATTTGCATTCTCTAACGCACTAATCCAAATAATCCTAACGAATCTCGGATGAAATGCCAAAGGAGGAGAAACGCAAGCTCCTACGGCATTGCTCTGTACAATTTATTGTGACGAAGGAAGCTCTATAATAAATGTTGCACCGTTGTTCAACTCCGATTCGCACCATACACGCCCGTTCATTGCTTCGACCATTTTTTTGACAATGCTCAAGCCAAGTCCTGTGCTGTGTTCGCCTCCGGTGGGGCGTGCCGAGAGGCGAGTAAATTTACCAAAAAGTTTTTTCATGTCTTCGGGTGAGATTCCTTCTCCTTCATCTTGCACTTCCACCCGAACTTTCTGCTCAGCCCTGCGAACACGCACAAAGACGTTCTTCCCGAGTGGTGAGTATTTAACGGCATTGGAAATAATATTGTCGAACACCTGCATCATTGCTTGCTCATCAGCCACCACAAGAATGGCTTCTGATTCTGAAGAATAATGCAGTGTGATATTTTTGGCAGCAGCAGCAGACTCATATTGCCACACTGTCGCCTCGATAATTGGGCAAACATCTACTTCCGTCGTTGCGAATGTCCGCAATCCCGATTCCAGATGATTGATTTCCAAGATGTTTTTTACCAGCTCAAGCATTCGGTCGGCTGTGCCAACGATTCGTCCAGACAGTTCAACTGTTTGTTCGCCTTCCACAAAGCCGCTTTCCATCAGTTCTGCCAGCCCGCGTACCACAGCAATCGGATTTTTGAGGTCGTGCGATACAATACCAAGGATTTCGTCTTTTTCGGTGATGAGTTCTTGTAAGCGATGGTTGACATTGGTTATCACGACATTGTTTTCGTTTAATGTGGCGTTCGCCATCGTAATCTCGGCAGCTTGTTCTTCGAGGAGCGCATTCTGCCGAAGAATTTCCGCATTGGCGCTGAGTTTTTGTCGGTACAGGCTCATAAGCCAGAGGGTTGCGGCTATAACGGCGACTAAAATTGCAGCAAGCGACCACTGCACGACTCGTTGGCGCTCAAGATTGGCACGCTGAAATTCTCGTTCGGTGGCAGCAAGAGCTAATGCTTGTTTGTTGCGCTCATCGCGTAAAAATGCTTCGGTCATGTCAGCTTCTTGCTGTTGTGCGCTCAATTCTTGCATTTGCTTCAGAACGAGGATGGACTGTTGCTGCGCTCGTTGTTCGGCTGCGGAGCGCGCAAGATCTATTGTTTGGCGCTTCAATTCACTTTCTTGGAGGGCTTTTTCTTTGTTCAGAATAGTGATTTTTTGTTCTCGTTTTTCTGCCTCATACTGCTCCTTCAGTTCACTTGCTTTTTTGAGATTTTCCGCATTAACGAGGGAATCCTTCAGCATCATGGCGTGGCGAAAATACTCTAATGCCTGTTTGTGTTGTCCGAGAGAGTCATAGCAGACTGAGAGCGTCTCCAGCGCTACTTTTTTGGAGAGCCTTGCGCCGACGGAATCGGCAAGGGCAAGTGACCGACGCGCATATATAAGTGCCGAATCGTAGCGGGAGCGCCGGATGTACACGCTCGCAATGCTGTTCATCGTTGTTGTTTTGTCGGCTTTGTCGCCAAGTTCTTCTTGCAGTCGTAGTGCTTTGAAGTTGTACTCTGTTGCTTTTTCGTATTTTCCTTGATGCTCGTACACCGTGGCAATATTGCTCAGAGTAGAGGCGATACCATTTTTGTCTCCGATTTCTTCTTGTAGCCGCAATGCTTTGAAATTGTATTCTGCCGCTTGGTCATACTTTCGGTCATCATTGTATATAATAGCAATGCTTAGTAGGGTATTGGCAGTACCCCATTTATCGCCGAGTTCCTCTTTTATTCGCAAGGATTTGAAAAGATACTCCAAAGCCTCGCTGTATTTGCCCTGACGGGAGCGAACAATGGCAATGTTGCCGAGTGCGTTGGAAATACCAATCTTGTTGCCGACTTCTTCGCTTAGGCGCAGTGATTTGAAATAATATTCCAGTGCGTCGCTGTATTTTCCTTGTTGATAATACACAATAGCAATATTGTTCAGAGCGCCGGCAATACCACCTTTATCGCCTAGTTCTTCACTGATATGGAGTGCCGTAAGATATGACTCCAATGCTGCATCATATTTTCCCCGAAAATAATGAACTGTGCCGATGTTTCGTGCTGCACGAGCGATGCCTTTCCGAAAACCGAGGCGTTCGGCTATTTTCCATGCCTCGCGTGCATAGACCAACGACGAATCGTAATGCGCGGTGATACGCCAGAAATAACCCGAAAGGTCATTCATCGCATTAATCCGCACGGAGTCTCGTTGTGCCAATGCAATCACCCGCCGCAGCGAGTCTGCCTCGCGGGGTGTTTGGATATTCGTTTGTGCCGGTGCAACACCGAACAATACGAAAACAAGCAAAACAACGGTACAATAGCGTTTCATCGGTGATTCAAATGAGCGATGAAGGTAAGGTAAGCGCTTCAAAATATTTTTGTGCCGTAGAGACAAGTCATGCCTTGTCTCTACGAGATTTCTTTCAGACTTTCTTTCAGATGTTCTTTCAGAAAATACGTCTGCATCACGCCTTTGCCCTTAATGTCAACTTCACCGCGTTTCTCAAATGCAAACGTATCTTTCAGGAGGGTAAAGACTTCTTCCGAAACGTGTACTTTTCCTGCTTCGCCATGGGATTCCATGCGACTGGCGATATTGACCGTATCGCCCCAGAGATCGTAGGCAAATTTTTTCTGTCCAATAACTCCCGCCACCACTGCACCCGTGTGGACACCGATTCGCACTTGGATGGTCGTATCCAAACGCTGCGCGATTTCCGGTAGCAATTCGGGAAATATTTTCAGACGTTCTTGCATCTCCAGAGCCGCCCGAGCAACCGTGGCGCAATGATCGGGGTAGGGATCAGGAACTCCTGCCACAAGCATATACGCATCGCCAATCGTTTTGATTTTTTCTAAGTGATAACGCTCGGCTATGCTATCGAAGAGCGTAAAGACTTCATCCAGCACCGTCACCACTTCTTCAGGAGAAAGACGACTGGAAAGTTTGGTGAACCCGACAATATCCGAGAACAGTATTGTAACGTTTTCTAAGCGCTCCGCTATTTTGGTTTCGCCTGCCTTTAAGCGCTCGGCAATAGAAATGGGCAAAATATTCTGCATCAGAGCTTCCGTTTTTTTCTGCTCGGCATCAAGGCGTTTATTGGCGAGTGCTAATTCGCTGCGCTCGCGTTCGATTTCGCGTGTTCGGTCTTCCACTTTGCGTTCCAGCGACGCATTCCATTCTTCCAGTTCTTTATTGCGAGCTGCTAATTCTTCGCGTTGTTTTTCCACGAGCACGTGCTGAAGATAGCTTTGGTGAGCCTCTTTGATGGTCAGCGCCAAATCTTGACGATCCCACGGCTTTGCGATAAAGCGGTATAAATTTGCGTGGTTGATGGCACTGGCTATGCCCTCAATGCTGCTTTGTCCGGTGAGCATGATTTTTCTTGCCGACGGCACAAGAGCGTGTGCTTTATTGAGTGCCTCGTCGCCGCGCATACCGGGCATGATATAATCCGAAATAATCACCGAAATTGCCTGATTTTCGCTGATATACTCGTGGAGCATTTCGATAGCATCATCACCACTTTGGGCGAGTTCAATACGGCAGGTTGTCCCCATTGCCTGTTGCAACTCTATTTCAAGACTGGTAAGTACGACATCCTCGTCATCAATGCAGATTATGACAGGTTTTTTCTCCATGCTTATTCTTTCTCCTCTAGTAAGGTCAGACCACTTTGGATGGTCTCAAAAAGTTCCTCCGGACTCCACGGTTTCGCCAAGCAACGATGAATTTGTGCCACTTCCCACGCTCGTTGAATAGCGGCATCGTCTGCTTGTCCAGTAAGAAGAACCTTGATAATACCGGGAAATCGCTCGTTCACTTCTATCAAAAATTCATCCCCGCGAACCCCCGGCATAAGCCAATCGGAGACGATAACCAGTAAGCGCAAACCATTTCCCACAAGGTCTTCGATAACTTCGATTGCTTCTTTTGCGCTTTCGGCAGATTCGTAAAGGAATCTATCCCCAAAATGAGCGCGAAGTTGAATCTCCAAGCTCTCCAAAATCATCGGTTCGTCATCCACACACAGAATTACTTTTTTGTTCATCACACACTACTCCGGGTACAGTGATTGGTTATTGATAGCCACACGATGAGGCGCAACTTATGACGGTTGCTTCAATAAACACAGGAAAATTCGTCCGCAGATTAGAATTTTATCCTTTTGCTCCATTGCCAACCGGCAGCCAAACGTGAAACATCGTGCCAATGCCTTTTTCGCTCTCAAACCATATTTTTCCGCCGTGCCGCTCGGCTATTTGCCGCGCTATCTCCAAGCCCAAACCACTGCCTTCGCCGGCAGATTTGGTGGTGAAAAAAGCGTCAAATACTTTTGCTTGAATTTCCTCCGGAATGCCGCCACCGGTGTCTTTGAACCATACCTCCACGCCTTCGTTGCCGTCCGCGCCGTTCGCACGTCGAACCCCCACTTGCAAGAGTCCTTTGCCCGCACCCATCGCTTGGAGGGAATTATGGACAAGGTTTGTCCAAATTTGGCGCAGTTCGTCGGCGTAACACCACACGAGCGGCACGTCTTCGTAGAATCGTTCTAGTTCTGTGCCTTGTTTGATTTGGTTGTAGTAGAGCGTCAGAACGGTTTCCACGGTTTCGCGTAGATCTGTTTGCGTCTTTTCTCCTGTGTGGTCGGTGTGTGCGTACGTCTTCAGGGCAAAAACAATCTTTGAGGCGCGTTCCACTGCAGTCCGTATCGTCGCGCTGGTGCGTTGCAATGTAGCGAGGTGATTGGCGGTCTCGAAGATAAATTCGCTTTCAGCATGAAGCAGTAGAGATGAGTACCGTTCAGGTTCGGCGGCAACACCAAGATTTGCCAGAATGTCGGCGCGTTCGTATGCACTCGCAATTCCCAAACGTTCAAGCGCTTCACGAAGAGTTTTGCGGCGTTCGCGTTTTTCTCTGGCTCCGAGCAAAATATCATTCTGTGACGCTTCGTCCAGCAGGAGTCGGAAAAGGTTCTGGTCGTCGTCATTGAGCAAGGCTGTTAGGCGCGGCAAATTCGTTAGTACGGTCGTCAATGCCGTTGCGAGGCTAGAAGCAGATGACTTGATTGCCCCAAGCGGCGTATTGATTTCGTGTGCGATTCCGGCAATCAAATGTCCCAAAGCAGCCAATTTTTCGGACTCGACAAGTTGTTCTTGTGCCGTGCGCAAGTCGCGAAGTGTGTCATCAAGTGCGTGGTATGCCCGTGCGTTATCAAGGGCGATTGCTGCATAACTCGCCAAGGTCTGCAAGATAACAATATGGTGTGGCTTATAGGCATTCTTTTCAAAACTTTGCGTGGTGATAAGTCCCAGCACGCGATCTTCCACCAAAAGCGGCAAATAGAGCAGGGAATAGGGCTTTTGAGATATGCTACCGTCTTCCAGTTCATATCCGGCATCAAAGACCGAAATATCGGAAATATACTGTGAGGCATCAACGGCGATGTCGTTAATAACAACCGGCTTTTTATTTTCGATACACCAGACCGGAAATTGGTTTTTGCGCTGCATATCGCGTGTGTAGGGCAGATAGCGCTTGCCGTTTTCGATGGCGAATTGGTATTCGATAATGTTTTGTTCGGGGTGATACAGCCCGATACCGAAAACAGTTGCGTCCATCAGTTCGTTCACGGCTTGATAGACAATAGTGAGAATTTTTTCCAAATCAAGTGTCGCCGTGATTTTTTGCCCAATACCGCTCAGAACCTTGATGTTTTCATACGAATCCGCAAGTTGAGCGTGTGCTTTTTGAATTGCCAGAGCCTGCTGCTCCACAATATCTTTTTGGCGCAGAATTTCCATATTTGCGGCGCTTTGTTCGCCGTAGAGTTTGCTCAGTTCGTCGCGGTCGCGTTGGCTTTGTTCGTAGAGAATCGCATTACTCAGGCTTCCACTCAGTTGTTTGCTCACGGCACGTAAAAATTCAATATCATCGTTCGTCAGATTGGTTGGGTGAAAAACACTAATAAAAACAATACATCCCTCCAAGCCGGTGGCTGTTTCCAGAGGGAAAGAAATCCACGAGGCAATAGGAGAAATGGTGTAGATTTCGCGGTCGGCGGGCAACATTTCGTCGTCGTGATGTAAACTCGGAATATAGAAATGTTCTTTTTTGCGGGCGACAAATGTTGTTAAGCTACGGCGTTCATTCAAGGGAATGTCAATAGCCTTGTAACGTTCTGTATCCTCGGGATGCACTCCGGCACCATAAACACCGTAAATATCCAACGTTTGCCTTTCATCATTGACAACTTGGATAATGGTTTTGCTGAAGGTAAATCGTTCGCGTAAGACAACTAATACCCGTTCCATGAGAATATCGAGATCAAGCGTCGAGGCTGCGGCTCCGATGATAGCGTTACGGCGGCGAATGTCGGCGTTGACTTCACGTAATTCTGTTTCCTGCTGGTGCAGTTCTTCGTAGAGCCGAGCGTTATTGATGGCGACGGCTATCTGGGTTACATATACGCTGAAATTATGTACTTGTGATTGTGTCAAAGGAGTGAACTGTCCACTGGTGTAAAACTGCACCGTTCCGATAACTTCACCTTGAACTTCCAGTGGGTAGAGTACCACCGAACTGAAACCAAGGAGTTTATGCCACATACGATCAGCAGGAGACATGGGAAGCGACTCAACGACAGGTACGTAGAAGGGTTTCTTTTTAGAAAAAACATAATTGACGATGCTTTCGTGGCGGTCACTGGACATCTGCATTTCTTTTACTGCCGTGAGGATTTCAGGCGTTATCAGCTCACCGTACATTGCATACATTTTTTGAGCTTTCTCTTGTGGGTCGTAAAGCCCAATACTAATTGTTTTGAACGCTGCATACTCCGGCACCTCAGCCAGAGTCGTTAAAACCGTTCGCATGATAGCTTCCACATCAAGGGTGGAGTTCACCTGATAGGTTAGTTCATTGATGATTCGTAATTCTGTTTCTTGCTGCTGCATCTCCTCATAGAGTCGGGCATTATTGATGGCGGAGGCTATTTGCGTCACGTACACCCCGAATTTTTCCACTTGCCGGGGCTGCAAGGGATGTGCTTTGCCGGAGGTGTAAAATTGTACCGTTCCTATGCTCTCGTCCTGTACGACGAGCGGATACATCACCACCGATGTAAAGCGCATCCTGTCGTACCATTCGCGGTCAGTCTGCGACATTTCTGTCGGGTCTGCGTGTGGCACATAAAAGGGTTTCTTTTTCGTAAAAACGTAACAGGCGATGCTTTCCTTGCGTTCGATGGAAATCTTCATCTGCTTTGTGTATTCAAACATTTCGGGTGTTGCCAGTGCGCCATAGAGGGCATATATTTTCAGGACATTCTCTTCCGGTTCGTACAAAATAATGCTGATGGTGGTGAATGCTGCATACTCCGGCAGCGTGGCGAGAGCGGCAATAACGGTTCGCATGATAGCATCTACGTCCAGTTTAGAATTGACTTGCCGTGCCAGCTCGTTCATCTCGCGAAGTTCGGCTTCGTGCTGGTGCAGTTCTTCGTAGAGACGGGCATTATTGATAGCAGCAGCTATCTGCGTCACATACATCCCAAACTTTTGCACCTGCGTTTCATTCAAACGTTTATATTCGCCGATAGTATAAAAATTTGCCGTGCCAATCACATTCCCTCGGACTTCGAGCGGATACAATACGGCAGAGGTGAACTTGAAAATGTCGTACATCCGTCGGTCGGTAGGGCGGAGCATCATGGGAACAACAAACGGTGCGTAGTAGGGCTTGTTTTGTGCGAAAACGTAGGTAATGAGGCTTTCTTTTTGGGGAACAGAGAAGATAAGTTCTCCCATTGCCGCTCTCTTTTCCGGTGTAGCCATATCGCCGTAACCCTTGTAGAGTTTTATTGTTTCTTCCTCCGGGTCATAGAGATGAATACTGATGGTGGCAAATGCCTTAAATTCCCTTGATGCAGCCAGTGTCGAAAGGATGGTCTGCATGATGGCATCTACATCAAAAGTGGAGTTCAGCTGCCGCGCCAGTTCATTGCTTATGCGCAGTTCTTCCGAACGCTCTGCAACAGTTCGCTCCAGCCTCGCTGCTCGCTTTCGGATGCGCCTTACTCGCCAGAGAAATATTCCATATCCAATTCCAAGAGCGGCGGCGAGTGCTCCAAGACGAAACCACCACGTTTGCCACCACGCCGGAAGAATACGAATCACCAGCACTGCCGTTTGTGACTGCCAAACCCCATGCGCATTTGCCACTTTGACTTGCAAGCGATATGTTCCGGGGGCAAGGTTCGTATAGGTCATCCGGCGGTCTGTTTTAGGGCGTGTCCAGCTTGTATCAATGCCGTCCAAGCGCCAAGAATAGAGATTCCGTTCGGGAAAGGTAAATTCCAATGCGGCAGCTTCGACGGTGAAATAGTTTTGCCGATAGTCCAGTTCAATTTCTGTGCGGTACGCCACCGAATAGGTTGTGTCTCTGCCAATATCGCGCAGGTTCATGATAGCGGCAAGCGGCGGTATCGGATTCGGAAGCAAAGAGTCGGGAAAAAAGCTATTCAGTCCCTCTGTGCCACCAAAAAACATTTCTCCGTTTTTGCTTTGGTAATACGACTGACGATTAAATTCTTTGCCCTGCAAACCGTTCTCATTGTCGTAGTATTGTATTGTTCCCGTTAGTGGATTATACGAACAGATACCGTTATCGGTGCTAATCCACAACAAACCACGCCCGTCTTCCAGTATCGCATAACAGTTATCGTGTGGCAAACCGTTGTCTATAGTCACTCTTGTAAATGCGTCACGCTTGCGGTCATATTTTGCAATCCCACCACCCTTGGTGGCGAACCATAAATCTCCATTGCGGGTCTCGGTGATGGCTGTGATAAAATTGTCGCCGATTGTCTGGGCATTCGTTCTTTCGCATTCGTAGCGACGAAGAGTTTTGGTTGTTGTGTCATAACGAAACAACCCCGCGTAGTCTGCTATCCACAACTGCCCAAAGCGGTCTTGGTGAACAGCGTGAACCATCTCCGGGTACTCGCCTTTGCTTGTTCGGGCAGTAAAGTATTTCACCGTTCGACGGTTGGGAGAAATTATGCAAAGCCGTAAACGGTTTGCTCTACCAATCCAAAGATTACCTGCATGGTCTGGACTAATGCTGATGACATTGGTTATGATGGTGGTATCAGAGGATGAATCACCTGAAAATTGGTGAAAACCACGCTCAGGGTGTTCAGGGTCGAACGTTTGCAATATGCCGCCCCCATAGTTTGTTCCCACCCACATCAGTCCCGATTTTTCTTGATGGAGTGCCCAAACGTTGTCGTGCCGAAGGGCATTTTTTGTTTTGTGAGGATTCGCACGGTATCGCGTAATAACGCCGGTACGACGGTTAATAGAGTTCAAGCCGCTACCTTGAATACCTACCCAGATATTACCATTTTTGTCCTCAATAATTCCCCTTGCATAGTTTCCGCCGAGGCTGTTGGAATCAATCGGATTATGGCGATAGAGCTTAAACTGGAGTTTATACGGAGCGTACCTTACAAGCCCCCATTGGGCAGTAACAAACCATAATACACCGGAACAATCTAGGTATATTGCACCGGGACCGCCGGAAGGTCTGGTTGCTTCCAACAATCCTGATGATACAGTGGGGATACATTCACGCACCATACCCGTCCGAATATCAAGCTGGTACAATGCTTTCCATGTCCGAAACCAAATGCGGCTAGGTGAGGCGTTCACAATGAATTGGGAAATACCGCTTCCTGAAAAATTCTGCATGGAAAACGTGCCGACAGTTGCTCCGGTCTGAACATTGACACCGTAAAGATTGTTTTTTGCGGCAAACCATAACGTATCGCTTCCAGAGTTCAAAAACATTTCCGCACCGGCAGGCAGGCTGAATGCCGCACGAGTGAATGTGTCGTTGCGGTCGTCATAGTGAAATAATTCTTCCCCTTGTTTGAGCCAAAATTTTCCTGAGCCGTCGAGTGCGGCGGAAAATTTTTGGGGATAATATCGTCGTGCTACTTTTCCCGAATGTTTATCGAAGCGATGAAGAACCGAACCCGCAATAACCCATAATCGTCCTTCCGCGTCGTTGAACAGATTTTCAATATTATCGCTCGCTAATGAACTTGAGTCACTCGAACTATAAACGTATCGAATACATTCATTTCGGGTACGGTCAAATCGGTTCAAACCACCTAATGTACCTACCCAGAGTATGCCTTGTTTGTCTTCGCACAATGATTTTACGACATTATGCGACAACGATAGGGGATTGCCCGCTTGCCGAGCGTAGAGTCGGAATGTACCGTCGTAACGATACAATCCATTGTCTGTTCCAATCCACATTACGCCCGTTTTGTCCTGCAAAAAACACGTTGGTATGGCGTTATTGAATCCCTGCTCAGGTGTGAATCGCTCTATGGGAAAATCATTGTACCCCGGTTGCGCTAGAAGTGGTAACGAGGATAGAGCGAAAGCGTATCCCAAGAGAAACCACAAGAAATTCTTCACGTAAAAACGCTTTGTGACAAGTAAATAAGTCTTTGATGGCTCCATTGTGTTCTTCCTGCTGATATACTGCTTGCTGATAATCTGTGAGGTCTGCGAAGCAGCAATCTACTATCTTTTCGGTAATCACCAAGTCAGATTAGCGTTTTAATTGTCATTTAATTTTCCGTAGTCTGGAGGCTGAGTTTGCTCAGGCAGCAGCAGGGAATTCCACAATAAACGTCGAACCTTTCCCCAATTCCGACTCGCACCATACACGCCCGTTCATCGCCTCGACCATTCTCTTAACAATGCTCAAGCCCAGACCTGTGCTGTGCTCGCCACCCGTGGGACGGGCAGAAAGGCGGGCGAATTTGCCAAAAAGTTTTTTCATGTCTTCTTCGGAAATTCCTTCGCCCTCGTCTTGAATTTCGATGCGCACAGCATCACCATTTCTCAGAATCCGCACAAATGCTTGTTTGCCGTGCGGGGAATATTTCACCGCGTTGGAAACGAGATTGTCCAGCACTTGTATCAGTGCGTGTTCGTCGGCGCAAACAATGTTCTCATCGGTTTCATTACTGAAGTGGAGCGAGATGTGCTTTGCTTCGGCTGGTGCTCGGTATTGATCAACGACGGTTTTTACTACGGGCGAAATATCGAAACTGACCATGGTGAGCTGCAAGCCGCCTGATTCCAGTTGATTCATATCCAGTAGATTCGTTATGATATTTCCCATACGCTGCGTCGTTTGTATGATGGCGTTTTGGGATTGTACGATTTGTTCTTGTGTCATGCGACTTCCGTAACGCTGCATCTTCTCAACAGAAAGGATAATCGAAGCAAGCGGGTTTTTGAGGTCGTGCGCGGCAATGCCCATAAACTCGTTTTTCTCCATGTTGAGTGCGAAGAGCTGCTCGTTTTGCTGATGCAGCTCGATATTTGCCTCGTTAATTTCGATGGCTTGGTCTTCCAAAATGCGTTGCTGTTCTCGAAGACGCTGTTCAGAGCGCCGTTTAATGCTGTATCGGTTCACTGCAAAGCCTAAAAGTGCCAGCACGAGTATCATGCCAACGATTAAACTGTTTCGTTGAAATGTTTGCTCGGAGATTTCGCGCTCTTGCAGTAAACGTCCTTGTTCTAAGAGTTTGATTTGTTGTGCTTTTTTTTCGGACTCATAGCGGGCTTGCATTTCGTTGATACTTTCGGTTTGTTCGGCAGTGAAAATACTGTCTTTGAGTGCCGAATAGCGCTCGTGTGCGGCTAAGGCTTTGGCTATAAAACCTTGTGCTTTGTAGAGTTCCCAAAGCGATTTATAGCCATCCACTTCCCATTCCCGCGCACCGATAGAGTCTGCTAAGGCAATGCCCGCTTTGAGCGATGCCTCTGCTTGGGCATACTTTTTTGCTTTGCCAAGTGCTGTACCGATATTCATTAGGGTATTGGCTTTACCGTAGGTATTGCCAATTTCGTCTTGAAGAGCCAATGCTTGCTGGTAGTATTCCAGTGCCTTCGTCGCATTATTTTTTCCTTCCCACGCCATACCGATATTGTTTACCACAATACCGAGTATCCTTTTGTTATTGAGATGTCTGACAATTTGTGCTGCCGGAACAAAATACAGCAAGGCAGAATCAAATTGTTTTCGGTCTAAAAAAGCATTGCCAATGTTATTCATCAGTCCGGCTGCATTGGCGCTATCTCGCAATTCATTCCGTAGTTGCAAGGCAGCGAGGTAGTTTTGAATTGATTGCTCGTATTGACTTTGCCGTTGATAGACATTGCCAATGTTTGTATGCGCCACAGCGATTTGCTCTTTTTTGCCAAGCCTTTCCGCCATTCTCAGCACTTGCAAGTGTTCGGCGAGAGCTTGACTATACTGGCTTTGATTGTAATACGCTTTGCCAATGGAGGCGTGGGCATTCATGATGCCGGAAGGGAAATTCAGCGTTTCCGCTAGTTTCAGGGACATCTGGTAATACATAAGGGCAGTGTCCTTTGTGTGAAGGTTGCCCAATCGCACAAGAGTTCTGACGCGGTGTGTGTCTTGGGCTTGGGTTTGCAATAATGCACGAAGCGAATCTTTTTGGTGTTGTTGAGCGCTTTGCCCCTTGAGGAGTGCTGGGGAGAGGAGTACCGCAAATAAGCAACAAAGGGCAAAAAAGAATAGACGATTGAGGAGCATACGACAGGGAAAGGGCATAAAAAGGTAAATTTTGGGGTGGTACGATGTGCAAAGGATTCGTAGAGTTGAAAGCAAAACAAAGCGTCAAGATACACATTTTCACCAATGAGAAAAACGATGAAATCCTTTGAACGCTGGATGATAGTCGAATGATGAATGGGATTCTGCCAAGAATCGAATCTATGGTGAAAATTGATTATCGCCGTACCAGCAAGAGTTTGACTACGCGCTCGCTACCTGCTTGCACGACCACGCTGTATGTGCCGTTGGGTAAGGTGCGGAGGTCTTGCTCTATGTCGTGCGTACCTGCTGGCATCTCGCCAAGCGCTGTGTGCTGCACCAAGCGACCAAGTATATCGAAAATACGAACCTCTGTTACGCCTGCTTTTGGTATCTCCAGTGTCAGTCGCGTGCGGTCAAAAGCGGGGTGGGGAGCGAAGGAAATCCCGACAGAGGAAGTTTGGAGTGTAGAGGTGCGAACAGAGACTGAAGGAGTATTGCTGATATCTGCTTTGAAAACCCCGCCGCCCTCTGTTCCCGCAAAAAGTGTTGAACCGCTTATCACGAGAGATGATACGGACATGTTTATCAAGCCGCTATTGACCGCTTGCCATGTTGCGCCATTGTCTGTCGAGCGAAATGCCCCGGTGCCATTCGTACCAGCAAAGAGCGTCCCTGTGTTGCTCAAGGTGAGTGCAGAGATATTAGAAATCGATAACCCCGCAGTGACCTGAGTCCAGTTCACGCCGTTGTTCGTTGAGCGAAATACTCCGCCACCATTCGTTCCGGCAAAGAGTGTCCCTGTACTGCTCATAGTGAGAGCTTGAATAAAGGAATCCGACAATCCTGAATTGATAGAAGACCAACTCGCACCGTTATCCAGGGAGCGAAATACTCCGCTGCTATTTGTTCCTGCAAACAGTGTATTTGTACTGCTCATGACGAGAGCAGGGACACTAGAATTCGATAACCCCGTATTGACCTGAATCCAGTTCGCACCGTTGTCTGACGATCGAAACACGCCGCCGCCGCCAGTTCCAACAAAGAGCATTCCTAAGTTATTCCCTGTGAAAGTAAGGATATTGAAATTCGATAATCCAGCATTAACCTGAGTCCAATTTGCGCCGTCGTCTATCGATCGAAATACACCACCGCCGCCAGTTCCGGCAAAGAGTACTCCAGTAGTACTCACGGTGAGAGCATGGATATATGAATTTGATAGTCCTGTATTAATTGGAGTCCAGTTCGAGCCGTTGTCCGAGGAGCGAAACATCCCGCTGCCAAAAGTTCCGGCAAAGAGTGTCCCAGTGCTATTTATGGTCAGGGCAAGAATACGTAATTTTGAATACCGTACATTGCACGGAGTCCAGTTCGCACCGTTGTCCGAAGAGCGGAACATCCCGCCGCCAAAAGTTCCGGCAAAGAGTGTCTCAGTGCTGTTTAGGATGAGCGCAGAGATAGTAAAATCCGATAACCTCATATTTACCTGAAGCCAGCGTGTGCCGTTATCGGAGGAGTAAAACACCTTGCCGTCCCTCGTACCTACAAAGAGTGTTCCTGAGTTGCTCAAGGTGAGCGTGAGAACAGCGGAATTTAATAATCCTGTATTTACTTGAATCCAGTTCGCGCCATTGTCTGAAGAGCGAAACACTCCGTCGCCATTCGTCCCCGCAAGGAGTATTCCTGTACTACTCACGGTGAGAACATTGACTTGGGAATTCGATAACCCCGTATTGACCTGAATCCAATTCGCGCCGTTGTCTGAGGAACGAAAGACACCACCATATGTTCCGGCAAAGAGTGTCCCTGTGCTACTCATGGTGAGGGTATAAACATCGGACTTCGGTAATCCCGTATTAACCAAAGTCCAATTTGCCCCGTTGTCCAATGAATGAAATATACCGCCGTCACTGGTTCCGGTAAAGAGTATTCCTGTGCTGCTCACGGTGAGGCTACGGATGGTGGGTTTCGATAACCCCGTATTGACAGAAGTCCAATTTGCGCCGTTGTCAAGCGATCGAAACACCCCGTTACCATTCGTACCTGCAAAAAGGGTTCCTGTGCTACTCACGGTGAGAGCATTGATTTGGGAATTCGATAACCCTGTATTGCTCTGAATCCAATTCTCGCCGCCGTCTGTCGAGCGAAAGACCCCACCACCGCCAGTTCCGGCAAAGAGCGTCGTACCATTGTTTGCAAAACAACTAATAAAACCTCCATACGGACCATTCGTCTGCTGCCAGCGTATATCCTGAGCCTGTGCGGGAACGGCAGTGCACAGAGAGAAGAAAAAAACGAAATACAACGCCAGAGTTTGCGCTGTTGTCTGGGTACAACCAAGAGTAGGTTTCATTGTATTGTCCGTTGAGTGAAGTCCCAAAGGAGTTTCCATGATAGTTGTTGAGTTTGATTTATCGAAGGAGAATGTTTTCAAAGGAGAATAATGCGAGAGCATAGTTACTGCACTTACCAACCGCAATCAAAGGCAGCGACATCCAAAAGATACGAAGAAGTTGGTGAACATTTTCACGAAAATTGCGGAGAGCGCCGGAAAATCATACGAATCCATTGTCCAACATAATCCTAATGGTCACGTCAGGTTGCCCACCAAGAACCACGTCCGCATCATGCCTTTGCCTTTGACTTCAATTTCCCCACGCTCCTCGAACACAAACTTCTCTTTAAGCGCTTCGTACACCTCTTCCGAACAGTGAATCCGTCCCGGCTCCCCGTGCGATTCCATGCGGCTTGAGGTGTTTACGGTGTCACCCCAGAGGTCATACGCGAATTTGCTTGTGCCGATAACGCCCGCCACTGCCTCGCCTGTGTGTATGCCGATACGCACTTGTACGTGTCCGCCGAGATTGCTTGCTGCTGAGAGGCTATTCATCACGTGCTGCATTGCAAGCGCAAAGCTGGCTACGCGCTCTGCGTGGTCTGGGGAGCGTTCCGGCAGACCGCCTGCGACCATGTAGGCATCGCCGATGGTTTTGATTTTTTCCAAGCCATACTTGGCAGCCAAAGCATCAAATTCGCCAAAAATTCCGTTCAAACCTTCCACCAAATCTCGTGCGGAGACTGTTTGCGACAGTTTTGTAAAGCCGACAATATCCGCAAAAAGCACCGTTACGCTTTCGTAGTGGTCAGCAATGGCGCGTTCGCCAGACTTGAGACGTACAGCAATCGGGGCAGGCAGGACGTTCAGTAAGAGGCGTTCAGATTCTTGGTGTAGGTCTGTAATGACGAGGTTCTTTTCTTCCAGCACGGCGTTAGAGACTTCAATTTCTGTTGCTTGTTCGTCCAGAATCGCCATTTGGCGATGTATTTCGGCGTTTGCTTCGGCGAGTTCTTTGTTTTTTTGACGCTCCAGTGCGGCTTCTTGTTCCACTTTTTCCGTTGCCAAACTCGTCTGCAAGTACCGCAAGCGTGATGCCGTCTCGTTATTCAGCACTTCTTCCTTCACGGCATGATAGCGTTTGTAATGATCAAATGCTTCAACAACGTTTCCTGCGCGTTCATAGACTTCCGAAAGGGCATGATGAATGTCGCAGACCTTCGGTTTTGCACCAATTTCAAGGGCAATGTCCAATGCGGTCAAAAGAAGATTTGTCGCCTTGTTAAATTCTCCCGTTGCTGAAAGAACAATTCCCAGATTCAGCAAACTCGTGATTTCACTGGAGCGATTATTGTTTGCGCTGCGAATGTGCAATGCTTGTTCGTGGTACTCAATAGCATCCTGAAAACGCCCTTGGCGGTAATAGACGCTGCCAATATCGTTCAGCGACCGTGCCTCACCGAGCACATTTCCTTGAGAACGGTGAATGATGAGCGCGTGTGTGCTGTATTCCAGTGCGTCTTCGTAGCTCCCCATCGTTTCCAATGCAAGCGCCAAACCGTTCATAATACGTGCTTCGCCAATGACATTACCCGCAGCTTTGAAGTTTTGCAGGGCTTTGTCGAAATAAGCAACTGCTTGGTCGGTATCGCCGATACTTTGGTGAATGCCGCCCATTACGTTCCATGCCCAGCCTGCAAACTCCGCATCATCAGTCGTTTCCAAGCTCTTCACCCCAGCCATTGCATTGCTGAGTGCTTGGTCGTAATTACCAAGCGACCAATGAATAGAGCCGATCAGTAATCGCGTACGTCCTTTGCCTTGTTCATCTTCAAGAGCTTCAAAGGCATAAAGGCTTTTGATAGCATAGTCCAAACCTTCTTCATTGCGTGAAAGCAGGTACATCGCAAAGCCGATGCTGAGGTACGCTTGTGCTATGCCGAGCGTGTAATCGGCGGTTTCGGCAAGGAGCAGGGCGTCATTCGCAAATTGTAGTGCGCGGGTGGTGTCGCGGAAACGCAACAAAAAACTCATTTCATTCAAAATATCCGTGCGTTCTTCTTCGCTGTGAGCAGCCTTGAAGCGTTCTTCGAATGGGGCAAGCAGGTCTTGAATTGTTGTTGTCATAGTCTGTCGTTGGTGCAAGAATAGAGAGGAAAAAGAGATTGAGTCAGTGAGAAGTTTTGTTCAGATTGGGGCTTACGAAAAACCGCATCAACGTTGGGAACAAGGGGGTGCAACCCCTTGTTATTCCTAGTGTTCTGCAACAAGGAAGTATGCTCCCTTGTTCGTTCCTTTCGCTTTTTGTAAGCCCTAATAATGTCACTTACTGCCACGGCAATTTGTCTAAATCAACATTTCCGCCGGTCAAAATCACGCCTACGCGCTTGCCTTGAATATTCAATTTTTTCTCCAGCACTACCGCTACCGCAACAGCGCATGACGGCTCAATGATAATTTTCATCACTTCCCAGATTGTCCGCATTGCGCGAATGATTGCTTCTTCGCTGACGGTGTGAATGGCGGAAACGCGCTCTTGAATGATGGGAAAGGTGAGTGTGCCAAGTGAGGTACGAAGACCATCACAGATAGTCCGGGGGGGAGTAATGGCGGGATAAATCGTGCCATCGCGCAGCGAACGAAAAGCATCATCGGCTTCTTCGGGTTCGCAACCGATGACTTTGATATGAGAATAGAGAGACGTAGCCGCAAGTGCTGTTCCTGAGAGCAAGCCGCCACCGCTCACGGGCGCGAGGACGTAATCCAGATTTGGCGTATCTTCCACAAGTTCTTTTGCGCAGGTGCCTTGCCCGGCAATCACGCGCACGTCGTTGTAGGGGTGAATGAACGTAGCACCAGTGCGGTTTTGTACTTCGTCAGCAGCAGTTTCACGGTCAGCTTGGGTATTGCCGCAAAAGATGATTTCGCCGCCGTACGATTTCACCGCATTTTTCTTGATTTGGGGCGAGTTTTCCGGCATGACGATATACGCCTGAATGCCGCGAGTGCGGGCAGCAAGCGCCACTGCCGCCGCATGATTGCCGGAGGAGTGCGTCACAACGCCGTTTTTTGCTTCGGTATCGGTAAGTGAAAAGACTGTGTTGAAAGCGCCTCGCGCCTTGAATGCTGCTACCTTTTGAAAATTTTCGCACTTAAAAAAAAGCTCGCCGCCCGTGCGCTCATTCAAAATATGGCTCGTGAAAACGGGTGTGCGGTGAATAAATGGTTTGATGCGTTCGTGCGCTGCGATGATGTCGTGAAAGGTTGCGTTCATTGGTGAAAAAAAGAAAGAGTGAAAAAGAAAAAAGAAAGAGTGAAAAAAGAATAGTATAGTTGCTCTTAATGCCGCCGAATATAGTATTTCCGCGCTTCTTCTGCCAAAACAATCAGAATTGGGAGCGGTGCGAGACAGAACAGATACCACATCTCAAAAAATGCCGTGCCAAAAAGATGTTGCAAAAATGGCACGGTGACTATCGCTGTGAGCAAGGTAAGTTCATACACCACGCCCCAGAGATAAAACGTATTACTAAAGACACCCACCGACCAAAGGCTTTCGCGGTTGCTCCGTGCTGCAAGTCCCGCACCAATCTGCCCGAAAACGATGGCTGCAAACGCCAGTGTCATTGCGGCTTTGTAGTCGTTGTTATTGCTGAGATTGTTGAGTGAAAATGCCGTCGTCCAGTCAATGCCATGCGAGGAGAGATACCACAAGAAGAGCGCCATTGAAAACAGGGCTTCCAGAAAGCCCAAAAATCCATACGCCCGTAGAAACACATCCATCGTCAGCAAACGAGCATTGATGTTGCGGGGAGGGCGTGTCATAACGCCAGCTTCGGAGCGCTCTGCGCCGAGTGCAAGGGCGGGAATGAGGTCAGTGCCGACATCGACCGCAAGCACCATAGGAACAGTGAGCGCAAGCGGCAGTCCGCCGATGAAAAATGCAATAAATGGGACAAGTTCTGCCATATTACTTGCCATGATGTACGTGATAAACTTTTTGATATTGTCAAAACAGGTGCGCCCTTCCTGAATGCCGCTGACAATCGTTGCGAAATGGTCGTCGAGAATAATGGCATCTGCCACCTCGCGGGCAATGTCCGTGCCGCTTCCCATCGCGATTCCTACGTCTGCTTTTTTGAGCGCCGGAGTATCGTTCACGCCGTCGCCTGTGACGGCAACGATTTCGCCCATTGCTTTCAGCGCCTCTACTAACTGCAGTTTGTGGTCAGGCGTTGCACGCGCAATCACGGCGTTTTGGCTGAGGACGGTTGCGCGTTGTTTGTCGTTCAGCGCAAGAAATTGTTCACCTGTGAAGACGTTGCGGTGGTTGTGTTTATTGGGATTGCTGGTGCCCAAGATACCAACTTGTTCCGCAATTGCAGCTGCCGTGAGCGGGTTGTCACCTGTGACCATTATCACCCGCACACCAGCAGCGGCACAGGATTGAATTGCCTCTTTCACGCCTTCGCGTGGCGGGTCAATAAGCGCAATCATGCCCGTGAAAATCAAGTTCGCTTCCGCTTCTGCGCGGTTGTGCGTTACCTCCGTTGTTGTTTTATGTGCGAATGCAATCACGCGATAACCCTGACGTGCCAAGCTGTCATGCTGCTTAGTGAGCCGTGTGCGCATGGCGCTGTCTAGGGTTTTCGTGCCATTGCGCACTTGCATCAGCGAGCAAGCACTCACGACTGATTCAAAAGCACCTTTGCACGAATAGACAACGCTTGTCGCTTGGCTGTCTGTGTGCGTGTCCACCGTCGTTGTGCGCTTCAGGCTGTAATCAAACACAAATTCGTGAACGCGCGTGTATGCTGCACGGAGCGGAGCAACCTCGCCAAAACTCTCAAGATAGTGGTAAATCGCCTTGTCGGTAGGGTCTTCCGAACCTGTGCTGACGTTGTTGCAGAGCGTCAGGGTTCTCTCGCTGGCGGCATCCGGCACTTGGGTAACGTCTATCACCTCGCCACCCGAAACAACCTTTTTGACTTCCATCTTGTTCTCGGTGATAGTCCCTGTCTTGTCTGTGGCTATGACCGTTACCGAACCGAGATTCTCAATGACATCCAACTTTTTGACGAGAAATTGAACATTTGCCATGCGCTTCGCACCCAGCGCCAGAGCCATTGTAACTGTCGGCAAGAGTCCTTCGGGGACGTTAGCGACGATAATACCAATCGCAAAAACGCAATTTGCCCAAATGTTCATGCCTTTCATGTTGCCTAAGAGAAAAAATACGACGCCCATACCCAACGCCAAAAAAGAAATAACACGCGACACGTAGGCGATTTCCAGTTCAATATGACCAATGTCTTTTTGCACGGATGCGGTGGAGCGGGCTATTTTCCCATACTCCGTGTTTGCGCCTGTGGCAAAAACGACTGCCGTTCCGCGTCCCGAAACGATGTATGTGCCTGAAAAAGCGACGTTATCTGCCTCTTGGAGCGATGGCTTGAGGGATGCTTGCTCGGTCAAGGCTACGGGCATAGACTCGCCCGTGAGAATACTTGCGTTCAGCGATAATTCTTCGCTCGTGATAATGCGCACGTCAGCAGGCAGCTTGTCGCCTTCGTTCAGTAAAACAATATCGCCTACTACTAATTCTGTCGCCTCAAGGTCAATCGCTACGCCGTCCCGCAGTGCTTTTGCTTTCGCAGGAAGCAGGCGTTTCATGGTTTCAAGCGTTTTTTCGGTGCGAAATTCCTGCACAAAACTGAAAATGCCATTGACCAAGACAACGAGGACAATAGCAATGCCAATGGGCAACATATCCGATTCCGGATTGACCACGTGTGCAGCAAAGCACAGGGCTGCGGCAAACCAGAGAAGTAACGCAAAAAAATGGGTGAACTGCCGCACAAAGCGCACAATCATGGATGTTTGCTTTGCTGCTAGAAGTTCGTTTCGTCCCAATCGGGCAAGGCGCTCTGCGGCAACGCTTGATGCCAAGCCGATGGATTGGGATTCAAGCGCAAGCAAGGCTTCATCGGGTGAATAGGACTGTATCGGTTTCATAACGTTGGCGGTGTGGCGTGTGCGAAAATAATTGAGCAATCGAAACTATTTGGAAGTGCCGGGCGCTGGAAACTGTGCCACAATATCTTTTAAGCGCGATTCCACAGAACGTTCAAATTCGGCAATGCTTTCGATCGGCTGCTCCGACCAACCCCGCCATACAAGGCGCTGTTGCTTGCGGTCAACCACGTCCACGATAAGTGTTCCCTCGCGGTATTGCACTTCGCGGAAACGGTTGCTGACCATCATCGGTTCGTACATCGAGAGAAAATACCCGCGATTGGCAAAGTACCTGTTCGGTGAATAGAGATAGCTTGGCGCTTGCAGGACGCGCTTGCGTTCTTCGACTGTGACGTGGTGATGCACCAAAAAATCCGCTTGAAGCGTGTCCAACGTATAGCCCTTCGTTTTCAAAAGCTGCACCACTTCTTGCTCAACGCGGCGTTGAAGAATCGCATTATCGTATTTCGTTTCCTGCCATGTAGAATCAGGCAACCATGCAAAGGTGCGGTATGCAGCGAAATTGATGGAAGAATCAACGCTTGTGGCAATGCCGGAGGAGGCGCAAGAACTGAGTGCCAGAACGCTAAGGACAAGACAAAAACCAAGCGCGAGGAATGAACGAGATTTCATCCTATTGTTCCTAAAAAAATGAGAAATACATTATTTTTTCCATTTGATATTGCAGCCAATACTTGGCTTTTGTTCTTGACGAATGGCTTCACCGGGCAAAAGCGCATCCAAGGCGGCTCGCAGATCGTGTCCACTTGGCGGAATATCGTTTCCTGGGCGTGCATCATCGAATTGTCCGCGATAAACGCAGAGCAGTTCTGCATCGAAGACGAAAAAATCGGGTGTGCAGGCTGCTTTGTATGCCCGCGCTACGTCTTGTGTTTCGTCGTAGCAGTACGGAAAAGGGTAGCCAAATTCCAGTGCGTGATATTTCATTTTGTCGGGCGCATCGTCGGGGTAGAGTTCCACGTCGTTAGAACTGATTGCCACAAACGAGCATCCGTGCGGTATGTAGTCCTTCGCAAGGCGCACAAGTTCAGCGTTCAGAAGCATCACATAGGGACAGTGATTGCAGATGAACATGATGACGGTTGCTTTTTCGCCGCGCACATCCTCAAGCGAAGTGGGCTTTCCATACACGACTTCGGGAAGTGTGAAATCGGGCGCTGGTGTTCCAAGTGGAATCATAGTGGAAGGGGTTGCTGCCATAATACCAAAAATGAGTGCTGTGTTGCAAATGAATGAAGTGGAAAGTGAGCAAATATGCTGCTTTTGTCCGCTTCTGCCAAAAGTTTCTTTTCGTGTAGGCGAGCCTATCCGCTATCGGACGCACTTGTCCGTTTTCGGACACATTGTTCGTGCTGTGTTTGTCTGAAAGCCGCATACAATCTAGCTTTGCGTTTTGGCACAGTTATTGGCTATTCTTCATGAGCAATATCATATTTCACTCCTAATTTTTTCACAGTATGGACAGAGAACTTTCTACACGAGCCGTCTGGCAAGGGCGCATGAAATCTGCGCTCAAGATTGTTCTTCCGCTTGGGGTAGTCCTTGTGGCAGCAGCCTACGCGGGCGGACTCATGGCTCCAAGCATTGAAGGGAATCGGATTCGCACGGCGATTGTCGAAGCAGGTAGTATCGAAGGGACGCTGGATGCGACAGGCGTAGTCATGCCGGAATTTGATTTGGTAATGAACAGCCCCGTTGAAGCCCGCGTCGTGCGAGTGCTGCGACGTACGGGCGATAGCGTTCGGAAAGGTGATGCAGTGCTGGAATTGGACGTGCGCGGAGCAGAACTGGCGCTGGAGAAACTCAGCGACAACATCGCGCTCAAGCGAAATGCGGAGGCGCAGCTCAAAGCCACGCTGACCGCAAAACTTCAACAACTCGAAAACACCATTCGCATCAAACGGCGCGAAATTGAATCGGACAGTAATGCGGTCGAGCAAAACCGCAAGCTCTTCGACAAAGGCTATATCTCAAGCGGGGAATTACAGAAGTTTATCATTCAAGCGAAAAAGTCTGCCGATGAACTGGATGCGCTCCAGAAAGATTACCGCAATGCACAGGTTTCATCGGCATTACAGCAAGAAGGTGTTGCGCTTGAAGTGGCGATATTGCAAAAAGATAAAACCCAATCCATACGCGAGTTAGAGCAAGCAAGCGCAAAAGCAGAGCAAAATGGCGTGGTAACGTGGGTGCTGCAAACCGTCGGTGCGCAAGTCCGCAAAGGCGAGATGATAGCTCGCATTGCCGATTTGACCTCGTTCCGCATTGATGCCAGCATATCCGATATGCAGCGAAGTCGGTTGTCCGTCGGTATGCCCGTGCGGGTGAATGTTGGTGCGGGTGTGCAGCCGTTGGAAGGTTTTGTGAGCGGCGTGCAGCCGACGGTTGAAAATGGTGTGGTGAAGTTTACCGTGGCTCTGCACAGCAAAGCGCATTCAGCCCTGAAACCCAACGTGCGAGTAGATGTAGGCGTGGTGGTAGCGCAAAACGCTCAAACGCTTGTCGTGAAGCGCGGTGCGTTCTTCCGCGGCGAAGGCAGTGCGGATGTGTTTGTCCTGCGCTCGGAAGGTGCGAAGCGCTTTGCTGTCAGAACGCGCGTCGTTATCGGCATGGCAAATACAGAGTTCTGCGAGATTCGGAGCGGCTTGCAGGCGGGCGACGCGGTGATTCTCTCCGATATGAAACAGTATGAAGAGCATGAAAAAATCAAGATTACCAATTGAGAAGTCGTACAAAAAAACGTACAAATTTTCTTCGACCGTAGCACAGACACTCCTGTCTGTGGCTTTTGAAACCTCAATCAACATTTAACAATCAACATTCATAATTTCCCAATAGCTATGACTTCTATCCAACAACCCAACATTATCGCACTTTCGGGCGTAGAAAAAATGTACCGCACGGACAAGCTCGAAACGCAGGCACTTTCTAATATCAACGTCAACATTGCTGCGGGTGAGTTCGTGTCTATCATGGGACCAAGCGGTTCCGGCAAAAGCACACTGCTGAATATCTTGGGATTGCTCGACGTTCCCACGCACGGTTCGGTGGCGCTGCACGGCAAGAATGTAGAATCCTTCAAAGACAACGAACTGGCGCATATTCGTAACAAAGAAATCGGCTTTGTGTTTCAGTCGTTTCATCTGGTGAACGATGTGCGTGTGGTGGATAATGTGGAACTTCCGCTTCTCTATCGCAAAGGTTTGACGGGTTCGGAGCGCCGCCGAATGGCGCTGGAAGCATTGGAAATGGTTGGGCTTACCTCGCGCACAAAACACTTCCCGTCGCAGCTTTCGGGCGGGCAGCAGCAGCGCGTGGCGATAGCACGGGCAATCGTTGGCAAGCCGCGTTTGCTTCTTGCGGACGAACCGACGGGAAATTTGGACAGCAAAATGGGTGATGAGATTATGCACATTCTCCACACGCTGAACGCAGAACACGGCGCGACGATTGCGATGGTAACGCACGATGAACGCCTTGCTGCCGCCACAGACCGCACCATTCGAGTCTTCGACGGCAATATCGTAGGCAATACTGTCTGGAAAAATACCGTTCTCGCCTAAAGTATCACAAACCAATCAATACCCCAAAAATATGCTTCGTAATTATCTTCTCATCGCGTGGAAAGTTTTGCTCCGGCGGAAATTTTTCACCTTCATTAGCCTCGTGGGAATTAGCCTCACACTGGCGACACTGCTTGTGGTAACGGCGTTTGTGGATAACATTGCTCATCCGCCCCTACCATTTCTTAAAACCGATAGAATGTTATTCGTCCAGACAATGATGGCAAAGGGCGGGGATAATGTTATCTTTAGCAACGCCGGTTTCGGCTTTCACGACAAATATGTTCGACAGCTGCCGGATATAGAAGCAATAGCGGTGATAGGTAGCGGGATTATTGATGCGTATCCAAGTGGGCAGAAAGTCAGGATGAACGTCTCCTACACCGAAGCATCTTTTTGGCATATTATGGATTTTGAATTTATAGAAGGCGGCGGTTTTACTGAGGAGGATGTTGTCAATGTCAGAAACGTGGCGGTCATTTCCGAAGAAACCCGAACACGCTTTTTCGGGAACACGAGTGCGTTGGGAAAAATGCTGCCGATAGATGGCAAATCCTTTCGCGTCGTTGGTGTGGTGAAGAATGTTTCGGCGACATCTTTTGTGTATAGTGCCATTTGGTTTCCCATTACGATTGATTTTGTGCCGGAGGCGCGCTCAGAAATCGTGCAAGGCGTTGGCGGCGGCTATCGGTCTATTATCCTCGCTAAAAGTGTGAATGACATTCCCCGCATCAAAAATAATTTTCAGACAATGCTTTCCCGCGTCCAGATTCCTACGCCACCCTTTACCAAAATGTACGGTGGAGCTACGTCTATCTTGGAGTCTCATGCAATGGAACTTTTGAGTATGAGTGATGAGGATGAAGATTTCGGGACGAGAAACTCTTTGGCACTTATGATTGGAGTATTGGTTGCCGGAGCGCTTGCGTTTATGCTTCTTCCGGCGATAAATTTAGTCAATCTCAACGTGAGCCGCATCTTAGAGCGAGCATCTGAAATTGGTGTTCGCAAAGCATTCGGCGCAAGCAGACGTGCGCTTGTCGGGCAGTTTGTCGTCGAAAATTGTATTCTGACTGTGATTGGTGGTGCAATCGGTATCCTTCTGGCAGAGCTGTTTTTTCTCTGGTTTGCGTGGATTGATTTTGTGCCCCATACGACGTTTCATATCAACTACCGAGTGGTGGTTTATGCAATAATCATGTCGCTTGTCTTTGGTTTGTTGTCAGGTGTTTTGCCTGCATGGAAAATGTCTCGTTTACCCATCGTCTCGTCCCTCAAAGGAGGCATCAATGTTTAATACTACTCATATCGCACACCTATTCAAACTGGTGTGGAATCGCAAGCGCTCTAATGCACTTATGATTATCGAACTCTTTGCAGCGTTTTTGGTCTTGTTTATGGTCACAACAGCCATTGTGCATTACTACACAAATTCCCGCAAGCCGCTTGGATTCTCGTATCAGAATGTCTGGAACGTCTCTGCGATTCCGAAAAATTCTTCCGAGTTATTCTTTAATCCGCAGGCAACGCAGTTATCGGCAGCAGCCCGCACTGCACAAATCATTCAATCCATGCTTGCTTCACAGCCCGAAATTGAGATGGTGAGTTTTGCGAGCACCGGACCATTTTCTTTCTCGACCAGAACGAGTCGTTACCGCGAGGGGCGCCGATTTGAGATAGAAGAGATAGAAGTAACCGACGATGTGGACAAGACGCTGAATATAAGCGTCTCCGAGGGGCGTTGGTTTAACGCTTCCGATGATATGTACAACGGCACGACCGCTACTGTGAAGCCGGTGGTGATTAATGAAAAAACAGCAGAAACCTATTTCGGAACGGAGAGTCCGATTGGGAAATTGCTTCGAGAACCGGGACCGGATTCGCATGGTGTAACACAAACAGGACTGCGCGTTATCGGAGTAATGAAGGATTTTCGGAAAAATGGAGAGTATTCCATTTCGCGGAATATGCTTTTCAATCGCGTGAGTCTTCAGGATACTTCCACGCTCGTGCCTCATCAAATTCTTCTCAAAATGAAGTCCGGTGTGGATGCAGGGTATGAAGAAAAACTGATGAAGATTCTTCAGCAAACAGCACCGGACTGGTCGTTTCAAATTTCGACGTTGGAGCATGGACACGAAAATGTTTTGAAAGCATATCTCATACCTCTGGGGGTGGGCATGATCGTGGCGGTGTTTTTGCTAACGACCATTGCCTTGGGGTTAGTGGGAGTCGTCTGGCAGTCCGTCATGCGGCGTATGCGTGAGCTTGGGGTTCGGCGGGCATTTGGTGCTACTCAACGTGATATTCACGTGTTCGTTCTTGGTGAAATTGCTGTATTGACGACCTTTTCGGTGATATTGGGCGGCATTCTTCTGGCGCAGCTGCCCTTAATGCCCATTTTTGAATACGTCACACCGAATGTCTATGCCGCCGGTGTGGTGATTTCGATTCTGGGAATGTATCTCGGTACTGTGGTGTGTGCCTTGTATCCGAGCCGCATTGCAGCAGTGGTGCAGCCTTCGGAAGCACTGAGGTATGAGTAACACAGCCTTGTTCTTGCGACTTGCGGAGAGTTTTTGTAGATTGGGATGAACTTGCTTGCTGTACTCTTTTCTTTCAACAATTCTCAATCATAATGGCTACTTTGGAACACGCACTGGAACTCGTCTCGGAGCTTTCCCGCGAAGAGCAAAACGAAGTAGAAGAAATTCTCCGCAAGCGCCGGATTGAAGCACGGCGCGAGGAAATTGTCGCTAATGCCCGCGAAGCAATAGTTGAAGACGATGCGGGGCTTTTGCGCTCGGAAACTGCTTCAGAACTCATTCAACGCCTACGAAGTCTCACGGAATCTGCTAATGCGATCGATTAGGACTTCGACAAAATTTGACCGCCTTTATGCAAAATTTATACGCAATAATCAACGTTTGCAGCAAGATGTAGAGCGGTCTTTCATTCTTTTAGCTGAGGACACTGCTCATCCTGAACTCAAATCACATCCGCTTAAAGGGCAGCTTTGGGGATTCAGTGCTTGTTCTTGTGGTTATGACTGCCGTATTATTTTTCAGATTCGCCGTGACGAGGCGACAAACGAAGAATACATCCTGCTCGTGGACATCGGCACACACGATGAAGTGTATTGACCATGACTCAAACCATTCTCATCATAGACGACGACCGCGCCGTGCAGCGCTCTATCGCGATGGCACTCAAGCAAGCGGGGTATCATTCCGAAAGCGCTTCTTCTGCGGAGGAAGCGCTTTCGGTCTTGCATACAGGCGATTTCGCGGCTGCCGTGCAAGACATGAATTTTTCGCGCAGCACGAGTGGCGAAGAAGGTTTGTCCTTGCTGGAGCGCATCAAATCCGGCTTTCCCACTTTGCCCGTGCTGCTCATCACGGCGTGGGGGTCGGTGGAACTGGCTGTCGAAGGTATGAAGCGCGGGGCAGCTGATTTTATGCTGAAGCCGTGGGCAAATGAAGAACTCGTGCGCCGTCTGGAAACCTCACTGTCGCTTGCTTCAAACGGAAATAATGGCAAAGAAAATACTCTCAGCACTGCTTCTTCTAACAGCGTCCTCACACGAGCGAAACTTGATGCGGAGTATGATTTTACAGGTATTATCGGCGAAGACCCGAAATTGCTGGCGGTGTTGGCGGTTATCGGGCGTATTGCCCAAACTGACGCACCGGTGCTGATTACGGGCGAGAGCGGTTCGGGCAAAGAACTGATTGCTGATGCGATTGTCAGGAACTCTCGCAGGCGCGATGCGTCTTTTGTGCGGGTGAACATGGGCGGTATTACGCCAACGCTTTTCGAGAGTGAACTTTTCGGACACGTCAAAGGCGCTTTCACGGGCGCAGTCAGCGACCGCAAGGGCAGATTCGACCACGCACACGGCGGGACGATTTTCTTGGATGAAATTGGTGATTTGGATGCTTCTTCGCAAGTAAAACTCCTTCGCGTCTTGCAAGAACGCACCTTCGAGGCAGTTGGCTCCAGCACGACCAAAACCGTGGATGCGCGGGTGATTTCTGCCACAAACCGCAATCTTTCTGCCATGATAGAGCGTGGCACGTTCCGCGAGGATTTGCTCTATCGCTTGAATTTGATTGCGGTGCATTTGCCTCCGCTTCGCGAGCGCACTGGCGACATTCGGTTACTCACGGAACATTTTTTGGCGAGTGCTGCGCGGCAGTATTTCCGTGAGGGGTTGAAGATTCAACCCGACGCGCTTCGGTGGCTGGAATCACGCCCGTTCACGGGCAACATCCGGGAACTGAAGCATTGCATAGAGCGCACGGTTTTGTTGGCTGCGGGCGACCGCCTCACGGTGCAGGATTTCCAAACTGCGCTTGCGGTGGAATCGCCGGAACACCGCACAGGTACGCTTCCGGCGGTCGGCACGATGACGCTGGACGATATTGAGCGGGCAATGATTCTGAAAACAATTGAGCAATTTCCGGGCAACGTCAGCCGCATAGCCGAAGCACTGGGGCTGACGCGGCAAGCGCTGTACAGGCGTTTGGAGAAATTTGGGTTGGATGTGGGGTGAAGTGTGAAATCTTGTACTCGTTCCAATTTCTCCGTAATTTGGGAATACTATTTTTTACTAACCGCACTCACCATGACCACCACCCAAGATTACACCCAAGCCGATTACAAAGCACTCTGCGACCGCCTCCACGCTGAAGCCTGCGCACGTGGCGATTTTTTTTACCGCGATCCCGCTACCGGCTACATCGTTTTTACCCGCATCAAACATGAACAGCGCGGCTATTGCTGTAAATCCGGTTGCCGTCATTGTGCGTATGGGTATGTAAAAGGAAATAAACAATGCTGATTCGCTTTCTATTGACTATTTTTTCGTTCAGCGCTGTCGCTACAATGCACGTCCAACTTACACAGGCACAGCCTAAGCAGGCACAGTCTATTGTCTGGCGTGATTGGTCGCTGGCACTTTTTGATGATGCCGCGCGTACAAAAAGCCTTGTGCTGCTCGACCTCGAAGCCGTCTGGTGCCATTGGTGCCATGTCATGGACAAAACCACTTACCAAGACCCACGCGTCGTTGCCTTGCTCGCGCGACATTGTATCGCGGTGAAGGTGGATCAAGATGCCCGACCGGATTTATCGCTGCGCTATGAAGATTACGGCTGGCCAGCTACCATTATCTTTGATGCTAGCGGGCGGGAACTAGAGAAGATTTCAGGGTATATCCCGCCCGATGAAATGGTCTCTTTATTGGAACGCCTCATAGCCAATCCAACACCAATGGCAGAAAGTAACGTCGCTCGCAAGCCGTATTCCGTAGCATCGGCTTATTCTCTGCCCGCTCCATTACTGGAAGAACTTCAGCAAAAGCATTTCCGACGCTACGACCAAAAACATGGCGGCTGGGGAACGATTCATAAGTTTTTGCAGGGCGATAATCTTGAGTATAGCATGACGCTCGCTCAATCCGGCAACAAACGTGCCGAGCGAATGGCGCGGCAAACGCTTGATTTGCAACTATCACTTTTCGATAAGGCTTGGAGCGGGGTCTATCAGTATTCGCATGGGGGAGTGTGGAGCAATCCGCATTTTGAAAAAATTATGTCCGTGCAGGCAGTGAATATGCGGATATATGCGCTTGCGTTTTTGCAGTGGAAGGAGGTAACATATCTCCATGCAGCAGAATCCATTGTGCAGTATTTACGCACATTTCTCAAAAGCCCTAACGGTGCATTTTATGCGAGCCAAGATGCGGACGTTGTGCAAGGCAAGCATAGCGATGAGTATTTCGCGCTCAATGATACCAAACGCCGCAAAATAGGCGTTCCGCGAATTGATACGCATATTTATTCCCGCGAAAATGGTTGGATTATTGAAGCGCTATGCGTACTGGCAACGGCAGCGCGTAACAAGCAATACCTTGTCGAAGCCGAAAAAGCCGCAGAATGGATAGAAGGTCACCGTAGATTGCCCGATGGGTCATTTCAGCACGGCGAAGCGGACACGTTGTCGTCATTGTCATGGTCGTATTTGGGAGACAATATTGCAATGGCGAAAGCGTATTTGGCGCTGTACGAAGGAACTGCCAAACGCAAGTATTTAGATCGAGCCGAGCAGACCGCACAATGTATCGGGCGTATCTTCTTGCAACGGCAAGGCACGGATACTCTTGCAGGTTTTATGAGCGCGGTGCAGTCAAATAATATGCAGTTTACGCCCGCCATCCATCAAACGCCTACTATTCACCGTGACGAAAACATAGACGTAGCGCGGTTTGCCAACATACTTTTTTATTACACCGCTAAGGCTTCCTATCGTCGGATGGCTGAAATCGCTATGCACTATCTTGTATCGCCAGATGTTGCGGAAGAGGGAAGACCCTCGGGTATCTTGCTGGCTGATGCGGAGTTGCGTTCTGAGCCTGCGCATATTACGATTGTGGGGGCAAAAAATAATCCTGCTGCACAACAACTATTTACCGATGCTCTCACGTATCCAAGCGGCTTCAGGCGTGTAGAGTGGTGGGATAATAACGAAGGAAAATTACCAAACCAAGACATTGAGTATCCGATTCTGGATTTTCCTGCCGCATTCGTTTGTGCAAAGGGGCGTTGTTCTTTGCCAATAACCAATAGCGAAGCTATGGCAATGGTGATGAAAAATTTTCACAAGAAATAAAACTATGACACTCCGCACTCAGTTTATACTCTATCTGGCGGTGCTTCATTGTTTGCTTGCTGCTGCTTCGGGGTTTGCCTTGTGGCGTGTACATCCCGCATGGATACTGCTGGTGGAAGCGGTGTGCGGCGTGTCGTTTTGGATTGCATTTGTCCTCTTTCGCCGTTTTTACGAGCCACTTCGATTGCTCAAGTCCAGTGCTGATTTTTTGAAGGAAACGGATTTTTCTACAACACTACTCCCAACGGGACAACCCGAAACTGACGCACTCGTCAGCGTTTACAACACGATGCTGACCACGCTTCGTACAGAGCGCGTTCGTGTGGAGGAAAAAGGAATTTTACTGCAAACGCTCATCAATGCTTCGCCCACCGGTATTCTGCTGTGCGATGAATCGCTGACGGTGCTGTCCGTGAATCCTGCATTAGAAGCGATGTTTGCCATGATTGCCAAAGACATTATCGGAAACCGCTTGGAAACGCATATTGCGCCTTTCGCTGAACTTATGCAACGTATCAGCATTGGAGCATCGGAGGTCTTCACTCATAAAGCACGACGCTTCAAGGTTCATAAAGCGGGCTTTGTAGAGAAAGGCGTGCCGCATATTATCGTGCTTGTGGAGGAACTTACTGACGAGCTACGGGCTTCGGAAAAAACTGCGTATCAGCGCATCATTCGCGTTCTGGCGCACGAGGTGAACAATTCTACCGGAGCGGCGCGGTCGCTGATGGAATCTGCTTTGCATTACGAACGCTACTTCGTGCCGGAGATGCCAGATGATGAGCGCACGGACTTCCGCGACGCACTCTCGGTCGCAAGCGAGCGATTGGCGGGGTTGGGCGAGTTCATGCGGGAGTACGCCCATGTGGTGCGCTTGCCTACGCCGAAGCCGCAATCCTTCGACATCGGCGAACTTCTCGTTACGACAGCAACGCTTTTTGGAGAAGTTTGTAAGGCTCATAACATCACGCTCCGCGTCATTACGCCAAACGACGCAATGATGATTTATGCCGATAAAGTACAGTTGCAGCAAGTGCTCACCAATCTGACGAAAAATGCGATAGAAGCTGTGCAGGGTGTCGAAGATACCACGCAAGACCGCTCGGTAACGCTGTCTGTGCGCCGTCGTGATAGTGCATCGGTGAGTATTGCCGTAGAAGATACGGGAGCAGGCTTGAACGCAAGCGCGGCAGCGAATATCCTCACGCCATTTTTCACCACGAAAGAAACGGGTCAGGGAATTGGGCTAATGCTCGTGCGCGAAATAGTCGCTGCGCATGGTTTTGCGTTTTCGCTGGAGAACCGTGCGGGAGGTGGGGCGAGGGCGGAGATGGTGGTAGCGCAGTAAGTACGATACTGCTTATTTCATTGGTTTAAGCTGTGCCGGTCTTTGGGGCGAAGTTTTCTGAATATGTATAAGAGCATCAAATTCAGA
>JACVZY010000065.1 GCA_014654705.1 Ignavibacteria bacterium
TTCTTCTATCACGATTATCTGGGCAATCCAGTTTTAACTTTTAATTGGCATCATTTATCTTCTTCACCATTTCTCCCTTCGATGCTTCGTAAACTTCGTCACGACGAACTCTTGCAGCAACGCCTCACCAACGAAGTGGCGCTTGCGAAGGAGCGCCATCCTGTTTCATTGCTCTTGCATAACATTCGTAGTCTCTACAATGTTGGCTCGCTTTTCCGCACTGCAGATGCTGCCTTGGCGCAAAAATTACATATTTGTGGCTATACGCCCGCGCCGCCACGGAAAGAAATCGAAAAAACTGCACTGGGTGCGGTAGATTCGGTTCCGTGGGAATACCACACAAGCACTGTTGAGGCTATTGTGGCGCTCCGCGAACAAGGGATAAAGGTGTTTGCATTGGAATTAACGTCCGATTCACGTTCCGTGTATTCTTTTGAGAAGAAAGACTTTCCGCTTTGTCTCGTTTTAGGGAATGAAATCACGGGCGTGGATGACGATGTATTGGCAGTGTGCGACGGGGCAGTGGATATTCCGATGTACGGCGTGAAACATTCGCTGAATGTGAGTGTTGCTGCGGGTGTTGCGCTTTTTGAGGCTGTCGCTGCGTGGCGTAGAGAAGGGGGCTAAATATTTAGCACTTGAAAATGACCTCAAAACTTGTGTATCTTGCAAATTACTACCGTATAATCATTTCGCAAGAATATACCGCTCAATTTTTTTGCCTTCAATGAGTATTGTTATCGCCGTACCGTCACACCCTATTTTTGAACCGCTTCTCACCAATGCAGAGGATGTTTGCAAAAGCATCGGCGCTAGGCTCCTACGCGGCACAGAGCAGGAATGTAGCACGTGGTTGGCAAGGCACGTTGCAGACGTGGCGCTTGTTACGCCGTTTGGTTATGCCCGCGAATCCCTCAAAACGGACTTACGGATTGTTCCCGTGAACGCACTGACACTGGACGCGCTGACGTACACGGGTTCGATTTATCTTCATAAAAATAGTTTCGCTGCAAACGCGCGTGAGGCGCGGTGCGTCTCGCCCGCAAAGGAAGATTTTTTGATGATGATGGGTGCTGCGGTGCTCAGTGAAAAGTTCGACTTGGAATTGACGGTTGAAAAAGAGCAAGGCAGTGTTTCGGATCTGTTTCGTGCCGGATATGACGCTGTTTTGGATTATGGCTTTGACTCGGCAGCGGAGATAGCTCTTGACATTAGCGATGAATGGAGTGATTATTTTGGCGAGTTATTGCCGGTGGCAGTCTGGGCGTGTCGCCCGGAAGAAGTTCCCGAAACGATTGGTGAAATATTGTCTGCATTCCGCAATCCTGACGAACCAGTAACACGTGATATTGAGGAAGCGGAACATCATGGCACAACGGCGCAGCGCATCGGCGTTGTCTCAACTGCATGGAATGATGAAGTCGAAGAAGCACTGCAGCGTACCATAGAGCTTCTTTTTTATTGGCAGTTCATACCGTCGGTTGCTGCCACGAAATTGTGGATGCGAGATGTTGTGGAGCGGCTTTGAGTATCAAAATTATCAGTGCGGTTATGGCAATAATAAAAGAAAATTCTCTCGTCAACGCCTTTAGCAGAATTTCTAGCACGGTCTTTGCATGAGTATTTTTATTCTATGAAAAAACTTTGTTCTATCAATCACCGGAAATCCGGGTTTGTATTATGAAACGTTTAGCGATTACTTGCTTCGTTCTGTGCTTTGTCACTTGCTTTGCATGGATATTTGCACCGCCCACGGCAATGAGCCAAACCGCCACAGGTCCTGAGCAGGACTGTTTTGGTGCGTTGCCTATTAACCGTACCCTCATCACACAGCAGTTGTCATATAAAGGCAGCGGCGCGAATACTAATGAGATTAGTAGCGGTTTTGGGTGTGCGAATTCTGCGAAAACCAACAGTTCGTGGTATCGTTTAGACGTTGCTGCGGACGGTTTTTTGGCATTTCGGATTACTGCTTCCAATGCGGCTGACGATTACGACTTCCTCATGTTGAAGTTCCCCGCCAGCGCTGCTAATCAAGCCGCTGGGTGCGTTTCTGCGCTCAGCAGTGCTTCTAATATCGTTGCGTGTAGCTTTGCTCCGGGTAGTTCCACAGGGCTTGATAATACGCTCGCAACGCAATTTGATGCTTTCCGTTCGGCACTTGCCGTGAAGCGTGGCGAGACATATATGATATATGTATCCAATAAAATCGGCGGAAGTGGCTTTACGATGGACTTTAGCGCCTCCACGCCAGGCGTTGTTCCTACCGCAACGACCTTTCCTGCAGCAACAGTAACGGTGAGAGCAAATCAAGCAACTTCTTGCGGTGCTTCCAGCTCGCTGCTCTTGACATTTTCCGAACCAATCTTGCGTGGGTCTGTACAGCCGAGTACGTTTACCTTGACGGGAAATAATCAAACGTTTACCATCAATAGTATCGTTTGCGCAAACTGTCCTACCAATGGTTTGGATAGCAATACCCGAAAAAATCTCACCTATACAGTGAATTTTACTCCGGCTATTAGTATTTCAGGCACTTATACCCTAGCGCTTTCGACTGCACCGGGTGCAGTGAACCTTCGCAGCGTTGATAATGCGCTCCTTGCTATGCCGCCAACGCCAGTTATCATAAACGTAGGCACGAATCTTCCGGCGGTTACCTCGTCGCTACCTATTGCCAATAATACTACCACATTTTGCTTGGGACAGAGCGTAACACTCGCTACGCCGGATGCTGGCGCAGGAACGCAATACCAGTGGTTGCGCGAAGGTAATGGCGGAGCGCTTTTGCCCGTTATTGGCGCAACGAACCGCAATCTGAGCGTTACCGGCAGCTATGCTTTCACCGAAACTCCCTCGACCGATAGTTCATCGGTGCTCATTGTAACCCGTACCGTGAACTTTCGCGTTCGCGTAACAGACGGCAATGGTTGTGTTCGCACATCTAACCCCATTGCGGTCAGCGTTAGTCCGGGCTTGCAGGCAAAAGTTTTGAATGCTCCCACGGGTGGTAATGACTTGCGCCCCTGCCGTAATGAAGGCGTTACGCTTGTCGCAGAGTCGGGGTTCCGTTCCTATCTTTGGTACAAAAACTTTCAAGCCGTTGATACCGCAAGATCTACCACCTTTTTCGTCCGCGATGCAGGTGTCTATGCCGTAGAAACGGTTGACAATTTAGGATGCCGCAATTTGTCGCTTTCCTTCACTATCACCCCGCGCGATGCGGTTATTCCTGTTATTCGTGGGGACTCGGTTAATTGCGCGAATCCTGTTACCGGCAAAGCCGATAAGCCTATCACGCTTTCGGTTACGCCCGATGAATCCTTTAGTACCTACCAGTGGTTCGATAATGCCACCAAGCGAGCTATTGCAGGTGCTACGGGCAGTACTATTGCTGTTACCACCGGTACATATTACCTTCAGGTGAATTCCAGCAGTGGATGTGTGGTTACATCTGCGACCTTTACGGTTAATGTGGGTGCGATTCCTGTTACCCCAATTATCAACAATATCTCCGGTGGCTTCAGTGTTCAGCTTTGCCCCGGTTCTTCACAGCCACTCTTTGCTACCGAAGGATTTGACCGGTATCAATGGTATTTGAATGATACTCCGATTGACGGTGCGACTGCGCGCCGATATGACGCAGCAGTACCGGGTAGATATGCCGTTCAAGTGTTTTCCAAACAAGGCTGTCCTAGCCCGCTTTCAAACCCACCTGTTACTATCAGTAATGGTGTCATTATCCCGGGCGTGGTTAGTTCCGCTTCCAATAGTTTTACGACGTGTCGCGGCACTGCGCTTCAGCTTAGTATTACCATTCCTGATTCCTTGTTATCAAAAGCAACAATAGAATGGACGCGAGCATCC
>JACVZY010000066.1 GCA_014654705.1 Ignavibacteria bacterium
ATGAAGTGTCACCATCCCGCTGCGTTTCTGGCTGCTTTACTGAATAGCCAGCCTATGGGTTTTTACTCAGCATCGCAGCTGGTGCAAGACGCGCGGCGTCATGGCGTTGAAGTCAGGCCAGTCGATGTGATGGTCAGCGATTGGGAGGCAAGCCTGGAACCCTGTAATGACCAGCAACCGGCAGTACGGCTTGGCTTGAACGTGGTGCATGGTCTTACCCAACTCGCTGGCTGGCGCGTTGAAGAAGCACGCGCCGTCAAAGACTTCAGCGATCTGAATGATCTTGCGCTGCGCGCCAGTCTTTCATCCACCGATTTACAAGCCTTAGCTGCAGCGAACGCCTTGCAATCCATCGCGGGCCATCGGCGCGAGGCGCTATGGCACGCGGTAGCGGCTACGCCAGGGAAAGGCTTGCTGAAAACAACCGCGATCGCAGCAGATCCGATTCACTTAACGGCACCCAGCGAAGCGCAGCAAATAGTTGCCGATTATCGATCAATCGGTTTGACATTAGGACGACACCCGCTCGCATTACTTCGCGAGCAGTTGCTCAAGCGTCGCCTACTACCTGCACGTACGCTCGCCAATTTCCAGCAGGGACAAATAGCCCGCGCCTGCGGCATCGTCACCGCCAGACAAAGGCCGGCAACAGCAAAGGGGACTGTATTCGTTACGCTCGAAGATGAGACCGGTACGGTGAATGTGATTGTCTGGCCAGCACTCGTTAAGCGCCAACGCCAAGAGTTACTGCAGTCCTCGCTGCTAGCAGTGTATGGCATATGGCAAACAGACAATAGTGTGAATCACCTGATCGCCAAGCGCTTAGTTGATCTGACCGATATGCTAGGAAATTTACAGGCCGAGAGTAGGGATTTTTGTTGAAGAAAAATGTATGAACCCGTGTGAGCACGTTGTTACCCATCGGGCAGTTTGCAGTCTTTTACAAGATCTGCAGCGATTCCTTTTTCCATCTACTCGTCCGATTAATATCCATGTCTACAACGCCCGTACAAAGAGCTAGCGACCAAGGTTTGCCGCCAAATCCAACGATCACAGCACTTCCAGAAAAAAAAGAAACTACAGATCTGATTACATCTTCGTCTTCGTCTTCGTCTTCGTCTACGATTAGCTCGACCAGAAAATCAGCCAACGTATTAAGTCCTGAAGAAGGGCAGAGCAAGAAGTCTAACGTTGCGTCAAGCCAGAGTATCCCGAAAAAATTGCCCTCAATTCGACAAACGAGCAGTTCTTTTAAGATGCCTGCGCAATACATACCAAAATCACCGCGTCAATTAAAAGAGCAGCCTGAGCAAAGCGAAGCTTCTAGAACTGAAGAAACGGGATTGCCGTCTTCAGTGCGATCACATGGCGGCGCAACCGCTATCAAGTTAGAATTTGGTTCGACCTCCGCCACGCCAACTCAAAAACAAACCGATGGTGTTATCCCATCATCGGTTCCAGTATTGAAAATCCTAAAAGCTAAAATATCCTCAGAATTACTAAAGCAACTTGAAGCAGTACATATTGACCATACCCTGATCAATCTGTTGATCGATGATGTCTGCAAACAAAGCCTTAGCTTAGAAAGCCGACATGCACTGGGAAGAACAGATTCAGCGTTCTATATCAATAATCTGCCAGAGGTGCTAAAGCCATTTACTAAAGACATAAAGCAGTCAACAATTTCTTCCAGTAAGCTGCTACAGGCCGTTTTTTCCGAACGATTCAGAACCAATACCGGCTGGGCAACCGCAAAAATTATTTATGCAAATTCAATTTTTCAAGAAAAATCTAGCCCGAAGGTAGAATTCGGTAAGGTTGATCCATCTACCGAAAGTGCGGAGCGAGAGAGGCTCAAAGGAATTGCCGAGATACTCGCAAAATCAATTTTCGGACACCCAGCAAGCATAAAAAAATCACCACTACCGTCGGGTGTAATCGACGCTTTAATCTATGCTGATCAATGTATCCACGAAAAACTTCTTACTAACGAAAAGACGCAAACCTGGTCAACCGAACAAATCCGGGATGCCCGCCAGTCGATTATCAAGTTATTGACGGTGACTCGTCTCTTGATGCCGATGGTCACTGCACTAGCAGAAAAAAAACCTGATCAAAAAGAAGTATGGCTTCTCGGCCTCATCCTGCAGACATTTATTCGATCAGCTTCACAATTGAGTAAGGAAATCTTCGTAGAATCCTTCGCAAAATCGAGCGATTCATTACGAAAACTAGCCCAGGAAAAAGAAAAAATAGAACGTATTCACGCTCGGACCAAGACCTTCAAAACAAAGAAACCTGCGCATCATACGCGGTCGCGCAGTGCGGATACGACGCTCATTGATATAAATTCGCTGTCAAGCCCGGCCGATATCCGAAAAAAGCGAGCGCTTGAGAAGACGCAGAAGATGGTCAACGAGATTGTTGTCGATGACGATACCTACGAAAGAGTAATCACCGAGGGAAAAAAGCGCCTACAGGAAACGGAGGAGCTACGCAAGGCAGAGGCAGATATCAAGGATTTCAGCGTTGAAGATCTCGAACAAATCCAGCAAATGCTCGAGGCCAGGTTGGAAGATGAATTGATGAGCCTCCTGCCAGAAGGGGAGATAGTGCCCGATAAACCTGAACCACTACCGACCTCAACGACCGATATTGCGCCTACTATTTACTCCGACACTCATGAGAAAGCGCCAAAACAGGACGAAAGTGCGTCCCAGTAAATCGTTTTGAACTCGGGAGTAGCTGGGCTTGGCGGCGTCTAGACCAAGCCCAGTATCCGACCCATTTCTACGAGGTAAGGCGTATCTTTCAGCGCCTCGCCTTCGACATTAGCCAAAACCTCGCTTAGGCGGCCGCGCACGCCTTGGAGATGGTCGCTCAGTTCGCCTGACGAACCTTCAGGCTGCTCAAGCGTGCGTTTGAGCACCGCAATTTCTTCTCGTAACGCGTCAAGTTTGGCCGAGCCGGGGGGGGCGGCCAGTAGCTCCTGCTCAAGATCAGAGACAAGTTGTGTGATGCGCTCCAAACTGAATTCTGATGACATGGCGACCTCCTTTTTCGGCATGGTGTACTCGCGCTGACGCGGTGTCAATCTCAGGAGACAAAGCCAATGCTAGTAAGAGACTACGCGAACTTGAATGTGGTGTGCTGCGAACCGGACGCGCCGATTGCAGAGGTGGCCGCGCTGATGCGCCGGCACCATGTGGGCGACGTGGTGGTCGTGGATAACCAATTAGATGGCGCACGTATCCCGATCGGTATCGTGACTGACCGGGATATTCTGGTCGAGACATTGGCCCTAGATGTCGACCCCAAGATGTTTTCAGCGGCTGAATTGATGAGTTCACCGGTCACCACGGTGCAAGAGGACGCCAGCCTGAACGAGGCGCTAGGCGTCATGCGGGGCAAAAAGATTCGCCGGCTACCCGTGGTAAATCGGGCTGGCGGGCTATTTGGGATGATTACTTCAGACGATGTAATCAATCTAATCGCATCAGAACTTTCCATGGTCGCGGGCCTGATTGTGGAGCAACCAATCCGCGAGAGCCGGCTGAGGAAATAGAAACGGATTTAGCACGTGGCTTCAACGTAGCTTGAAAAAGAAGACTTGATTCCGGCTGCATCTAGGACTGATTACTGGGATTAGCAGCACCAGGCAAAAGGCCGGATGAGACTCGATACAGGAATGGCTACGGGACTGGGAACCCAAACGTTCGGGCCCATCCATCGTTTTACATAATACAAATTATGCGGCTTTTATGGGCTTCTATGGGCTTTTATT
>JACVZY010000067.1 GCA_014654705.1 Ignavibacteria bacterium
ACCTGCTTGAATGGTCCTAGAGATAGGGCGCTCAGGGCAGATGGCCTTTTGGGGCGTGGTCTGCTTTGCGCCAAACTAGGCCGATGACGCGCAATTCTCTCAAGCTCGAAAGCGGACAATTAATAACCCCGAATAATAGCCGCAGACATAGGGTAAAAAGGTCATTTCAGAGAACGCTCCTGCGCTTTATCAACCATTACCCTTATGTCTCTTGCAACAATTCGACCTTCAATACCGAACGAGCCCATCAAATTAATGGCAATTCCATCTGCGCTTGTCGAAAAGTCGAGCCTCGCCAGAACGTTTTGATGGTTCCAGTCACTGATTTCTAAGTGGACAATATCTGAGAATACAAACTTCACCTCCGCGTGACGTTCACGGTGAAAGGTGCCGTCTTGCTCAACTTTGTCGCGAGTATGCCATACGCTAATCAAAAGCGAAGATGGCTCTGGACTCCGACGTAAATCCAGTTTCAAGACCTCGGAATCGTGAAAGTTTGGCAAATAGCCAAACCAATCTTTAAGTTCGTTCGCTCCGGGCAAGTCATCCAGCGTCCTCATTCTACCTAACCCATAAACAAAAGCTGTAGCCAATCGTCAGGATTGCCACCCAGATGTAATAGCATTGCGCTTCGCGCCGTAGGGTGCGTGCCGTCAGGAATGCACCACCGCAACGACAATAGTCCTCGTCTTGATTGTTTTGACGAGGAACGCTTTTAACGCAAGCTCTGTCTAGGCAAAGGCTTACGCCCCAGCTTGCGCAGAAACATTTCTCCGGCGGCTTCAAGGCAAGTAGAGCACGGATTGAAGGCGTTCCAAGTCAAGAAAACATTCAAGTTCGGCTTGACCATGGTGCATTCCAAGGTTGGAATGCACCCCGATAGCGCGAAGCGCAGTACTTAAGGGCAGGGTGAGGCCGCATCACCTATTAGTGGAGCAAAGACGGGGTGACCCGGAGCTAGGCAAGGGATTCCCAACCTCAATGACGAAGACATTGATCCGAAGGGCCGACATTAGCGAGTTTGGCATTTATAACGATGGGGGTGCAATTGTGCTTGGCTTTCGCCTTGCTACAGTAACTTCGTTTGAATCGCTGATCTTCCAGATCGACAATATCGGATCAGACCAACGCTGTGATCAATTCGGTATGTACTCAGAAATTGATGGCAAAGGAATATATGGTGCCGTTAGGCGGTTCGATTTCAGCCCGGAACATCTTCTTCTTGAGGTGGGACTCGACCCTGAGATGAGCTGTGGCCACGCCTTCATATCCATAGAGCTTCCTCTAAATGCTACACAGGAGAGCCTAGAGCTAGTCGCGAAGATGGCAGAAGTTTTCAGGGATTATCCCGTTACCACTGAAACGCCAGCTATGCCCTTTAGGAAACAATGATGACCGAGAAAGATAATGTCTATTGGTTGCATGGCTTAACGAAAGAGCAAATTGAAGCAATTGAAGCTGAGTTTTTTGATGAACGAAATGACCACGCACCTTCAAGCTTTGTGAAATATCTCAAACAGGTTCCGGTTGCGCGCTTCGAAGAAATCATCAAAAAGGCCCGCATTTCCAGCAACGTTTATGTGGTCTCAGAGGTTATTAAATGCTTGCGCTATCGTCGATGTAATCTTGAAAGCTACTATGATTTAGTTGCTGCGGCATTGGAATTTCCAAATGACGATTTCACTCATACTGTAGTCACCGCAGCACTGTGGGACTTACCAGATCTCGTGTTAAAGCTTCCCGGTGTTATTGAGCGCTTGCGACATCTTCATCGGTCTGAAATCGACTATATTGTGGAAGCGGTTGAGGAGATCGCCAAGAGACATAGACAGTTGTTTGACTAACCACCCTTATTGACTGCTATACCGCCAATGAGACCGCCAGATGCTTGTCGCGTCTATCGGCCTCCGAACGTCCCGCTTCCCCATCCTTGCCCCACAAGTGGTATAAGCCCCCAATCACCTCGCTGTTTTCCACGAAAGGCGGTCACGCTTGACCTGGGTGGTGGTCGACTGGGACATAAAGGCGGGCAGCCAACATTGAGAAATGTTTCCTGCGAATAACTCCGGATTTAAGCCCGACTATTCAACGCCGACTGGCCGCAAACATCAATTTTGAATCTAATTCCTTGGTCTGCTTTGCGCCAGAGGTTGCCGTCTTTTCCAAGTTACGAAGTTACCTAAACTAGACATACGCTCAGATATTTTGCGTTGCACGTTGCAGGTGATCATAACAAACGTCGGGCTAAAACCGATAAGAGTCAGAATACCATTGGCGAACTGCTTTATTTGTTTGAACTGGTACATAGGCCTTCTACTGTCCCTTACATAACCGGGGGCTTGGCCATGCAATTAAAATCGATACTTTTATGTCTGGCGTTAGTGAGTTTTACTGTTCCGGCGGCAGCCCAAAATGCTCGTCTTCAAGAAATAGTAGTGCAGGAACATAATGCAGGCCGCTTTGATGGTGCCGTTGTCGTATTGAAGGATGGCAAAATCGTCTTTTCAACAGGCATTGGCCAATCTGATAAACTGAGTGGTACCCTTTGGTCACCGACGACAATCACGCGATATGCATCTGTCACAAAGCAAGTAACAGCATTGTTAGTTATGCAAGAAGTTGCAAAAGGCCGCGTACAACTAGGCGCAAAGATCGGCGACTATTTTGGCGAGGCACCAGCATCTGTAAGAGATGTCACTGTTGAACAATTAATGCGCCATACATCAGGGATGAGAGAACAAGAAGAAAAATCCGGCCAATTGTCATTCGATTTTCCTTATAGGGCACCATCAACGCCAGTTTCACAACAACGTCCGCTTGAGATGGCAAAGGCTGTTTGTGCTGGACCGTTAGCATCGCCCCCAGGCGCTGTTTTCTCCTATGGTGACTGCGAGTATTTTTGGCTCGGGGCGATTTTGGAGAAAGTAACAAAGATAGCCTTCTATGATCTTGTGCAGCGCAGAATTGCCATACCTAACCGTTTCACATCTTGGGGTGGTTTTCGCCCTGATAGGCCCGTTATAACAGCTACAGGTTATGTTGGTGCCGGTGAACGTGAGCCGGAAATCGCTGTTTGGGCCTTTTCTAGTGGCGCAGGATTATACGGAAATTTGGTCGACGTTGCACGGTTTGAACGCCTTTTGGTGACCTCTGCTCTGCTTCGACCCGATCTAACGGATCTCATGTTGACAGGTGTCTCTGCTTACCAATCGCACGCTATGGGCAGTTGGTCTTATACAGTTCCTGACACAAGTGGAACACCGGTCCGGTATGTAGAGCGCCAAGGCTGGGTCGGAGGGATACGCTTATCCGTGATTTCGGTGCCAGCAAGCGACGTTATTGTAGCTATGGTTTCCAATTCTCCGAACACTAATTTTTTTGGTGCTTGGAATCCTAATGGATTTGTCACGAACATGATAACCGAAGCCTTGAAGCAATAGTTTCCGCGCTAAGCGATTTCCAAACCAAGTCAGCACTCGTGCTTTCGTGCCTGCTCTTGGCCTGAACCATGTTTGATTTTCGTCCAAAAACTTGCAAGTATGTTGCCGCTTTGGAGCAGAACTTTTGATCGCAACGTCTCAACAGCCTTTGATTAGCAAACTCGCCAAACGTCATATCAAGGTAACGTGCCCCAAATAAACTTGGGCCAGAGATGACAAAGGTTCTCCATTTTGATGAATGGCAGCTTACCGACTACGCCAATCCCAAACCAGACTGTCCGCAATCGGCCAAAACCAGTCAGAAAAAGCCTTTTCTTCGGTTTGAAAGTGGTCCTGCAA
>JACVZY010000068.1 GCA_014654705.1 Ignavibacteria bacterium
TAGTGCAGAAAACTTATCTACACTACCTGTCCAAAAAATGGGGGGCAGCTCAGTCATCTTCTGTACTCTCTTAGCAACCTTGAAGATTTCAATTCCACACTGGTACGATTAAGAGTTGGGTTTCCCGTGTGCCGCCTTCCTGCTGCATGAATTTCAATTCCACACTGGTACGAATAAGAGTTACGCCTACACAAGCGGCAGGCAGGTAAAACGCGGATTTCAATTCCACACTGGTACGATTAAGAGAGCCGGACACGTCCAGGAGCACGATGATTGCTTGTATTTCAATTCCACACTGGTACGATTAAGAGGAATCGGTTTTTCAAGGGGCAAACCTACGATACCTTATTTCAATTCCACACTGGTACGATTAAGAGAAAAATGGCTGGCAGAAAACCAGCATCGTTTTGTGTAATTTCAATTCCACACTGGTACGATTAAGAGATGGGACGACCATTTCAGAAAAGCAAGCAAGAGCAATTTCAATTCCACACTGGTACGATTAAGAGTGTCGCTCTTACTCACGATGTGGTTTTTCACGTAGATTTCAATTCCACACTGGTACGATTAAGAGAAGCTCATACCTACTCAGGTACGAAACGGCTGTTCAATTTCAATTCCACACTGGTACGATTAAGAGGTATTGAAGAAGGCTTTGTAACGGAAACCATTGATGATTTCAATTCCACACTGGTACGATTAAGAGATCACCAAACTGCGTGGTAAAGTGCTCTGCTTCGGAATTTCAATTCCACACTGGTACGATTAAGAGCAGCATACATTATTGAAAAGCCCGAAACTATTACAGATTTCAATTCCACACTGGTACGATTAAGAGTGAACATCCTATGGACAAGCCTACTACTCTACTTTATTTCAATTCCACACTGGTACGATTAAGAGGCTGGCAAATCTCCCGCTCCAAAAAAAAATAGTTTATTTCAATTCCACACTGGTACGATTAAGAGAAGTGGAAGTGCCGAGAGTGTATCAAACCAAACTTCATTTCAATTCCACACTGGTACGATTAAGAGAATCGGAGACGGTTATGACAAACCCGAACACACCTGCATTTCAATTCCACACTGGTACGATTAAGAGGCACCCGCGCTGCTTATACTTGCCAGTGCAAGCGCCATTTCAATTCCACACTGGTACGATTAAGAGCAGTAGTGTTGCGCCTGTATGTACCAGTGTGGCTCATTTCAATTCCACACTGGTACGATTAAGAGAAGAGCAATATGACATTAACGGCAAAGGCATTGTTGATTTCAATTCCACACTGGTACGATTAAGAGGGAGCGAGGAGTACGCGTATATGCGACCATGCTCAGATTTCAATTCCACACTGGTACGATTAAGAGCCCAATTATCCGCTTTCTCTAGGGTTACGGTGTAAAATTTCAATTCCACACTGGTACGATTAAGAGTGGTCGTAGCGGGGTGGTTAATGGTCGCAATAGCGGCATTTCAATTCCACACTGGTACGATTAAGAGATATCACGGAATAGCCTCACGTCAAAGCATTTGAACATATTTCAATTCCACACTGGTACGATTAAGAGCACTATCCATGACATCACGATTGAGGACTCCGAGTAATTTCAATTCCACACTGGTACGATTAAGAGAAGGACAGTGACAAATACAGCCTCCTTGCAAAAGAGATTTCAATTCCACACTGGTACGATTAAGAGTAATTCACCTTTTCTCAAATTGTAGGATTGTTAAAAATTTCAATTCCACACTGGTACGATTAAGAGGGCGTTGCGGGCTTGGCTGCTGCGACGGTGGGTATTGATTTCAATTCCACACTGGTACGATTAAGAGAAAAAAACGACTCCAACGGCAAAGCTCCTGATTTTAATTTCAATTCCACACTGGTACGATTAAGAGGAGTTCGCCACACCCAAATTCCGGCTCGCATAGCGGATTTCAATTCCACACTGGTACGATTAAGAGGAGTCATTGTCAAAAATGCCTTTAATGCTGTATTAGATTTCAATTCCACACTGGTACGATTAAGAGCGGCTACTGCTAATGCCTTGCCTAAAAACTCGAGTAAATTTCAATTCCACACTGGTACGATTAAGAGTGTGCAGTCCATTACCGTCTTGAAGCGCTATGCGACATTTCAATTCCACACTGGTACGATTAAGAGGCGCCTGTCGCTGCCGTACCGATTGCTGCCGTGCTTGATTTCAATTCCACACTGGTACGATTAAGAGGAGAAAGTCGCTCAATCTCAGAGAGCGCTTCAGCTGATTTCAATTCCACACTGGTACGATTAAGAGCTGCTTCGTTCATCGTTCTGAGAGCTTCCCACTGAAATTTCAATTCCACACTGGTACGATTAAGAGCGAGGCTTTCCGCCTTGCCTGCACGAATCGTATTGCATTTCAATTCCACACTGGTACGATTAAGAGTGTCATAGTCCACTTTCAACATCAAATCACCAACAGGATTTCAATTCCACACTGGTACGATTAAGAGATTTTGGCGTAGGCGGCTTGCTGTATTTTGTAGATACATTTCAATTCCACACTGGTACGATTAAGAGTCTATTTCCTCGTTTTCACCTTCTGTATCAGAAACAATTTCAATTCCACACTGGTACGATTAAGAGCATCACGCTAGAACAATTACTGACATTCCCGCGCGTATTTCAATTCCACACTGGTACGATTAAGAGCCTGTATGGATAACATCATCAAACCAAGTTCCCTTGTGATTTCAATTCCACACTGGTACGATTAAGAGCTTCCCCTGCATGATCCCGTCGTACTACCTCTTCAATATTTCAATTCCACACTGGTACGATTAAGAGTCTTTTGCAAGCCATCGTTGCCTTTGCCGAAGGACGATTTCAATTCCACACTGGTACGATTAAGAGTCTACGACGGGCGTACGCCCGCTCCAGAGTTGTATAATTTCAATTCCACACTGGTACGATTAAGAGGCTCAAAACTCCCCAAAGCACAAGCGTTTGAAGCAATTTCAATTCCACACTGGTACGATTAAGAGGTGATGTAATTCGGCGGCGGCGGTTGTACAGCGCTATTTCAATTCCACACTGGTACGATTAAGAGTGCCAAAGCACCTCACGGCGGATAGGATTATCCAAAATTTCAATTCCACACTGGTACGATTAAGAGTCATTGCTGCCTTCCTGTGCATTGCTTTTTTTGCACATTTCAATTCCACACTGGTACGATTAAGAGCTGTGATTTCCAACCATGCCGCACCGTCGTAGATGTATTTCAATTCCACACTGGTACGATTAAGAGTCAGGTATTGGCATTGCCTGTGCCCTCACAAACTCAATTTCAATTCCACACTGGTACGATTAAGAGTTTGCATCCGCGTTTACACGCCAAGATACAGGCTCTATTTCAATTCCACACTGGTACGATTAAGAGTCACGCTTACGCAGCATAATCGTGCCCGTTTGCTTTTTATTTCAATTCCACACTGGTACGATTAAGAGGGTCTTAGATATGATGGTTGCGGAAAAATATGTTCATATTTCAATTCCACACTGGTACGATTAAGAGTGTCGAAAAGATGAGACAAGCGCAAAAAGATTTCTTATTTCAATTCCACACTGGTACGATTAAGAGCCCGATGTGGCTTGCCGGCTGGCTGGCTGGCTATTATCGATTTCAATTCCACACTGGTACGATTAAGAGTGCAGTCCGTTTTGCGGATGAAGGACGCGAAAGTAAATTTCAATTCCACACTGGTACGATTAAGAGCCTACGTGCCGTTATTCCCAATAGCTGCCTACAACGATTTCAATTCCACACTGGTACGATTAAGAGCATAGGCGCAACCACTCCGAACATTAGCATATAACAATTTCAATTCCACACTGGTACGATTAAGAGGCTCAAGCACCAAAGCAAAAGCCACAATCAAAGAACATTTCAATTCCACACTGGTACGATTAAGAGATAGAACCTGCTTTCAGTCCTCTGGTCATAAATGTATTTCAATTCCACACTGGTACGATTAAGAGTGCCTTTACCGATTTTGTGATTTACACCATACCGCGAATTTCAATTCCACACTGGTACGATTAAGAGCTACAACCAAACGAGGAAACAAATTTTGCCTCGCTAATTTCAATTCCACACTGGTACGATTAAGAGTGGATTTTGCCTAGCTTCTTAGCGTCGTTTACTTGTATTTCAATTCCACACTGGTACGATTAAGAGTTTCGCGTTGTTAGCCACAGACGTAAAAACTGATTCATTTCAATTCCACACTGGTACGATTAAGAGAAAGAGATGAAAAAGTATGAGGTTGACAAATACCTTGATTTCAATTCCACACTGGTACGATTAAGAGTGAATACGATTATTGCGGAAGCTCAGAAACTGCTTTATTTCAATTCCACACTGGTACGATTAAGAGCGAGGTGGCAGATGAGTTGGTCGGCTGTGAACATTATTTCAATTCCACACTGGTACGATTAAGAGATTTTGACCTATCGGGTTTCCAGAGCACTCTTGAACATTTCAATTCCACACTGGTACGATTAAGAGGAGCCTCGCCCGGGGTGATGCTCTCGTTCGTTACGACATTTCAATTCCACACTGGTACGATTAAGAGCAGTATAACGAGCGCGTATTAACTAAACGAATGAGAATTTCAATTCCACACTGGTACGATTAAGAGTTGAGCATTTGGCAGAACTAGAGCGCACAAACCTCGATTTCAATTCCACACTGGTACGATTAAGAGCAAAAAGCCGAAAAAAGCCGCCAAAAGTATAAGCAATTTCAATTCCACACTGGTACGATTAAGAGGCGAAGTCAGCTTCTACCCAATTACCATCTGAGCAATTTCAATTCCACACTGGTACGATTAAGAGGTGGGATTTAGAACTCCAAAACATACGACGGGCGCTATTTCAATTCCACACTGGTACGATTAAGAGTTTAACTGACCATTCCGAACACACAGCACAAGCACGGATTTCAATTCCACACTGGTACGATTAAGAGCGTTGACCGTCGTAGCGATTGCAAGCGACACATTGTCATTTCAATTCCACACTGGTACGATTAAGAGAGCCTATCGAATTAAAGCTAGACATTAAGAAACTAGATTTCAATTCCACACTGGTACGATTAAGAGGTTGCAATCTTGCGCGAGATACTGTTTCGCTCTTTTATTTCAATTCCACACTGGTACGATTAAGAGTTCCGCTACTGCGTTGCTAATCGTTGCCGCGTTGTCATTTCAATTCCACACTGGTACGATTAAGAGGCCCACACTTTTAACCGTGCAAGCGGGCGACGCATATTTCAATTCCACACTGGTACGATTAAGAGAAACCAGAGTAATCGTGGGCGTTTCATGCCGCTTTAATTTCAATTCCACACTGGTACGATTAAGAGGTCGTTTTCCATTGCCAACACTAGCGCCTCGTATTGATTTCAATTCCACACTGGTACGATTAAGAGAAGAAAACGAGCGCTTGAAAGCACAGGCGGAAGCGGATTTCAATTCCACACTGGTACGATTAAGAGGAACCGCCCGCGAGAGTTGCACCCGCGTTGGGCTGTATTTCAATTCCACACTGGTACGATTAAGAGTTAAAACTGCAATCAAGAAAGCAGAGGAAGTATGAACATTTCAATTCCACACTGGTACGATTAAGAGCAAGCGGCAATGCAAATAACGCAGGACAAGAGGCAATTTCAATTCCACACTGGTACGATTAAGAGGCAGCGCTTTTTGTGTCCACGCTTGCCAGTTCTTCATTTCAATTCCACACTGGTACGATTAAGAGTAGTGAGAGTGCAAGAAAAAAGCCCTGTTGTACTTATTTCAATTCCACACTGGTACGATTAAGAGTGTTTTCCCGACTTGTTCCTGTGCGTAAGTTAGCGGATTTCAATTCCACACTGGTACGATTAAGAGTCGGTTTCAACGGCGAATACTCGCAAGTTTGGGACTATTTCAATTCCACACTGGTACGATTAAGAGACGACTATCTCCGTGAGCGAGTTAACCGTATAGACATTTCAATTCCACACTGGTACGATTAAGAGTAAACACGGAGATGAACTTTGTTCCTTCCGTGCTTGATTTCAATTCCACACTGGTACGATTAAGAGAATGTCGTTGTTCCGGCGTTCACAGTAACAGCAATAATTTCAATTCCACACTGGTACGATTAAGAGCTCGCTAGTCATCTGTGAGAGGGCGTATTCTGCGTCATTTCAATTCCACACTGGTACGATTAAGAGACACCTCTCAGTGAAATTAAAAACACAGAATTTGAAATTTCAATTCCACACTGGTACGATTAAGAGCTAATAAGGAGAGCAAGCAATGACTAGACCTAAACTGATTTCAATTCCACACTGGTACGATTAAGAGGTTGTATGCTGAGTTGAGCGTAGTCGAAAGACCGATATTTCAATTCCACACTGGTACGATTAAGAGTACATTAGGGCAAGTGACTTCGCAACCATCGCCATCATTTCAATTCCACACTGGTACGATTAAGAGCCGTTGCTGGCAACCCCACAAAACCGCATTCTTTCTTGTTCTTAAATGTGATTTTGTGACATCATTATTGTCGAGGGGTAATTGTGCTCTAAAGCCGCTGGCTCGACGACGCTTGATATGACGGGCTTTTGATAGAAAATTGGCTTTCCGAATGTGCTTCATCAAGCGTTCATTTTCCTGTAAAAAATGAGGCTCGACGATGCGAGCGTTGTTCATACCGCTTCCTTTCTATGATTGTTCAAAGAGATGTTTTTTTTCGCGCCGCAATCTACAAAAAATTTGATACCGAACGTTTTTCCTGTCCTAAAATTTCTCGCTCCATCCATTTCGTCGAACCGACATTGTAGAATATCACCGAATCATGCTCCTTATTGATAATCTTTGCAATACCGTGCTTCACTTCTGCATACTGAGCCGGAGTAAGTTCGCCTTCAAAAACTGAGTTTTGGACATGGTTCAGATAGGTACGCAAAAATTTCATCACTTTCTGGACTCTTCCCTGCCCTACATCGTAAACAGCGATAAAATACATAGCTTTTCCCTTGTTACTTCTTACATGGTTTTTGTTTCTACCACCAGATGGTGAACGGCTCATAGTCGGCATCACCGGTTAGATGCTTGATGAGCCTGTAACATTCCAGACGAATAAGCCGACGATACGAAACTTTTCGTTTCAGTTTTCGATGCTCAATCGTCGTGGTCATTTTCTCTTCAAACTCCTTCACAAATGCTTTTCTACCTTCGGGTTTTAGATAACAGAAATTGAGTGCCTTATCGAAATCTTTTTCTGTGAGCATTTTTTGATTCAGCATTTTGAAAAGAATGCGGTCGGCAAAAAGCGGCTTGAAAATTTCGGCAAGATCAAGCGCCAGCGAGAAGCGTCGTTCCCCCGGCTCATGCAAAAACGAAATGAGCGGTGAAAGCTGCGTGCGGTAAATTTCCGTCAAACACGCCGTATAAACCATTGCATTCCCGAAGGAAATCAGTGCATTCACGGCATTGTCAGGCGGATGTTTCACTCGCTTTTCAAAGTCGTACTGTTCCTTCAAGATTGCCGGAAACGCACTGTAATACTGCTGCCGGATATTGCCTTCAATGCCCATCAGCGTTGGAATATCGTGCGCCGACGAAATCGCGGAAACGTATCCCTGCATATTGTCTATCTGCCACGTGAGGTCGGCGGCTCGGTTGTCGTAGTAGCGCAAGTTTTTGAGCATATTTGCTGCGGCTCCCTCCACAAATTTTCGCGCTATGACGATGCGTTTGGCGGGCGTGGTATAGTGTTCCACCTGCTTGACCAGCAAAAATCCGCTCTGCAAAAACTCGCGCGGATAATACGACCCCGCATAAAAACCATAGTAGTTGAAAATATGTGCCGGAATATTTTGCTGCGAAAGAAAATTCAAAAACCGCGTGTTGAAGGTTATTTCGCCAAAAATGGAGAATGAATCCACGTTGTCTATCGGCACAACGCGCTTTTGTTTCGCATCGAAGGCAGGCGCGTTCTCTTCTTCGCCTGTGGGAGTATCGAAGAGAATTTCTTCATCGGCGTTGATAGCGGAAGGCGTTTCTTCTACTTTTGCCACCGACGGCTCGAAAAAGAGCGTATTGTCTTTGCGCCTAAGTCGTCCAGAGTTAAAAATATAGTACGAGCGTTTCATACTGTTTGGAAAAGTAAGAAAGATTTGATAATTTTGGTATCATTATTTGATACCAAAAGCTCACCATTGCAATCAACCATGAATGCTAAACAGCGCAAGACTCTTGCCGCCATTGCTGCCACACCGAAGCGCAGTGATGTTCTTTGGAGCGATATTGAGTCGCTTTTTCGAGCATTGGGCGGAGATGTCAGCGAGGGTACAGGGTCGCGTGTTCGCGTGGCTCTCAATGGTGTTCGTGCAGTTTTTCACCGTCCGCATCCCGAGCGCGAAACCGACAAAGGCACACTGAAGTCCGTGCATCGTTTTCTGCTTGCTGCGGGCATTTCTTCGGAGGAAACCAATGCTTCATCATAAAGGTTACACGGGGGTTGTCGAATTCGACGACGAAGCGAATCTCTTTCATGGCGAGATTCTGCACGTGAACGATGTTATCACGTTCCAGGGCGCAAGTGTCGAGGAAATCCGCACCGCTTTTATCGAATCGGTCGAGGACTATTTGGCTTTTTGTGCCGAGCGTGGCGAAGAGCCTTCCAAGCCGTTTTCAGGGCAATTTGTTGTGCGGGTTTCACCAGAACTGCACCGCAAAATTTCGGTTGGAGCACGTTTGGAGCACATCAGTTTGAATGCCTTTGTAACACAAGCCGTTCAGGAAAAAATTCAACTCATGAGTATTTGAAAAACCGTATTCAACTATGGCATAACTCACAATACGAACACGCTTTGCAGACCTTCCATTCGACTGTAGTAGGCGGCTCAGGCAAAGCAAGCACACGCCGAATCTCCGGCAAAATCACCGTTTCTAATTCGCGCTCTTTCTCCGGCGTAAGCTCCACGCGCGAGGTTTGGCGGAGTGTGGGATAATTGAGTTCGCCTTTGAGGGGTGCACCGTCTCCGGCAGTAACTCCTTTGTGCTTCAAATACCAAAGATAATAGAGTAGCTGCCACGAATGCGCTTCTTCCATTTTGTCGGATTTTTTGACTTCATGCACAATACCCGCTTTTGCATCAATGTGGTCGAGAACGATGATGCCGTCAATATCAAGCTCTTTGGTTTCACGTTCGTAGGTCGTTTCGTGGATATGCCGCCCTAGGCGCACGGCATCGGATTCGTGTTCCGCTTGGATGCCGTGCGCGAAGAGCCAGAGCTTACGCTTGCAGATGAAGGAGTAGGCAATGTGTGTGCCGGTTATTGTAAAGGGCTTCATTGTTTTTCGTAATCAAAGGCACGAAGCCGCGTTATGAGTTCTTGTTCGGCATCGTCTAGCGCAGTGATTGTGCCGTGAACGCCAACGATATAACCATCGCAGGGCGGCGTAACAAAAACACTTGTTCCGGCAATAACCGTGCTGTTGTCCACAATCGGCTCTGCGGCTGGTTTGTCAACACCCTCTTTCAGTTTTGCGCGGATAACGGCTGCCAGTTTATTTGCATTGTCGCTTATTGCTACTGCCAGTGTTTCCATCGGGCTGTACGTGCGGGCTTGGTTGCTGGTGATGCGCCATTGGATAAGCCCATGTGCGAGTGCAGTAATAATTTTTTCGCGTTCATCTTTTGGGCAAACCAAACACGCCCCAAAAACATTTTTCGATTCCACCCAACCCGCAGCGCGAAGTTTTTCGATAGTATCTTTGCGTAGTTCTGGCTCGTGCTGGTTCAACGACACACAAAAGAGTGTCCGCAAATCAAGGGCTATGTCATAGACGAATAAGCCGCTTGCTCTTGGTCCAACCTTTCCTTCAGGAAAGAATAACTGATTGAGCGGACGGACTACTTTTTTTTCAGTTAAAAACGATGCTAACTCTTCAGGCGTTAATTCATTTCCACCTTCCCAACGCACTCGTACTTTGAGGTTAGGATTATTACTGGCATTGTAAGAAACCGCCTCTGAGCTTGTGTTAGCAAGCAAGGGGTGTAATGGTCGCATTGCTGAAATTGAAAGTGGGCTACGGCGCTTAATTGTAACTTCATCAGTTGCCGCTTTCATCCAACCAGCTAAAATTTGGTCGGGATAAGAGGGATCGCAAGGTGACCAAGGTTCACCATTTCCAAGTTTTTCTTTCTTACTTACCTCATAATTGAATGTAATTGGTGCTGGGCTTGCTCCTAGTGAAGAAAGTATGGACTCAATCATAGATCGCTTGACTTGCTGACCGCTTGAAAAGGGTACGTACTTGCCAAACTGGTTATCCCAATAAGTTTTCTGCCCATCTTGAACACAAAAAACGGTGTGGTCGGCATGGCGCAAGGCGCGGAGGTAGATAAAAGGTTGTTGCATGATACAATTCCAACGATAAAAGTGATAAAAAAGTAGTTTTGAACATTAGTTTTTGACTTGCGGTAAAGCGTATTTGAAGCGAACGAGCGTAACAAAAAGTGGCACATTGTCAAGCGGAATGTCCATCATCAGCGCGTGAACGAGCTTATCGCTCACGGACGCAATGGAAGCATCATCATTCACAATATCTGTCAGCGTGTCAATAAAACGTTTGCGGTTTGCCGAGCTGAGGAGTTCATCGACGCGATTGCCACGACCAGTTGTTGCATCTTTATTTCTGGTTGTGTACGCATGAAGTGTTTGTGCGGCTTCCTGTGCAAGGTCGAGGAGTTGTTGATTATTGAGCATAGCAGAAATCCAAGCGATATAAGTTTTGTAAGTAAGTTGTGATTTATCGTCGTTTTTGAGTGCTGGCATTACCTCGCGTCCGAGCATATATTTTTGCAAATCTTTTGGTTCCATTGCCCGCAAGCCAAGCGTACTGAAGCGTTCTATGGCAGCCGAGACCCCAAAGCGTGTTGTGTACACGGTTTTGAGTGCTTTACGTTGTTCGGTTGTTGTATTGCCAAATAAGGCTTTCCAAAATCGCCCGACCTCTGGCAGTGCAAGCCGCACAAATCCAACAGTTTTGTTCATCTGTCCGAAACTATAAACATATCCTGTAAGCGTCTCGAAAGGAAATTGTTGTGCTAAAGCAAAGACAATATCTGTCCAGTCGGGACGTTCCATTGCTCCATCGCTGCCGACAGGTTGGAAGTTCGCTTTGGGCAGTGTGGGATTAAAAAATTCATCAAATCGGTGCGTGAGCCAAATACCGTTCCACGTATCTACTTTATTTTCCAGTCCTTCGGTTTGATTCACGAATTCGCGGTAGAGCGTCCACCCCTCAGCAAGAGCACCAAGAATCTCCGGTCTGTCAAATGCGATTGCCAGACCGCCCGGCAGTCCAATGCCGAAGCCTGCACCAACCCACGAAGCATACATATCATTGCCATCAACTGGCAAGCGTAATGAGGTGATTTGTGCAGATGTTGTTCCCATATCATCAGCAGAAGCATAACCTAATCCAAAACTCATTTCGGGTTCACCGTTCTTCTCCATAAATTCTATAATTTTCTTGGAGAGTTTCACTTTGGCATCCAATCGTGCCTTTGAATCATGTGTTTTCTTTTGAGCGATAAGCTGAAAAAGTGGTGTACTTGCTGGGCTTTGCAAATACCGACCATGGTCATAGAACAATGAAAAAAATTCCTTATCGAAATATTCTTCCGCACTCAAGGCTTTTTTCTCTCGCTCATTGTACAACTGCACAAAGCGTTTACCGATGTGTGATGTGTACATCGTTTATCCTCCTTTGAGAATTACAAAAAATTATCAGTTTCTGTGAATTGAAGACCCGTTTCGGGGCTGTATAACTCGTCAAGCACAACGATAGGTCGTGAACCGACTTGCAGTTGTTCCGTTCGCATTCCTGCGGTGAGCCTATACCGTGCAGCTGCCTGAGAAATGGGAATTTCCAGCATCGTCCGTGTTTCACTATTGCCGTGCAGATATTCTTCCTTGTCCGCCAGCAGAATGCACGACGCAGAATCAATTTCCAGCATTTCCATAAGCACTGATTTGGGATGATGGCAAAGTTCCGAAAGCAAAAACTGCTCGCCTTGCCATGCCAAATGCACATCAATCGGAAGCGGTTCAATAGTAGGATAGACCGCATCAATCTTAGCTTGCAAGTCACATTCGTGCAAAACATCGCCGTCGGGTAGTTGCTCAAAACTACGCTCAATTGTTTCGCGGTTGTAGGGTAGAACGCTTCCCGTTTTCGGTGGTGCAATGACGTGAACGTGTTTCAGAAGTTTTGCAGCGACAGTTTCTTCCGTGCGGCGGCGGTTAATGCGTCCAAAACGCTGGATAAGCGCGTCAATCGGTGCGGCATCAGTTATCATCACGTCAAAACTAATGTCCAAACTTACCTCCACTACTTGTGTCGCCACTACTATACACGCGCCGCTTGCGGGGGCGTTAAAATTGTTGGTCAATTCTTGTTCTGCCTTCCATCGGTCTTGACGACGAAAACGGCTGTGCAAAAGCATTATGGGAACATTCGGAAATTCAAGCCGCAACGCATCAAAACGTTCTTGTGCTGTGTCAACGCGATTGCACACAACCAGCACTTTTTCACCATGTCCGATTGCAGGAGCAATAGCCTCAGAAGCAGATTCATAGCTTGCGTGCTTATGGATAATATGGCGGTCAAATTTGGCTAACTCCTCGTTCGGAAGCCGCGTAACCAGCGTTGTTGTTGCCTCGCCAAGGAGCGCAAGCACGGCATTGGTCAAAGCAGACGGCATCGTTGCCGAACCAACGTGAACACGGCAACCCAAGCGTAACAAGACTTTGATAATTTCCAGCACCATCGCTTGTGTCACACCCGAATACGAGTGGATTTCATCCAAAATCACATCACAGCCCTGCACATCCAGCGCAACCGTCTCAAAGCCGCGAGTGCCACAAATAAGTGCAGCGAGTTGATGTGGTGTGAGTACTTTGATAGCCGCCCCGACTTTATCTTGCAGCAATTTTTCTTCAAAACTCTTATTGCTTTGCACTGCAAGTGATGATGCTGCATGAAGAACGCGAATGGTCTCGTGTTGTTCTGGTAATGCCTCGCAGAATCGGCGATACATGGCATTGATGGAGGCTTGAAACGGTAATGTGTAGAAAACCCGTCCACGGGCGCGGCGCATGAGATAGTCTGTTTTTCCTGCGCCTGTGGGAGCAATGACAAGTGTATGCGGGCGCAGGTCATTCGTGGGCAACATAGAAAGCGAATACAATGGCTTAGAACGTCCTTGAAACCATGACAAATCGGGTGTTTGAAAGAAGGTGCGCACACGTTCTGGTGTGGTACTGCCAAGTGCCGAAGCAATGTGGTCAGCACCAACCAGTAACCCTTTCCACCGAGACCAATCATAGGGCGGTTGCATTTTGGTACGACAATGGTTAATCGAAAATTCTAGTGCCTCTAATGCTTCGTCGGCGGAAATCATTTGGGTTTCTATTCCACACGCTCGGAGAATGGCAAGAGCTAGAGGTGACCATTCTTCCCACTTTGTGGCGTATCGCTCGAAAAGTTCTTCGGTATCGGCGATTCCGTATTTAGGATTGAGAATATCCAACAATCCTTGTTTCTTGCTGTCCTCTCTCAGCGAGCGATGATGAGCCACAACCATTTCCACCAACGCCACCCAATCCTCACGAGCAAATGCAGGTAGAAACAGCAATGAAACAAGTTCGTGCCGTAGCGGAAGTGGATGCGTGGGACGTACTCCCCGCAGAAGTGCTTGAAAATCGGGATGTACTTTGCCAATATCATGCAGATATGCGCCTAACCGAGCAATGCGCATATCCATGCCTCTGTGCCGCGCAAAGGCTTCGGCTACATCCGCCACGTGCTGCAAGTGGTCGTAGAGCGATGTTCCGCCGTTGTCGGGGCTTTTGGCGTAAAGGTCTGTGAGTGGATTCATAGATGGTATGCGGCTTCCGATGAACGAATGGGATCCCCGACAATATGCAAGTACCCGTACATCGGCTTTGCAGAATCGAAACGATTGTAGCCCACAATGAAAGATTCCGGCGTTTCGCCAAAGCGCAATTCAAAACCGTTAAAGCCGCCTTCGGGTGCGTCAAATTCTTCTTCCGCTACGGAAATAATCTCCGATGTAGGCAGAATCACATCTTCGTTCCGGCAAAGGCACAGATGTTGCCTGATGGCGCGTTCGGCATCTTCACGCGCTTTGAAAGCAAGCAATAGTAAAGGTTCAAGCATCACGCCTCTGAGCAAAATAGACCGCGGACGCTGCACCGTAACAACGCCTTTTTTGTTTTTGATGTCAATGCCACGTGGTTGTGTTTGCTCTTGTTGTTTGCTCAGTCCTGCATAACTGAGACGATGACGCAGAATCTTGTGAATACCGCTCTCCGCTAGGAGCTCAGGAAAAAGTTTCTTCTCAATTCCCTCCACAATCGAAGGTGTGAGAAATTGTTGTGAAAAGGTTTCGCTGTCGCGCACAGCCGTCCACGGCTTGATATAGCCGAATGCGCCCGAATATTTGACGATATGAAGTTGCATGATTTTTCCTTTTTTGATTTATATAAATTCGCGTACTGCCCCAAAACCCGCACCAGTGCTATGCCCCACACCCACATCCCACGCAAAAGCAACCGCTTCAGGCGCACCCTCCACAATCACCGGACACGACGACACACGATTTTTAATGCCGTGAATCTCCACCAGTCGTGTTTTCGCACCCTTGAACGAGCGGTCGAAGCGCACCGTGGCATCATCCGGTAGTCCTGCTTTGCGGAGCTTCGTGCGGAGAGTTTGCGTGAGAATGGCATCTGTTTCTATGTCGGTATAAATGCGGTGACGTACCGTTGTGCCATCAAACTGCTTTGCCAGCACAGGGCTTGCAGCGAAAAAACGCATTTGCTCAGGAAAGACGGGTGTTTCTTGAATATTCACATCGCTTACTTTCATTCCAAAGAACAGTTCTGATTCTTTCAAGAGTGCCGCGAGCATAGTGCGAACATATTTCTCATCCGAAAAACTCACAAACCACTCTGCCCCATTGGGAAAATCAAAACCAGTGTCGTTTTGCACAACATTCCCCGAACGCAACCACGAAAACGAATACAGCGACACGTCGTCATGGAAATCATTCTTCGGAAAAAGGCGGTGGAAGGTGCGAATGAGCGTATGTTGGTAATGGAACGGTACGCTGTTCGTATTAGCGGAGAGTTGGAATTGGAGGCGCATAAAAAAGAAGAAAATGATGAAAGAAGAACCATATCGTAATGAGGTACAAAGAGCACCACTATCAATGCGGGCGGAAAATACAAAAATTACAAAGGCAGCGCTAGTGTCGCTCGTCACGTTTTTCCGTGACAGATGTAACGAAAAACCCGTTACATTTGGTGTTGTACCATGTAATTTTGCCGATAACCCTATAATAAATCAGCCCTCGCGCTTTTTGGCACAAAGGCTGATTATTTTTACTTTTTTGAGGATTTTTGCAGAAAATTGACTTTTTTGTCGTTTTGGTGCTGCATTGTGCGTGGGAAGTGTTACTCTGGTCTCCAATTCCCCACTGCTTCACTGCCGCTCGCTTCGATTGTTGTCATCTCCATCGGCTGCTCCGCAGGCAAAGAACCATTTCTCTTTTGTAGGTCTGTATTGTCGGCTTCCGAAGTCATCTCAGAAGGTGGATTTACCATGATAAAATGTTAGACGGGTACAAGTTCATTTTTGAGTATGCGGAAGATAAAGCGTCTATGCCCGTCCGTGAGAAGTATTCTATACTTGGCACCCCCCTCTCCCGCTCGTGCCCTCGCTTCTAAATCGCGGAAACGGTCTAAGGCTCCACTGTATCCGAAAATAGTGAATTCATCAAAATAAATAATTCCACTTCTGACTGCCCGCCATGCACAGATATAATCACGTCCTTGTTCATTGGCGGTCTGTTTGAAGAGGCGTTTGTAATTTTCCAATCCACGAAATAGGCGCACAATTTCTGCAAAATATGTCTCATCAATACAACTATGTCGATCGTTCGCATAGCGTTTGAGCGTTCGGTCGGATACTCCAAATATCGGAGCGGCGGTTGCAATAGAAATTTTCGCTATGCGAATCATTTCTCGGAATTGCTCAAAACTCAGATCTCTTTCTTCAGGAGTGAGCTGCTTTTGGGGATCAAAAAAACTCATAATAAATAAAGGAATAAAGGTGAATAAAGAAGGGGTTGAAAATGGACACGGTGATTTCAATAGGTTGACCAGGTTCCGGGAGATTTTCTTGAGGGATGCACAGCACACTAGGTGTAGTAGAATAGCATCACCACGGGAAAGCACTCTATCTTCTACATCATCCACGCACGAGCATACATCGATAATTCGGTGTATGCAAAAAGTGTCTTCTCACGTTTGAGAACCACGTAGATAGATGGCAGAATCAACTATTCAAACAGAGATTCTGTCAAGAGAGCACAGGCGGGGGCACCACAAAAGTGCAGAGCTTGGTGAAGGTCAAAAATCTATTGAAAGGGCTTAAAGAAAGGAAAGAAGTGGAAAAAGGCACACACAGGCTTACAATCGGCGACAACTTAGTATATTTTTGGGAAATAATCAAGAGTTTGAAGAAATGACTGCACAAAAAATGAATACATACAACGTTGTCACGGACATGTCCCAATTATGTCCCGAACTTGTCCCATATTTGTCCTATGCTTGACCCATTGTTGTCATGGACGTGTCTCAATTATGTCCCGAACTTGTCCCACATTTGTCTCACGTCTGTCCTATTGCTGTCATAAATATGCCCCTTGTCTGTCTCGCACCTGTCCCTTATTTTTGAGCCTTTTTTAGAGATTTATATCCCAAAATGCCTTTTTTTATCTAAAAACGGCATAATTATATTATTCAAGAGCGATGTATCGTTGCTGACCAGAATAAAAAGCAAAGTCATGCGTTGTACTCTGTACCCCTCGACCTTCGGAAGTATATGCTGATTTCGATACGTTGAGTAGTTCGTATTGTTCTACTCTTTGTAGTCGTGTTATTGCATTATGAATAATATTATTCCAAAATGCAATTACGGCAATAGCATAGAAGAGTCACCATCGCTCGATCATTGAGGAGTTCCGATAACAATAAATGATGGAAAGAGGAGCATTCAGGAATAGGACGAGAGAATACACGGGGATGATTGATCTGGATTTATCCTTTACTTCTCCAATGCCCCTTTGACCTTCCTGACCGTATTAACACTCACATCGGCAAGTTTTGCCGTCTGCCTCAGCGATAGTCCTTGTCGAAGGATGCGTACTACCAGTGGGTACTCTCGCAGGAGTACTTCGCTATCCTTTGTACTACCCATTGGGCGACCGAGCGTCTTTCCGCGCCGTCTTGCTTGCTCTAAACCGGAGGTGATGCGCTCCACCAGTGTCTCCCGCTCCAACCGTGCAAACTCTGCCAAGAGGGTAAACAAGAGACTTGCCACCGGGTTGCGCTTACCATCCGGGGTCAGGGTTTCAAGATTGTAATTCTGTGCATAGACCGATACTCCCTGCTCCGTCAGTTCTTCTATCACCCTGAGCACATCGCTGGTGCGTCGTCCCAACCGTGATACCTCGCTCACTAATACCTTCTTAATACGTCCGCTTGCCGCCAACGTGAGGAGTTCGGTGATGCCCTTCCGGTCATGGTTCCGTTTTGCCCCGGATATTTTCTCGGCAATGGTGCTAACGACAGTGTAGCCTTGCTTTGCAGCGTAGTGATTCAGGTCGGCAATTTGGCGTTCGTAGTCTTGACTCTGCTTCGAGACGCGGACAAAGATAGCAATAGGTATCATATACAATGGGGTATTGTCTTATTCTTGTTTGCACCATTTGGTGTGGTATCGTGTGATTTCGTATTAAAATAACCACTTGGTTATCGTGATACAACTTTTGCGCAATTACTGTGCCGCTCTGACGAGCATTCACGGTGATGAAGCAGATAATGATTATTGTGATACAGCGTGATACAGATTATTGCCTATCCACGTTCCCACGAAAGCCTATCGCACGAAAGGTAAGTTTGTTTTCCTCGTTTCGTTCTGCTCTCTCCTATGCTTTGCTCAATCCATCATTCCAATCCGCATAGTTTTGCGAAAATCACGGGATTCATGAGTGTAAAAAGACGCTAGGGGTGTCCTATTGGGGGAGGTTATTGTGCCATCATCAAGGGCATACACGTTTCTATCAAGGGCAAAAACATCCATAACGAGGGCATACACGTTTTCATCAAGGGCAATAACATATGTATCTAGGGCGAACACGTTTTTATCAATGTTTGCCACCTGCAAAAACCGCCATTTTCGGGAAAACCATCAAAAATTGATAGAAAATGCCTCAGAAACCACCCCTTTGTCGGTCAAAAATACGATGCTTTTACCATGGTATTCCGCACATTCCATCGTGGCAAGAGCTGAATTGTCTCGTTCCTGTGCCCGTCCACTGCGCCGGAGATCGTCTTGAGCGCCGTATGATCCTTAGTGCTGGTGCTAACGACCATTGTTCAATGACTCCCTTTGGTATACCCGATGAGGTTTGCCACCTTGTTTCGTTCAATGCCGATAATGCTACAATAATCCTTCAATGCGTATTGTCAAGAGGAGTAATGTGCTCTTTTTCTGCTTGATGCCTATGTGCAGATGAGGGCATATTCGGTTCTTGTGAGGGCATACACCTCCATTTTGAGGGCATATTCGGTTTTGGTGAGGGCATATCATTTTTTAATGAGGGCATTCTCGGTTTTGGTGAGGGCAAATTCGGTTCTCGTGAGTGTTGCCACTCGGCAAAACTGCATTTTTGGAGGAAATGTTGCCAAAACTCATGGCAAGTGCTTCCCAAACCGTCGTTGTACAGGTGGTTTTTGCGGTCATTCCGCCGTGAGATGTGCCCACTATCCGTTCGTGGTACGTGTTCTTGAATGTCCCTTCATGGCTTTTATTGTGGCATTCGGTTCAGGATGCAAAAGAAACGATAATCAAGTTTTGAGAATTTATGAAATACCGCTATTTTAGGTCGTTTATACACAAATTCTTGCTAAACAGCTACTTTATTGGGGTTGGAATGGAAGATATCGAATCATTTGATATGGTGCGCAGATTACAAACAGAAAATCAAGCTCTTCGGGAGCACGTAGATTATTTGACTACACAGGTTCGTGGGCAAAATACAGAGATTCGGGAGTATATGAAACGGGAGAGAGAACAAAAACAGCAAATCCAACAACAACAGCGACAACTTGAAGATAGAAATATTGAACTTGAACGTCAGCAAGAAATACTACAAGAACAAGCTCGCCAAATTGAGCTGACGAATTCTGAGCTTACGGAAAACAATATTCTTCTCGAATCTGAAAAAGCTCGCTCTGAAGCTCTGTTACTAAATATATTACCCCAAAGTATCAAAGAGCGATTACAGAAAGGTGAGACTGTTATTGCAGATTATTTTCCTGAAGTAACGGTTATGTTTGCTGATATTGTCGGCTTTACAGACTTATCCTCCCGTCATGAACCGGAGACTATTGTACAGATGCTTAATTGGGTATTTTCTATTTTCGATGGACTGACAGAGAGGTTTGGTTTAGAAAAAATTAAAACGATTGGAGATGCATACATGGTTGCAAGCGGTATTCCCAAACCACGTCCCGATCACGTTGAAGCAGCAGTGTTCATGGCACTTGCTATGATTCGCGAGGTTAAAGACTTAGCTCGTCAAATTGGTATGCCGCTGGCTGTGCGGATTGGATTACATACGGGACCAGTGGTTGCGGGAATTATTGGACGAAAGAAATTCATTTACGACCTTTGGGGTGATACGGTAAATATAGCCAGTCGTATGGAATCTCTCAGTGAACCTGATGCTATTCAGTGTACAGAAGCTGTTATTAACAAACTTTCATCTCATTTCACGTATCGAGAGCGTGGTACGATAACCGTTAAAGGTAAAGGTGAGATGATGGGATATTATATTACGGGAGTTGTATAAATGTCACTTTCTTTTTTTGTATTCAGTCTTTCAGAGAAGGTAGAGATGGTTTTTGGAAAAATTTTGTCATTTCAATACGATTGTATTTTCCAGGTTCAACACTATATGTAACTTCATCCATCACCTTACGAACAAGATATACGCCCATTCCGCCGCGCTTGGCAGCAGCCGTCTTACGCAACTCCTCTCTGGAATTATATCTGCCTGAAGATTCAAAATCATACCAGCGTCCTTTTTCCCCGTAATCCTCCATAAGAACTCGTATTTTATCATTATCACACGTAAAGCGCAGGTATATGTGGGCTTCTTGGGCATCATTGTACGAATGTTCCAAGATATTTCCGGCAACTTCTTCTATTGCCATACGCACATCAAAGAAAAACTCTGTTGGTAAAAGCGGCTCCAGAAGCTCTGTAATACGATTCGTTAGGTAGGAGAGTTTAAGGGGTTTCGGGAAAATATTCGTGGTGAAAGAGAAAGAAAAATTAAGGCTTGGTAATAAATGCTCTGCAAAGGCTGTACGTGAACGTTCAATCTCTTCGCTCGTCAATTGCTTTTTTTCCAATGAAAATAATTTTGCACTGAGATTCTTGTTAAGAGTAAATAACAAGTCTGTGGACGATTTGGGCATAGCAGCATTCCTAAAAATGGATGAATAGATTTTGAATATGAATTAAGAAAGTAGGTACAAATCATAGACAATATTTATGCAATGGGTCTCAAAGGCTCTTTCCAGCCCTGTTTCAAGACACGAAGAATATTTCCACCCATGATTTTTCGTACATCTTCTTGGCTAAATTCCTGGTGTAAACGCTTCTGTAATATTGGCATAAACGAAATATCTTTCAGATCATCGGGTGTATCGGTAAAACCATCGTAATCTGTCCCGAGCGCTATATTATTACAGTTTCCTGTAATGGATTGTATATGCTTCATCGTTTGTACGATGTCATCAATACATGGGTCTTCTGCAAAGTCTAGCCCCAAGAACTCCGATTCTTCATCACCAGTGAGCCAGTATTTATTAAAAATAACGCCAATGACCCCACAGCAATCTTGAATTTGCTTGATTTCTCCATCGCTTGGATTTAAGGGAGCATTATGTTTTGCAACAACGCCGGAATGTGAAAAGACGAGAGGTGTTCGATTGTTATTCAGAGTAAAGATTTGCTGTCGTGCTTTCGGTGTGCAGTGCATGAGGTCAACAATCATTCCGATACGGAACATTTCTTGGACAATAGCTGCACCATGAATCTGTAAACCATGTTGAAGCTCTTCTATAGATTTGGGTTTATAGCCTAGTGTTTTCATCAAGGAAGGCGGCATTCCGTCACAACTCGTAGTTACATCATTTGCGAAAAAATGCCCCAGCGTCATCATGCAGATACCCTCTTGATGGAAATAGTTCAATCGTGTAAGGTATTCCTGTGTCGAAGCCAACCCCCGACCTAGATGATGACCGCCTTCTAACGTCTGGAGTACAACCCGCTTTCCTTGCCTAAGAGATGTTTCTAACTCCGCAAACGTTCGAGCAGTAATCGTATCTTTTGGCGGAATTGCGTTAGGATTCGTGCTGGGGTGTGCTTTTTGTCTATTGTGCAGGTCTTGATTTGCTTTTTCCAAACGTGCTTGAAAATTACTCATCATCTGTTGAGTAATTTCAAATGCTTGATTGGGCAAACTGTCTGGTTCTGTTTTGTCCAGCAAACACTGAATTGTTGGTCTTAAAATACCACGAGCAATGTTGCTGATAAGTGGGCTATTACTTAAAAGACCTTGTTCTGGTAAATAATAGCCCGACATAACAACATCAATATTTCCATCGGCTAGTTTCGGTAAATCAGTGTAAACATCGGCTAAACCGAGTAAGGTAAACTCAGGTCTGGCAGTATTTCGCACGGACAAATCGCTATCAAAAAGATACGACTTCAACGCCGGATGTGTGTGCGCATCCACGATAAAATTTCTATCGACGATACTCATATTTCAACGTAATAATCAGGGTTGAAGAGGTTTTTGTTGTTGAATGTCATTAGCAGGAAATATTTTCGCTAACGCCTTGATAATTGGTGCTTGTATCCATGAAGACAGCAATGGAATTGCGAGTGCTTCAATAAGTGCTGCAACAAGCGCGACAAGCCAGACGGGGATAATCCAGACAGAAAGCCACGTCCACCATACAGAATTTGCCAAGGAATTGAGCAAATTGACTGCATATACACCTAATATGGATAAAATCAATACAAGCGGCATAAAACAACGTAGCCAAACAATTCCTGAACCTATGAGCAAGGTTAATGCAGCCAGACTACCATACCGCGATAATGTACTGGTGAATTCAAAAGTATGAAGAACATCGCATAATAAAACGCCTGTAATAAGCCATGCCGAAGCAAACGTCACCAAGTAAGAAATTACATACTGCATCCACGGTAAAAGCATTGGTGATGGCGGGCTATTGCCGTCCACCTCGGCATTGATACGAGCTTCTTCAGCTTCTTCTTTCGCTCGTTCTGCGTCTTGTTTTTTACGATATTCGGCAGCTTTTTGGCGTTGAATAATGCGTTCAGGGCTTGCAGGAATTCCCAAATGTTCTGCCCAATATTCTGTCACAAAGACCTGTTTGGGATCGGATTCTTCTCGCAGACGCATAAAATCGTTCCAGTGTGAATATTGTTGTGCAAGGTAGGGTTGCCATGCTTTATACTCGGACTGATTACTACCGGGCAAATATTTACCCCAGTGCGGACGGAAACTAAATGGTTTCAAAACATCCCAAAACTGCTTATAATACGTTGTCGGTGAGGTGATATTTTTCAAAAACCAGAAAATATCTACACGCAAAACATTTGCATTATATGCTGGACTAAACCAAAATTTGCTCGGCTTGGTGGCGTAAATTTCACAAGAAAATGTCCCCGTTGCATCGAACCCACTGGTGACATACAATTGTCGTAACGCTTTCATCACGGCTTCAGTTTGATCAATTGGTATCCAAAGTTCCGTAAAGCACGTTCCCATAATCGTATCATCTACCTGATTATCCATCGGTAAGCCGCGCCACCATGTATCCCAGAAACGTTGCGGCTTTCCTTTTGCTGAACCCTCTTTATCGGAATCTGCGGTAACAAACAAATTGATAACAAAAGGTAAAATAAGCGGCTTGAAGAGTTTATTGAATGCAAACTCGATAATCCCACGCAAGGACGGGTTCTCGACCGCGACAAGCCATGCGGGATAGCGCCCGATAAGTGTGTAGAATAAACCGCCGAGTGATTCGGCAAGTACGGGGGAATCCATAAGACCAATCAACCATGGAAATTCTTGATAGGGTTTTGGCTCAAAGCCTTCTTTCTTCCACGGACAGGCATTCGGATTGTTATAATCGGCATCGGTCATACGTTTTGCTTGCCAGACGACCATTTTTTCCACACCTTTTTGAGGCCACCACAGAAGCCGCGAATACGGTGCTTCATACAAAAATTTCTCTAAACTTGGTAGATTCTTGCGTTCACCGAAAAAGTCAATCGGTGCGTTGTATGTGTCCGATGCAATATGGTAGATTGCTTCGTCACCATAGATATTGAACGAATCTAGGCATTGAAACGTTACCGTTGAGATAATACCCAACAGCCCCATAGAAACGCCCGCCGCATAGAACCAATCAGCGTTTTGTGTTTCAGAGCAAACAAGAATTTCACCTTTGCCGTTAATAATCCGAATTTCTTTAATAGCATCATCAAGTGAATACATTAGCGAACCACCCGAAGAACCCGTCGAGAGAAAACCGCCCACCGTCTGATGCGCAATACCACCCAAATCTGGTAATGCCCAGCCGCGTCGCTGCAAGTTCACAAGCAAACTATTATCATACCGGGAATGTTGTGTTGGGTCGTATGGATCGTAGGAGAGATTACATCCTGCTTGTACGGTTACTTGCTTTTGAGCGTCGTTAAAGCCATTCACCCACGAGTGTGTTACCGAATCGTAGCGAAGAAAATCACGATACAAGTCCAACATAATGTTTATTTCGCCGGCTTGGGTCAGAATTGGATCGAAGTTTTCATCGTAATCGCTTCCTAAAAATTCTGGTGTATAGTTTTGAAGCGCCGTGTAGTCGTAGGAATCAGTAAAGGTAATTGTTCTGGGATGAGAATGCCGTGAACCGCAGACGCGCACGGTCAGATTGTTTTCATAAGCATATCGCACAATAGCTTGAATCTCTTGTTCATTGGAGGGATGGTATAAGCCATCACGCCCTTGTACAGGAAGGTTTTGTGGCATAGTCGTGCCATCAGCAAGTGTTATGGTTGTAGTTTTGGGCATAGTTTTTCCCTTTATAAAAATTATTGTTTAATAAGATTCATCATCATTGGAAATTTAGAACGCAGTGTAATAAGCGGATTAAAGACAATTTGTTGATTTGGAACGAGTTCCATGCGGAAGCGCTGCAACATAAGTGGTACGAGGAGTTGCATTTCCATCATAGCAAACCCGTCACCGATACATTTTCTTTGCCCATTACTAAAGGGGAAATATGCGTATGGAGAACGTCCTTTAGAACGTTCGGGCGAAAAACGTTCAGGGTTGAAGTGCTCGGGATTTTCCCATAAATCAGGATTACGGTGCATCGCGTACGGACTCAGCGTAATGTATGTACCCTTTTTAACATAATAACCTGCAATTTCATCATCTTCGAGTGCTTTACGACCGTAAATCCATACTGGAGGATAAAGACGCATGGTTTCTTGAATCACTTGTTTTGTGTAGGGCATATTTGCAGTGTCAGAAACTGTCGGCGTACGCCCCTGTAGAACAGATGTAATTTCATTGTTGAGCTTTTCGGCAACTTCCTTATGTTGCGTGAGAGCGTAAAAAATCCACATAAGCGAAATTGCCGTGGTTTCGTGCCCTGCGAAAATCATGGTCATTAACTCATCGCGGAGTTGCTGCTCGCTCATCCCTTCTCCGGTATCTTCGTCACGCATTTCCATGAGCATAGAAAGCAAGTCTTGTTTGGATTCTATTCCTTCTCGCTTGCGCTGCTCAATCATGGCAAAGATTTTTTCATCAATCATTTTTACGTCCCGCTTAAACCGTTGAATCTCCGGCAGAGGCATAAACATTGGTGCGGAAACAACATTATAAATACGCTTATTGACAAACTCAACCGCAAAGGTCAGTGCGTCGCCCAGTTGCTGGGAATCGCCGGAAAAATCAACGCTAAAAAGTGCGTGTCCGACAACAGTTAAAGTAAGATGAAATAGTTCATCATCAAGTGCAATAGCTGTGTCGCGTCGTTCCCACGCATCCAACATTTTCGCACCTTCTTGCACAATCATATCAGCAAAACTTTCCATACGCTGACGGTGGAAAGCAGGTTGCTGAATACGGCGCTGTTTCAACCAAAAATCACCTTCACTGGTGACTAAGCCTTGACCAAGCAGGAGTTTTAAGGGATTGTAATATTCGCCTTTGACATAGTTTTTTGCATTTTCTTGCAAAACGCGGCGATAAAATTCAGGAATATTCCCACCAAGACTTGGCAAATGACCAACTCTATACCCATAAATATCCCCGTAGCCCAGGGATTCACGAAAGAATTCAAGCGGGAATTTCAAAAAAGCAACGCTATGACCTAAGAGCCAATGCGGATTTGGAGCGCGAGGAGGAATTTTTAGCGTAGTATTGTCAGGCATAGCGATAATATCAAAAATTTATGATGGTAATGTAGCTTGAGTTCAAGTAGTCCTTATTTAGAGTGGCAACCGACGGATACAAAGCATTGTCATATCATCGTATTGTGGTGCTTCCCCGGCAAATATTTTTACGCGCTTGAATAATGTTTCAAGAGCAATTTGGGGAGTTTCCGCATCAGTAATATCTTCAATATCGTTGTGATAGCGCGTGTCAGTGTATTCTTTCGCAGCACTATTTTTGGCTTCGGTAATACCGTCGGTATTGAAAAAAAGATAATCGCCTGCTTGAATGCTAATCCCCTGTTCAATTACTGTAGGATCGTAGAGCTTTGGCGCAATTGGTCCACAGGCTTTGCCTTTGGTATTGATAAGTTCTTTACGTTTTGTTGTGGGATTCCAGAGAACACACGGGTCATGTCCGCCGGAGGTGTACATGAACGTATGTGCCTTCGTATCCAGAATTGCAACAAATAAGGTGATAAAACTTCCGCGCTTCATCGCGCTCTTCATCATTTTATTGACGATTTTGAGCATCGTTGCCGGACTGATTGTACGTCCTGCTTCCAATGCAAAACATGCAATCTCTGTGCGTAATACGTTCAAAGCAGCACTCATATACAATGCAGCAGGCATACCTTTTCCAGACACATCACCAATAACAATCAAATACTTACCATCACTCACTTCCAGCACATCATACAAATCTCCGCCCGCTTCTTTTGCCATTTCACAAAGAGCTGCTAGTTCATAGCCTTCAATTTTTGGTAGTTCTTTGGGTAACATTCCGAGCTGAATAGAAGCCGCCATTTCCATTTCTTTTTTCAAGCGTTCCATTTGCGTCATGCTTTGTACGAGCATAGCATTTTCAATTGAAACAGCTACTTGAGATGATAGCACATTCAAAACTTGTATCCTGTCAGGGGTGAATGCTTCGGTTGCGAGATTATTTTCCAAATAGAGTACACCAACCAATTTCCCTTGATTCACGATAGGATTACACAGCACAGATTTTACGTTGTTACCTTTGATATAGCTATCATTAGCATACTCGCTTGATGCACTTGCATCACCCAACACAATCGGTGTAAGTAATCGTGCCGCCGTATTAATGATAGAAAGTGATGCACTAGTTGATTTTTCTAACGGAATATGCTGAAGAATAATCGGCGCTTCCGCATCGGCGCTTTCGGCTTGAATGAACAGATTTCCTTGTTCGCCGTGTTGCTCGTTCAATGCAATCACACATTTTTGTGCGCCAGCATTTTCTTTCAAAATAATGAGCATTTTTTCCAATAATGAACGTAGTTCTATCTCTCCGGCAAGTGTTTGTGACGATTTGATGACCGAGAGCATATCTAAACTACCACTACTTTCGTTGACAGACGTTTTGCGACTATTTGTCTGTACGATACTTGCTTGTGGGGTTTTAAGATTATACGCAGCAAATTCATGCTGAATTTGGGCAACCTTTGCTGTTGCTCCCCATGTATAATAATTTTCAAGTGCTTTTTGCAAATATACCTCAGCAACAGTGGTGTTTTTGGCACGAAGGTAGAATCGAGCGGCGGCTTCGTAAGCAATACAAACCACATTCTGGAATTTGTTCGTTTTTGCCGTTGAAATTGCTTGCTCATACATTCGGGCAGCTTCGCTATGGTTGCCCGTTGCTGCAAGGTATTCTGCTTGCAGAAGCTCGTAGAAATGCTGTGCATTGAAGGGCATGAGCGAAGCCATTTTTTTGTGGAATTTCAAGCGTTTCGTGCCTTCGCTGATATACTTTTGCTTCGACTTAATATCTTGATGAACAAGCGCAAAAAATGCCATCCCTTCGTAAAAACGCTGTGAAGGAATAAAAAATGAGCCGGTCATGTAATCAAGATATTTTTGGAACTCCGGAGCATAGACATCAATAATATTGCGGTAGTTTCCCCAAAAAAATGCCAGCGTCGTTTTAGCAAAAAATGCCTCTGCAATATTTGACTTCCGCCCGATTCGGCGTGACACTTCAATTTCGGATTCGCTGTAATGCTCGCCATCTAAACACTCAGGGTCGAGGCGTTCATTCGTGAGATTCCATGCGGTTTGTGCAAAAATGCTCACATAATCTACTGCGCTTTGCTGCTTCACTTTTTGACAGGCATGCAAGGCAATCTGCGATTCAGCAATAATTTCCTGTATCGGTGCGCCGTGGAAATACAGCGTGTACGGCATATCACCAATCGCGTATCCGGCATATTCCATATCACCGTATTCCAACGCTTGCTGATAAATATCGTAAAAGAGCTTTTTTGAATTTTGAATCGGCTCAAACCAGTAACTGAGCAAAAATGAATAGGTGAATTTTGCAAGATGATAAAATTTTCTTCCTTCGTCTTTATAGTACTCAATCATCTTGAGGGCAAAGTCGCTTAGTTCTTTTGCCCCTTTCACATCTCCCAATACTGCCGCGAGCACAGCGCTATAATTCATAAAAGAAACTGCCGAAAGAGGCATAAAACCGTACTTTGTATAAAGTGCAATGGAGGCAGGCGAAAACGATGCCGAAAGATTGAGGTCGCAATTATAGGCAGAGCCAGAGATTGCGCCCATAATGTTACACGCTGCTTTTACGCGCTCATCTGTAAGTGGCTTGAGTGTAGAGAGATCAGGAACACCCCGTCTGAGTGCAATTTTCGCTTGTACTATGGCTTTCCCTGCGGTGAGTTGTGTGCCTTTTGCAGGAAATTTTACACCCAATGAACGCAGTGCCGCAAGCCCAACACGTACTGCTTCTTCATGTTCAGAACGAAGTTTGTGCGAATAGATACGTGTGTTTGCAGCCGGAATAGAATCCATAAAATTTTTCACATTTGCCCGAATCTCATCAATAATTACATTCATGGTTTCGTAGTGACCAAGGAGCATTTGTAGCTCGGCAGTTTGATTTGCAACATCAAGTGTCAAATCATATCTACGCTTCCACGCATCTGTTCCTAAGAGATTGTGTGCGGTCTCTGCGTACACGAGAGCTGGTTCATATGCCGCCGATTCTTTTGCTTTTTTTGCTGCTTCTATGTTTAGAACTGCGTATTCATCGCGCTCTTGCTGTGTGACAGCATAATCAAGACCTTGATTGATTTGATTGACAATGTCGAAGATTTTTTCTTCTCGTTCTTCAGGGGAAGAAGTGGTGAGTAAAATTGTACCAATAGTATAATGTGTTTTTGCACGAACTTCTTCTGACAGCATTGAATATGCCGCTTGCTGTACACGATCGTGTAAGAACCTATCTACTGCATTCATAGCAGATACAACTTCCTCAGTTGAGGAATGTGTGTCAAGACCTTTGAGCAGTTGATGCGCGTCGCCTTTCGGAATAATCATACCTTCTTGTACTGCCGACCACAAATCCAGTGCGACAGTGGGAACACTTTTTCCACTTGCCGAGGCAAGAGTTTGTAAACTAAATTGATTACCGACACAGGCACCCAGTTGTAAAATTTCTTGCGTCTGTAGAGGCAGTTTTTTCATTTTGTTTACCATCAGTTCCACAACATTATCGGTAATACCCTTGGCATTGATGTCTTGTACGTTCCATGCCCAACGGTTCGCTGCCCGATCAAAATTGAGGAGATTCTCATCATTCAGGGTCTTCAAAAATTCCGTCATAAAAAAAGGATTACCGCCCGTTTTGTCCATAACGAGTTGTGCGAGGTCGGCAACATTCTTCGGTGAGGTTTTCAGTGTATCGGCGAGCATTTCTTCGATGGTTGCCTTCACCAGTGGCTGCAAAATAATAGTTTCAACAGGGTAACCGGATTTTTTGATTTCCTCAACAGTTAAAATAAAAGGATGAGCAGGATTGACTTCGTTATCGCGGTACGCACCAATAACAAGCAAATGAGAAGGCTCATTATTTGCGAAGAGTGTTTTCGCAAGATTGAGTGTTGCACCATCAGCCCATTGCAAGTCGTCAATAAACATGACGAGGGGATGTTCTTTTTGAGCAAAAACACGAATGAATTTATCAAAGGTGAGATAAAAACGGTTCTGATTTTCGCTTGCTGCAAGCTCTATTACTGGTTTCTGCTTACCAATAACACGCTCTAATTCAGGAACAACCTCAACAATAACCTGTGCATTTTCTCGAAGTGCATCGGTTATTTTCCTTTTCCAAATGTTCAACTGTTCGTTTGATTCACTCAGAAGCTGTTTCATCAAACCACGAAAGGCTTGAACTATTGCACTAAACGGGATATTGCGTTGAAATTGGTCAAACTTCCCTGAAATAAAATATCCACGCTTTTCGGTAATAGGTTTGTGGGTTTCGTAAATAAGGGCAGATTTACCTACTCCAGAATATCCCCCAACAAGCAATAATTTGGATTCTCCGGTCTCTGCAGCATGATGAAAAGCATCCAAAAGCTGTTTTGTCTCACCTTCACGACCATAGAGTTTTTGTGGAATAGAGAATTTGGAAGAAATGTCATTTTTTCCCGCAATAAAATCTGAAATCTTGCCTTGTGTCGTCCATTGCAATAGACATTCTTGAAGATCTGCTTGTAATCCGTGTGCTGTATTATAGCGATTTTCAGCGTTTTTGGATAAGAGCTTCATCACAATGTCTGAAACTATTCGCGGAATCTTGTTGTCAATATCGTGAGGTGCTGAAGGCTGCTTAGCGATATGTGCGTGAATAATCTGCATTTGGTCATCGCCCGTTGCCGGAAGTGTACCTGTCAGCAGCTCGTATAAGACCACACCAAGTGAGTAAAAATCCGTACGGTAATCAATGGTACGATTCATTCGCCCTGTTTGCTCCGGCGAAATGTAGTGTAAGTCGGCTTGTAGAGCAGCGACAGCAGAGATTTCTTGCTTTTCCGATGATAAGCGTGAAGCCAATCGGAAATCAAGAAGCAGCACATTTATTGCCTGACCTCGCCCTTGAATAAAGAGGCTGTATGGTGAAATATCCTTGTACATAATATTTGCATCGTGCAGCATAGCCAGTACAGATGCCGTTTTTACGGCAAACGAAAGGGTATCGTCAAGGTTCCAATTTTTCTTTGCTGCTTGATATAATGGTTCTACATGGTTAGAATCAAGAACGAGAGCCGCTTCGCTGCGCGTATTGAAAAATTCAAGCGCTCTGGGAATAGCTTGCGAAGCTACATTTGCATCTAAGGAACTGAGTTCCTTCATAATATCATACTGAGATCGAAATGCCGCAATTGTTTGTGCTGATAAACCCTCGGATAAAAGAACATTTACAATGGCGTTTTTTTTCGTTGCCGTGTGCTCGGCAATATAGACTGTTGATTCGGAGCGCTGAATGAGGACATTACCAAGCGTATAAGCACCAAGATTTGACATAGCGTATTTGGAAAAAAGTACGAGAACGGATATAGGGGGTTATTCACAGAGGGCAAGTATTTCTCTTGAGAAATAACAATCAACAAAACCAACACCTCAATTTGCGCAAATGGTTTCGGCAGTCTCAATCGTTTGGCAGTCCTCAAAGTATGAGAGAAAGCCCAGCAAATCAAGCACTCTGCGAAAACTATCAGAAAGCCCGACAAATATTACTTTCCCACCTTCTTCTTCTAATTGTTCGTACAGCGACATAAACACACCAACCCCTGCACTTGAGACAAACTCAACTTCATCTACTTTGAAAATTAGTGAACGTGAAGCATTAGCATTAAAAATATCTTGCATTGCTTCATAGAGCATTTCAGAAGTATCGAGGTTAATAAAACCAGCAAGATGGACAACAGCATATTGAACTGACGCTGTTGATACTTCGATAGAAAGTTCTTCAGTCATGGGAATTCCTATAATAAAAATTGGGATTGTGGTTCAAAAGGCGAAGTGAGTTAAAGTTTTCTTTGCTATTTACGATATCAGTTTGCTCAAATTTGTTTTGACGAGTTGGATTTAAGAAATAGGCGCATTGGTAAACGTTGAAAATAAAAAATAAGTTTATCGGTAATATACAAAATCCAGAAAGGGAGCGCTAGTGTCGGATGTAACGAAAAACCCGTTACAATCGTTGTTGCAACATCTATTTTGCTCAATTTTTTTCTCCTAAGTGCAACTAAGAAAAACAATTGCCCAGAACCATGCTCCGGCAAACTTTTTTTCGGAACGTGCATTTTTTTTACGATTTCTTGACTGGCAATTTGCCAATGCTCTTCCCTCACCTCACCACCAAAACCTTCTCCCGCCACTCACCACCACCAGTTTTGACAACCAGAAAATATATTCCCTGAGCCACATCGCCCACCGACACCCGAACACTCTGCTCGCCTGCGGCATGGTAAGCGGTGGTGAGGTGCCGTGCATGACCACGCATATCTACCAGCGAAATTTCCACCGTGCCGGATGCGTTCATTTGAAAACCGACGGTGCAATCATTGTTTATCGGTGCAGGAGCTATGCGGACATTGGTAAGAGCAAGTTGTTTCTCGTGCTGAACCGATGTGAGCGGAGCACGCAGGCGACGTAGCGAATCCAGAAACCGTTGGTTGGCGGGGTTGTTGGCAAGACCAAATCGTGCTTGGGCAACAGTTCCGGCACGATTGCCGTTGTAATCGGTTGTGTCTCCTCTGGGATTATCCGGCAGTGCGTATGGTGTGGCAGTACCAGTATTATCGGAAGTTCTCAAGAGGGGTGTTATTCCCGAAACAGTAGCAATCGAAAGTCCAGCACTCAAGGCATGAACACTCCCGCTTGTACCGCTAATGGTTGCGCCGGGACGTTTTATCATTACCATGTCGGCAGTTGCAATATCAAAAGCACCGCTCTTCGTGAAATAAACACTATTGTCCAAGCCGACCGTTACAACCGTGTCGCCCAGTTTTTGCACAGAAACATTACTGACTGGCAGAACCAACAATGTACCTGCCGGAATACGTTGCCAAAACTGGCTGTTGGCGAACCGATAACTACCCGAACCCATGCTCACAGAATCAGAGTTGAATCCACCAGAGGTAGCAAAGTCCCGCAGAATATAACCCCGCAGGTCGAAATTGTCGCGCACGACTAACACTTCAACCGTATCAATGAGATTATCACCGCCATTGCGGTATTTATTGATAACCACATCTTGAGCAAAGAGCGGTGCTGCATACAGAAAAACAACGAGAAGAAGTAAGCGCATAATGGATGAATACACTGAATGGAGAAAATTAGTTGTGGGGAGTCGTCGTCGACTACTTCTTTTCTTTCTTTGTAGAAGGGGTCGTGACCGAACAAGCACCACATTTGCCGCCATCTTTACAATGTTTGCAGCGACTACAATTTTTACAAACTTTGCAGGTGGCAGAGCCGGTGCATTTGCCGCCGCTGTACGCGGGGAGCACGGCAAACACCAAGAGCAAAAAAGCTATACCGTATGTTTTCATGCTGCTTGCATCTCCTTTCGGTTTACAAACGTATCTTTGTGTTTGATGTACCGCTTGTAGCAGTAATTGGTCAATTTCACGAACGTATTTGTCGCTTGCCCCGCCAAGTTCTGGTCAGGTTGCTCATTGAGGCATTCGTGAAACTCAAAGCCGGGCATTCCCATAATTGTTGAGATAGTAACGAGCGGCTCAGGAAACACGTCGGATTCAAATTCACTTTGAATCCACTCTATCGCTGGCAGCAGCCTTTTTCGCAAACCCTTGTCCAGTGTGCTGTCCGCAATGGCTTGTAGTTTGGTATATCGAAATGGCATTTTGTTGGTGTCCGTCAAAATAATCAGCACTTCGAGGTAATTGATGTAGTTTTCGATTTTCATATCGCTTGCATGGGATAAATAGTTTTTTTGACGTACATCTGCACAGCCGCAGCAAAATCTCGCTTGTGGAGGTACAGGTCGGCGATGCCGCCAATCTCTTTTTTTACTTCGCCTTTCTCGGAAAACAAGCCCAAGAACTTTCGGGGATTGTTGAAATAGAAGCGGCATATCTGCTGGCGTGGGTTGCCGTCGAGCAGGACATTAAAGTAGGACACTGTGTCTTTGAACTGCACTCGGTCGGGCGTGATGATGTCGTGCAAGAGCGTCCGCACCGTGTAGAACCCTTCCCATTCCTCGACCGTCGTTACGATTTCTTTGCCTCCTCCGACCGATTGCCCGTTCTCGGAGGCAGTGCCGTTCTGCAAACCCGCTAGTTGTGCCGTTTTGAGAGTTTGATGGACGCGGTTTTGCACCACGTTCTCCAATGCCTTTTTCACGATGGAACGCATGATGTCGGCGTTCTTGGCGGTGAACTTTGCGTTTGCATCCGAGGCATTGATGAGCAACCTCACGAACTCGTCGCTGGGGCTGTCCAGTTGGCGGACGAGATATGCTTTGATGTTTTCGGTGTGCATGAGTTGGGTGGCGGTGCGGGTCACGTCGTCCACATCGAAGGTCTCACGGGTAAACTGTGATAGTTCTTCAATCATAATCGTCTCCGGCTTGGTGAAATCAACCGTGAAAAATGGTGCGCTGTCCAGCACATTCGGATTTTCGGTGTCGGTGTAGAAGAGATACCGCACGCCATCGGTCAGAATCGCAATCCGGCATGGCAAGAGCGTCCCGAAGTAACGATACAACTGCGAAGCATGAGTGCTTTCGAGTTTTGCGCCCGGCATCTTGCACTCAATGATGAACGCAATTTTCCCTTTTTTCATCACCGCATAGTCCACCTTTTCCCCTCGTTTGATGCCCGTGTCGGCAGTAAATTCGGGAATGACCTCAAGCGGATTGAAAATATCCCAGCCCAAAACGAATTGCAGAAAGGGAAGCACAAGGGCGTGTTTGGCAGCCTCTTCGGTTTGGCATTTGGAAGAGGATGCCCGAATGTGCGCCACCAGCCCGTTGACGTTGCTCTCAACTTTTTTTTCGATTTCGGTGCGGGTCATTGTCTTGTGCTGTTAGGGTTGGATGGGTGTTGGTAAACGTTGGCGAATAAAGCGGCTGTTTGATGAGCGGTGTAGTGTCAATATGTTTGGGTTTTGTTATGGTGCGAATGTGGTGAAGTTTTCAGCTTTTCCTCTAGCTCCTCCAAACTTTTCCAATTTACCCAACCACTCGGTATATCCTTTGTGCCATCAACTAAGGCTTCTAGCAAAGATTCAATTTTTTTGCGAATATCTTGATTGTTACGAATAGCATCATATATTTTGAACGGTTTATCTTTTGTGATATTTTCAGTTCCAGACGCGGTTTCAAAATTATGGAGAGATGCTATGACTCGCACTTTACCCTCTGAATATTTCAGGTGCTTTTTCGCCTCTTTCAGAATATTATCGTTGGTCGTCCACGTACCTTTATAGTTTTCGTTCGTCGCTGGTAGCGGGTCGCTATCATGTAGAACCGTATATTCTGAAGCAAATTGATTGAGAATTTTGATAAGAGAAACGATAGTTGCTTTCCCTCTTGCACGGACTATGTGTAGGTTTGAAGTATCGCGTATTATCTCGGATTCACTATTACTTTGGATATATTTGAAAGCAGTATACTCCGTATCACCCTCTACGATGAGAATTTTTCCTCCGAACATAAATTCGGCGACATACGGATCGCATAGATTGAGCAATTTGAGATTTTCTTTATCATCCTTGCCAAGCTGCAATCTTTCTGGTCGAAATATCGTTGTGCTTTGTACTTCTCCCTTTTCATCCCTATCAACTCTAATGATGGTTTTATTATCCTTGGACAAGTCTAGGAATATGGGCGAGTGAGTTGTAACCATAACCTGCCATTTACCGGAATCCGGTAAATTGTACAACACAGAACAAACCTCTCGAATAGCACTTGGGTGTAAACAAATTTCAGGTTCGTCAATAAGAAGTAAATGCGGTCTATCGTCTATTCCAATATCTGTTTGGTCATCTGTTTTTTTTGAAGGAGTTTTTTTCTTTGGTTTTGTACGATTACGTTCGGAAATGAATTTTAGCGCAGTCCATAAGAGAGTTCTTCTTGCACCGCTTCCTTGACGTTCAATGGTGCTTGGAAAGCCTTCATTATGTCCCATTAAAAGATCTGCCTCCATTTTTAAAAACTTTTCTAGGTCTTGTTTTTTATGCTTAAAATCAATTTTATAGTTTGGGAAAATCTGCTGAAGCATGTTAGTGAGTTCTGTGTTTATCTCCTTGATTGCAGTGCTTGAATTTTCCAGAATCAATTCTTGAAGTTGATCAATTTTTTGAACTAATGCCTGATATTGTTCCTGATTTTCTTGTCGAGCAATTTGCTCTACTTGTTCATCCAAAATTTCTTTAATCAATTTTTTAATTTCATTAGCTTGTACATCTGGTGGTGCAAAGGCATCTACCCTATGAGGTTCAGGTCTGCGCGACTGTGCAACACCAGCAAATCCCCATGGTACACTGTTTTCCGACCACTTGTTTTCTCCAGGGAGAAACCCTTGTCGTTTAGGTTTGCCGTCCCTATCCCAAGTCCAGAGTTCACGAACTAAAGGTTCATTTTCGTTTTTTCTATCAATCCATTTTTCACCAGGACTATTTTTTGCAACAATTGTCCATAGCTCTATTTGAGGAGGATTCTCTTCATTAAATTTGCCTCCGTGAAAATCTTCCTGAACAAGCGTACTTTTTGGTCCTGATGCTTCGGACATAGCAAGTTCATACGCTGAAAGAATAGAGCTTTTTCCAGCATTATTTGCTCCGACAAGAACAACAATTTTGTCAAGGTCTATTTCTACTCCTTTGGAGCCAATAGAGCGATAGTTTTTTACGACCAATTTTGCAAGCCTTGAGCCTTCGGTCTCAACTTTTTCTACTGTTTTTTGCGTTGACTCTTCTTGCGAGGTTTGTTTTTTACCCATGGTTAAGGATAGGAATTCGTGATGAAATTATACGGTAATTATACTGCTGAATCAGAAGGAATATCAAGAATTTTGCGTACCAGATGAACTATCCACTTTCCAAAAAAAGTAGGAATTCTTGGGTCAATGAGGTACAATATGCCAGTGAGTGTCAGGAGGCAAAGAACAGTAAGAAGGCTGTATTTCCACGTCTGTTGTTTTTTAGTCCAGAGTACCACAAAAATAGATTTATACCATTTGCTTTCTTCTTCAATCAATCCTTCGGCTTTTGAATCTTTATAAACAGTAAACATTTTTTTTCCTAGCCATGAGATAGGAACAACTAGTAAAACAACTCCTAACCATAAACCCACAAAGCGAATACCACTAATGACAGTAATTCTGCGGTTAAGAACAACAATCGAATCAGATAACTTCATTACATTCGAGAAAAGTAATTTCTCGCGGTCAGTATTGTAGAATGGTATTGGTGCAAATCCTTCTGCCGCTTTCCACGATTCAACATATTCCGTAACATTATAAAGACCGTCAATAGAAACAGGCAAGATGCCAACTCCATCTGTTGTAATAGAACGAGGATTTATAGTGCCTTGAAGAACTTTTATGTCTGAATCAAAGGCACTAGAATTATAGTCAAAATTGCCGAGCAGCGTTACTCTTTGTTTCGGTATTACATTAGGACCAGGATCTACATCTATTAAACATGGGTTGTTGTGAAAAAACACTACCAATTTATTGCGAACATTATCGTTTTTCGAGAGTAAAGCTAGAATGTCTTTATGTTGTTTTGTAATAACTGTTAAAACTGCGTACTGAAAGTTTGGTAATTCTCTTTTCAAGGTTGCTAATATTTCTTCCCTCTTTCCTTTAACATCTTTAATTGGCATATCATAAAATTTTGCACGTGGATATTTATCCTTAAATGCAGCCTCAAACTTATTGCGCACCCGAAGATCTACGGCAAAAAGAATGGGCGTAGATTGTGGTAATGTAGAAAAATTGTATTCTGCTTTTTTGTTCAGACACACCAAGGCTTTATCATATATGGCTTGGTACAAGTCCTTCGGTTGTTTGAAATTGGAATCAACATTCGCTGGTAATTTTGTTGGCTTAAAGCCGTAAGTTACTGACCATTGTTTTATAGAAGATGGAAACTCTGAGCTGCCCCCCATTTTTTGGACAGGTAGTGTAGATAAGTTTTCTGCACTATA
>JACVZY010000069.1:0-19554 GCA_014654705.1 Ignavibacteria bacterium
TTCTTCTATCACGATTATCTGGGCAATCCAGTTTTAACTTTTAATTGGCATTAATGTCCAATGACTTCTGATGCTCCCCTGCTGACAAGGTCTCATCAAGGATGTGAGCGATTTCTTGACCAAGTGCGTTGAAGAGTTTGAGCGAAATACGCTCCGATGTTGTTAGTGTGAATTTTACAACAACAAGCTCTTGTGCCGGATTAGGAGATACTGATAGCAACAAGTTATTTGCAGCGATCTCTTGAATAGCCACCGATGTTAGGTTTTTAAGGTGTTGTGTGAAAAAATTGATAAGAGTCGTTTGCACATCCGGTTTCGTCCATGCTGGATCTGAACCGTGCGTTGCACCTTGCACAGGAATAAATGTTGAAGCCGCGCCGACTGTACGCAAGGTAGAATCAAAGAGTTGGCTTTGCGAAAAAGGAACAACATCATCCGCCGTACCGTGCATAATAAGAAAGGGCGGAGCGGTGCGGCTGGCGTAGGTCGTTGTGCTTGCAAGGTTTGCTTTGTCGGGGCATTGCGGAATCGTGCAGCCGACTAAATTTGAGCCGGAGCCTTGCGTTTGCACTTTGTAAAATTCTACCAAATTACTCGGTCCAAAAAAATCGGCAACTGCCCGAACAGTGCTTGAATACTGCGTATTCCCGCCGACGGAACCTTCCAAATCCATCGTAATCGCCCCGGAAGAAGCATTTTTGACATTGGCTGTAACGCCGACAAGCGAAGCAAGATGCGCCCCTGCGGATTGTCCGAATACACCAATTGCATTTGAATTTAGGTTATATCTACCTGCATTGGCTTTAAGCCAACGAATAGCGGCTTTACAATCGTGCAAAGGAGCAGGAAATACCGTATCTCCGCTCAAGCGGTAATTGATGCTAACCAGTGCAAATCCTGCTGCTGTGAGATAAGAAACGTGCCGTGCCACATCGGTTTTATCGCCGCCAGACCATCCTCCGGGATGCACATACACAATCGTTGGAAATGGCGCAGATACACCTTTGGGAAGGTATATATCCAAGAGCAATGATGGCATTTTCGTGCTTGGAACTTTCGCAAACTCAACATCCTTGTAGTCAGGATTGATACCTGTTCCACCGGGCATTTGCGCAAAACTGCTCTCTTGCCAACCACAGAACAAGAGCGCAAAAACAAGGATAAAAGAAGTTTTCATAGCATTTCTCCGAAATATGAACATGAGCATTTTTTCCAATAACAACCGCATACAACATCGCTCGTAACAGCCCGAAACGTCATAATTTTCTCTATCGAAGAGCGTCATGATATATTCTTATCGCATCACCTGTAAGGGAATAGTGGTGGGTATTGAATGTCGAGTGTTAAGTTGAACGAAATACGTGCCGCTTGCTAATGACCAATGGCTCATATCCAATGACTTTTCGTAATTGCCCGCAGGCAAGTTTTCGTCAAGTATTTGCGCAACTTCCTGACCAAGTGTGTTGTACAGCGATAATTGCACACGCTCGGATTTTACAAGCGTAAAATGAACACGAACAAGTTCGGAAGCAGGATTGGGTGCAACGGTGAACGTAATTGCCGCATTTACGTCGTTTTGCACTGACGTTGTACGAGGAATACTTGTCGCGCCAACAACACTCGGAGGCATACTGCCTGCGCCTGCGTCGGTGCCGGTATAGCACACCACATTCCCGTTCGGATATTTCACCACAAACGGGTCGAAGCGCATGGTGATACCGCTTGCGCCATCCTTCAGAACGGTGGTGATTTTTGTGGTATCAAAACTTGTAGGGCTGTCGCCATCTATAGCAATAATGCCATTGCTACGAGCCGAGCGCAGGTACATCCGAAATTTTCCATTGGAAAGATACACCACGTGCGGGTCAATATCGCCTGAGCGGGAAATATTTTTGGTTATCTCCGCCGTCCATGTTACACCCCAGTCACGGGAAATTGCAGTGCGAACACCGTTAAAACCTGGCGTAGGAGTCATGGTCTTTGCTGTATTCCCAAAAAGATCGCCGGCATAATACAGCCTCCAGACAGAATCCTGCACTTGCAAACAATACGGTACGCCGCTCACCGAATCATCAGCAATACCGGGTTGATAGCGCACACCACTTTCCTTCGTCCACAATAATCCGTCGGTCGAAATAAAACTTGCGATATGAGTGCGCGGCTTCGTCGTAGTACTGGTAGGGCTAGCTTCTTGCACGATATAGCGAAAACGCCCGTCTGGGAGGTAGATTACGCTACCGTCGTTGAAACTACTTAAGCCATTGGCGGCAGTAAGTCGTATGTAGGAAGTACCGTTATTACTTGTTGCCGTAAAAAGACGCCCGCCCGTACCCGAACCCGCCACAATCACACGCCCATCGGACACAAAATGCACCGCAGGAACGGCTGCACCGCTCAAGGCAATACTATCGGGGCGAAAATCTAAGCCCTCGCCCGGCGATAGCGTAAACATTTGGCGATACCGCGCAAGATTCGCTATTCCAGCCGGCGTTGTTTGTGCCGGCATCGGCTCGGTTGCTGCGAGACTGCATACTCCTAGCAGAACCGCACAAATGATAGCCCGAGTAAAAGAAAAAGTGTTCATAGATTTTATCCCCAAAAAATGAATGTATAGAAAATTATCGAACAATTCTCAGCAGTACTGATTGAGATTCCGCGCCATATTTCAAATGCAAGCGATACGCACCGCTTGAAAGCGAAGTATTAAGTGCCGAAAGAGAGACAGTGTTTTCGCCGCCCGCCATCTCTGTATCGAGCAATACCAATACTTGACGACCAAGCATATCGTATAGGGCAAGATTGACGCGCTGTGGATGAGACAATGAGAAGTAAACAGTGATTGAGGAAGCATCCGAAGCAGGATTCGGTGCTACACGCATCATTCCGTCGTGTATGCTGCCCGTTGCGTTCTCAGTAATCCCCGTAATTGTGCACATATTTGCCGTTGGATTAAGTTCAATTGGTGCGCCCACCGGCAGTGTTTTTCCTTGGAAAGCCGCATAATCAGGCGCATAGCGGACACAACGAAAAACATTCTGCCCCGAAACTGAACTCCCTTGCGCGGTCGGTCCCGCCGTGCCGACGGGATTGCGATATTGCCAGACATTTGCACCTGTGGGTGTTACCTCGAAAAAACTCCCCTTCGTGCCTTCACAGATAAGTGTATTGCCATTTGGAAGCCGTTGCGTGCCGGAAATTCGATTGGCGAAGAAACTCGTCGCGGGACTTGCTTTGTACGTCCAAACACTACCGACGGGTAAAAATGTCGCGTTACTGCTTGCAGGAGCAGCGTACGAGCCGTTTGCGCTGACAGGAGTTTGTAGTTCCTCAATAGTTGAATAATTTCCGTCAGGGCGTTCATCGCCATTGTTGAACACGAGCACATTTCCTGCTCCCGGCGAACCTTTGGCTATCCACTGCGGATTGTGTTGACCGAAGAGTTTGCGGTCAGTGCTTGTGCCGCGCTTGTATGCTGCAGGATTGCCCCAGCGCCAGAGAAAATCTCCACCCTTTCCTTGCCGCCCGCCTTTACTGGAAGCGGCTTCGGCGGTAGTGGTGCTGTGGTCTATGATGTAAATTTCGCTCAATTCCCGTGAGGACACAATGATTTGGTCAAGCTCTGCATTGTATGCCAGCCCGTTGAAGTGAATCCAGTCGCTGACAACAGCCGTTTTATTGGTGAAATTCACGTCCAAGCGCTCCGGTCGCTCCGCCACAACGCCGAAGTTTGCTTTGCTCGCGTCGTTGTCCTGCACGAGATGATCCCACACGCGCCATTCCCAGACTACCACAGCAGAATCTTTTCCAATAGGCTTCAGTTCCACGATTTTATCCGACCACAAGCCATTCATGGGATAGAGCGAGGTTTTACGACCTGCGGCAACGGCTTCTTCGCGTGTGCGGGTATCCCACGAGAGTAGCAGTACATTGCCATTGGGAAGAACAACTGCGTCGTGATGTTGGTAAAACGTCGTTCCGCTCCAGTCGTATCCCCATTGGAGTGCACCATTCCAATCATAGCGCTCCACACGCCCGCCAGCGCCGCCTGTATTGCTGAAGGTACGATTAGTGCGCGGATTGGCGGTGCGAAAAAGTGAGCCATCCTCCAGCAAATATGCGCTTTGTCCCGGCACATATTGACTTTGCCAGGTCTTGACGGCGCGACCGCAGTTGTCAATCAAATACGTCGTTGTGTAGTCCGCAGGCGCAAAGAGCGTATAACCGTTGAAGGACTGCGCTGTATTGCGGATAAGCCCGATTGGCTGCACTTGCTGGGCATGAAGGACAAATGTGCAAAGCACCCACAAGGCAAGGTTTGATAATACCTTCATCGCATCACCTGTACGGGAATAGTGTTGAGTTTTGAGTGCTGAATATTGAGTTGAACGAAGAGCGTTTGTGTGGTTTGTACGAGACTGTGCGTATTAATTTGGTACGTGTGTTCCCCTGCGGGTAGATCTGCGTCAAGGGCTTGTATGAGTTCCTGACCAAGTACGTTGAAAATTTTGAGCGAAACACGTCCCGGTTCTGTCACCGTGAAGTTCACTGTTGCAAATTCCGAAGCGGGGTTGGGAGCAACTGAAAATCCAATTCCGTTTGCTTGCAGCAAATGAGTGCTCGTTACGCCTGTCGAAAGCGCCTTGCGCTGCGTATAGTAGAGTGTAGTTAGGTCGTTTTGCTTGATGAAATAATGTGCCCTTGGAATGCCATCTTCACCGATTTTGAAATTGTGCAGCCCCACTTCGTCTGTGCCCGCATCGGTCAAAAACTCAGGTCTGGAGACAGTTTCGCCGCGATTGGATACATAAACCGCCATTAAATCTGCACCACGTCCATCACCGCTTGGCATTGTGCCGCCCGTAGCTGGAGGCAAATCACGCTCGTCCTTCCAGAAAAACCAAGGGCGATTGTTCACAAAATCATATGCTTCTTTGGTGAGATGTGAGCGAATTCCCATTTCGGAAATTTGCTTAAAGCCCTCCGGCAGCCAAGTTTTACCGCCATCGGTGGAGTAGCCGTACATTACGCGGGCGTTCTGGATGTTACTCGTCGGATACACGTGAAAGGTGAGGTACATTCTGCCGTCTTTGCCAACGATGAGATTCGGGTCGCTTTCGTAATCGCTGGTGGAGATGAGTGTGCGCGGCTCCGACCAGGTTTTGCCGCCGTCGGTGGTATTTGCGGATTGCACATCCCAATTTTGTACTCCATTGCTGCCCCGTCCAGCACTGTCACGCCATGCAACAGCAAGATTGTCGCCAGTCGCACCGCTATAATCCACAATCGGAAAGGCGGAATGTTTGCCGTCGTCCTTGCTAATCAGCACCTGAGATGACCATGCCAGACCTCCATTTTCAGAGCGTGCGTACATGATTTCAGATGTTTGCGGCGTTCCATTTTCACCATCCATCCAGAAAGCATGAACGCGTCCCTTACGGTCAGTGGTGATGTTGCAAAATCCCGCTTTTTGCTTGATAAGCCCCGAAAGGCGCACTGTGTCTGACCAGCGCTGCGTTTTGGCATCCCATCGGGCATAAAAAATACCTAAAGGAGATTTTGCACCCCACACTGCATGAATATTACCTTCCGCATCGCCATCTACAGCAACAGAAGCAAAGCCAATTGTGTGTGTTGCCGGAGTAAAAATCGTCGGCGCAGGTGCATTCCATGTTTTGCCGTTGTCCCGTGAACCGACGTAGTAAGAAGTACGCTTGGATCCGCTTGTTTCAGTGTAGAACAGCAGCGTGGTCCCATCTTTTTGGACGACCATATTGTTTGCCACAGCACCATCAGCAGAAACAGAAGAAGAAGATTTTACAATAGCCGTTTGTGCGGACCAATTGGCATCTACGCCATGTTGCGCATAACCGATAGCAACTGAAACCAACACCAAAAGAACCAATATGACGACAAAGGATACTGCAAAACCTAGATTTGATGAGTACCGCATGATGACATCTCCAAAAAAGTATAAAAGAGTGCGTATGGTTATGAAGAATAAAATTTTGTAAATACTGTCGTTCCAGCCCCCATATATCCAGAATTGCCTGCCAAAATGTCATAGCATTTTAACGAAGGATTTGAAGCGCCTGAATACTTATACCACTAAGCGTTTCCAGCCGAATAAAATACAACCCCTGAACTAATGACCACTGGTTAATAACCAATAACTGTTCATGCGCCCCAGCACCCATTTCTGCGTCAAGTACCCGTACGACTTCTTGACCAAGCACGTTGAAAATTTTGAGTACAACACGCTCCGGTTTTATTAGTGTGAATTTTACACTCACAAAATCTTGTGCCGGATTCGGCGATGCCTGCAACTCTGCGCCATCACTCAGAGCGTTCTCATTCACTACTGCCGTTGGCATCGCAGCAAGACGGCGGAATGGCTTCACTGACCAATTGGAGGGACCATTTTGACTGGGAGCATCCCCCACCGGCGGAGTAAGTGCAGCGGGAACAGGAATTTGCTGTGCTTGCAATGTGGTTGTGCCTGCACTCATGCCACCGTCTATGGCTTGATACGCACGAGCAAGCAGCGCAAAATATTCCACCGGATTCAGCGAACGTCCGCCAACACTGACGTTTGGCGACATTCGCCCACCGTACTGATTTCGTGCTATTTGCAGCGAAAGGAGGCTATCTTGCGCACGAAATGCCACAAGAGCATCCGCAAGCGTCAGCGAGGCATTAGCACTCACCCCCGCACCATTGCCGAGCGGCGGAACAATATCGCGCAGCGACAGGCTTTCCGGCAGTCGTCCCGTCCGCGCATAGTCTGCCAGTGAGCGTTGAAGCGCGTAGTAGGCATCGGCAAGGGAAAAATAATCAGTTGTTTGGGGAATGGTAAAAAAGTTTTTCGTCGGCAGACGGAAACTTGCCCCTTGCATTGTGCTTTGAATACCGCTTAAAATCTGGCTTGCAAGATTACGACATTGCTCGCGTGAAATGCTTCGCTCACGGTCGTCGGAAAGTGTCTGCACAAGCGATTGCATCGTGATGGTACGGATATTCGGATGCGTACCGATGTACTGCATGAGCGAATCGTACTTTGCCCAAATAGCATTCTTCTGTGTCTCAGACCAAGGAATGATGCGGTCTGTGGGGAAAGCAGTCGTGTCGTAGGGAACGGGATTTGTTGCCCCCGCTGTACCGGAGACGTAGTACACCGAATAAAACGGCGGACGGTCATAGCTGAAGTCCGTCTCGTGCATGATAGCATTCATGAGTGTTAGCTGGCTTTTATTTACCTGCGACATCAGGCGTTCCGCATAGCGGCGCGGGCTGTAGGCATCCGCATCGGGCGTCAGCACCATTTTCCACCAAAAGGTATCGCGGGGCATGGTGCCAGCAGCCCAGCGCGTAATGCTGCTGTCGGCAGGGCGCGACAGTACGCCGCGCAACGACATGAATGGGAATTGAGTATCTGCGCCGCCTTCGTGGTCATCTACCGTTGCCCGCAGTCCCGATTTTTTGAGGGAAATCATCGCCCCAATCGCAATCGAATCACCGTCGAAATTACCGCTAATGCCGAATCCTACACACGTGGGCTTCACCCCCGCTTTTTGCTCAAGGAAATCGTAACCGCCCACGGCAGAATCCAAGCCGCCTGTGGCAACATTCACACGACGACGCTCCCATTTTTCACATTCGGCAATCGCTTCATCAGTGCGCCCCTGCCGGAAAAGCGTAATCAAGCCGAGTTGTGGGTTCTCCGCCTCACGGCGCGTGGGACGAAAGGTAATAGCGTGAGGAGAGCGATGATGAATATTGATGCCCATTCCCGCACGACGGAGCGAATCCAAAAAGCCCGGGTATGACCATTCCAAGCGCTGTGCAAGCATATCGGTAAAGTAAAAATCGGCAATGATATTATACTTGCGGTATATGCCAAAGAGCCGTGAAAGTGTCGTGTACGAAGTGCGCACCTGCGAAAAATCGTGGCAATTCATCACAACGTTCATATAGACATACTTGTTGTTCTCCACCGCACGAGGGCTGACGAATACTTGCGCGGTGGCGGTTGTTCCTGCAAAAATGAGGAACGCAAGGAAAGAAAAAAGTGCCTTCATCGCATCACCTGTACTGCTTGGATGGTAGAATTCGCGCGGGTTTGAAGGCGTACAAACATCATTCCCTGCGGAAGATGCCGCACGCTGAAACTAACGGTATGTTCTCCTTGAGAGCGCTGTTCATCAAGGATTTGTGCGGTCTCTTGCCCCAGTACATTGGTAACACTCACGCGCACTTGTTCGGCTTGTGGCAAGGTAAAACGAATAGTCATTACCTCGGAAGCAGGATTGGGCGCGATGTTTAGGGATTGTTTTTCGGCGGCATTGCTCCAAACACTCGTCAGGCGCGGCGGCGTGGAGCATTTATCGACGCCATCGGTGTATGGATAAAAATTCGGTTGTTCGTTGTAAAGCGCTTTCCACGTTGCAGCTTTTTCGCTATGCGTAGCCCATTTTACCTGCCCCGAAGCCACGAGTGGACGGAGAGAATCGAGGACACGGCTAATTTTGTCGATGTAGCCCGCACGGGTAAAGGCGCGTTGATTACTTTGAATTTGCATTACAAAGAACTTCCCTTTGTTTGCTCGCATTGCGGCAATCGTGGCGCGAACATTTGCCATAACTGCCGCAACATCGCTTTCTACAGTGCCGGAATCGCTCAGTAGCGCATCACCACCAACGCCGAGATTTGCCAGTGCTGCCGTACAGGTGTGATTTTTATAGCCTGCGCTTGTGGTATCGCGCGGTCTCCACGCACCGGAATGGTTGAGGTCTTGTCCGTGCGACGTCATCATGGTACGCGCATTGTAACTCGCACCCCCCAGAAGAATTTCTGCTTTCCATGTATAATTAGGAAAGATGCGTCCCCGCAAGCCTTTCCCCAAGGAATCCCACGTGTAGCCTTTTACCGTCATTCCCATCAGACTGGAAGCCGCCATCGGACCATTCCACGTAAATCCGCCTACATTTTTCGAGGCTTTCACGACAGGCGAAACGGAATCAAGTAATTTTGCTACGTCAGCGTAGTTGTAGCGCGTCTCGTGAGCGTGAGGGTCGAGCTGAATTTGCCCGCCATTGTCCTCAGCCATCCAGCGAAAAAGGTTTTTGCTGTTGGTCGAAGCGTCGCCTTTATCGTGCTTGATAGCACCATCCATGAAATTCCAATCCGATTGATAATTCCACTTCGCGCCTTTGGAACGCACCATATCGGCAATTTGCTTCACCAAAGCACGGTATTGAGTGTATTGAAGCTGGTTTTGGGAATAGTTGAGCGTTACGCCCTGCGGGTCGCGGTCGCTCTCCTCAACGTGGGTGTTGAGATTGATGTAGAGTGTATCTTGTGCAGGTTGGGCGTGAAGTCTGCTCCCCACGAGCAATAATGCTGCTATTGCCGCACAAATACAGGAATAAAAGCGTGTTGTAATCATGGCAATACCTCGAAATAAGAATGAAAAAATGATAACCTAGCATACCCAAGTGCATTATCAAGTACGAATGAAACGCTCTCCGGCTTCATTAGTGTACATTGAACAACAAGCCCTGATGCAGTGCTCATACCCAGGATTCGATGAATTTTTCATGGCGACATCTCTGATAAAGCGTGTCATAAAACTTCAGTAACCGATACACCGTCTTCTCTCAATAACAACCACGATTGTATGCAGACGTTACACGCCCAAACGTCATAATTTCCTATGCCTAAAGGTCATGGTTATCCTATTGCTTCCGCTCCAATACGTGCATTGGATAAACACAAGACCGTTAGCCCACAAACTTATATCCTTCGCCATGCACGGTCTGGATATATCGTGGAACCTTCGGATTCGACTCAATGCGCTGCCTGAGCCAAGCAATGTGCGTGTCCACTGTGCGTGTGGCTGCGGGGAGCGCGTCGTAGCCCCAGACAGCGTGCAAAAGCTCACTCCGTGAGACAATAGAGCCTCTGTGAGTAATGAGATATTGCAAAAGCTGGAATTCGCGCGTCGGTATATCCACCACTGCCACGCCGCGAAAAAGCTGCATTCGCCGAACGTCAACGGTATAGTCACCAAAGGTGTAGAACTGCTGTGCTGTCGCCGTTTTGTCCTCGGCTCCGTGCGCAGAAGCGCCACTGTGCTCAGAGCGCCGCAAGAGTGCTTCAATGCGGGCGAGAAGCTCCATGGTGTCGAAAGGTTTCGTAAGATAATCGTCCGCCCCTAACTTGAGTCCCACCACTTTATCCGTTACCTGCCCCCGTGCGGTGAGCATCAGGATTGGTGTAAAGATGTTGTTTTTGCGAAGCTCGCGGCAAATATCCAGACCGCTCATTGTCGGAAGCATCACATCCAGCACGATGCCGTCAAAACGCCCATTCAGCGCCGCAGTCAAGCCCTGCGCTCCATCGCTCAGAGCCTCCACGCCGTAGCCTTCCGAAGCCAAGCGGTCGGAAAGCGTGAAGACAAGCGTCGCATCGTCTTCGATGAGCAAAATGTGTTTTTGTGCGTTCATGGTAATTTTCGCATTATCCTTCCGTTATTATCCCTCATACACGGGCAAATGCAATGTAAATGTGCTCCCTTCGCCCGGCGTAGAATCAAGCGTGATTCGCCCTTTGTGGCGCTCCACAATCGTTTGCACCAGCGCAAGCCCCAACCCATTGCCGCGAATATCCGACTCACGTACGTCTCGTGCGCGATAGAACGGCTCAAAAATATGCTTTCGCTCTTTTTCGCTGATGCCAATGCCATAATCCTGCACGGAAAGTGCAATTTCACGATGTTTTTTCGTTGCCAAGAGCCGCACACGAACATCAATTTTTCGCCGCAAAGGCTCGTCGCTGCTATATTTGACGGCATTAGACAGCAAGTTTGCAATGGCAGAAACGAGCGCGGAATAATTGCCTTCAATGCAGGGTAGATTTGGCTCTATGTCCAGATGTATCGTACAATCGTCGTTGCTGACCAACATTCGGCTCACTTTGACTGCTTGCTCAATCAGGTCAGAAACTACGAGTTGCTGTGTCTCATTGCTCTCCGCCCGCATCTGCACGCCAGCGAACATCAGCGTTTGCTCCACCATTTCCCAGAGGCGGTTGATTTCTTGACGCATCACCGAGCCATAGCGCTGCGCCTGTTCGGGAGTTTTGACAATACCATGCGCGAGATTCTCACTGGCTGAACGCAGCGCTGCAAGCGGCGTACGGAACTCGTGCGACACGCCCGCCACAAACTGCATCTGCTGACGCGCCAAGCGCCCCGCTCTCAAAGAAACAACGACGATCATGCCCAAACCAATACCGAAAAGCAGCACCAATCCAACGCTCACGGCAATATTCCCCCACTGCGCACGGCGAATGTCGTTCTCCAACGAACCGTTTGCATAGCGCAAGTGTAGCTCAAATTGCGGCGAGGCTTGCGCTCCGGCAGTTCTGCGATTATTATTGTGCAAGAGGTGCTGAAGCGAATCAATGTTCAGACTCATACCTGCCAAGCGTGTTACGACGCTGGGCGGCGGCGCTCCGTTGAGAAATCTCAGTGGACGGGCGGGAAGATTGCCAATCGGGAGTACGATATCTGCTGCTGTCGTTTTCTGGGTGATGGAGGTCTGAAAAAACGGCATTTTGGCATCGCGCTCCAGTATTGAGCAGGTGTAGAGCTGTTCTTTCTCGTCCGAATAGCAATAATCTTGCACCAAACCGCCCAGCAAACTCTCGCGCAAGAAACGCTCATCAAAAATCAGCACCACGCAATCCGGCAAGCGGCGAAACTGCGCCACGTTGCCAAATTGACCACCGAGCAAACGCTCACGTAGATGTCCGGGCAGTTGACCATTTGAAATATTTTCCCGCCTGCCTGGTTTGTCTAAGGGCAGAAAACGTCTCTGCGGAGGCTGTGAGGGAATAACGGGAATCATCAGCCCACCCATGCCCGAAAGTATGCGAGTGGTGGGTGGAAGCATGAGGCTTAAAAATTCAATGCTGTCGCGAAGACTGCTGCGCATGTCGTCTTGCGTGCTGCTCTTGCCGCCATTTTGCACGGTATCAAGCACGGTATCGTCAAGGAATCTTTCGGTCTGAGCATCATACCGCAAGAGCATCGGTACACCATCGGCAGCAGCACTCCGCACCAGTACTACGTCTTTGATTAAGTGTGCATCACGGTTTGAGCGCCATGATTCTATACGCTTTTGCAGTGTATCCTCTAACGCCACAAGGCTGGAATCGGGCTGCACGGCAAAATGGGTTTGCACTCCGAGAAGTCGTTCATTGAACGTCCATGCGAACTGCAATGCAGATGTGGTCAAGTGTGTACGCCTGTGCTCTGCCTCGCGGCGTACGAGTCTGTCGAGCCAGCGATATTGCATCCACGCCAGAATCGGCACAAGCGCCAGAAGCGCCAATGCGACCCAGAATATCGGCAGAAAGCGGCGTTTGAGTGGCATTGCACGTGAGGGGATGCGTGAAAAAACATTGCTTGGCTGCAACAATGAGCACAATATACCGTAGAGAATCCTTGCTATCAAGAGCAGCAGCAGGAATTTAACATTCTTAACACAGTTTTTGCATCGTTGACAAATGCTTCGCAAAGGTATGAGGGCAGATGCACCTAATGTAAGCAAATTTGCAAGCGGGCTTTGGTCAGGAATGTGGAAAATGCTAATTTGCTCCTCGTCATCACGATTCAACACACTTGCAAACATTATGAAAAACATCCGCAACCAAGGTTTTCTGCTCTTTGCAGCTATTCTCATTGCCCTCGACCAAGTTACCAAAATTTGGGTAAAAGGTTTTAACATATTTGGCTGGAACCATGACGGAATGACGCTCTACGAAAGCATATCCGTCGTGGGTGAAGTCATTCGTATCACATACGTTGAAAACGCGGGGATGGCTTTTGGCATTAGTTTTGGTGCGGGCAAGATTTTTCTGAGTCTTTTTTCGATAGCAGCAAGCGTAGCGCTGGCATGGTATCTGGCACGGTTGGATATTAAGCACGTCGGAGCACGTTTAGCACTGGCGCTCATCTTTGCAGGGGCAACGGGAAACCTGATTGACCGCGTGTTCTATGGCGTTCTGTACAGCGAAAGCCCGCTTTTTTACGGAAAAGTCGTTGATTTTATGGACGTAGATATGCCCGATTTTTCGCTCTTTGGACGTGAATACGTGCGGTTTTGGGTGTTCAATGTGGCGGACTCTTGTGTCAGTGTGGGTATGGTGCTGATGCTCCTTTTCAACAAACACTTGCCCATTTTTCAGGAAAAACCTGTCAACGCAAATGCGGAACCAATAAGCAATGACGGCGCGGGAAATGTTGCCTGAGAAGCTACACCGAGTATTTTCGACTGTTTGACTGGTAGTCGGTCAGTTACGAAATTCTTATTTCCAATTCTTTGTCAAACAACAAAGTAGCACGCTGCCGTAATGAAATCAAGAGTAGAAAAATTCGATTAACATGGTTCATCGGTGTTCCCAAGCGACTCCAATGACCACAAAAAAGCCTCTGCTTCGATACTCGAAGCAGAGGCTTTTTGCAAATTTTTTCGGTAGTTTGTTTACAGCAAATCGCTCATACTCCCGAATCCAAGCGGCTCCACCGACGTAAAGCCTTCGGCGTACTGCACCCCGATTTTTCCGCCAAAGTGCCGTGCTCGCGCCTTGAGATATTCCAAAAATTCCGGACTGGAAATGAGTGTTTGCGGTTCGTTTTGATTTTGCACTGCCCCCGGCACAAAGACCTGCGAGGCGTGGGCGTAGTAGGATTGCAGCTTGGTTTCAAAATGCGCCGACACATCTACATAAAAATTTGGCTCAAATTCGTAGGTCTGCATATAGGTAAAAAGCCGCTTGGGGCGATAGGTAGGGAGTTTTTGACCAAACGCCTCAATTTCAATTTTGGACAAACCGCTTTGGAAATACGCCGCTCGCACAAGACGGTGCGCGTTCTCGTGGTCGTGATGCCGCTCAAATGCAGGCGGGAAGAGAAGAATATTGGGGCGAAAATAGCGCATAGCAGCGATTACTTTCGCCACATTTTCCGGCGATGAGTCTATTGCGCCGTCGGGGATGTGGAGATTCCATCGCTCAGTGAGGTTCAGGATTCGTGCAGCTTCTGCGGCTTCTGCGCGGCGGATTGCGGGCGTACCGCGCGACCCCATTTCACCTTGCGTACATTCCACTATCGCCACACGCTTGCCTTCGCTTGCCATCTGCGCAATCACGCCGCCGCTGGAAAGCTCCGCATCGTCGGGGTGAGCCGCTATGACGAGCATATCCACCGGTGTTTCGGCGGCTTCGGTACGGCGATAAATAAGGTCGGGAGTAATGGTGAAGTTCATAATAACGGATATTTCGTGACTGGATAATTTGATTGTTTATTATTGCTAGGACTTTCGCAATTAGGCAGTTTGGAGTGCGGAAATTTATTTCCGCAGTAGAGTTAAAGCGTTATTCGGCGGAATTAAAATTCCGTACTCCGGCATTTTGCGAAAGTCATAATTGCTTTAAAAGAAAAACCGCACTGCCACATTTGCGGATGTAAGAACCGCATCGCTGGTGCGCCCCACAGGAAAACGTGCGGGGTAGTTGCTCGGCAGTGGGCTGGAAGAATGGACTGCGCCTGTCGCGTAGCTGGTTAGTTGCGCCTCTGCGCCAAGCGCAATATGATTGGTGAAGCGGTATTCAAATCCCACAGTACCGCCGAACCAAAAGGAACCAATGTTTTCGTCGTAAAGATACGGTGCGGTCATGCCTTGCCCCACCACAAACGACTCCCACCGAACCGAAGACGTTACCAAGCCGGAACGCACCCCGCCGTAGAGCCTCGTGGCGGCGTCGAAAGGATGTGTATAATACACACCAACTCCTGCCCGAGCAAATGTACTGATGCGGTAGTTACTGATGCGCTGATTATTATTGAGAGCCAGAAGCAGCGAATCACTTGCCTGTGCGTAGGAAAATTCCAATTCACACCGAAAATGCCGCCCGAACTGCACGGGAACATACCACGACAGCGCCCCGGCGGGCTGCACAAGATAGGTGTCGTTATTCGGGAAGGTGTAAGGCAGTAGGCTTATACCCAAGCCGACACGCGGCGCTTCAGAACTGTCGGCAACCTGCGCTGCTGATTGCGCTGCTACTCGAGCATACTGCACTTGTGGTATGGCGAGGAGTATTGCAAAAGCAAATGTTATTGCGCGTATTGTGCTGAACGCCGTGCAAAAACTGACGCTTGCGCCAAGGCAAGGACGAATGTGTATTGGTAGGTTCATTCTCTAAAATTTGATTGAGCCAATTTTGAACGGAAACACCAGATATGCCCGAACAGGCATTGGCGTAATACGACCCTTGCCGTCGTTCAGAACGCCAAACTCGATAGCAGGCGCGGGCAGTTTGAGGATGTTGAGATATTGCCGAATCCAGTTCCAGAAGGGTGCGCCATCCGGTAAGATTTTTTCGAGGTCGTAGTCGAGACTAATGATAAAACGCCGCGATTGCTCGTCGTCCCACCCCAGATTCCGTGCGGCATAGCCAAAAGAAAGATTGAGCCACGAGGGCCAGTAGGGCTTTGCCTCTTCGGGCAAGATACCGTGCACGTCCAGCGAGAGCCACCACGTCCAGGCGCTGTAATCGTCAATCGGGCTTGCCGCACCGACGCGGGTCTTTTCGCCTATCAAAGGAGCGGGGTACAATTCTGCTTTCATTTTGACATATTTCATCCCCGGCACATAGCGCTGCGCAATATGCAAGCCCGCACCAATGCTGTTGGCGAGCATATCACTTGGTGAGAATCCCCATAGCTTGCCGTAGCCGTCTTGCACCTCCACAAAAAATTGATACCCCAGCCCCATCAGACCACCCCCGATAGTGGCGAGATCTTCGCTCATGCCTGCCGTCAACAGCACATCGGTGGAGAGTTTCGACATAAAATACCCCGCAAAGATATGCCCGCCTTTGTCGGCATCAAGCGCCAAATCACCATCATCAATGATGCGGAATGAACCTCTGTCTGCCCAAAATGCCTGATACTGATATATCTGCGCCGCTCCAACGAGCGCGGCATAGCTTCCACCATAGAGCAGAGCTTTCCCCACATCAATTTGTGTCGTCCGGCGCGGTAGCGAGCCGTCGAAGGTGTAACGGTAGGGACGCTCCGGCATATTCGTCGGCACGGGCGCATACAATACGGAGCGCTCCGGCATCGGTTCTGCAATAACTGTGCTGTCCGATGTTTGGTAGTGTTTAATCTGAGTTGATATATCCTCTTCTGTGGCACTGACATTCTTGTCTGTGTCCTTTGCCGCACGATTCAGCACCGAATCGGGCAGGGCGATATGCACGGGCGGTATGGCTGCCGACTTGAGTGGAGAAATTCGCAGGATGATTCCCGCCGCAATCAAGAACGCAAGCCGCACAAGCCGATGCAAAGAACACAAGCTCAACGTGGGGAAGCGTCCGACGAGAAAGCGCATAGATACAAGCATGATAGCCATAATGAGGAATAGCGAAAAAAAACAGCATACAAACGGACGTTTGCCAAGAACAACGATACGACAAGAACCCTAAAAACTCCGCCCACCGCTCAGATTCAGGCGCAAATCGACACCGAACATTGTTGTCGTGCTGCCGGGCGCGACTGCACCTTCGGTCAGATTTGCTTCGTAGCGGAAGAACAAACGCGCCGTTACTTGCTTGCTCACGGTGTAGCGCATGGACGGCTCAAAAAGAATACTCGTCGTGCCGTCTATACGACGGATGGAGCCTGCGGGAATGGTGTTCGTACTATCACCTGATGCAGCAAGAACATTGATAGAAGTACGAGCCATCGTGCGGTACGTCGCTTGCAAGCCAAATTCTATATCGTTGGTAAATTCAAAATCAATACCGATGAGCTTGAGCAAACTCAAACCGCCAATCTTCGGCAACTCAAAGCCACGCCGCGTGTAGGTGAACTGCATTGTGAAATCATGCGAGGTTTCTTGCTGCACGATGCCCTGCTGCGACTGCGCTATACCGTAGCTCGATTTTGTGCCATACCGCATATTACCGGACATGATGCCTTCCACGAATTTATCATCGAATTGCGCCGTAACACCCACGAGCGGCTCAAAAGAACTGGCAACAGATTGCAGGTCTATCGTTTCTACGCTTGCCTCATTGCGGCGTGTGGCGCTGTATCGCCCGACATACTTGCTCTCCAGCGACCCGCTTCGCAAAATACCTTTGAAGAATGGTAATTGGTCTAAGCCGTTCCAGCGGAGAGCATAATTGAGATTGGGAGCAATGCGGCGCGCACTTTCAGACCAGAAATTTAATGGTTCTAAACCATAGAGAAAAGCATTATTAAGCGCTGTTTGCTTTTCCTCAGTGGAGGCATCTCTTTTTTGGTTTTTGAGAATATCTGCAACCCCATTATCGTAAAACCGCTTAACTGCATCTAATGAACCAAACAGTGCGAAATACGACCGCCCTATGGTTTCTAACTCTACATTATTGGAGTAAAGAGGATACAGGTCGGTGGTACTCTGTCGCGCAATACGGTTTCTATTAAACTCTACCTTAGAAAGCCATGAAAGTTCAATCTGCAATCCCGGAATAATTTCCCTTTGTGTGCGGATATCCAATGTATTTGATTGTTTGTAAATATCCGGTAAATCCACGTTGCGCGGGCGTGAACCGCGTATTTCTTGAAATTGAAAAAATGGGAAATTATTACTTCTAACTAGCTCAAATGAGTTATGAGGCTCTTGCACCAAGCCTAGTTGATATGCCATGCCGGGACCTGCACTTGGGTCATTAGCAAAATTACCCCATCCTGTACTGCCGAAAGTGCCTGGATTATTGGCATTGCTTTGTTGCGTAAAGGTAACGGTAATCTGCTCCCAATCGAAAATCACACTTTTTACGGTGCGGAAAATAGCATCCGAAATAGACGCAACGGTACTGCGCGTGGGCTGCCCGATGATGTTTGGCTGCCCCTGCATGAGCGTCATACCGCCCGCTTGTCCGGTGCCAAGCGCCGGAAAGAGCGTATTGCCGAGGTCTTTCAAGCGAGCACTGAAGGTGGCATTGATGGTACTTTGGTAGCCGGCTGCCTTGTTCAGGTCTTGTGCTTCCGGGGGCAGAGGGCGCAGAAGCCGCTCCCAGCCGTATTGCGTGCCGAAATTGCCCGTCAGATTGAAAAACTTGCTCCCGCCCATAAAATCCGGCAGTTTCGGACGGAAGGACAGACGGAAATTTTGCCCGTGTTTGGTGTTGTCGCCTAAGTTCAGCGCATCGTTCCCGCCAAAAAGACTGGACACATTGCGCCATACCTCGCGCGCGGGAAGGATTTCGGTGGTGCTGGTCGGCTTCAACCACAGTGGCACCATTGTCCCGACGGTGTTCACGCTGTAATCCAGAGTTTCGTTCAGCAAGCCGTTTTCTTCCAGCTTCCACGAGAATTGTAATTGCCGCGAAAGGTCGAAGTTGAAGATTGGCGGAATGACAATGGAACTCTCAATGCGTGATTGCTCGTACTGCTGGCTTTGGCTGAGATCCACGCTGGCACTGAGCGTATTGAAGTAAGGGAAAATCGTCCAGTCCTTCAGCCACGAAAGCGCCGGTATTGTTTCCGTCCAGCCAAAGGGTTTGACGGGGAGCGGCTGAAACGTATGTGTGTATGCGGTGCGGAAGCGCCAGCCGTAGCTATTCTTCAGTATCACCACCGGAGAACGTTCCTCGCGCAGTGCGTAGGTGTAGTCAACGGTGATGCGGTTCAGAAAATCGCGGGCGAGAAAGAAGTACGACGGAATGTTGATGTGCGCTCCGGCAACAGCGATTTGCATTTCTCTGATGCTTGTCTCTTGGGATTCTCGGATTGCTTGAGCAATAGCGTTCTTTAATGAGTCTGAACCTGTTGGTGCACGGCGACCAGCCTCATTCGTGGATGCCGAAGCCAAATTCACATCGTTCTGCGCCAGAAAGCGCGGCTTATCCGAAAGTTCATTGTAGGTGAAGGAAACGGGAATGGACGTGCCTTGCCAGCTTTCGGGGAAGAAGCGGGCAAACTCAAACTGCCCCGTCAGCCCCAGTGCCAAACGGTTATTACGGTTACCGAAGCGCTCCTCCAGCTTGTGGAAGTACGGCGTTTGCATATTCACCGTCGCCGAGACCGTGCCCAAATCTGCCATTTTCAAGGACGCACTGCCCACAGCCGCCATCTTTTGATCCCACTGGTTTGTGAGGTCGGGCTGCACGAGGCGAAGTTCGTTCACCCACATAGAGGTTTTTTCAATGTCAATGTTCGGATTAGGATTGCGAACGCCAAAGCTGACAAACTGAATGCGCGTCAGTGTAGGACTGCCTTTGACGCGATATTCACCGAGATTAGATGCGGGTATAATTTTCAGCCCCGGTGCTTCTCCGGTCAGTTGCAGCACGGGTTTGTTACCGGTCAAACTATCCAAGTTCAGCGCGACTTCCTGCCAGCCTTGCTGGAGCGGAACATTATACTCATAATAATTCAGCGTGTCCACTCCAAAGCGGATAAATGCTATTGCACGGGCATCCTCGCGCTTTGTGGGA
>JACVZY010000069.1:19564-35798 GCA_014654705.1 Ignavibacteria bacterium
GAGGCGGATAGAGCAAGGCATCGTCGCCATAGAGGAAGAACTTCATCTGCTTGTAGAAGAAGGCATCGAAGGGACGGAAAAACCGCGACACAGAACGCTCTTGCCCACCGCGCAGATTGTTGAAATTCATAAGCAGCGATTGCTCATTGCGGTATTGGTTCGGGTTCAGGAAGTTATTGCGGTCAGTCGGCGGTTGCACTCCCGGCGGCATGGTGTAGAAGAAGGGAGCGCCTGCGTTTTCTTCGCGCCCGACAAAGCCCACACTGAGCGTGGCAGAGTCAAGTTTATTCGGCGCAAGAAAAACAGGCTGCCGAACCCACTGCGACCCCACGAAGCGCCAATCGGCTATCTGCCCTTTGAAGCGCCCGCCCATAAAAAGCGCCCGCACATACTGAATGTTCGTGAAAAGCGGAGTGCCAACGTTTATTCGTGAGCCGCGAAGGGGAATACGCAGCGTGATAAATCCTGCCTCGGTGCGGTTCACAAACTGAGGATTTGAGCGGTCGGGGGTCAGGTTGACCTCGTAACGGAAATAATCATTCGCCTGCGCGAGCGTCTGTCCATTGTTCGCGTTCAATATCTCGGTGTCGGGGAACTGCGTATCGGAAAATCTACTATTGTTTTCCAAACCATTGTAGGCAAGGAAGTCTATATCCTTCTGCTCAATATTTGCCGCTGCCGTAGAAAAACGCTGGTAGTCGTAGTTAAAATTATCCCGCGCAGGGTCAGCTTCTCTGGCAATGTCATTCTTGTACGGTGTTCCGGCAGGATACTTTGCCCTCATAATGGCAGACAAAGGAAAGTTCACCGTATCACCTTTTTCCTGTTCGCTGCGAAGTCCGTCCAGCCCCACATCCTCATCTGCCTCGCCCTCAGCGATGCGCCCGTTTGGTGTTTCTTTGCCGGGCAAGATGCCGTCTTCGGTGTCGAGCTGCCCGTTGGGTATCACATCCTCGCTAATCTGCCCTACGTCAATGTACATCTTCGTCGAATCATCCTTCTGAAGCGGGCGCACCACAATCTCAATAAAATCCATGTTCTCGTTGTCGAAATTGAGATTGAACGCCGACAGCGCACGCATGAAGCCGCCCCAGATTTTGGGCGTGTTTTGGGGGATTGTGCTGAAGGCGCTTCTGTTGGTACTATCGCGCCTGTATCCGGCTTCCCCGCCCAACGCCTGATTGCCCTCGGCGGTATAGGTGATTTTATCCTTAAAGTCAGGATTCGGGTTGTAGATGCCGCGCTCGTGCGGATTGAAATCCAATTCCAGCACCCGCGTATTTTGGTTCGTTCCCAAGCCAACCGTAATGGCGCGGTTCGGGTAAATATCGGTGGTCTTGACGCGCAATTCGTTGAAGGCAAACCACCGCATTGCGCCGCGATAGTTTTGTATTATGGCGGGGTGCTGTTCGGTGTTCGGATTGTTTTTCACTAATTCTTGCAAGGCAGGAATGCCGATAGCATTCGGCGGTGAGGCATAACGCCACTGCGACGGCTGTAAGCCCAGCGCATAAATACGCTGCGTTGCCTCGAAGTCGTCAATATAGACAGCCGGAGCACCTTTGTCGGATTCGACTTCTGAAGCTCGTGTGTTTGGTGTGGGCAGCATCCACGCCACTTCGCCCTTGACGCTGAGGCTGGAAGGGGCTTTGGTGTCGTAGAACGGCAGCCAGTCGAGCGCTTTGGTGAGCCAGTCGGCGTTGTAGGATAATTGCCCGTCCACGCCCAGCATCGTGTTACTGAGCGGCTCTTCGCCAAGACGGATGCGGGCGGCGGGATTGTCTTGCGCATAATTCACCAGCGTCATCCCCACGTCCAGCTTCATATCGCGGGCACGCAAAAAGGACTTTGTGTCAAGGTCTAAGCGCACACCAAGCATGGAGCGCGTTGCGAGGTTGAAGGCATCGTTTTGTTCGTACTCCACCTCCACGTTTGCATTCGGCAGCAGTGCTTGAGGGTTCAGGATTTCCACCTGTCCGGTGAAATACTCCACGCGGTAGTCTTGGTATTCCACCAAGGGCTGCCCGTTCAATTTCACTTTCACGCCGCCGGGCGCAAGGTTGAACGCATTCGGCAGATTGATACGATTGCTCGCCTGCCCCGACACCTCACCCGAAATCACAAAGCGGTCGTGCTGCGCATCCAGACGCGCTGCGTCGCGCGTGGTGTCGTAGATGGCGGCGTAGATGTACTGTGCGGCAAGGTCGGGTGAACCTTTCTCGGTGAAATAGTCCTGTATCCCTTTGCGAAATGGCTCCAGACTAGGGAACGTGATTTCGCCTTTGGCGGCATCAAAAATATAAGGCAACTTTATATCAAACAAACCGTCCGGTGTGCCTGCGCCGCTTGTGTTATTCACCCTGTCCACGCCCAGAATGGTAGCGAGTTTGTCATTCGCGCCCTTTAGCACATCGGCGGAATCGTTGTTTTGGCGCAAATACCAAAAGTTCAAGCGTGTGTCTTTCGGGTCGGTGCTGACGTTGGTAGCGCCGATGAAATAGACATTCTGTCGTTGGCGTGCCCATATTTTTTTGAACGCGGGCTGCATATTGGGGCGATAGACCAGTTGCAGAACGAGTTTGTTGTTTGTGCCGGTGGTGTCGCCGGGTTCGAGGGTGTTCAGGAATGTACCATAGACAATATCGTCGTTATCGCCCTGCGTTGTGCCCTGCATCCGGTATGCCACAGCGTAGGAGCGGTCTTTGCGAAGGCTCAGAATACGAAGCGTTCCCAAATTTTGGTCGAAGGTGTAGCGGTCGGCGGGGAGTTTTTTGAAGCGTCCACGCTCAACGCTTCCGGCGTTGATTTTGGTGGTATCGAAGATAATACGTTTTTCGGCGCTGCTGTATGTCGGTGTGCCGTTGACCACGGTTGCGCCACCGCTCACACTCAGCGGCTGCAGTTCATCCACGGCAATAACTTCGGATGCCTGTATCTCGCGCAAGTCCGCCGTGCTCTCCCAGACTTCTAAGGATTTGACAGTGTACGCCTGTGTATTTGGAGTAGCCTGAAGCGGGTAGCCGCCCTTTTCAAACACGGGCCAAACGATATTTTTGTGCGCGATGTTGAGAAAGAAATGGTTGTCGGCGTAGTCGTACGCACGAAGCGCAACTGCTTGCTTGACCGAGCCACCTTTGACGGTTGCTACTTTGCTTTGTCCGCGTTTGTAGGAAGCAACCGTTTTGACGTACACCGGACCAAATTGGAAATCGGTACGCACCCCGAACAGCGCTTGACTGCCGCTAATGAAGGCGGAGGGCGAGTTGAGCGTTACGTTGCCAAACTCAATGCGGCGAAAAATCTCGTCCGTCTCGCCGTCGTAGGCAATGCGCGTGAGGTTGTCGAACTCGAACTGGCGGAGCGTGTTCATGTCGAGGTTGATACCGAGTTTGTCGCCAAGTTTTGCGTCAATATTTGCCTGCACGTTTGGTTGAAAAATCGGCACCCACTGCACTGCACCGGTCGTGGAAGCCTGCCCCACCCCGACAACACCATTCCACTGCGAGCCGATACGCAGGTTAATTTCAAAATTTGCATTCAGACTCAAGCCCGGCTTGCCAAAGATGCCTGTAAGCGGGTTTTGGGGAAAAGGAATGTTGAAATTATTTGCCTGCCCCAGAAGCGTGGAAAGTTCGAGTTTGAAGGGGCGACGAAAATCGTAGTGATGCAGGATAGAATCTTGCGTTTGCTGCCGCAGATATTCGCGGCGCTGCGTGAGGTAGTCGTCCAGTGATTGCGTCTGCGAGGGGCGCAGTTCCGTTCCCAGAAGGCGGTCGCCGAGTTTCATGCGGATAGCATTGGAGCGCGTGGTGGAGTCGAATTGCGCTTGAAAATTATAGTTCTGTCCGCTAAAAGGAATTTTGTCGATGCCCTCACGATTGATAGCGCCGCCCGTCGCACCGCGGCGCAGACCAAGCGAATCCGCCAGCGCATTGAGATTCAAAACGGGTTCGGACAAAAGCGGAATGTTCTTCGCGTATCGCGCCCGAAGTATTGCATCAGTGCTTAGTGTAGCGTCAGTGCTGAGGGTAGCGACAGTGCTCAATCTAGCGACTGTACTGAGCGATGCTCTCGTGCCAAGCGTAGCCGTCGTCGTGAGCGCTTTGGTGCTACTTTTGGAAGAATCCTGCGGAATGACGGCGAGCAGCGCCAATGAGCCGTTGTGGTCGTTGTTTGGATGCTGAAGGTTGTACGCACTGTTTTTGCAAAGATAGTCCAGCCCGCTTGTGAACAGTTCTTCGGTTTGTATTGCGGGCAGCACAAGATTATTCCGTTCGCTCATGGCACGCTCGCTTATGGCACGTTCGCTCATCATACCGAGAAAACCCAGAGCAAGGTCTAGCTCAACAAATTCAACTTCTGCCAGTATCTCAAGCGAAGCAAAAACGGTTGCGGGCGTTGCGGCGCCGACAGAAGCAAAACACGTACCTGCCAGCACAAAAGCAAATGCGCAAGCGACAGCATACAAGCGTACCACGGGAGAGGTCAAGGGGAAAGAGGACACGGGAAGCATGGGCAGACGAAAAGCAGAACCACTGCCGCCGAGACGAGGCAAAATGATATGGCGCGAGGGAAAGAGCATCGGACTATCGGAAAGTGCAACAGGAACGAATTAGGAACACAAAGCATCGCATTCTGACCACAGTGATGGTGTGGGTATCTTATCTATGGGCGTACTACGAAAAAAATTCCGCGAGTGCTGCCAGAACAGATACATTTTTTTGAGCGATGTGAGTAGCGATGCTGTCCGATAGGCTGATACATTCAGGATAAAAGAGGAAAGTGCCGGAGTTTATTACAGCGACAGAATTCAAATTTACGTGTAAGGAATGGTTTTCGGAAATAAAAATTGTTAAGAGGCAAAAAAGACAACTTTTTAGAAGTGCCCGAGGACTTATGTTCAAAAATTTGCCCTTTCGCGGATATGCTTACTGTTGAGCCGCCGCCTCAATAGCGCCACTCTCTACCATGCGCCTTACAGCTTCGACGTCATCATAGACAACGCGGTCAATGTCCATAAACGGCACGGCAGTGCGGATGGTAGCCCGTACTGCTTCCAAGGGCTTGCTGGAGAGAAGCGGCTTCAAGAAATCCACGCCCTGCGCAGCGCATAAAAGCTCAATCGCCAGCACACGTTCTAAATTTTGCACAACGCGCCAGCCTTTTTGTGCGGCAATACTGCCCATTGAGTTGTGGTCTTCTTGATTGGCGCTCGTGGGAATGGAATCCACGCTTGCGGGATGGCAGAGCACCTTGTTCTCTGAGACAATCGAAGCGGCTGTGTATTGCGCAATCATCAGCCCTGAATTCAAGCCGCCCTTCGGTGCAAGAAAGCGCGGCAGTCCGCTCAGAGCGCCATTAACAAGACGTTCGGTGCGCCGCTCCGAGATATTCGCCAACTCCGCACAAGCGATTGCCAGAAAATCCAGCGCCAAGGCGAGCGGTTGCCCGTGAAAATTACCACCTTCGAGATGAAAGCCATGACCGGGATTATTGTCGTCAGGAAAAATAAGCGGGTTATCCGTTGCAGCGTTGATTTCTTTTTCCAGCACCGACCGCACATAGCCGATAGCATCACGCGAAGCACCGTGTACCTGCGGCATACACCGCAGCGAATAGGCATCCTGTACACGATTGTCCACTGCCGCATCGCGGTGCGATTCGCGGATTTGGCTGCCGTGCATGAGCGAGCGTAGATTTTTTGCGGACTGCAACTGCCCCACAAAGCCGCGTACTTTGTGCAAACGTTCGTCAAATGCTGTGTCCGTGCCGCGCAAAGCTTCAGCAGTGAGCGCTCCGGCAATATCTGCCACTTCTGCCAGATGCAGCGCCTTATGAAGCGAAAGTACGCCAAATGCGCACATCATCTGCGTTCCATTTATCATCGCCAAGCCCTCTTTTGCCTGAAGTCGTATCGGCTCAATGCCATGCGCTTGCAGCACTTCCACAGACGGCTTTATACTTCCATCTTCCATGAGAATACGCCCTTTGCCGATAGCAGCCAGCGCAATATGCGAGAGTTGTACCAGATCCCCGCTACTGCCCACTGAGCCTTGCTCCGGCACAGCAGGAACAATATCAGCATTCAGCATGGCGACAAGCGTTTCGAGTGTGGTGAGGCGAATACCGGAATAGCCCTTGGCAAGAGCATTGATGCGCAGCACAAGCATTGCCCGCACAAAGGGGCGTGGTAGCCATGCGCCCGCACCAACACTATGCGAAAGAATAAGATTTTCCTGTAACTGCTCCAAGTCCTCCTGCGAAATACGCACATTGGCAAATTCTCCGAAGCCAGTTGTTACGCCATAGACAGGCTCATTCGATGCAACCCACTGCTCTACGATAGCGCGTGAACGTCCAACGGCAATTTTTGCATCAGGGCTAAGTTCCACGCGGTGTTCGGGTGACAAAGCAATAGCTGCTACGTCCTCAAGCGTGAGGGAGTTTCCGTCGAGAAGAATCGTCATGGTAATCTATATTGAAATGAAAAGAAAATTCGTCATTGGAAAAAAGCAATTTCTCAACGCTGAACAAAACCGCTTAGGAAGTGCATAACGACAAGCGCGGCGAGCTTTGCCGTTCTACCGTCAGCGTCGTATTCGGGATTGACTTCGGCAATATCAATGAACTGCACCAGCGAATGTTTGCCCGCCAGAAATGCCGCTTGCAGCATATCTTCAGCAAACAAGCCCACGGGCGAAGGGGCACTCACGCCGGGCGAATCAGCGCTTCGCACGGCATCCATGTCAAAGCTCACCATCACACGCCCCACGTTTGCCGAAGCGATGTGTAAAGCCTCTGCAAATGTCTGCGCACAGCCGTTTGCACGAACTCGGTCAAGCGTCAGCACGGTAGCACCACGATTCACCATTTCTTCAAAATGCTCTGCAACGTTCGCAAAAGGCTGTATGCCGAACTCAACCATATTTGCAGGGAGAAGTTTTTTGTGTTCATCCTCCAGCATGAGCCGAAACGATGTGCCGCTATGCCGCTCCGGCACTGGCGGACGGAAGTCCAAGTGCGCATCAATGTTGAGAACGCCTACGCGATCAACTGCCCGTGACATTCCACAAAAATTCGGATACGAAATATCGTGCCCGCCACCAAGCACAATTGGCACAATACCTTGCTCCATGATAATTTCTACTGCATATTCAAGGCGCTCATGCGTTTCCTCAAGCGTAGAGCCTTCGCGGATGTCGCCAAAATCGAATATTCTGAGCGCGGGAATGTCATTTTGCGGGAATTGGTCGGGATGAAGCGGCGTAAGTTTATACAATGCTCGCCGAATCTCCGTGGGCGCACGACGCGCTCCCACACGACCTTTATTGCGGCGCACGCCTTCATCTTCCGGCACACCCACAATCCCTATTTTCACCTCCGGCACATACCCCTCCATCTTGCGAAGTACAAGGTCGCCCATGCGCACGTCGGCAGAATCATTCCGCGAGAAGAAGAGATTGGGAGCGGGTTCGATAAGAATATCGCGCAAGTGTTCTGCGGGATTTGTTATTCCCGAATTGGTCATACTTGAATTGGTCATACAACGACCTTTCCATGTTTGATAACGTGAACAATATGGTTCATGCCGAAATGGTAGGATAATTCGTAAAAATGTGCAATGTCGCAAAGCAGAATATCTGCCTGCTTGCCAAGCTCAAGACTGCCACGCTCGTGCGCCAGTGAGAGTGCCGCAGCGCCGTTCAGCGTTGAGGCTGTGAGCGCCTCCTCTGGTGTCATCCGCATTTGAGTAGAGGCAAGCGTCATCATCATCGGCATCGAAAATGTTACGGATGAACCGGGATTGAAGTCCGTAGCCAGCGCGACCGTCCCGCCGACATCAATCAACGCTCGCAATGGCGGATAGGGATGATTGAGAAAAAGCGACGCACCCGGAAGCCCCGTTGCGATGGTCTCCGAAGCGGCAATGATTTCAACACCTTCGGACGTGGTACATTCAAGGTGGTCAACCGAGACCGCACCCAAGCGTACGCCTAACGCCGACGCGCCGCTTGCCGAAAGCTGGTCAGCGTGGAGTTTGAGCTTGAAGCCAAGTTCCTGTGCCGTGCGCAAGATGCGTTCTGAGTGCTCAAGCGAAAAATAATTTTGCTCGCAAAAAATATCGCAAAACACCGCAAGATTACGCTCTTTCACCACAGGCAACATTTCATTGCAGACAAGCTGGACGTATCCCTCGCGATCGTTCTTGTACTCCGGCGGGAAGGCGTGTGCGCCGAGAAACGTCGGTACAATCGTCATCGGGTGTGTGCGGGAAAGTTCATGGATTACTTCCAAGATTTTCAGCTCCGATGCAGTGTCCAGACCATAACCACTTTTGATTTCGACCGTCGTCGTACCATGCCGGAGCATTGCGTCGAGACGCTTTTTCCCAATCGCATAAAGCTCTTCGTGCGAGGCTTTGCGCGTGGCGTTCATCGTCGAAAGAATACCACCGCCCGCAGCAGCAATTTCTTGGTAGGTCTTGCCCGCAGAGCGCATCGCAAATTCATTCGCACGGTTTCCGCCAAAAACGGTGTGCGTGTGTGAATCCACAAAGCCCGGCAATGCAGTCATGCCTTTCGCATCGAATCGTTCTGCGACAATTGCTTCTTTTTCCAAGTCCGCCGAAGCACCGATACGAGTGATGATGCCATTTTCGACGAGAATTGCGACGTTTTGCTCGGTGTAGATATTGCTCATTGCCACGCCGGAAAGACGTGGAGCGTTTTCCGAGCGTGGACTGGCAAGACTGCCGATGTTGTAGAGAAGGAGTGAAGACATTTGCAAGGGGAAAACAGTTATTACAGCATCGGAACATTGATACCATGCGTCCGCGCATTTTCCTGAGCGCGTTCATAGCCCGCGTCGGCGTGGCGCAAAATCCCCATCGTGGGGTCGTAGGTGAGGACGCGCTGCAAACGGCGCTCCGCCTCCGGTGTTCCATCTGCCAGAACGACCATTCCTGCGTGAAGCGAATAGCCCATACCCACGCCGCCCCCGTGATGGAGCGACACCCACGTAGCACCCCCAACGGCATTGAGCGCAAAATTGAGATAAACCCAATCCGCAACCGCATCCGACGTGTCCTTCATGGCTTCGGTCTCGCGGTTGGGTGAGGCAACCGAACCGCAATCCAAGTGGTCGCGCCCGATGACAATCGGCGCAGAAACTTTACCCGATGCAACAAGGTCGTTGAAGAGTTTGCCTGCTTTTGCGCGTTCACCGTACTTGAGCCAGCAAATTCGCGCCGGAAGCCCTTGATACCGTAGGCTCGTGGATGCTTTTTCTATCCAACGATGGAGAGACTCGTTGTGTGGGAAAAGCTCGCAGATAGCGCGGTCAGTAGTGGCAATGTCTTCCGGGTCGCCGGAAAGCGCTACCCACCGGAAAGGACCGCTACCATCACAAAAAAGCGGTCGAATAAATGCCGGCACGAAGCCCGGATAATCGAACGCATTGGCAACGCCATGTTCTTTTGCCACGCCACGAAGATTATTGCCGTAATCGAACACCACAGCGCCGCGACGTTGAAATTCCAGCATCGCCTCTACGTGTTCACAAATAGACTTGTGTGCTAGGCGCAAGTATTCATCAGGGTTTGCCGTGCGAAGCGCGTCAGCACTTTCTTTCGTCATTCCCGCCGGATAATAGCCGTTGAGCGGGTCGTGGGCGGAGGTTTGGTCGGTGATGACATCGGGCTGAATATTGCGCCGAAGCAGTTCCGGCAGCACCTCTGCGGCATTACCGAGAAGCCCCACAGAAATCGGCGTTTTGTCTGCGACGTGCTTGGTGATGATTTGCAATGCTTCGTCGAGATTGGTGCATTTCACATCGCAATAGCGGTCATGTATGCGTTTGTCTATGCGCCATTCATCCACTTCGATACAAAGCGTGGCAGCGCCATTGAAGGTGGCAGCAAGCGGCTGTGCACCGCCCATACCGCCCAAACCTGCAGTCAGCACAAAACGCCCCGCAAGCGTCCCGCCGGTGTCCGCAAAGTGCTGCCGCGCACATTCGGCAAAGGTTTCGTATGTGCCTTGCAAAATCCCCTGCGTACCGATGTAAATCCAGCTTCCGGCGGTCATTTGTCCGTACATCATCAGTCCCAGCGCGTCTAAACGTCGAAATTCGTCCCATGTTGCCCATTTGCCCACAAGATTAGAATTTGCCAAAATCACGCGCGGTGCGTCGGTGTGCGTCGTAACAATTCCGACGGGCTTGCCGGACTGGACAAGTAAGGTTTCGTCGGGGTTCATGGACTTCAGCGACGACAAAATCGCATCGTAACACGCCCAGTTGCGTGCTGCTTTCCCCAAGCCGCCATAGACAACGAGGTCTTGCGGGCGCTCTGCGACTTCGGGGTCGAGGTTGTTTTGAATCATACGATACGCGGCTTCAATTTGCCAGTTTTTACAGGTCAATTCCGCGCCACGAGGCGCACGGACGAGGCGCGTAGCCTCGGCGGAAGGAATGATTGTGGACATAGTAGTAACTCAAAAAATGGAGCTGAAACACAATTACAAATGCTGAACTTTACCACAAATTCGGGAACAAGTGCGCGAATATACAAAAAATCGCTTTGGCACGACGAAGATTTACGCTCCTTTTGGCACATTCCTTGCAATATCTGTCTTCCTTAGTAATAACGGTTTGGATAAGTCCAAAGTAAATCCGTAAATTTGAGAAAACATATTCACTTCCAAACTCCACAACAAGACCAGACACACGCTATGAACATCGCAGTAACAGGCGGCGCGGGCTTTATCGGTTCGCATATCGTTGACCACTACATCGCCGAGGGGCACAACGTCATTATTATTGACGACATGAGTTCCGGTGTAAAAGCAAATATCAATCCAAAAGCAAAATTCCACAAAATGGGAATTGGCGACAAAAAAGTCGCCCAACTTTTGAAAGATGAAAAAATTGAAATCCTGAACCACCACGCCGCACAAATTAGTGTCCGCGTCTCGGTGGAAGACCCCAAATTGGATGCGCAAACAAACATCGTGGACACACTGAATCTCTACGAAGCTGCACGCGCAGCGGCGGTGCGACGCATTATTTTTGCTTCCAGCGGCGGCGCTATCTACGGCGAGCAAGATTACTTCCCTGCCGATGAAAAACACTCCAAACGCCCCTTGTCGCCCTACGGCGTAAGCAAACTTGCGAATGAAAAATACTTAGGCTATTACAAAAGCGTTCATGGCATTGAAAACGTCATTTTCCGTTACACCAACGTCTATGGACCGCGCCAGAACCCGCACGGTGAAGCGGGCGTGGTCGCAATTTTCGCTCTCAAAATGCTGAAGGGCGAAACACCTGTCATCAACGGCGATGGTACACAAACACGAGATTATCTCTTCGTGAACGACCTCGCCCGTGCGAACGTGCTTGCGCTTGGTTCCACAGCTCGCGGTATCTACAACGTTGCCACAGGCGCTGAATACAGCGTCAACACGCTCTTCCAACTCTTGCAAATGAAAATTGGCAAACCCTTCAAAGCGCAATACGCTCCGGCAAAAGCGGGCGAGCAAAAACGCAGCGTTTGCACTGCCTCCAAGATGAAGAATCTGCTGCAATGGCAGCCGGAAGTAACGTTTGAAGAAGGACTTTCGCGCACGGTGGATTGGTTCAAAGCCAACGCGAAGTAAGCATCTGGACGGTAATACTTGGAACACAGACAAGAATGTCTGTGCTACCAAAGCCAGATTTTATGCCGTGGCACAGCCTGAGCGCCCTGAGCATAACGCTCAGGCTCACTTATCTGTGTAGATAATTCAAGATAATTTCGTTCAATACCTTAGTCAGCATAACTTCAAAACTCAACATTCAACACTACTCCCTTTCCTTGCAATGTCCAGCACCAGCGCCCACAAAACATCTGATAAAATTTGGACGTACTCAAACGGCTTGAGTATGTTTCGGGCGCTGTTGACTATTCCTTCGGCAGTCTTTCTTTGGCAGGGGCATAACTACCTTGCGTTCTCGGTCGCGGTGCTGGCGTACATCACCGATATACTCGACGGGTGGCTTGCCCGCAAGCTGGATGAGGTGAGCGAGATGGGCAAGATTATTGACCCGCTTGCCGATAAAATCTACGTTGCGGTGATTACGACGATGCTTGTGATACAGGGCACGTTGCCGTTGTGGTTCGTCGTACTCATTTTGTCGCGGGATTTTGTGATTATGATTGCCGGTACGTACATTGCGAAGCGCACGGGATACGTGCTGCCGTCCAATCTACCCGGCAAATTGGCAGTGTTCTGTATTATTGTGATGATGTCCTGCATTGTGCTGGGAGCACCTGCGTGGACGGTGGAGGCAAGTATCTATACGGCACTGGTGATGCTTCTTGTTTCTTCTGTTCTGTACGTCATTCGATTTGTGCAAACACTGCGGACAATAGACGAGGAAAAGGGGGAGGATTGAAGAATGAACAATGAAACGACTACTTCGACTCCCGGTGTCGCTTTTCCTTCATCGCCGTCTTTGCCAATGTCTCTGGCGCCCTCACGTTTTGCAGAATTAGTCCTCGCCCTTTTCATAGCACTCCGCTACTTGCGCTCCAAGCACTCACTCAATTTCATTTCGGTCATCACTGCTATTTCTATCGGCGGGATAACGCTGGGTGTGGCGGCATTGGTAATCGTCATGTCGCTCTTTAATGGTTTTCAAGCACTGATTGACCGTTTCTTGATTGGCTTCGACCCGCATATCCGCATTACGGCTATTTCCCAAGCAAACACAAAAGGCAGCCAATGGATTACGCTGAGTGATTCCCTTCAACGCCAAGTACAAAAAGCCTTGCAGCCACTCGGCGCACCACGCCTTGCTCCTCTGGCAAGCGGGAAAATGATTTGCGTGAGCGGACGCTCTATGCAGCCCTTCCAACTCATCGGCATGGAAGCAAGCACCGCAGATGCCGTCTCCGGTATCCGTAAAACGCTGTCGGTCGGCGAATTCCGTTTGGAGACCAATTCATCAGCCCTTGCGCTTGTGATGGGTGCTGCGCTTGCTGATAAATTGCGCTTGACGGTGGGTGATACCGTTCAGTTAATCGCACCGGCGGCTATTGAAATCGCTATTACGCAAGGCTCGCCACCACGCTCGGCACGGGCAGTGATTGTCGGCGTGTTCCAGTCCAATACCAAAGAATACGACGCGACGCAAGCATATACATCGCTTTCATCGGCGCGGCGTTTGCTCAGAATGCCGGACGATGCGGCGCAATCGCTGGATGTGCGGCTTGAAGATGTATCGCAAAGCAATGATGCGCAGCGCCTTCTCCAAAGTGCTTTACCCGCTTCATTACGCATCGAAACATGGTTCGATTTGCACCGCGAACTCTACAATGTCATGCGCTTCGAGCGCCTTGCTGCTTTTTGTGTGCTCTTGATTATTGTCCTTGTGGCAGTATTTAATATATTTGCATCGCTTTCCATGACCGTTGCCGAAAAGCGTTCTGAAATCGGAATGCTCAAAGCAATGGGCGCACGAGCAAACTTGATCGTAACAATTTTTTTTAGTCATAGTTTGCTTGTCGGCATCGTCGGGACGGTATTGGGCGGAGCACTCGGCGCGGGATTGTGCTGGGGACAAATGAATTTCGGCTGGATTGCGCTTGACACCACACGCTACGTGATTCCGATTTTGCCACTTATCGTGGACTGGCGCGATGTGCTCATTGTCTGCGGCATCTCGCTCGTGCTGTCTGTGCTGGCGGGCATTGCCCCGGCACGTCAGGCTGGACAAGTCCGCTCCGCGCTTACACTCTTGCGAAAAGAGCGTGTGTAAATCTTCTGACTCTAAATTTTCCCACTCTAAATTTTTTTGCTCTAAACCTTTTTGCAGAAAACATCTTCTCAAGGAAATATCAAGACATGGTGCAGCGAGCTATCGGTCTTGGTTATCATATCATTTTTTTACTATTCACTTAACTTTATTTATCGGAGATGATTATGAAAATGAAAACACTTTTGGTACTGCCACTATTGGCGTTCGCATTCGTTCTGAACGTGCAAGCGCAGAAATGGGAACAAGTCGGCAAAAAAGGCGATTGGGCAAATACCGTCGAAGTTGTGCCGATGAACGGCTTTATTTATAGCATCGAAAAAGACGGTACACTCTTCGAGACTGACCCAAGCGGCAAATATAGACAACTTGGCGACAAAGGAGAATTCCGTAATGTTGACAACCTCGCAGCGCTGGACGGTTGGCTTTGGACGGTAGAAAGCGGCGTATTATACAAAAGCAATCCTAAAAATGGTCGTTGGGAAAAAGTTAGTACCGATTACGGCGATACCGAAGCAATGGTCGGCATGAATGGAATGCTCTACACCATTGAATCAGACGGAACGGTCTATGAGACTGATAAAAATGGTAAATGGCGCCAACTTGGCGACAAAGGCGAATTCAAGCACGCGACACTCTTTGAAGGCATGGACGGCTACCTCTGGACAGTAGAACAAGGTGCGCTCTACAAAACCAATCCGCGTTCTTCGCATTGGGAAACAGTGGACAAAGATGGTTGGGAAAAAACAGTCGCTATGGTCGGGGCAAATGGTATGCTTTGGAGCATCGAAAAAGACGGCACCCTCTTCAAAACTAATACCAAAACCGGCGACGAGCAGCAAGTCGGCAAAAGAGGCGACTTGAGCGCTGTGGATGATATGTTCGCAATGGACGGCTATTTGTATGTCATCGAAAGAGGCACGCTCTATCGCATGAAAATGTAAGCTATCGTAAACTTGTCACAACTTCCTGCAAACTCCGCATACATACTCAAAATGCGGAGTTTTTTTCTTCCCTATTTTTAACCTCATTTCAAAATAGCAATGATGAACCGAATTGTATATTGCCTTTTGGTAGTGCTTCTCTGCGCTGGAACACTCCACGCACAAAGCACAACCGCACCGCTCACGACCATGATACTTGTTCGCCATGCGGAAAAAGCGACCACTCCTAAGTCCGACGACCCGGAACTCTCACAGCTCGGCGGGCAGCGAGCCGAAAAGCTGGCACAGCTATTGAGCCAAACACCACTTGTGGCAGCATATTCCACCCCCTACAAGCGAACAATAAGTACGGCATTACCTGCAGCAAAAGCACATAACCTCTCTATCCAAGAATATGCCGCCAAACCAAGCACTGCTTTTTTGGACACACTGATCCAAAAACACGTAGGCGGAACCGTGCTGGTAGTAGGACATTCCAATACTATCCCGCAATTGGTCAATATGCTTGTGGGCAAGGAAGCGTATAAACAATTTGACGACGCGGATTACGACAATGTTTTCATTGTGACTCTCTCCAAACGTGGTAATGCAAGTGTTACTCATTTGACGCTGAAGATGTAAGGAAATGCGCACCAAATCTATCCTACGAGAGAGTCTATTTGCAGCAAACTTCGTAACAGATTTGGTCTTTCGTAGAGAACGCGGACTCTTTGGACTTTGTTGACATGGCGAGATTTCTTTTCTGAAGTCTTCCGCAACCTCAAAAGTCTATACAGTCCCATGTCTTCTCTGCTCATCGCTGCCTAGCAGACTGCAAAGGCATGTTCATCACCGCGCAATAATCGCAAATTCCGTCCGCCTGTTTTTCTGCCTGTCATCTTCGGTGTCGTTGGTAGCCACAGGCTGCGATAAACCCAAGCCTTTCGACCGCAAGCGCTCTGCCTTCACGCCCCGCTCTACAAGTGCTTGCACCACAGCCGCAGCGCGGAGTTCAGAGAGGCGCTGATTAAATTCCTCGCCGCCGATATTGTCCGTATGCCCGCGCACTTCGATTCTGATGCGAGGTGCGTTCAGCAGTGCTTCGGCGATAGCGTCCAGCATTGGTGCGGATTCGGGGCGAACTTCGGCTTTTTTGTAGTCGAAGTATATTTTTGTGGTGGAAAAAACCGTGTTCACTGAATCCAGCATTGTGAATAACGACTTATCTATCGTGCCTTTAGCTTTTTTCTCGCTTGGTTTCTTGGTGTTTCGGTTTGTATCTCCACCATTACCGACATCTGTCCTGTTCCCGCTCGCAAGTTTTGTAGCCCCAACATCCAAACTATCAGCACCACGAGTATTTACCGTAATCTCAATTTTCGTCTTGCCTGTGTGCGGCGTAGGTGCGTAGGTAATTTTGTAGAAATTCCTCAAGCTCTCGTAAATGTCCTTGAAGACCGCACCAAACTCCGATTTCGACCGTACATGGTAATACTTCCCGCCCGTGTACTGCGCAA
>JACVZY010000070.1 GCA_014654705.1 Ignavibacteria bacterium
TTGGCGATAAAACAATGAAAATTAAAGAACTATCAATACATTTTGTCTAATGTTGTTCATATGTCCTCTAAAACTTTCGCTAATGAAATTTTTGTCCTTCGTCTTATTAGTTCCTGTTTTTAGGATGACGAAAAAGTAACTTTTCATTCCATAGTCGTCCCCGCCCAATTTCTCAGCCAATACTTTGTCATAATTGGGGTTTGATTTTGTGGTATCTTTTCCCGACTGAGCTAGTCCGAAAGTTACGCTGGTTAGCAGTGTCGCTGTGATTATGAAAATGTATTTCATTGTCGTTAATGTAGTTGTTTGTTGTTTGTCATTAAATGCACTATAACTTGTAAATATACAAAAGTTTTCCTGTACCTCTCGTAGTGTTCGGTCGTAGTTCTTGTATTGTCAATCATTGCTGAAATTCCCGTAAACACAGATCCGAACACCTTGTTGAGTGATGTCGGACTGCTTGATATTTGCCGCTCTATTACAAAAAAAAGCCCGCGTGAGCATTGCGCTCACGCGGGCTTCATTCTTTATACACCGTCTTTTCGACATTCTCCAAACGTCTGTCGCGGTCTTCATCGGCTTGGTGCTTGACGGCGATTTCTTTTTCGATGTGCTGAAGATTTTGCCGGATGCCCAGCACGTCGCCATGCAACGCCTTCAGGAAATACGCTACTGAGCGCGGCGCTCAGCCGGCACCCAGCCTGTGATAATGTATAACTCAAGTTTGTCCATGCGTGATGTCCTCCGCCAGTGAACTCAGTGATTTCCATGCGGCATCGAGTTTTTGCGGATTGATTTGAGCGTAATGCTCAACTTGCTTTCCGGTGAAAAAGCCGATAACCGCAATCGCGGCTACTTCCAGCATCCGTACCGTGCCGTCGTCTATCGGCAAGCCGAAATGATTGCCCACGTACGCAACAAGCGCCACCAGCGCAACGGCGCTTGTTGTCCAGTTCTTCGCCTGTGCTGAAGCAATGAACCGTTGGATTTTGCCGATGAGTGTTGGCGCGGCGGCTATCCATTGAAAGACGGACGGAATACGAAATGTTGGTGATGGTGGTGTTTCTGAAGGCATGACTGCTCTCCTTATCGAAAGTATGCGGTGAAGGGGATAGGGTGAAATGGAAACTTTGTTGGACTGGTTGCCGCCCAAGATTAAAACGGATTTGCCTTCTTGTCCGGCAAAAAATCCAACGTGTCCGAAGAGTGGATTCGTACCGCGAGAGAGTACAACAATATCGCCGCGCTGTGCTTCTTCCAGCGAAACCGCCACGCCCCACGTGAGGAAACTTCTCGCTCGTGCGGAGTTTGTGCCATTGATGGTTGCTTTTTTCAAGCACCAATTCACAAACGAGGCGCACCATGCGACTTCGTCGGAAGTAGCACGAAGACTTGTTGCGGCGTGATACTCCACGATACGCGAGTTGTGCGTGTCGCCGAAAATCTCTGCCGTGCCAAGCTCTTTCATGGCAATATCAAAAGCTACTTTGCTCATTGGTGTCCTTTCGCAAAAGAAGCGGTAGAACGGTCACCACGGTAACGTGAAACCGTTCTACCGCTTATGAAAACCTTACGGAAGAGGCAGCTGCACAGCACCCACAGACGTTTTCGCCTGTGTCAGCGCGGTCTTGATGCTGTCCAATGCCGTGCGGAACGCTGCATCGGGCGTGAACTGTACTTCGCCGTCAACGCCTTTAGCAAAGACGATAACTTTGCCGTCTGCGTCGGCTTGCAGCACATCGAACGCCGCAAGTGCGTCGGTGCAATTTTTCTCCAGCGTTCCGATAGAGCGCACTGCGCCGACGAAATCTTGGAGTTCGGTGAACTGGCGGTAATTGCCGTTGGCTTGCGTGGCAATGCCTTCCAGTTTGGTGATTTGCGACAATGCAATATCCATTGTGCTTCCTTTCAATAAATGCCACGTTGAGCGTAATGCTCAAAATCGTGGCTGGTGGTGAAGATGAGAGCCATCGCATTCACGATTATCGTGGCAGATGGCGAGTGAACGGATGCAAAATAGGAAGGCGGGAAGCGCGAGAAAACTGAATGATAATGAACGTTATGAAGATGATCACAGCGGAAAAGAAACCGCAGGCTTGCATTTAGTTCACATATTTGCTAACTTAATCCATGCGAACCATTAAATTTTATACGACCGATGAAAACAAATCGCCTGTGCAAGATTTTCTTGACGCTTTGGATGCTCGCATGGCACAAAAAACATTGTGGACATTCAAACTCGTCAAAGAGTTACCGATGATTCCCGAACAATACTTCAAGAAATTAGACGGAACCGATGATCTCTGGGAAATTCGTGTTGACCTGGGCAACAACGCCGTTCGATTTCTTGGATTTTGGGATGCCGGAAACCTTATCATTGTGACCAATGGCTTTGTGAAGAAAACCCAAAAAACGCCACGTACTGAAATAGCAATAGCCACCGAACGAAAACACAATCACCTATCAAGGAAAAACAATGGATGATGTAGAGCGCTACATAGCCGAACGGAAAGCCCGCGATGCAGAATTTGCAGCGGGATTTGATGATGGCTACGAACAATTCAAAATCGGGGTCATGCTTCGTCAAGCACGAGAAGCAGCGGGACTGACACAAGAGATTGTTGCGAAGGAATTACAAACCACCAAATCCGCCATCTCACGCTTAGAAAGCCATGCGGAAAATGTCCGGCTCTCGACGCTCCGAAAATACGCACAGGCAATCGGCAAGAGTCTCCATATTCAACTGGATTAACACAAACACAATACAATAAGGATGTACAGATGCACCCCGTAAAAATAATTATTGAGCAACATGAAGATGGATTTGTAGGCTATCCGCTTGGTTTCAAAGCGGGCGCTATCATTGGGCAGGGCGACACCTATGAGAGGCGCTTGCAGACACACGGTCGGCGATTGATTTTTTTATTGACTACTACGGCGTTGAAAAATTTCGGGAGGGATTCGATTTTGAAAGCCCACTCGTGAATGCCTTTCTCACCGAAACGGCAGTTGCGGCATGAAATTTCCTGTTGATGTTCCGCAAGAAAAGCACGTCGCACGTTTGAGCGATTGGGCTTTGTGGTGGTGCGGGAAGGAAATCACGTTATCATGGAACGCACCAATGCGGATGGAAGCGTGACTCCGCTCGTGCTTCCGAATCATCTCCATATCAAAGGCTCAACGCTTCGCTCCATCTGCACACAAACGGCCATACAGCGAGAAGATTTTCTCAGCGCCTACAGCCACGTATAACCTCGTGGCACTCCCACCAAAAAAATGCAAAACTGAAAAAAAGTTTTTCAGAAGGGTGTTTTGGTCAAATACTTTTCTTGGTTGCACTTACGAGAAAAAAAAACGGGCAAAAATAGATGTTGCAACAACGATTGTAACGGGTTTTTCGTTACAGGTGACACTAGCGCGGTATAGGGTGGGGGGTGTATATTTGCGCGAGAAAAATATCAGAAACCAAATATTTATGCCAATTAAAAGTTAAAAATCAGAGCAATCAAAGCGGCAGCCAGTCTGC
>JACVZY010000071.1:0-93428 GCA_014654705.1 Ignavibacteria bacterium
AAGAATGTCTGTGCCACAAAGAAAAGTTTGACCACTTGTTTTTGACCCGTTCCTAGGCTATCAGACTATTCAGCACTGCATTGCACAGAAGCGAGAGAGGGATATGAATCGAAAAAAAATAGTGGTCATTGACGACGACGAAACGACGCTGCGCACTATCTCGCGCATCTTGGAGACATACGACTACGTTACCTTTGGAGCAGACAATGGGCGCGAAGGCGTAGAACTTGTTACCCGCACTCAGCCGGATATTGTCATTTGCGACGTGATGATGCCCGGCATGAATGGCTACGAGGTGTTATTAGAATTGCGCAATCATGCCGGCACGGCGACCATTCCCGTTCTCTTGCTCTCCGCCCGCCGCGATCCCGCAGAAATCCGGCACGGTATGAAGCTCGGCGCAGACGATTATCTTACTAAGCCCTTTTCGACCGAAGACCTCTTGCGCTGCATAGAGGTACGGATTCAGCAGCGCGAGAAGATTGTCCGCCAGTCCTCGCAGCAGTTGGAGCAACTCCGGCGCAGTATTGCGATGCGCCTCCCACACGAATTTCGGACTCCACTCAGTTCCATTATCGTTTTTGGAGAATTACTTGCCGGCGATTACGACAGTCTCTCCCGCGAACAAGCAATGGAGATGATTGCAACGATTGTTTCATCAGGACACCGCTTGAGTGGATTGGTAGAGAATTTTATTTATCTGGCGCGGTTGGAAATTATGGCGGGGCAGCCTACAACAAAGGAGGAACTGACATCGTTTCCCTTGCCCGGTTGCGATGCCATTATAGCCGAAGCGGCAAAGCATCAGGTCTTGATATATGGCAATTTTCATCTTCTGACGATGACTCTTGCGCCAGTTACACTCTGCATTTCTGATGCATATTTACGAAAAATTATTGCCGAGCTGGTAAGTAATGCCTGTAAATTTTCCATGCCTAAAACTGCTATCACCATCACAGGGGGAATAGAACGGAATTTTTACGTCATTTCGATAACAGATGAGGGACGCGGCATGAAGCTGGAGCAAATCTCGAATATCGGTGCCTATATGCAGTTCGACCGCGATCGCCACGAGCAACAGGGGCAAGGCTTGGGGCTGGAAATAGCCAAACGTATTACTGAGTTGCACGGTGGCGGTCTTGCCATCAAAAGCGCACCCGACGAAGGAACGACCGTGCAAGTATTCCTGCCTCTGCCCGAACATCGTGAATTTTAGAAGTGCTAAAAAACAGGTGAATCGGAATGTGTACGAAAAATTCTTACTCCAAGCATTGAATCTGGCATCAATCCTTAATAACATTCGCTAGATTATTAGACCGAAACAGATACGCTTAATCTTGATTCTGTCCGTGACTATATTTCCTAATTTCTTTGTAAATTTGTCGCCCCAAGAACAACCATTTAATCACATTTCTGTTCTTGGCATGGACATACTTTTGCCATTATGCTCGTCACCACACCTGTTAAAACCTCATTTCTCGAACGCCTTGCCGACCAAACACCTCTTGTAACGGACGGTTCTATTGCAGCCGAACTCACGGCGCGTGGCTTTGGCGACTTCCCACCCTGCATTTACAATAGCAAGCAGTCGGTCCTTATCGAAGACATTCACCGAGCCTTCGTGGAAGCAGGCGCAGAACTGCTTCAGAGCAATACCGAGCACGCCAACCGCCTAACGCTTGAGCGTTATGGTTTTGCCGATAAAGTCTATGAACTAAATCGCACAGGAGTTTGGATAGCCCGCTATGCCGCACTGCATAAAGCATACGTGGCGGGGGTGATGGGTCCGGTGGGGAAATTTCTCACGCCGCTTGGAGCACTGAACCGTGATGATGTTCGCGCCGCATTTGTGGAGCAGGCGACAGCACTCGTGGATGGCGGTGCGGACGTGCTGATGCTCAAGTCGTTTATTGACGTGGAAGAATTGGAAATTGCTATTGATGCCGCAAAATTTGTTGCGCCTGATGTACCCATCATCGCTCAAAAAACATTTCCCGAAGACGGAGCTGTTTTAGCAACGTCGTACCCTTCGGACATCGCACAAAATCTGGTTAAAAAGGGTGTTGCTGTGATTGGCACAAACGGTACAGTCGGTCCGCAGCGCATGATGGATATTTTGAAGCATTTTCACGCCGAGGGTACGCCGCTTTGTTCTCAGCCTGATGTCGGCATACCGACGCTCGTCGACGGCAAAGCGATTTACAACGCCGAACCGCGCTATGTGGCACAGTCGGTGCGACGTTTGGTAGAGGCAGGAGCGCAAATTGTAGGCTGCGAAGGCGGTGGCACGGTGGAGCATACCCGCGCCATAGCCGAGGCAATTCAAGGAGCAGTTGTTGGTTCGCGCAAGCCTGAAGTCAAAGTGTCGCATAATAACGAGCCGGAAGTAGCGAATGGCGCAACAACCAATTTTTTCGACAATCTTGGCAAAAAATTTCTTACGACTGTGGAACTCGACGTGCCGCGCGGCTTGGATTTATCCAGTATTCTGGAAGGCGCTGCATATTTGAAAACGAATGGCTTGGACGCAGTGAACATATCCGACGGCGCACGAGCACGATTGCGCATGAGTTCGATTGCAATTTCGCAAATCGTCCAGACACAAGTAGGAATCGAATGTCTGGCGCACCTCGCCTGCCGTGACCGCAATATGATTGGCTTGCAATCGGAGTTGTTAGGTGCTCATGCGATGGGCATAAAAAATATCCTTGCCGTTACCGGCGACCCAACACAAATTGGCGATTTTCCCTACGCTACCTCCGTCTATGACGTAGATTCTATCGGACTTATTCGGGCGTTGGGGCAGATGAACGACGGGCGCGACCTCATGGGAAATCCGATTGGCGGCAAAACGCAATTTTGCATTGCATGTGCGTGCAATCCCGCCGCATACGACCTCGACCGCGAAGCACGGCGTTTAGAAGAAAAAGCCGCCCAAGGCGCACACGTGGCTTTCTCGCAGCCTGTTTTCGACGAAGAAACGCTCAATCGCTTTTTGGAGCGGGCAAAGCACATTAAAATTCACATTATGCTGGGCGTGATTCCGCTCCGCTCCGCTCGCCATGCGGACTTTCTGCACCATGAAGTGCCGGGCATGTACATTCCGGACTGGGTCCGCTCGCGCATTCATGAGGCAAATGCGTCGGGAGGGCTGGAAGCCGCCACGCGCGAGGGTATTTCGCTAACGGTTGATTTTCTGCGCAAAGCAAAATCAATGATTCAAGGAGTTTATCTTATGCCGCCCTTTAAGAAATATTCTATGGCGGTTGAAATTTTGCAACAGGTGTAAAAACAGATAAAACTCAGTTGAGTCTTGAATAAGGCATCATCAAAAAAAACACGGATGCAATGGCTCTTTGAGGTTCATTGCATCCATGCTTTTTTGAGTAAATCAGACAGGAAGCTACTTGGGTAAGCGGCGCTTTCTACTTCATTCGGAAATTTATTGGAATACTAATCCAGCAATCAAGCGGTGTGTTACCCTGAATTGCAGGCGTGAAACGGGAGGACATCACGGCATCGGCAGCGGCTTTATTGAGTAAGTCAGAATCGGTGGATTCAATAATATATTTTTTGGGATTGCCTTTTTTATCCACCAGAACGCGGATATTGACTGTTCCTTCAATACCTGCTCGGCGCGCTATATCGGGATAGACAATGCGCTTTTGCAGTTCCGAAATATCAATGTACGGCTCTTTATCAACTGCCATAAATTCATATGCATTCGGCTCCTCTTCCCGCACCTCTTCGCTGACCTCGCTGGCAAGACCCAGATACCCAGAATCTTCGCCACTACCACCAACGGCACTGGCACGAGAAATCTCGTCAACGTTGGCAAAATCTTTCACGTCCGGCGCAATGAGCGCGTCCGGCACTGGCACGGGCGTTCCGGCACGTGAAGCGGGTCCGGGGGCAACAGGCGGCGGCGGAACGACCTCTGCCTGAGCAGGCGGCGGCGGAAGCTGCGTGAGTTTCATTTTATTGATGACAGGACCTTTTACTTTAGAAAGCGAATTGCTGGCGATAAAACCCGCATAGCCGCCTAGAATCAAAGACACACTCACCATCGCAACGGTGAAGCCGCGAAACGTCGCTTGCGGAATGTACTGCTTTAACTCCGTAGCACCATATCGCTGCATTTGCGCTGCGAATGATGAGGCAGGAATACTAAGAGCAGGCTTTGATGACTGCGCACGTTTAGAGGCGCGATGAGGCTCGCTCTCTAGAAGAACATCGAGATTTTCGAGTTCGGGGGTCATGGTAATTCTCAAAAAGTGATAAAGAAATTAGATGACATAACGTATCTGAAAACGCAGACACGAAGCAAAGCTGCGCTGAAATGTTTTCAGTTCTACATCTCTTTTACGCAAAATTCGCACTCTTGTTGCAAAGCACAAGATTACGTTTTCGTAATGTTGACACATCAACCATTGCAGAAGCTAAAAAGCCGCATTGCCCACAAAGGCGCAATGCGGCTTTGAAACTATAATTCATTCTACGGTGCAAAACTTTCACTGTGCAAAGAGATGTGTCTCCTTCGCAAACATCTTCTTAGTCTTACCGTCCTGAGTCTTACCGTCCACCGGTAAACATTGCTTTGAAAATATGTCCCGCAACTTCGGGATTCTCCTTCAAGCGGCGCACGGAATAGCCATACCAATCATGCCCAAAGGGAACATAAATACGGGTTTTGTGTCCTTGCTTAATGAGCGCATCGCGCTTCTGCTCACGCACCCCAAGGAGCATCTGAAATTCGTAACGGTCGCGGGGCACGCCACGCTTAGCAATTTCTTCCAATGCGAAATCTAGCAAAACGTCATCGTGTGTGGCAATGCCGACGTACATATTGTTGTCGAAGAGGAGCCCTAAAAGCCGTTTGTAATTCGCCTGCACTTCCTCCCGCCCTCGGAAAGCGATTGTTTCCGACTCCACATAAATCCCCTTGCATAGGCGCACCGACGCACCCGCTTTCGCTAAAGCGCGAATATCATCCTCGCTGCGCCGCATATATGCTTGTATTACAACGCCGGTGTTGTCGAAGCCATCGGCGCGAAGGCGATGATAGAGCGCAATCGTTTTGTCGGTATAAGGCGAATTTTCCATATCAAGCCGTACAAAGCGCTTGATTGCTTGTGCCTTTGCAACAATGCTCCGCACATTATTATAGCAAAATTCATCGTCAATATCCAAACCAAGCGAGGTCAATTTTACCGACAAGCCTGATTGTAACTGGTTTGAGTTGATAGCATCCAGCACCGTTGAAGACATCTGTGCTTCCTGTTCGGCTTGAGAGCGCGAACTGACAAATTCACCCAATACATCCACCGTACAGACCGCACCCAAACCATTCAGACGGCGAACAGTATTGACGGCATCAGGTACTGTTTCTCCGGCGATATAGCGACTGGAAACCTGACGAACAATCGGCTTCGGAACAATAGGTAGCGATTTGGCAATAAGCTCATTCAGCATGATCGTTTCCTTTTTGAAAATTTTTGGAGAAGAGAATATAGTGAACACACGTGTTAATCAAGCAATGTAGTCAAGCAGCTTAGAATTGCACAAAAAATAAAGTGTCGAAGTTTTTGGGCTTCGGTAGCACAGACTGAGCGCGGCACTCATCTTGTCTGTGAGGTTTGAAGCAGCTTTCAAAAACTACACAGATAAGTATGTCTGTGCCACTAAGAAAGATTTATTCACTTATTTTTGAACGATTCCTTAGTCAAGCAATTCGGGCAGCTCAGCCAATACATCATTCACGCGAGCGCCGCGCCTCACGAGCGCAAATGCGTCATCGGTCATGTCTATCACTGTGGATTCGCCCATGAAATGATACTCGTTAGGCGTAATGACGACGTCCACTACGGACGCAAAAGCAGCAACGAGGTCTTCCGGCGTTTCAAATTCATCCTCATCAGTACGTGCGGTGATGGAAATAAGCGGTGTAGAGAGTTCTTTGAGCAGTGCAAGTGCAATACGACTGTCCGGCACCCGAATACCGGTGGTCTTGCGCTTGGGGTCAACAGCGTAATGAGGAACCGATTTTGTGGCAGGAAGAATAAACGTGAACGGTCCCGGAATAAGGCGCTTGATGGCTCGGTACGCATGATTACTCACTCGGGCATATTCAGCAATATTTGCCAGTGAATCGCACAAAAACGTAAGATGCTTATGTTCTGGCAAATGCCGAATCTGGCGAATTTTTGTAATAGCCGATTTCTGCGATAAACAGCACCCAAGCGCAAAGCCGGTATCGGTGGGATAGAGTGCCACCGCTCCGTCCCGCAATGCGGAGATAACCTTACTCACTTTGTAGGTCTCCGGATTAGTGGCGTGCATATCGAATGTTAAAGAAGCCATGTACAGTCTTTGGTAGTGCCGAATATTGGGGGTTGAGTTTTGAGTGAACTGTGCTAGAAGGCTTCATTACAGGCATTGTAGATTTTTGAACTCAACACCCAAAACTTACCATTGCCTAGTTTTTTTCGGAGAATGATGGCTTACCACACCATATACGTTGCGATAAGAGCGCTGAGTGCGGCGATGGAACGCATAATAAGCAAGAGCGAGCGGTGGTCGAGCGCATAGCTCCGAATCCGATACATGAGGTGGTTCATGTTTTCGGTAAAGGTAAATTGAAGATTATTGCCTTCCACTGCCCAAGAATTGATGTATCGCGCTTGAAAGGGCGTATTGATCAGGATGCTTACCCACAAAAGCACCGCCGAAAATAAAAACATCGCAAAGCCCATAGCACGAAAGACAAAGCCTTTACCGGTTCCGGCAATCATCAAAACACCCTCAATTGGCTTGCTTTCGATGCCGTAGTCGTCAATACTGGCAATACGGTAATAATACTGCCCCGAATCAAGGCTCATGGAAACAGAATCACCTGTCTGGAAGACATGACGATAGACAAGCGACGTGAAAGACGGGTCGTTTGCGACTTCCAGCCGTGTGAGCGGCGCTCGGTGTACCCACTGAAACAGCACTGGCGAAGGTACGGCAAGAAGCTCTGCAAGTGTGCGGTCTGGCGCTAGTAGTTCAGGTGTAGCGGGAATACGGCGCACGGTGTTATTACCACCCTGCATCGAAAAGCCGAACCCCTTTTCTACCTCGACTGTCGAATCGCTTGCACCGCTACCCAATTTTATCTTGGCATTGCTGCCCTCAAAGACCGAGACTGTTGAGCGCTGGTTGCTGTCCACCGTCACGTTGCCCGCATTGGTGCTGTCAAATTCAATAGCAGAGCCGGAGGTTTTAACGACCATCCCTTTTCCATTCAGTTTCACGAACATATTGCCATTGAAAAGGCGGACGTTTTCTTGCGGTTTGTCCGATGCTCGGTCTTTGCTGGGGCTATAAATCAGCATAGACGTATTTTCGCTAATCTGAATCTTACTGTTGTCAGTGAAGGTAATTTCAGCACGCGAGTTCTCGCCCGTATTGATGCGGTGATATTCGTACACGGCATCATTCGAGCGGGCAGTGTGAAAGTCCAGTTCCCACGGCGCACGAAGTTGTACTTTATTTTGAATTGTTGAGATTTTGCCGATACCCTCCGCGGCTTTGCCTGACTCAGTCGTCAGCGCTTGCTGCGTCACAGACGAAACACCGACTATCTCTACGCGGCGGTTCTGTGAGCGTCCTTTTTCGTCGGTGTTTGATTTGAGCGGGCGCGAATCGCCGAAGCCTTGGGTGCGAATACGACCGGGTAAAATACCAAAGCGCTCCATCAAATACTTCTTTGCGCCCTCTGCACGCTCTTTGGAAAGCTGGAGATTTTTTGCCGCATCGCCTTCCGATGAGGCGTGACCACGTATCTCAATTTCCAAGTCCGGACGCGCCATTAAGTATTCCCCCAGCGCATTGAAAAACGGAAGACTATTCGGCTCCAAGGCAGCACTTCCGACCTTAAACGCAGAATCCTGTACCGAAAGTTTCCCGCCAGGACCTAAGTCGAAGGCAATAACCCGTTGAGCGCTTGGCTGAACAGAAGAGGTCTGCGGAACTGCTTGTGGACGGCTCTGCGCAGGCGGATTACCAAGCTGTGGCACACGCATCTGTGGCTGCTGCTTGGAAGTCGCGCCTATTTGCGCACGAAGATTGTCTGCTGAGAAACAGAACAATACTCCGCAAACGCAGAACAATAGCGTACGAAAAAAGTGGAGTCTATATGGTTTCTGCCAGATCATAATCAGAACAAATTCAAGAGTGAGATACGGCTGAAGAATACTTAATTTCAAGCGTCAGCAAAAATAGAGCCTTGCTAGGTATTATGCAAGTAAAACACCGCAAGAGAATCCACGACATACCGAATCTGCGCTTCGGTAAGTTCGGGATAAATCGGCAGTGCCAATACGTGAGCCGCAAGGCAATTCGCTACGGGGAAATCGCTGTCCTGTGCTTGCAGAGAGGTAAAACACTCCTGGCGGTGAAACGGCACGGGATAATAAATTTCCGTGCCAATGCCACACGCGGATAAATGCTCACGAAGAGCATCGCGGCGCGGGACACGAATGGTGTATTGATTGTAGATATGATGATTCCTCACGCCGGAGTCGGCATAGAGCACAGGCGGCAGCAAAATAGTATTATGGTCGTCAAAGCGCTCTATTGGTGAATCGGCACAGCGCGGGCACCCTCCAAAACCTGAACACGGCTTGTGCCGAGGGAATTCCTCCGCCAAACCCGCTTCCACGAACAATCGCGTGTAGATGGCTGCATTCCGCGCACGCGCCGCGTGCCATGCTTCCAAATGCGGGAATTTTACGTTCAGCACGGCGGCTTGCAGCGCGTCCATGCGAAAATTTCCACCAATGAGTTTGTGGTAATAGCGTGGCTCCATACCGTGATTGCGAATGTGCTTCAGCTTGGTATAAAGTGCTTCGTCATTGGTGGTAACAAGTCCTGCGTCGCCGAAAGCGCCTAAATTTTTTGTCGGGTAAAAGGAGAAACATCCTATTTGCCCGATAGAACCCGCCTTGCGTCCGTCCTTGTAGGTTGTGCCGATAGCCTGTGCAGCATCTTCTACCACCGCCACACTATGCTTGTCCGCAATCCGCATAATTTCATCCATAGCGGCACATTGCCCGAAAAGGTGCACGGGAATAATGGCTTTTGTGCGAGGCGTGATGAGGCTTTCGAGAAGCGTGGGATTGATATTGAAGCCGTCCGGCTCGGAATCCACAAAAACAGGCGTTGCACCCACTCGCGCCACTGCGCCGGCAGTCGCAAAGAAGGAAAACGTGGGCACAAGAACTTCGTCGCCCGCACCAACATCCAGCGCCATGAGCGCCATAATAAGCGCATCGGTGCCACTGGAAACACCAAGAGCAAAACGCGAACCTGTGTACTCTGCCATCGTGCGCTCTAGCGCATCGACTTCGCTGCCCAGAATACACACTTGAGATTCGGCAACGCGGATAAGAGCAGCATCCAAATCGGGCTTCAGAGCGCGATATTGTGTTTGAAGATCTAAAAGAGGAACAGTCATAAAATGGCGGAAATACGTACTGAAATTAGTTGAGGAATAAACGATAGTTTACAATTTATTAACATTTACACTTTTTCGCGCTTGATAAAGAGGTAAAATTGTATTTTTGCCTCAATTCAATCACGCATATTTATCGAACATTCGATGGATATTCTTTCACCTCAATTCTTTATGGAGAATTATTATGAAAAGAAGTTTACTTCTTTGTCTCTTACTGGTTCTAGCTCCTGTACTTGCCTTTGCACAAGGTGTGACTACTGGTGCTATGACAGGTCTAGTAGCAGATAAAGCCGGCAAACCCATGATCGGTGCACGAGTAATCATTACCCACGAACCATCTGGGACAAAATACGGTGCTATAACCGGTTCCACTGGTCGCTATACGGCACCTGGCTTGCGCACAGGTGGTCCTTTTACTGTGCAAATTAGTGCCGTTGGTATGAAAACGGCAAAATTTAGTGATATTTTTGTTAAACTCGGCGAAAACTTTGTGCAGAATGCTACGATTGAAGAGGGTGAAGTAAAACTCTCTGAGATCACGGTTACCTCGAAAAAAGGTGCTGTGATGTCGAGTGAGCGCGTCGGTGCAGCAACCAATATTAGCAAAGAGACTATTCAAACGTTGCCAACTCTTAACCGTAGCGTGCAAGATTTTACCCGTACCACACCGCAAGCAAATGGTCTTTCCTTCGCCGGACAAGACGCTCGCTTCATTAACTTTACGGTGGACGGTTCTATTTACAACAATAGCTTCGGTTTGGCTTCGCTTCCAGGCGGTCAAGCAAACGCTACGCCGATTTCGCTGGATGCTATCGAAGAACTTCAAGTCAACCTTGCTCCCTTTGATGTTCGTCAAGGCGGCTTTGTTGGTGCCGGTGTGAACGCGATTACCCGCAAAGGCGATAACCAGTTCCGTGCTTCTGCATTCTACAACACCCGTAGCAATAGCTTTCTTGGTGAATCTGTTACAGGGAGCGATGGAAACAGTACGAAAGTCTTAGCTCCCGGAGTAACGTTTAATGTGCAGCAGTATGGCTTCCGTTTCGGCGGACCGATTGTGGAAGACAAGTTGTTTTTCTTTGTGAACGGTGAGATTGAAAATCGTACCGACCCAGGTACAACCAATAGAGCTTCCACCAGCACAACTGATGCAGGAGCAAATGTCGTTCGCGCAGGAACCGCTCTTGCGGACTCTCTTACCCGATTGAAGCAGTTTCTGATTGAGAGATTTCAATATGATCCTGGTGTATGGCAAGACTATCAACTCCAGACGTTCAGCGCGAAAGCCACTGCCCGATTTGACTATAATATTGACGAGAACCAAAAGCTGGCTATTCGCTTCAATTATCTCCGTTCCTACCGCGATGTCCTTGCTTCCAGCAGCGGTGGTGTGAATGGTCGTAACGGTAATCTTTTTGCGCTCAATTTCTCGAACTCCAATTACCGCATCAACAACGATATTTACTCCGCTATTGCAGAGTATAATGGCACATTTGGCGGCGAATGGTATGTGAACGTAACAGGTGGTTTCACGGCAAACCGCGACTACCGCAATCTTTTGGGTAGTGTGCGCTTCCCGACGGTGGATATTTTGCAAGGCGGACGGAACGTTACGACCTTCGGCGACGAGCCCTTCACGCCGAACAACGTTTTGAACACCGATACATGGCAAGCACAGGCAAACGTTACACGCTATTTGGGCGACCACACCTTTACCGGTGGTATCAACTTTGAAAGTTTTGCTTTTGCAAACGGCTTCACACCACAAGTAAGTGGTTTGTACCAGTTTACATCGTTCCAAGATTTCTATAATGCCGTTGCCGGTCAAAATGTGCGTACACAAGCATACACGCTTTGGTACTCGGCTCGTCCGGGTGGCGCAATACCGCTTGCGGAAACAAAATCCTCGCAAATTGGTTTCTATTTGCAGGATGAATGGAACGTGAGCAAAGATTTCCGTTTGACGCTTGGTGTTCGCGCTGACTTGCAATCCTTTGCTCAAACAGCACTAGCAAATCCTGAAGTACCGGGCTTTGCTTTCCCAACAAATGAAACATTTAACACCGACAAACTCCCACAAGCAGCCCTTTTGTGGTCGCCACGTTTAGGCTTTAATTGGGATGTAACGGGTGATCGCACAACGCAGATTCGTGGCGGTGCAGGTATCTTCACCGGTCGTGTACCGTTTGTGACTATCTCGAATCAAGTCGGCAATACCGGTATGTTTAATGGTCAGTACACTATTTCCGGTGCAGTCTTGAATTCAAGCCTCATTACCGGAACGACAACTCCTGTTCGTTGGTCGCCTGATGTAACAGCCAATATTCCTGCCAATGCTTCGGCAGCAGTTCCGCCTACATCGTACGGCTTGGCTATTTCCAACCCGAATTTCCGCTATCCGCAGGTATTCCGTGCAAACTTGGCAGTTGATCAAGAACTTCCGGGTGGCATTATTGCTACGGTGGAAGGTATATTTAGCCAAAACTTGAATGCAGTTTTATATCGTAATGCCAATCTTCGCAATGCCACAGGCACCTTTACTGGTGCAGATAACCGACCTCGCTATCCAGGTTCATACCGCCAGACAGCAACCGGTGGTCAGACAGCGGGATTAGACAGTGCAAACCGCGCAGTATTTAAACTGACCGACGTAACGGTATTAGATAATACCAGCCAAGGCGGTTCTTTTGGTATTACTGGGCAATTGCGCAAAGATTTTGATTTTGGTTTGAACCTTATGGTTGCCTATACCTATTCGGAAGCACGCGACCTTGCCAGTTTCGGTTCAATTGCCTTTTCGTCATGGCGCGATGCACAATCTGTGCGTGGAAACAACTTTCTTGATTTATCATTCTCCGACAACGATTTGCGTCATCGCCTCATCGCATCAATTTCTTACGCTTTGAATTGGGGTAATCTTGGTTTACCGCGTGAGATTGGCATTACTCGTTTCAATATTTTTCTTCAAACCCAGAGCCAAAATCGTTTCAGTTTCATCGTCAATGGTGACTTGAACGGCGATGGTGTTGCAACCAACGATCTGATGTTTGTACCGAATGACCCAAGCCAAATCAATCTTGTGCCGCTTACTATTGGTGCAGGTGCTACAGCACGGACATTTGACGCGACAGCACAGTATGCAGCATTGAATAATTTCATTAACCAAGATACATATCTTTCAACTCGTCGTGGTCAAGTTACAGAGCGCAATGGCGGCACCCGTCCGAACTTGCTGACTCGCATTGACGTTTCTGCTTCGCATGATGTTATCTTCTATGCAGGTGAAAAACCGACCAATATTCAATTTCGTTTGGATATTTTCAACTTCGCTAACTTGCTGAATAACTCATGGGGTGTATCAGATGGTGTTGCTCTCAATGCTCCTCTGCAGTTCCAAGGTGTTACTGCTGGCGGTGCGCCGCAATATCGTCTTGCCGGAGCAAGTGTCGGTACTGACGGTAACTTGACGCTTGGAAAAACTTTCCGCAGCAACGTCAGCATCTTTGATGTTTGGCAAATGCAGCTTGGTGTTCGCGTTACCTTCAACTAATACATCCAGAGCTAATAACTAAGCAAACCTCCAAAGCCCCTGTATCCAAGCGCTCTCGCTACGATACAGGGGCTTTTGCTTTGTAGAACATTACTTTTACCGATACTTCGCCATAAACGTTGCACCTTCCGTGCTTTGTAAGTCCCGTGCACGCTGTTCGCTGATAAGCGAACCATACACGACCATATCCCGTGCCAGCATCCTGAGGCGCTCTGCCACACGGACGCTCACGATAGCGCCATCCGAAACATCATCATCGGACATATTCACTCCAAAGGGCAGCGACCAGCCGTAGCACTGACGCACACACGTCCGCACATGATCCATCGCCGTTAAGCCCTTGTCGAAGGAGGAGCAAACATAGCCAAAGACCTTGCCCGCAAATTCCATCCAGAAATAATCCAGAAAGTTCTTGAGCGTTCCCGACATCGAGCCGTGATAATCGGGTGTTGCCAGCACAAAAGCATCTGCCGCCAGCACCAACTGACGCACGTACGGAAGATGCTCCGGCTCCTGTTCAGCAGAAGGATTCAGAAGCGGCAGGGGAGTTTTGCGCAGGTCAAGAATGTGAACGGTTGCACCACGCTCGCGGGCAGCACCCGCGACGGTCTCTAAGGCAAGCGAAGTAATTGATTCATTGTCGTTACTGCTCAGGACGCAAAGAATGTTCATAACATCATCGTTGATAATTGAGTGGCGGTGAAATACCAGAAAAATATCAGTCCAGTGCGCAAATGTCTGGCTCCGCCCACATAGCGCGTGCTTCAGGCGAAAACAATAGCTCTTTTGTGTAGAAGCGAAGAGGGTACTCACGCTTGGCAATATCGCTTTCCAGCATCGTTTCCACAAGGGATTCCGTCGGCAACCCCGAAGTGGCAGTTTCTACAAAACGCTTCATCGCGCGGATGTAAAACAGCGTAAGCGTCTCGTGATAGCCACTGGTGGGGGTAGAAACAACACCCACAGCAACGTTGTAATGTTTGATGCCGTCACGAATACGGCGAACCGCTTCGTCTGCTGGATAATGGACAAGATACCAAAGTGCCACTGTCAGGTGCGCAGCGTGTGTCCATTCTTCGCGGGGCAGGGTTCCGTCTTCAAAGCCTGCGACCAAATCGTGTACTGGACGTTGGTTATTCTTGCTAGAGAAGTTTATCATGGCAAGATATTGGATAGGATGGGAAGATTACTTGTTTCTTTTGGCGAAGACAGTGCGATTGCGGTGTGTGTTCGGGCAATACCGGGAACAGTTTTCAAGCCTTGCTTGAGAAATGTTTCGAGTGCAGCTGTCGTGCGAACGCGAACTTTGAGCAAATACGAAAATTCACCCGTGATATGATGACATTCCTGTATTTCCTGAAGTTCGCTCACACGCTGCAAAAATTTATCTTCGTATTCCGGTGTTATAAGTAGAACATGGATAAACGCACAGACATCAAATCCTGCTTGGGCAGCATTGATACGGACGGTGTAATGCTCCACATATCCTTGCGCGTCCAGTTTTTTCAATCGCTCATTCACCGCCGATACCGACAAGCCAACAGCCTTGCCAAGCTCTGCGTAGGAAAGCCGCGCATTGCGCTGAAGCAAATCCAAAAGATGATTGTCAGTTGAGTCGAGCATAAAAAAGTATATCGTAAAAAGTATATTATGCGGTAAAAATTTCAACAACAAGAAAAATTACTAATAATATATCAAAAAACAATAAATTTTATTTTTACTATCTAAAAAATCGGCAAATTACTCGCTCTGCATTAACATAAAAGCCCCTGCAACGAGGAAGTTTTTCGCTTCAGATGCAGAGGCTTTGTCTGTCCATTAATTATTCTTAGCCAAGCGCTTGCGCCAAGTCCGCCTGCAAGTCTTCATAATGCTCCAATCCTATCGAAAGGCGTAGCAATCCTTTCGGTGTGGGCGAATCTACGCCTTCGACCGAGGCACGATGCTCAATCAGGCTCTCAACCGCACCAAGACTTGTGGCGCACGTAAAAAGTTTTACTTTGCCACAGACAGCGATTGCCGCATCCCAGCCGCCTTTAATTTCCACCGAGAGCATCCCGCCAAAGCCTTTCATCTGTCGCTTTGCCAACTCGTGAAAACGGTTATTCGGCAGCCCCGGATAATGCACTTTTTCCACGTTTGGGTGCTGCGCCAAATACTCCGCTATCTTCATTGCGTTCTCCGAGTGTGCTTTCATGCGCTGCGGAAGCGTGGAGATGCTGCGCAAGGTAAGCCAGCAATCAAACGGCGAAGGCACACCGCCGCCCACCTTCTGGAACAAACGAATTTTTTCATAGACCGCACCCGCCTCGCGTGTAACAATGATGCCGCCTAGCACGTCGCTGTGTCCGGCAAGATATTTGGTTGTAGAATGAAACACGGCATCGCAGCCAAGTTCGAGAGGCTTTTGCAAAAGCGGCGTTGCCCACGTATTGTCGCAAACACAGAGTGCGCCCGCCTTGTGAGCAATGTCGGCTACTGCTGCAATATCGGTCAGAAACAAGCCCGGATTAGACGGTGTTTCTGTCCATATCAGGCGCGTATTTGGTCGGACGGCTGCTTGTACTGCCTGAAGGTTGCTCATATCCACAAAACTCGCCTCCAGCCCCCACGCACCATACAACTCAGTTACAAGGCGGCGCATGGTAAAATAGCAGTCTGTCGGCATTATCACGTGGTCGCCAGCCTTCAGCATCGTGTGAACAAGCGCTGTTGCGGCTGCCATGCCGGAAGCGAACGCAATTCCTTCAGCTCCGCCTTCCAGTCCAGCAAGACATTGCTCCAGTGCCCCACGGTTAGGATTGTCGTAGCGCGAATACAAGTATTGGTCGTAGGTGCTGTCCGGCGCGTGCTGGAATGTCGTGGAAAGGACAATAGCGGGTGCAACGGCTTTGGTGATGGGGTCAATCGCTCGTCCTGCGTGTATGGCAAAAGTTTCGGTGTGCATAGCGAAAAAAAAACGTGGTTTCACAAATAAAATTAAACGCCTACAATCTACATATTTCCTACGAAACGACCACATTCGGTGAGATTTTGCGGAGAGTCGGGATTTTCTCCCTGTGTATTCAAGCCGAGATTTCGTATATTGCGATGTAATCACTTGACCATTCAGGTCTTTCTTCAGGTATGCTTTTCGTTCAATTTCTTCACCTTTTCTCATTTCGCCTTTAAGGAGTAGTGTATGGTACGCTTTTTTCGCCTACGAATAGCGGTTGTTGCATTGGGAATCCTCACAGCATGGAGCAGGACAGTTATCGCTCAAAACAATTCCGTCAGCACCTCGTTGCAATTTATTCACCTCTCGCCTGACCCGGCGACTAGCCCGATTGCTGTCTGGGCGGGGGTTCCTGTTTTTGGTTCACTCCAATTCTTTCCCGCAACATCAAATATCTCTTTTCGCGGCGCAACTCCCGTCATTTCAGGCGTTGCAAGTCCTTTTGGGCAAATCTCCGTAGCACAATTTATCGGGCAACCTCTTTCGGCAAATCTTACCGCTACGACAAGCACATCGGCAACGCCGACAATTCAAGGCGGACAATTTAGCGGATTAGTGCTTAGTACGGGCGCAAACGTAGCATTTGTGCGCGGTGTGGTGGATTCAGCCGCATATTCGGCGAACCCCAACGGACGACCGACGCGCCTGACCATCAGCGTCGTTACTGACCCTGCGGCTCCACCGGCTGCCACAACAACACGAGTCCTCTTCTATCACGGTGCTACTGATGCGCCACCGATTGATGTCATTATCCGCGAAACAGGTGACATTGTGGCTTCACAGCTTACATTTGACCAAGTTGTCGGCTACAATGTACCCACAGGAAACTACACGATAGATATTTATAGAAGTTCCCCGAAAACGCTTATCGCCTCATACAATGCTCCGCTCCAAACACTCGGTTATGCCGGGCAGCGCGTGACGATTTGCGCAAGCGGATTTTTGACCCCTGCACAAAACCGCAATGGTGCTGCGTTTGGATTGGTCGCCGTGCCAAACACGGAGGTTATTGCCACACCGTTTATCTTAACAACTGCAGCGCCGCCATCAGCAGGTACAATGCTTCCGGCAATTAGCCTCCAAACCATTCACGCTTCCGCCGATCCGACGCTCAGCCCGATTGCCTTTTGGTTGAACACCACTCCCTTCGGCGGAGCGCAGTTCTTCCCAATAAGTACGAATCTTGCTTTTCGCACTGCTACACCTGTACGAACCAGTATTTCTGCCGGAACGCTTCAAGTGCCACTTGCAGGAAACACTGGTCGCCCGACCGATGCACTTATTACGTCGGTTACAACCGGAACGCTCCCCGGCGCAAGTATCATTCGCGTCCCCAATTACACCTTTGCTCCCTTAGCAAACTTCACCCTGCTTGAGGGAGTAGCAGATTCGACGCGCTTTGCTCCGAACCCAAGCGGACGCAGCACGCGTTTTCAGCTTCGCACCTTGCCCGATACCGCGACCTTCGTGCCGAGTACGCAAACACGACTACTTTTGTCAAATTCTGTTACCGATTCGCCGGATATTCTTTTTGATGTGCGCGATGCTTCCGGCAATGTCCTAGGAACACTAGGTTCACTTGTGTACGGACTTAGCTTTGTTACGACCAATTTTAATGTCGGCAATTACACGCTCGCACTGCGTCCAAACGGTTCCACGACTGTTCTGGGAACGTTCAGTCTCAACCTCCTCTCCGAGAATTTGGGTGGTAAACGTATCCTCCTCACCGCGACGGGTTTTGCCAATCCCGCACAAAATCTGGGTGGTCCCGGAGTACGTATTCTTGCGGCTGTCAACGACAGCACGGGGCGAACCTTTTTGCTTCCGGGTGGCTTTACTGCTGTCCGCGAAGTACAGGGAGCGCAGCAGAATACGGGCGGCATGATGCTCCATCTCATCTCCCCCAACCCCATACGCGATGAAGCGACAATCCGCTACGAACTCAGCGAACCCAAAGAGGTCGCTGTGAGCGTCGTGGATGCACAAGGAAAAACTCTGTGGAACACAGAAAGCGTTTTCATGGCAGCCGGAGAGCACATCATCATACTTGATGCCAGCACATTTGCACAAGGAGCATACACCGTGCGCCTTCGCGATGCACGAGGGAATACCGTTTCGACGCGGCTCATTGTTGTCCGTTAATACCATTAGAATCAAACACTCTTCTTGTTGTCTTGGCTTTTCGCAGTTGCCACTAATGCTTGATATACATGGCGTTACACCACAACGCACAAGCAAAACGGTAATGATGCGAAAGCAGGGTTTACGTCATTAAGATAACGAGATAATTTTTTACCTTTCACTCCATTTCTTTCAATAGTATGCTTAAATTCAAAGCCGATAGGCGCTCAATTGCCTTCATGTCCGTTACAACGGCGTTGCTCTTTGTTCAGTGGAATATGCCGTTTAATCTGTTTATCAGCCCCTTGCTGTACATTCTTGGACTTTATTTGGCGATTACCGTTGCCGTTATAGCGCACAACCACAACCACCTGCCGATGTGGAAAAATCAGACCATGAATCTCTTCATGGACTACTGGATAACGCTTTTCTACGGTTTTCCCGTCTTTGTCTGGATACCGACGCACAACCGCAATCACCACCACTACACCAACCGCGAAGGCGATTACACCATCACCTATCGCTACAGCGAAGGAAATAATTTGGTAACGCTGCTCAGCTATCCTGCCATTAGCAGCTATTTCCAACAGCACCCTATCACGGAGTATTTGCGCGACCTCTGGATGCGTAACCGCACCAAATTCTTCCAATCCATTGGGCAATACGGTGCTTTAGGGATTATGTATATCATCGCACTGGCGATTGATTGGAAAAAAGCTCTTTTGTTCATTGTCGTCCCACATCAAACGGCGCTGTTCTCCGTTCTCATTTTCAATTATCTTCAGCACGTCCACGCCGATGAAGAATCAGAGTACAACCACTCGCGCAACTTTGTGAGCAAATTCACCAATATCTGCCTCTTCAATAACGGTTTGCACACAGCCCACCATATCCGTGCAAACGTTCATTGGAGCGAAGTTCCGGCTCTTCATGCGAAAATTGAGCATTTGATAGCGCCCGAACTAAAAGAGCGTGGCTTCTGGCCCTATGTCTTCCGCGTTTACATTGGCGGTCTTTTCAGCGCTAAATATCGCGGAACATCAATGCGTCTTGAGCGCAAGGCAAATGAAACCTCATCAAGCATGGTCGGTCATCACGAAATGGCATCGGCAGCATAAAGAAGCAAAGGGCGCTTTACAAGGCGCTGACAACGTACTCTTCAGAGCAAAGAAAACCCCGCAATGTTACCGAACATTGCGGGGTTTTTCATTTTTTGTGAGAATTGGTGCTTCTTGTGTTCCAGATTGTTTACTTCTTTGTTATCGGCACAATCTCAAAATCTTTACCCGAAAGCTGCCCAAACGGCGTTTGCTCCTTGCCTTTGAGTAACTGCCGTGTTAGTTCCGGCACTTGCTCCTCGACATAATTTTTCAACGCATTGACGGTAACTTTGCCTTTTTCGTTCTTCACCTCGCCGCCGAGCGCTTTGAGGAGTGTATAAGAAAAAACACCGTGCTGAATGGATGTTACCTGATTGGCGGCTTGGTCGGAGGATGCCGATGCAATAACAGCGCTACCCGTCTTACGCGCCACGCCTTTGACGGATTTCGACTGCATAAAATCATCCAGCGCCGCACCGGACTGACAGGCATCAAAAAGTACCAACTGGCGCGCTGCCGGAACATTCGTCAGCAGAACGCTCAGTTCCTTTGCTGATAGTCCACGTGCTTCCAAATCCTGCTCGTTTTTCACATCCTGCATGACGAGATAGAACGTTGACTGCTCGTCAGCCGCCACAACTTTACCATGCCCGGCATAGAAAAACACAAACACATCCTGACGTTGCGCGTTCGCAGTGATTTTTTTGAAGATTTCCTGCACTTTCTCTTTTTTCGCATCCGCATCGTAGAGTTCGTACTTGAATACTTTGTCGTAGCCGCCTTGCGCAGCATTACCGACAATTGTTTTCAAAACGTCCTGCGCGTCGGTGCGAGCATACGGCAGATTGTATTCTTTGTTGAGATAATCATTCACACCGATTGCAAAAACATGCAAATTTGTCGTCTGAACGGGAATATTGCACACGACGCTTACTTCACTCGCGTTTGATTCGGTCTTGTCAGTGTTGATGGCAATAACTTTGAGGTCATTTTTGCCAGGCAGAAGCAGAATCGTGTAATCGCGCAGAATCGTAAAGCCTTGCGCAGAGGGCAAATTCCTGAATTCTTCAGGGAACAGCAATTTCCCATTTTGGAAAATACGGATTTCCGCAATCTGGGATCCTCTATCTTTTACGCCAACGGTTATGTTCACGCGCGGCGACGCCAGCGTATCGGCGGGGCGAGGAGCAAGAATTTCCACCAGAGGCGGCAATTTGAAATCCCGTGCAATGTCGGGGGCCATTTGCACACCGGCAACGGGATTAGCGATTTCCGCTGAAGCGGCTGCAAGGGCAGCTTCTTGCTGCTTTTTCAGTTCTGCTTGCCTGAGCGCAAGTGCTTCAGCATCTTGCTTGGCTTTTGCTTCCGCCGCAAGTCGGGCTTTCGCTTCGCTTTCCTGCTTCGCTTTCAAGTCTGCTTGCTGCTTGGCGAGTGCATCAGCTTCTTGTTTGGCTTTGGCTTCTGCCGCAAGACGTTCTTTCGTTTCGGCTTCTTGTTTTGCCTTTAGCTCTGCTTGCTGCTTGGCAAGCGCATCCTGAGCTGCTTTCTCTTTGGCTGCGGCTTGCTGTTTGGCGAGTGCTTCGGCATCTTGTTTGGCTTTAGCTTCCGCCGCAAGTCGGGCTTTCGCTTCGCTTTCCTGCTTTGCTTTCAAGTCTGCTTGCTGCTTGGCAAGCGCATCAGCTTCACGTTTAGCTTTTGCTTCGGCTTCGGCGCGAGCTTTTGTTTCAGCTTCTTGCTGTGCTTTGAGCGCAATCTGCTGTTTGGCAATTTCAGCGGCTTCACGCTTGGCTTCGGCTTCGGCTTCACGTTTGGCTTTTGCGGCACCTTCTTTGGCAGCTTTTTCTTGTTGTGCCTTCAAAGCCAGCGTTGCGGGCGACGTTGGGAAAATACGCGAAAGAAGTTTTGGCGAATAAAAACGCTCAAAGAACGCATCCAACTGTACCGGCTGACCGTCCACGACCCAATGCAAGAGCTTCGTGCCGTCTTCCGAACCGTCAAACTGCCCGTCGGGCGTTACAACGACCCAGTCGCCTCTGTCTAAGCCGACCAACGTCGCATTTTCTTTGCCTTCCACGGCATCCCACACAATGACCTTCGCATCAGCGCTGGCGCTGGCAAGGGTGCGATTGTTGGGATGGAACGACGTTGCCAGAACCCAGTTTGCATGACCTTTCAACGTTTTGGTTTCTTTGCCGCTCGCCACATCCCAGATTTTTACGTCGTCGTCGGTAGCACCGCTTGCGGCATACTTACCGTCATTGCTGAGAGAAACAGCCATGACCTCGCCTTTATGTCCCGTAAAGGTCTTTACTGCTTGTCCGGAGGCAACGTCCCATACTTTCACTGTGCGGTCGGCGCTACCGGAAATAAGCTGCTTCCCGTTGGCAGAAAACGCAACGCTGTTGATAAGTTCGGTATGCCCCACGAGCGCCTTGAGTTCTTTGCCGCTTGCCACGTCCCATAGGCGCACACTGCGGTCGGAGGATGCCGTTGCAAGTGTTTTACCATCGGGACTAAAAGCAACAGAATAGACGCTTTTTTTATGCCCACGCAGTTTCTTGTCCAATTTGCCGCTTGCCACACTCCACAGGCTGACGACAGAATCAATCGCACCGCTTGCAATCATGCTGCCATCGGGCGAAATAGCCACTGCTTGAATCGGACTGTCGTCGGTGGTAATGGTCTTCGTGATTTTACTTGTTTCCACATTCCACACTACGATACTCTTATTGTCCAGCGACGTACCGCCTGCGGCAAGCGTCTTGCCATCGGCAGTATAGGACAGGCTTGCTACTTGAATAAGTGGTGCTTTGAGGTCGGCAGGCTCCGTACCTTTTTCCAAATCCCAAAGGCGAATGTTATTGCCGTCCTTGTCAGAGTGCGCCGTTGCGAGGTGATTACCCGTTTTATCGAAGGCAACAGCTTTAATAACTTTGCGATAGCCGTTGAACTCGCTTGCATCGCGCCCTGTGGCTACGTCGTAGGTGCGCATAGCGCGGTCTGCGCCGCCCGTCGTTATCTTTGTGCCGTCAGGCGAAAAAGCGAAGCAGAGCACACGCGGCGAGTTCCCGATAAAGGTGCGAAGTTTCTTGCCGTTGAAAACATTCCACAGCGCTACGGTGCGGCGAATGTCCATGTCATCGTCTTCCTGCGAGGATTTGTCCACACTGGCGAGAATACGACCGTTGGGGCTAATAGCCGCCTGCTTTGCCACGCCGACGACTTCACGCAAAAAGGCTTTTTTTGCGGCATCGTATATTTTCACCGCTTGATTATCGCACTGCGCAATCAGCAATGAGCCATCAGCGCTGTACGCCAGATTGGTAATGCCGGCTCCGGCATCAAGCGTAACAACGCTATTTTGCTGGATATTCAGCAAACGAATGGTATTGTCATCGCCCCCCACAGCAAGCGTTTGTCCGTCGGGGCTGAATGCAAGCGTGTTTTGGGGTTTTGTCAAGCCTGTGATAGGAATGGGAATTTCTTTCCCAATGCGAATATCCCAGAGTTTGACGGTCTTGTCAATGCTGCAACTCGCAATAATGTTGTTCGTGGGGCTGAATGCGACTGCCGAAGCATAAAATGAATGTCCGGGCAGGGAGCGTACTTCCGTACCTTTGCGCACATCCCATATCCGAATGGTATTGTCTTTCGCTGCCGTCACAAGCATATCGCCTGATGCGCTGAAATCAAGCGCCGTGATATATCCTCGATGCGCTACCAGCGTACGCACAACTTTTCCGGTGGTAACATCCCAGAGTTTGACCGTGTTATCTTCGCTACCACTGGCGATAAAGCTACCATTGGGGCTATATTTGACAACGACCACATCGCCAAAATGCCCCGTCTGAACAATAAGCTCCGGTTTGGCGGGTGCGGGTGCAGCCGTTGCAGGTGCTTGCGCAGAGGCATTCGAGAAAGAGCCTCCCAAAAGTGCCACCCAAAGCGCCATACACAGCAGCCTCAGGCGTTGCACAAAAGAAGTTCGTCGGTTCATAGACCTATCCCTTCGCAATGAAAAATTAAAGAAAAGAAATGAGTTGAGATTGATTGCAATTTTGACGCGAAGCAGACTCGATGCGGTTTAAGGGAACATGACACCGCATTCGTGCATTTGACCTGCTACGCAATTTCCCTGAGTGATTCGATTACCGAGTGCATTTCGTCTATCGTATTATAGCAGTGCGGCGCAAAACGCAATCGCCCTTCACGCCATGAAACTGTGATGCGGCGCTCTGCAAGCTCTGCCAGCATACGCTCTCCGCGCGAGGCATCACGCAAGCGCCCGCTTACAATGCCGGCTCGCTGTGCCGAAGGAAAAGTGCTTATTTCCTCAAACACGTCCAGAGTGGGAAGTTCAGCAATAAGATACTCCGTCAGAACGGATAAATGTTGCTCTGTGCGGCGCGGGTCAATTTCCAGCAAGGTCTTGAGCGATGCGCCAAGCCCGATAATACCCGGAAAATTGAGTGTACCGTTTTCGTAGCGCACAGCGCTTTTGTTCAAAGGCTGGTCATATTTGAAAAAATCCCACGGCTTTGCGACTGAAATCCACCCCATAGTTGCTTGCTCAATACGGCTTTGCAGTTCTTCGGTAAGATAGAGAAATGCAATGCCCGTCGTTGCCATGAGCCACTTTTGCCCGCCACAAGCAAGCGCATCAATGCACATTGCCTGTACGTCAATCGGCACAGCACCTGCGGCTTGGATGGCATCTACCACGAATATCACGCCGTGCCGCCTGCATATTGCACCGATAGTTGCTAGGTCGGGACGGTAACCGCTTAGAAACTGTACCGCACTAAGCGAAACCAGCTTCACACGCCCTCCAGAGCTGACGATTGCTTTTTCTACCATCTCCGGCGTTACTACGCCGTCGTGCGTTGGCATTATCTCAACATCCACCCCAAAACGCCGTACATTCAGGTACGGATACACATTCGAGGGAAATTCTTGGTCATTAAGCACAATGCGATCGCCTGTCTGCCATGAAAGCCCGGCGGGAATGATATTGAGCGCATCGGACGTGTTCATCACAAACGCAATACGCTCCGGCGATTCGGCATTGATAAGCTGCGAGACAAGGCTTCGGCACTCACGAGCAAGTTCAATATCACGAAAAAACGTGTTCACATCGCCCTCAGAACGATTCTGCAAATGCGCATCAATAGCACCGCGCACCTTGACCGAAAGCGGTCCGATAGAAGCATGGTCTATGTAGATTTTTCCTTGAGCGGTGTGAGGAAAAAGAGCGCGAAGCGCTTCAGAAGCGCAAGCCAGTCGAGATTCTGTTTCAAAATCTTGCATGAAAGGGAAATCGTTCTGAAAAATGGGAAAAATCAAGTCGTTGTTTACCGTGCTTGTGCAATTTCTTTCGTCACCTTCGTCGAATCCGATACTTGCTGTTTCTTTGCCTTCTCACGGTCAAGTTTTTGGAGTGCGAAGTAGCGCTCCATGATTTTCTGCGCTATCGGTGCAGCAATTGTGCCGCCCGTTGCCCCAGCGTTTTCAATCATTACACAGATGGCTATTTGTGGATTCTCTCTGGGGGCAAAGCAGATGAACCATGCGTGGTCTTTATTCTGAGAGTTTTGCGCAGTGCCCGTCTTACCGCATACTACCACACCTTCCACTGCCGCATTTAGCCCCGTACCACCGCGTCCGACCGATGCTTCCATGCCATCGTGAACAATGTCAAAATACTCCTGCTTAATCGGAATCTGCTTGGAAGCGTAGCCCAGCACCTGCTCTGCGCCGGTTCGTCTGTCAATGAGCGAACGGACAATGTGCGGCTGATTCCATACACCTTTATTGGCAAGCGCCGCAGTGTAACTTGCCATTTGGAGCGGTGTTACCCCGACTTCGCCCTGTCCGATACCCCAGTTGACCAGCACACCGTCTCCCCAGCCGTTTTTCCCGTATCGGCGGTTCATGTATTGCGCCGACGGCAAATTTCCTGTTCCTTCGTCTATCACATCTGCACTTGTTTTTGCGCCGAAGCCGAACATTTTGCCATATTGCTCAAAGCGCTTCACACCGAGTTTCAAATTCAGTTGGTAGAAAAAAGAATTACACGACACCTGAATAGCACGGCGAACATTGATTGCTCCATGCGAGCCGCCGTGACACTTGAACGATTTATTGCCAAACTGGAAAACGCCATTGCAAGTTAAGGTCGAATTTTCATCAATAATGCCTTCCTGCAATCCAGCAAGCGCCATGAGCATTTTCCACGTCGAACCGGGCGGATACGACGTCTGCGTAGCGCGGTTGAACATTGGAGTTTCGGGGTCGTTTGCAATCGAATCGTAAATTGCTTTCGGAGTGCGTCCGCTAAATTTGCGCAAGTCGTAATCGGGCTTGCTGACAAGTGCGAGAATTTCACCGGACTTTGGCTCTATTACCACTGCTGCTCCGCGCCGATTGATGAGCGAATCAATATAATCTTGCAGGCGAGCGTCTATACCGAGTTTGAGGCTAAAGCCATCTTCGGGAGCAACGTCATTTCTACCGTTATTGAAACTGGAAACGCGCTGACCAAGCACGTTCACTGCCGCAAACTCAATGCCTTTGCGCCCGCGCATAAAATTCTCGTAGCCCGCTTCAATACCCGTATAGCCAATAGCATCGCCGGGACGGTAATAATCGCCAAGCTGTGCGAGTTGCTGCTCAGCAATCTCTTTGGTATAGCCGAAAAGGTGCGGAGAATCACCCTTGAAATCATACACCCGCTTTGATTCCGACAGTATCGCCACTCCGGGCAGGTCGTTGCGGTTTTCCTCGATGGCGGCAATAATTTTTGCATCGGCATCGCGGAAAATTTTCACGGGAATTGTTGGCGAGGTCTTGCGGTAGCGGTCAATTTTTGTGCGAAGTTCGTCTTCGTCCATACCCAAGACCGTTGCCAGAAATGGCAGCGTACGCACGTCGAACTCAGCGGGCGTGATAGTAACAGCCTGCGAGGGTGTATTGTGAACGATGAGCGTACCGGTGCGGTCGTAAATAGCACCGCGCACAGGCTCGCGGACAATTTGCTTGATTGCCTGCATCTCTGATTTGGAGCGGTATTCTTCGCCTTCGATAATTTGCAGTTGCACCAAGCGCCCGACATAAATAGCACTAATGAGTAAAATGACGCCGTACAAAATTCGGCGGCGCTTGGACGTACCAAATTCGCCGGATGAATTGAGAAGTTCCATGACAAATTGTTGTAGAAAAGTAATGCGAATAATGAACGCTTAAAATTACACACTTCGCCGCTTCTAACCAATTTTTACGCGGACATTTTATCAAGCCGAAACTCTGTTTATTCAGCAATAATCCTGTATCTTGCGCGTTGTACAGTGAACAGCACAAAGTAAACAACGCAAGCACTCACCTCACTCATCTCAATACCTTGTTATGCCAGCAACGACATCTCTTCAAAATGGAGCACTGAACCACGCTTCCCCCGCAATTTCTTCGCTCGAAGAAGTTCGTGAGCGCTTGCGTGAGGATTTCAGCGCCGTGCGTATTGCCACGATAGAACTCTGCCAGCCGCTTGCGATTGAAGATTACGTCATTCAGACCGCACCCTTTATGAGTCCACCGCGCTGGCATTTGGGGCATACATCGTGGTTTTTTGAAATGCTTCTGAAGCGCTTCGTACCAGAATACAAAATTTACTCCGATGCGTTTTTGTATTATTTCAATTCGTACTATGAAGGCTTCGGAGCGCGTATCAATCGCCAGAAGCGTGGTGCGGTCTCGCGTCCGACGGTTCAGGAAACGTTACTTTACCGCACACGCATTGACGGGCATTGCAAGATTTTGCTGGAACGCTTGCCGTATTTGGCAGACGCACACGAGGCAGCACGGCTTTTTCGTTTGGGGCTTGAGCACGAAATGCAGCATCAGGAATTGTTAGTCTATGACATCAAACATCTTCTTGCCGATGAGTACAAACCGCTTCTGATGCAGGAAATGCCGAAAGCGCAGCTGGTGATAGAAGGCGAGGTTGAGTTTGCGGGTGGAGTTATTGAATTAGGTGCAAATGCCGATGAACACGCGTTTGTGTGGGACAACGAAGCACCACGCCACAAAGTTTATGTGAACAATTTTGCTCTCGAAAAGCGCATGATTACCAATAGCGAGTTTCTTGAATTTATGCGGGATGGCGGCTACACAAATTACAAATGGTGGCTTTCGGCAGCATGGGACTGGGTGAAAGCGGAAAGCGTCGAAGCGCCCATGTATTGGGAAAAAGCAGGCACGGAAAGCGGCGCAGGATGGCACATCCGCGATTATCGGGGCTTGCGAAACGCAGACAATAATGAACCCGTGCAGCACATCAGCTATTACGAAGCCTCAGCATTTGCAAAATGGCGTGGCAAACGTCTGCCCACCGAAGCAGAGTGGGAATATGCCTGCACAATCAACTCTGGAAACAGTATAAAACAAGCCTTTCCGTGGGGAAATAGCAGTTTGGCAGCACAGCATGGTAATTTTCTGGAAAATAATCTTTGGAGTGCTTCCGAAGCGGGCGCATTCCCCGCAGGCGCTACCGCAAGCGGTCTTTGGCAAATGACGGGCGACCTTTGGGAATGGACAAGCAGCGATTACGCGCCCTATCCGGGCTTCACGCCGCAATTCGACGAGTACAACGACAAATGGTTTGTCAATCAAAAAGTGCTTCGTGGCGGCTCATTCGCTACGCCGCGAGCAAGTATGCGCTCCACGTACCGAAACTTTTTCCACCCCAACGAGCGCTGGATGGCTTCAGGCTTTCGATGCGCGAGAACATTGTGATGGACAGTGCTGAGTTTTGAAGTTGAGTTTTGAGCTTGAAAAGCACACAACGACGGTAAAACTGCTGTCCAAAAACATTGTGATACCAAAACATTGTGATACCAAAACATTGTGATACCAAAACATTGTGATACCGTTGTGATAGCTCTCATTGGATTCAGTTGGAAACATAAGTGCGAATAGCTCAAACGCACGGAATGACAAACTCTTTGTGGCGAAGAGTTTCAACACGCTATCCTCAATTGCCTTGAACGTGAGAAAACATCGTGCTTCTTGACCGAATTGTTGAATCCGGCGAAAAAATTGTTCCTAATATGAATTTCTTCATTTGAGCATAGCAAAAAATTATTAAGTTTGTTTGCCTGTATCTCTCATCTCTTGCACCGTATTTCAATTATACAAGCCACGCTTTTATGCGCTTTCGAGAGACGGCGCGTGTGTTCGTCAGGAAACAATTCTCAATTCATCGGTCATTCTTTCTCACCTTCTAAATCCGCATTGTACTATGATGAAAAAAGCTGTAATTATGGCAGGTGGCTTCGGTACACGCCTACGCCCCATAACCATGAACCTCCCCAAGCCGATGGTTCCCATGATGAATGTACCGATGATGGAACATATCGTCAATCTGCTCAAAAAAAACAATATCACTGACATCGTATCACTGCTTTACTTTCAGCCGGAGAAAATTACATCGTATTTCGGCACCGGTTCAAATTTCGGTATCACCATGAAGTATATGCAGGCAATGGCGGATTACGGCACGGCTGGCGCTGTGCGGTATGCGCAAGAACACCTGACCGAGCGCTTCATCATCATCTCCGGTGATGTGCTAACGGATTTTGATTTGGGTGCAGCCATCCAATTCCACGAAGAGAAAAAAGCGAAAGCAACGATTGTGCTGACACAAGCCTCCAACCCACTTGCATTCGGGATTGTAATGACTGACAAAGACGGAAAAATCAACCGCTTCTTGGAGAAGCCGTCGTGGGGCGAGGTGTTTTCTGATACCATCAATACCGGCATTTACATTTTGGAGCCGGAAGTTCTTGATCTTATTCCATACCAAAAAGACTTCGATTTTAGCAAAGACCTCTTTCCGCTCATGCTCCAGCAAGGGCTTCCGCTCTATGGCTACACGGCATCAGGATACTGGCAGGATGTGGGTAACCTTGACCAATATCAGCAAGCGCAGGCAGATGCCATCGGCGGCAAGGTGCAGGTTGAAATCAAAGGCGTGAAGCAAGAGGGCAGCTATGTGGCTGCTTCGGCACAAGTCCATGAAACCGCAAAACTCATCGGGACAGTGATTATTGGCGAAAATGTGGTAGTAGGTCCGCGCACCGAAATAACCAATTCTTCGCTGGGTGATAATTGCCACGTCGGATATGGTGCAAAAATTGACAACTCGGTAATATGGGAGCGCACAAAAATTGGTGATTATGCCTCGCTGACAAACGATGTTGTGACGAATGACGTAACTATTGGCGATTACGTCAAGGTAGCAGAGAACGTCTTCATTTCGGATGGCTGTACGATTGGTGATTATGCAAAACTCGTTTCCAATATCAAACTCTGGCCCGGTAAAGAAGTCGAATCCCGCGCAATACTGACGCGGAGTCTTGTCCAAGAAGAAAAATGGATGCGCGATCTCTTCACCGATGCTCGCGTGACGGGTGCATCGAATATTGAGATGAACCCAGAGTTTGGAGCAAAATTCGGTGCGGCGCTTGGGAACTCGCTCGGCGCAGACAAAACGGTTATCGGTAGCCGCGATGCCAATGAGGTCTGCCGGATGATCAAACGCGCTATGGCTGCGGGATTGATGTCGGTGGGGACGAATGTGGTAGATTTGCAGACGACACCGCTTCCACTTACGCGGCAAGCATTGCTGGACGGCAAGGCTGTGGCTGGCTTTCACGTCCGGCAGTCGCCTTATTACCCGCGTCAAATTGATATTATTTTGCTCAATTCCGACGGGCGTGATATGCAGACAAGCGCTCTCAAGAAAATTGAGCGTCTCTTTTTTGGAGAAGACATTAAGCGTGTAGCGCCCGAAGACATTGGTAGCCTGATTTTCCCAGAGCGCACCGCAGAGGCATACACCAACGCCTACACAAGCGCACTTGATGTGAAGCGCATTGCGGAGCGTCAGTTCAGCATCGTCGTGGACTATGCGTACGGTATGACTTCTGCAATCTTTCCGCGACTGTTGGGTGAATTGCAATGTCAGGTGGTCGGTTTGAACGGCTACATAGACACGCGGCGCTCCATTCGTGGCGACGAGCAGTCTAAAGCCGCACGAGAGCAAATGGGACAAGTGATGAGTTCGCTCAAGTACGAAATCGGTTTTATTATTGACCCCGGCGTAGAAAAAATTTCTGTCGTGGACGGAAGCGGGCGTTGGTACGATAATCGCTTGTTGCCAATTGTCGCAAAGTTGTTTATGGAAACCAACAAAGACCGAGCACCGTATAAGATAGCACTTTCGGTTGTGGCATCAAGTGAAATCGAAGAAGCATCAAAGGCGTACAACAACGTAACAATCGTCCGTATTCCCAACTCGCACTCAGCAATGATGGAGGCAACACGAGATAAAGATATTTTGTTCTTGGGCGATATGCGCGGAAGACTTATTTTTAGCGAATTTTTCTTTGCCAGCGATTCAATGTTTGCCATCGGCAAAATACTTGATATGTTGGCAAAAACGGGCAAAACTATCGGCGAAGTAGATAAAGAACTGCCCAGACGCTACCAGTTCAATCATCAAGCACCCTGCCCATGGGAGAAAAAAGGCTTGATTATGCGCCGCGCTATGGAATACAGCGAAGGTAAAAAGCGTGAACTGATAGACGGTGTGAAAATTATTGATGGCGACGTATCGGTGCTGTTTCTGCCGGACAAAGAGCGTGGTATTTTCCATGTTACCGCCGAAGCCGCCGAAAAAGACAAAGCAAAATCTGCTGCCGAAGAACACATCAAACTCGTAGAGCAGTGGCGCGACGAGTAAAATTTTATGCTCTACGTGATCACGAAAGTCTTGATCAGAATAAACAATAGTATGGCTTCACACCATACTATTGTTCATTCTCAAAATCTGTATCACTGTAATTTGTCCTTTATCATTCGTAATTCCGACGACCCAAATGCGTATCACCGACGTTTTGAATGCCTCCTCGGTGGCTGTCCACCAAACCCATCCGACCAAGAACGATGCTCTGCATTTTATGGTTGATATGATTAGTCAGCGCGGCGGCGTTGCCGATGTGGCAAAAGTAGAATCTCTGATTTTGGAACGTGAGAATATCATGTCCACCGGTGTCGGCAAAGGCTTTGCATTTCCCCATGCCAAGACCGATGCGGTCGCGCAACCCATCGGCGCACTCATCACGCTGGATGAGCCGGTCGAATACCAGGCGCTTGATAATAAGCCAGTCAATATTATTTTTATGCTTTTGGGGCAGGAAAGTGCCGTTGGTACTCATTTGCGCTTGCTTTCGCGGGTTTCGCGATTGATGAGCAGCGATGAATTTCGCGAAAGGCTCCTCGGAGCAAGTTCAGCAGCAGAAGCACTGGAAATTATTGGCGAGGAAGAATCACAAAAGCTGGATTTGTAACCGTACCATTTTTCACACTTTGCACGTTCACACTTCGTACTTGCACCTTTCGTACCTCTATGGACTTCCTGCGCACACACGCCGCTAAAATTGCCATTGCTATTGTTACCTTGTTCGTTGTTTTGCTCCTCGGTGAGCAACTCATCGTTAACCGTTCCAGCCGCATGAGTACTGATGTTCCTGCTAATACTCCAGCACAACAAGCTGATGATGCTTCCGTAACGACCAATACTCCACCACCTGCGACGGCGCCGCTTCCCACCTACGGCATCGAAGTTATTCGCACCATTCCTCACGATACTCAGGCATTTACACAAGGCTTGACGTTCTTTAATGGTGATTTATACGAAAGCACGGGGCAGTACGGCACGTCTTCATTCCGCAAGCTCGATCCGCAAACAGGTAAAGTCCTCAAAAAAGTTGGTGTTGATGCTGCTTATTTTGCAGAAGGAATGGTCGTTGTGGGGGGGAAAGCATATCAGCTTACGTGGCAGTCCGGCATTGGTTTTGTCTATGATATCAAAACGTTTCAGCAACTCCGCACCTTCAGCTATTTTGGCGAAGGTTGGGGGCTTACCTACGACGGTAAAAGTATGATTATGAGCGACGGCACCAGCAGCATACGCTTTCTTGACCCCGATTCGCTTTTAATTCGCAAAATGCTTACCGTGACTGCCAATGGCGTTCCAGTGAAAAATCTCAATGAACTGGAAGTCGTTAATGGTGAGCTTTGGGCAAATATTTGGCAAACAGATTCTATTGCTCGCATTAATCCCCAAACAGGGAATGTCCTTGGATGGATAGATTGCTCCGGCTTACTGACACCGCAAGAGCGCTCACAGGCTGATGTTCTGAACGGTATTGCCTACGATTCTAAGCGTGACGTGCTCCTGCTCACAGGAAAAAATTGGTCAAAAATGTTCGAAGTGCGCGTGAAGAATAAGGAAAAGATGCAGTAAAGATGTAGTTTTGTGCTGCTATTGTTGTTGATTCGGATTCCAGCTTGAATTCAAGCAAATTTTTTCACGACACTTGACTCATAATGATTATACCTACTCTTTCATTGCTTTCCATTGCTGCTATTACGTGGGATGTAAAGCCTGAAATGTTTACTTTTGGTTCGGTAACGATTCGCTGGTACGGACTGCTCTTTTCTTCCGGCTTTTTCTTGGGCTATCTTCTCATGTCGCGGATGTTTGTGCGAGAATACCGCCCCGTTACCGATATGGAGCCGCTTACGTTCTATATGATTGGCGGTACTATTCTTGGGATGCGCTTAGGGCATTGCCTCTTCTATCAGCCCGATTACTACCTTGCGAATCCCCTCGAAATTCTCCAAATATGGAAGGGCGGCTATGCCAGTCATGGTGCGGTCGTTGGGATTTCCATAGCACTCTGGCTCTATGCGCGAAAGCGTCCTGCACAGCCTTTCCTGTGGATTATTGACCGAATTGCGATTGTCGTCGCACTCGCGGCATTTCTTATTCGCGTCGGAAACTTTTTCAACCACGAAATGATTGGTCATCCGACCGACCTTCCGTGGGCGGTTATTTTCACCCAGCGCGACCTTCTTCCGCGCCACCCATCGCAATTATACGAAGCTGTGTGCTATATTCTCACTTTCGCACTGATGCGCTTCATGTACAACCGTTACGATGCCAAAACACCGAATGGTCTGCTCTTGGGCGTATTTTTTATCTGCATTTTCGGCGCTCGGTTTGCAATTGAATTTACAAAAGAGAATCAAGTGGCTTTTGAAAATGGTTTGCCGTTCAACATGGGACAAATACTGAGTGTGCCACTCGTTGCCTTAGGCGTGTTTTTGATGTGGCGCTCGCTTGCTCATCCCGTCATCACCTCCGACAAGCCCACAAGAGCCGCAAACACTAAACCAAACGGAAAAATATCGCATCCAAGCGAAAAATCGCAATCCACTAAACGCCGCTAATACCAATGGACACCATGAAAGAAACGCCTATTTCCGCCGAGCAGCAACAACGCCTAGAGCAAGAGCTTTTTGAACGGGCAAAGAATGTTTCGCGCGAAGACGAAAAAGTTGTGGTAGAAGAACTCCCCGAGAAGGTTGCAAAGGTCTTAGACTCCGTTAATCAGCGCCTTCCTATTGTGAAAAATCTGCTCGGCAAGGTAAAAACGCTCTATGCTATGCTCCGCGATAAAGAATTTGCAATGGCATGGTCGAGCAAGACGATGGTGATTGCAGGGCTGCTGTATTTCATCTCGCCGATTGATCTTCTGCCGGACTATATTCCCATTCTGGGCTATATTGATGATGCTTTTGTGATGAGCGTTGTGATGAATGCAATGGCTTCCGAAATTGAGCGCTACAAGGCGTATATGGAGCAGAAAAGCTTCGGGAAAATTGCTTCAGAATGAGATTTGAACGATAAAATCAAACCCGCTTCCCGTCGTAAAGCAGACAGGAAGCGGGTTTGTCGTTTTTTGAACTCTGGCATACTTCTTGCTTATTTGAGTAAAAAACTGCATACCACTTTTGCCGTACTGCCCCATGAATACTTGGAATACTTGCTTTCGATTGTCTTGTTTTTTTGTCTGGTGCTTGCTTGCTCTGAAGCCTGCATCAGCACAAGTTTTTACCGCGCCCACTATACAGAATTTCGGCTCGCTCTCCTGCACAAGCGGCGTAATAACAACGACGATTGCTATTCAGAACACGGGAGTTGCCACGCTCATTCTCTCCGGCGGGGCAGTCAGTCCTACCAATGCCGATTTTAGCATTGTTTCTCCGGCAAGTATTTCTCAAGCAACCCCGATATTCATTACTCCAGGCGTAACGCAAGCAATCGTTATTGCCTACAACCCCAGTCGTATCGGTGCTATCAATGCCTCGCTCGTCTTTGCCTCCAATGCTGTCAACGCTTCGGGTGGTATCAATTCTATTTTGCTTTCGGCACAGCGCGATTCTACGGGCTTTGTACTTTCAACAACGAATATTGTACTGAACAATATTGCTATCAACACCCCAACAACGACCATTATCACCTTGCGCAACACCGGCACAGTACCGCTTTCATTTGGGACACCGATTTTTTCGGGTGCATTTTCTCTTGACTCGATTACCCCTGCGGTCGTCTTGCCAAATGCACAGGCGCAAGTATTTGTGCGCTTTTTCGGCGCTCCGGCTGGTGTAACGACTGCTACGACATTTACCCTGCCGGATGCCTGTGGGCGAACAACGCAAATACGGGCTTTTGCGGCGGTACAGGCGCAGCCCGTTATCACAAGCATCGCTCCAAGCATCGGTACAGTCGGCACACCAATCACTATTACAGGCACGAATCTGGGTAATGCTCAATCCATCCTGTTTGGTGATGTACAAGCACAATCATTCCGCATTGTAAGCGATACGCAGCTAACAGCAGTGGTGGGACAGGGCGCAACAGGTCTGGTGAATGTTAGCGTCGGAGGCATCGTGGCAACTGCCCCGCAAGCCTTTACGTTTATCGCACCGCCGACTGCATTGTTTGCATCGCCTCTCACGGGCGGCGCCGGAACGGTGGTCACAATTATCGGCACCAACCTGAGCAATGTAACAAGTGTTTCTTTTGGCGGTACGCCGGCATCGTTTACGATTAACAGTCCGACGCAGATTACTGCTGTTATTGGCAATGGTGCAAGTGGTGTTATCGCTCTCTCTACGCTTGTTAGCACGGTGTCTTCTACTTTACGCTTTACGTTTGTACCCGCACCAAACGTACTATTTATTACGCCTCAGTCCGGAGCTGCCGGCACAGTAGTGACTATTGTCGGCACGAACCTCGATAGTACGCGCAGTGTAGCCTTTGGCGGTATTGCGGCACAATCCTTTACCCAAATAAGCCCAACGCAGCTTACAGCCGTCGTCGGTGCAAACGGAGCGACCGGAACGGTAAGTGTTACCACACAAGGCGGTACATCGTCGTCGCAGCAAATTTTTACGTTTGTGGCACCGCCTGTGATTACGTTTGTCTCGCCGACAACGGGCGGAACAGGAACGATTGTCAACATCATCGGCACGAATTTTACGAATGTAACAGGCGTGAGCTTTGGCGGCACTCCGGCTCAAAATTATATTGTCAGTAGTCCATCGCAAATTATTGCAACCCTTGGCAATGGCTCTAGCGGTGCAATTACCGTTACGACGCAAACCGGCTCTACGAGCGCCACACAGCAGTTTGTTTTTACCGCACCGCCCACTGTCACATTTTTTTCACCCACATTTGGCGGACCCGGCACGGTGGTGAATATTTTCGGCTCGTTTTTTAACGGCGTTAGTGCTGTTACCTTCGGTGGTATTCCGGCACGGTCGTTTACGGTTCTGTCGCCCACGCAAATTCAGGCAGTCCTCGCTCAGGGTGCAAGTGGCTCTATTGCTGTCGTTGCGCAAGGTGGTGTCGGATTTTCCACCTCACAATTCATGTTCACTCCGACCAGTGTGCGCACCAGTGATGCTGTTGCATTTGAAGTATTACCCAATCCTATCAGTCATTCTGCGGTCTTGCGCTATACACTGAAGTCTGTGCAGTCCGTGAGGCTTGATATTTTTTCGATGCTTGGCGAGCACATTGCCACACTTGACGAAGGCGTACGACCTGCAGGGACACATTCGCTCAATTGGTCGGTGGGGAATATTGCACAAGGCGTATATTCGTGCCGCTTGCAGATAGGGCAGGATTGGCAAACATTACTGCTCTATGTAGTAAAATAATGTGCTTGAAGAAAAAAAACGTCGCGTCAATGACCATGCTAGAACGTTGGTATTGCGATATGATTACAGATGATATTTTAACGGGATAGAATTTAGTTGTATTTTTGCAGCGCTGCGGGGTCAAATTCGGTCGCCATCAACATTGAGTAGCCGATTTAGAAAGTGCAGCATCAAGTTCAATCCCCCCATCCACTCCTTTTCTCAGCACTATGGAAGCCTCAAGCCAACGCACCAATTTTTATGACATCCACAAAGCACTCGGCGCAAAAATTATCCCCTTTGCCGGGTTTGATATGCCGGTGAATTATTCTAAGGGAATTTTGCAAGAACATTTTGCAGTGCGTAATAGTGTCGGCATCTTCGATGTTTCCCATATGGGAGAAGTAGAAATACACGGTAAAAATGCACTGGCTTTTTTGCAAAAGCTTACCGTGAATGACGCATCAAAGCTAGAGACAGGGAAAGCCCAGTATTCTGCTATGTGCTACCGCGAGGGCGGAATTGTGGATGATTTGCTGGTCTATCATAGAGGCGACCATTACTTTCTCGTCATCAATGCCTCGAACATCGCGAAAGACCTTGCGTGGATGCACGAAGTAGCGAAGGGTATGGACGATATAGAAATCCGAAATATCAGCGATGAAATGAACTTGCTTGCTGTGCAGGGTCCGAAATCACTCGCAACCTTACAGAAGCTGACCGCGACGGCGCTGGAACCGATTGCATATTATAGCTTTGCCGATGGGGTCGTGGCGGGGATCCCGATGCTCATTTCGCGAACAGGATATACAGGCGAATTGGGATTTGAACTCTATTTTCGCGGCGGTGCGGATGTTGCTGCCAACGTGTGGAATGCAATTATGAACGCCGGAGCAGAGTTTAGCATTGAACCATGCGGCTTGGGAGCACGCGACACCTTGCGCTTGGAAAAAGGGTATTGTCTCTACGGAAATGATATTGACCAAACCACGAACCCGCTTGAAGCAGGCTTGGGCTGGATTACCAAACTCGCTAAAGATGATTTCACGGGCAAGACACCTATTGCGGCAGCAAAGGAGCAAGGTCTCAAGCGAAAATTGGTTGGATTCAAACTGCAACAAGAAAAAGTTATTCCGCGCCAAGGATACACCTTGCACCACGACGGCAAGCAAATTGGCACAGTAACAAGTGGAGGCATCTCGCCGATACTGAACATCGGTATTGGCATGGGATACGTGGATGCGGCTTGTAGTGCGGTCGGCACAATTATTCAGTTGGCGGTACGCGGTAAAGAATTTCCGGCAGAAGTCGTAAAGATGCCGTTTGTGTAAAAAACAGCGATGGCTTTTTTGTATAGTATCGCGGCTTATCCACCAAACGCTGAATAGCGCATTATTCCTCGTTTCCAGACGAAAAGCGTGATGCCGTACAGAAGAATCATCCACACGAACGCGCCGGCAAAATACGGCAAGGCAGCACTTGCCGGAATAGTCCCGACGATAAGCGATGCCGGAATATATGCCAAATACTGGAACGGAAGCATATTGGAAACGCGCAGCACATCGGGCGGCAAGGTAGAGAGCGGCAAAAGCTGCCCGGATAAAAACCAAAAGCTAATGTCCTTCACGACGTGAAACGTCCAAACTTCATCAAGCCAGAAGGCAAAATACGACAGCATGAGCGCAATGAGGCTATGAATCATCATGCCGCAAAGCAAGATTGGCAAGGCACAAAGCGCTCCCGTCCATGAAAGTGATACGCCCGCCGTGAGCGTAAGCGGAACACCGACAACTATCACGAGAATTACAGTAAGCTGGAGTGAGACGATGCGCTCTGCAGTAGCTGCTGCGAGGACATAGCCAATGTGGGTGATAGGCTTGACGAGGTATTTGTTAAGTTCGCCATTGCGAATTTCTTCACCGGTGGCACGCTCAAAGCGACCTTTCCGGCAAATGGAAGCGCATAATGTGGCGCAGACGATATAGGAGAGCATCTGCGGCAGCGTGATAGATGCAAGCGTCGTTTGGGAAGATGATTCATAGACGGCATACCAGAGATACATATTCACCGCAGCAGAAACCACCAACCACGCCAACGTATCAATCAAAAAATTTGTGCGATATTCCACTGCGTTGGCGAGTCCGGCGCGAATTACCCCCCTGTACGGTCTCCATACTTCACTCCAACGGCGCATAGCGTCACTCTTCCAGTTGTTTGATAATGCCGGAGCGTACTTTTTTTGTTAGGCTGATAAGCGCTTCGTGTTCTTCTGCGCTCAGTTCATTCATTACCGATTCTACAGCGCTGGTGTAGCGCTTATCGAGTTTGTTCACCACTCGCCGTCCCTCGCGCGTTAGCTCAATGTGATAGCTGCGGCGGTCGCCCTCTACGTTGGTACGGACAAGAAGACCTTGCTTTTCCAATCGGTCAAGTAATCCGGTGATGTTAGATTTATCAACAAGCAATTTACGACTCAAGTCGTTTTGTGTCAGAGGCTTATGAGCTTCTTTGAGCAAAACGAGAATATTGAACTGCGCTTCGGAAGCCAGTTCGGGCTGGAAAATTTTGGTAGAAATTTTCTTCAGCATCAGCGATGTCCACCAAACGCTCATCAGCGCTTCATGCGGCTTGTCGTTCAGACGGATGGGGAGTTCGACCATGGTAGAACACACGAAAAAAATAGTGCGGAAATGCTGGGGTTAAGCGAGACATTATGCCTCTTTGAGCTGCAATATACGGAAAGTCGTTGAGTTCTCAACAGTGTTTTTGTAAACTGTTGGTAATGTATTGTGCGGTGTGCGCTGGGCGAGTACGATAAGTATCACAACAAAAAACGCCTTTGCTGCCGAAAGGAGCAAAGGCGTTTTTTGTTGCGAAGCCGTTTGTGCGGAGACGCTTGGTACTTAACTTTTGTAGAAACTGGCAAGCATTATTTTTTTACAATTTTCATCTCAACTTTTTCAACTGGGCTGGAAAGGTCTCCGCCGCCTGCTTGCTCGCACGGAACACGAGCGATTTGGTCAACGACTTCCATGCCGCTAATGACTTTTCCATAAATCGAATACTGTCCGTCCAAGTGCGCGGGGCTGCCATGGCAAATAAAGAACTGTGAGGTAGCACTGTTCGGGTCAGCAGTGCGGGCGGCAGAAATAATGCCTGGCTCATGCTTGAGCGTCTGGCTGAACTCCGATGGCACGGTGCGTTGTCCGGGTTCGCCCATTCCCCAGAACATTTTCGGTTTTCCGCTATTCGGGCGCGAATTTGGGTCGCCGCCTTGAATCATAAAGCCGGGAATAATACGGTGAAACGCTGTGCCGTCGTAGAACTTTGCCGCAACAAGGCTATCAAAATTTGCAGCGTGTTTTGGCGCAAGATCATTGTAAATTTCAATCGTCATGTTGCCAAGGGGTCTGCCACCGTGGGTAACACTAATCACATACTGCGGGCGTGCGGGTGTCGTGCTCATTTTGGATGAAGTAGTAGTTTTGGATGAAGATGATTTCTCTTTCGAGGCTTTTTTCTGTGCGAATACCGATAAGGCTGTAAAGCTGCTGAGTACGATAGTGGCAAGCGCCAGCAACGAGATAGAATTGAATACTCGTCGTGTTGTCATGGTGTGTATCCTCAAATTTGTTGAACAAAGTTATTTACTGATATTTTTTCTATTTCCGTGCAAGGGCGCGTACTTTCGACACCGCGACGGACTTAATAGCAATTACTTTGACGGGACGGCCGTCATTTTCGTTTAATTGTGGTGTAATTTCAACCCCACCAATACTGTCCAACACGTCCTGCCCGTGCAGCACTTCACCAAAGATGGTAAACTGCTGTGGCAGCTCCGGGACATCGCGCAGGCAAATAAAAAACTGGCTGGTGTTCGCATCCGGGCTGCGGTTTGCCATAGCGACTGTACCGCGCTTGTAGCCGCGCTTGACGCTCGGAGCATCGGTAAAAATTTCATCTGGGAACGGCTCACCGAAAGCACTTTCGCCACCTGAGCCCCATTCGTCTTTTTTACGCTTGTCTTTGGTTTTTGGGTCGCCGGTCTGAACGACAAAGTTCTTTGCCACGCGGTGAAAAAGAATACCGCGAAAAAATTTTCGCTCTGACAATTTCACAAAATTCTCGACCGCCTGCGGTGCATCCTTGCCATACAAACCAATGGTGATTTCGCCGAAGGTGGTGCGGATGACCGCACGGTGCGTCAGAAGTGGTATTGTATCAGGTTTTGCCGATGAATCTGACGGGCTTTCGGGTAACTTCGTGCTTACGCTTTTGGAGGGCGTTGATGTTTGCTGGAGTGCAGCAAAGCGTCGTAATCGCTCAGGCTGTCCATATTTTTGACAAGCGACGCCCGCCCATACAAACAAGAGAGCTACTGCAAGACCGAATGAGAAGGGAAGACGCATAGCGGCATCCGCCTAAAAAAGTGATTTCCAGATGGTGAGAAGCGCCACGCCCAGCGCCACGCGATAGATGACAAATACTGCCGTTGAGTGCGTTTGGAGATAGCGTAGCAAGAGTGCGATAGTGGCGTAACCCGCAATGCCGGACACGACAGTCGCCACGACAAGCGTTGTCAAATCCTGTGTGTTCATAAAGCCAAGTGCCTGCTTGAGTTGCAAGAGTCCACTAGCCAAAACTGCCGGAATACTGAGCAAAAAGGAAAATCGCGCGGCAATATCGCGCTTCAAGCCAATAAACAAGCCCGCTGTAATCGTCGTGCCGGAGCGCGACGCACCCGGAAAGAGCGCCAGCGTCTGAGCAAAACCAATAACGAGAGCATCACGCCATGTAACAGCCTCAAAGCCGCGCATTTGCTTGCCGACACGCTCGGCAAAAAGCAGTACGAGTGCAAGCACAATGAGCGTCCATGCAATAAGGGTAACGTCTTTGGTGAGGCTGCTTTCAATCACCTTTTTGAGCAGAAGCCCAATAGTAACAATCGGGAGAGTGCCAATAATTACGTACCATCCCATTTTTGACTCGTGCGATTGCTCGGCGAGCGGTTTGCGAGCGGTAAGATTGTCACGGAAAAATGCCGTCGAAATCTGAGCAATATCCCGTGCAAAATAGAGCAGCACCGCCATAAGCGTCCCAAGCTGAATCACAGCCACAAATGCCGTCCACGATTCGGGATGTTCCGGTGAAATCAAGCCCATTGCCTTGCCGACAAGTGTCAAATGCGCGGAACTGCTGACAGGCAAAAATTCTGTGAGACCTTGGACAAGACCAAGAATAATAGCTTGTAAAATTGTCATTGGTAAAAGCGACAACAAAAAATACAAAAAAAGAGCCTTGTTCGCGTTTTAGTGTGCGGCACAAGGCTCTTGTTATTGGTCTCTTTAGAGTTCCATCGGAACGGCTATGTCGAGTGCACGTTCGCCGAGATTGAGTTTGCCGAGATACTCATTGCGATTGGTCTCGTTAAAGTTTTTGTGAGCGATAATGCCCCAGCACGTTGACGAGCCTTGCGCACCAATATCCACCGACCAGCGCAAGAAAATCTGCCACAAGCGGAACCACCAAACACCATAACTGCTATTGATAAATTCTTCATTCTCCATCCAGTTATCGTACCATTTCTGAATTGTGTGCGAGTAGTGGATGCCGAGGTTCTCAACGGTGTTCACTTCAAAATTTGCGTTTTGCAATGAACGAGTAAGGAATGCAAGCGGTGTGCTGGCATCGGCACCGGAGAAGATGTATTCGTTCATAAACAAGCCCCAAATCAAGTCTTCCCAATGCTGACCACTTTGGAAAATACCCGGATTAGCACGTAAGCCGGCTTGCTGGATGTAGAATTTTCCATCATCTTCCAGAAGACCATAAATCTGCTCAATAAAGCCTTGAAACTTGCGAATACCAACGTGTTCGCCCATTTCCAAGCAGGTGATTTTGTCGAATTTTTGCTTTGGGATGTCGCGGTAATCCATACGCAAAATACGTGCACGGTCGCTTACGCCATTATCAGCAATTTGCTTCATTCCCCAGTTGTAGCCTTCTTGAGCGATTGTTACGCCGGTAGAATTTGCGCCAAAATGCTTTGCGGAGTATGTTACGAGCGTTCCCCAGCCGCAACCGATATCCAAATGGCGATCACCCTCTTTCATATGGAGTTTTTGGCAGACCATTTGCATTTTGCGGTCTTGCGCCATTTCGAGAGTATCTGTTTCCAAATCCACAAAAAAGCCGCTTGTATAGACCATACGTGGACCCAAGAATGCGCGGAAGAAGTCATTGCCACGGTCATAGTGCTCACGAACAATGCGCTCATCTTGTTTCTTTGAGTGGATAAGTACCTCAGGAATCATTCGGCGAATGATGAAACTGAGGTGATGCGGGATGAGTTTATAGTCGAAGTATGTGTCGCGCACGGTCATAAAATCGGAGAAGTTGCCCTGTACATCAACTTCTTGACTGATGTAGTCCTCCACAAATTGCGCGAAGGATGGACGGTTGCCGGCTTTGTACCGCGCACGTGTTGCCGCTGTTTTGGGAACGAGGTAATCAAGTGCTGATTTGCTCATAGAAAATAACAAATGAGATGATAAAAAGACAGTATCCCACGTGAGGGGGTACATCTTGCTTAAATTGTTTTTGAAGTTGCTACTTTAGGGGAATATGGTGATTCTCCGCAGCATCGTTTAAGGACGCTCAATACTACACGTCCACGAAACAGCGCACCCGCTTCGCTTAATCATTGCAAAGGCGCTACAATACTGGTCTTGCGAGAGTTCGCACGCACGAGTAAGGTCGCCTTCGGTAGCGTCGGGGCTGACGAGGGTATAGTTCACTGCAATAGAGGTGTACACGTGTGGATGCTCTTCCGCACGCTCACCTTCGATTGCAATGCGTAAGTTGCTGACGGTTTTCCGCTTTTTGCGAATAATACTTAAAATATCCATGCCTGAGCACGCTGCTGCCGACTGAAGAAAAACTTCCATCGGTGAAGCCGCTGAGCCGTTTCCACCGTTTTCTGCCATTACATCAAAAGCAGTGGTTTGCCCTGATTCGTTTGTTCCAACAAGGCGCATTGCGCCATCGTCCAGATTGAGAATTGCTTTTTTCGTCATAACCGTATAAATCTTGCGTTATTTCGTCAGTATTACTGGGCTTGTTTGTTCAACTTATACTTTGCTGTCAGGTAGCTTTCCACCTGCTTTTGCTCGTCGGCAGAAAGTGCGCGGTTAAAGAGCAGAATTTCACCAAGCTGACCAGAGAAAAACTGTACCGGTCCGTGATTCAAGCGCCCAATCATAAAGCGGCGCAAATCCACAGGCTGAACAGAAATGTTTTTGTGCAATTTCGGTTCGGTCGGCGGTCCCATTGGTTGATTGTTCGCGTCGGGCACGTCAGTTCCATCGCCTTTTGGGTCGTATGCGCTAAAGTATATGCCGTTGTATGCGGGCTGACCAGCAGGTGCAGATTTAGCATTCTCGTAATCTGTACCAAAAGCACCGCTTGAATAGAGGCGCTGGAAACCCGCACCACCGTATTCTTTACGCTTCCAGACAGCATAGACCGTTGCTGGGCTTACGCCAAAATTACTTTCAAAGTAATAGAATGAATCTTTACCGTCGAAATGCAAAGCATCTTTGCCGTTGATTTCGCCCTGCGAGTATCGAGGACGGCTTACAGGGTACATTTGGCGGGCATCATTACGCAAGGGCGACGCATCGGGGAGCACAGCGACGAGGTCGGCGTGTTTGGTACCCTGCTGCACGGCGTCCGCACGAAGCCACAATACCAGACCCTCACGAACTTTAAGATTCGGGTCGTCCGCAGGAGCAGGAAGTTTAATTTTCGCAATTTCGTCGAGAGAATTGGTCGGCTGCGGGTTCGCCTCGACAATCACCGGGTGGGGGGTTTTGAGGACAGTTTCACCATAACGTTCCGGCTTGCCTTTCAACCAGGGATTGATATATGCTTCAGCATAAAAGCCTCCAAAAATAATTCCCATCATACACACTAAACCGATGCCGACAAACGTCGCCATCTTTGCGAAATCAGAACGTTGCTCAGGGTTTGTACTCATAGCGTATTCAACAAAAAGTTCCAAATAAAAGAGATTGTAAGACTACAAGTGGAAGGTAACAATTTATTTGCATAATCACTTGTGTTTTAGCAAAACAGCCTCTAAATTACACAAAATTTCCAACCTACGGCAAAATTTATCAAGACCCTCTAAAAAAACGATAGATATCCGAACACGTTATGCAACAGCCAGAGACCATTCTTACACGCATTGAACGCTATTTGCTTCAGCGCCAAGCGTTAGCGGGTAATATTGCCTATATCGGACCTTACCGTAAAGCGGACAGTAAATTAGACTCCGAACTAGACATTACCGTAATACCGACCATGGATATTAAGCACGGCAAGCCAGCACGTTCAGACGAACAAACGGCACCGGTAACCTCTACTTCTTCCACTAAAGACTTTCCAGTCATGCCTAAAGCCTACAATCCACCTGCCGACGTGCCTGCGCCCTCGCTTTTTGGTGAAACCGTACAAGCGCCAGCACCAGAAAAAAAACAGCCATCGGCATACGCTAATGCCGCTTGGCAGAGCGCTCTGAGCCTGCCTGCTCTCCGTGAGCAAATCCACACGTGTCAGAACTGTAAACTCGGCGCAACGCGCACAAACTTTGTCTTTGGTGTTGGTAATCCCAATGCAGGTCTGATGGTCATTGGTGAAGCGCCCGGAGCGGACGAGGATGCACAGGGCGAGCCTTTTGTGGGGCGTGGTGGTCAGTTGCTAACAAAGATTTTGGAAGCCATAGATTTCAAGCGCGAGGATGTGTATATCGCAAATATTATCAAATGCCGCCCACCGGAGAATCGCCGCCCTGAATCGGATGAAGTTGCTGAATGTGAACCGTATTTGTATAAGCAAATTGACCTTGTAAAGCCTAAATTTATTCTCGCACTGGGGCTTACTGCCGTTAATACGCTGCTCAAGTCGAAGCATACAATGGGGGTGATTCGTGGTAAAGTGCTGGAATTTCGCGGAATCCCAATGATGACGACGTATCATCCTGCCGCTCTGCTCCGCAATCCCGAATGGAAAAGGGCTGCATGGGAAGACGTACAACTTCTGCGAAAACTCTATGACGAAACCTTGCAAAGCAAATAATTGTCATACTGCTAAGAGCCATCAAAAATAAAGCCATTGAATCCATGCAAACAAAGCAGAGAGAAATCTGGTACAATAAATCTTCTTGTGTTTCGTTTAATTGAAGGAAGAATGTGTAGCACAAAAACTCTTTGGTAAACCGATAATAAATCCGTACTTTTGAGGTTTGCCTTTTCAGGCTACGTTGCTTCGTTTATATCGAAGCAATGTCATAAAAAGACGGTTTTATCACGGATTAAGAAGACTTTGACCACGACAGAATATCGGAGAATTGTACAAGTACCATGCGCATAACCAAACAATACACAAACCGCGAAAGCCAGTCCCTCGATAAGTATTTGCAGGAAATCGGGCGAGTTGAGCTTTTAACGGGCGACGAAGAAATTGAAATTGCGAAGCAAATTAAAAAGGGTGGCGACGAAGGTCAGTACGCAATGGAGCGTTTGACAAAAGCCAACTTGCGATTTGTCGTCTCGGTAGCAAAGCAATATCAAAATCAGGGGCTTTCACTTGGCGACCTTATTAACGAAGGCAATTTAGGCTTAATTAAAGCGGCAAAACGTTTCGACGAAACACGCGGCTTCAAATTTATTTCCTACGCTGTCTGGTGGATCCGCCAGTCTATCTTGCAGGCATTGGCAGAACAATCCCGTATTGTTCGCCTGCCGCTCAACCGGGTCGGTGCGCTTAATAAAATCGGTAAAAAATACAGCGAGCTTGAGCAAGCGTATGAACGCGAACCCACAAGCGCCGAACTTGCCGAACAGCTTGATATGAGCATGAGTGAAGTGACCGATACTATCAAAATTTCCGGTCGTCACCTGTCGGTAGATGCGCCCTTCAACGATGGTGAAGATAATCGCCTTCTGGATGTACTTCCTAACGAACAGCAGCCACCGCCAGACCACGGACTTATGGCGGAGTCGTTGCGCGTAGAAGTTCGTCGTGCGCTCTCGACGCTCTCCGAGCGCGAAGCGGAAGTCGTTCGTCTCTATTTTGGGTTGGACAATGAACATTCGCTTACACTGGAAGAAATTGGAGAACGCTTCAATCTTACCCGCGAGCGAGTCCGTCAAATCAAGGAAAAAGCCATTCGGCGCTTGCGCCACGCCTCGCGCTCCAAAGCGCTTCGGGCGTATCTCGGCTAATGTTGTGTCCTTGATTATTCGCAGTCTTGGGCTTGGCAGAAGTATGCAATCATGCGCTGCCGTCCCTATTTTCCCCTTACTTCATTAGGTATATCCTACTTGCAGACCCGAAAACAAGACCAAATCTTGCTTTTCGGGTTTTTCTTGTTCATTGGTGATATTCAACACGCGAAATTTAATACTTACAATATCTCTTCAAGACAATGGCACTTTTCGACAAATTCAAAGAAAAAGTAAGTTCTGCCAAGGACAAAATGTCCGATAAAATGGCGGAAACGCGCGAAAAGGTTGGCGCGGCGGTAAGCAATACAAAAGAAAAACTCAAATTCACCCGCCTCCGTGAGGGGCTTACCAAGACACGGACAAATCTGGTCAATCGTCTGGCGGGCGCTCTTTTGCCCGGTCGCAAGATTGACGAAGCGCTTATTCAGGAAATTGAAGAAATTCTTATTACCGCCGATATTGGCGTGAAAACGACGACCGCGCTTATTGCATCGGTGCGCAACCGTGTTCGCAAAGAAGGATTAGACAATGCAGCCGAACTTTACGATTTTATCAAGCAGGAGATTCTTGCCATTTTGCAGCAAGGACGAGATGGTATCAAATCGTTGGATGATGCAAAGCCTATGGTCATTATGGTTGTCGGTGTGAACGGTGTTGGCAAAACGACGAGCATCGGCAAACTAGCGCTGAATTTCAAAGATAATGGCAAAAAGGTCATTATCGGCGCTGCCGATACCTTCCGCGCTGCCGCAAGTGAGCAGCTCGAAGTCTGGGCTGAACGTGCCGATGTGCCAATCATCAAACAGCAGCAAGGTGCAGACCCAGCTGCCGTTGCTTTCGATACTCTTCAGGCAGCAATTGCCCGTGAGTCCGATATTGTGATGATTGACACCGCAGGGCGCTTGCACAACAAAACCGGACTTATGGCGGAACTCGAAAAAATCAGTCGCGTAATGAAAAAACTTCGTCCTACTGCGCCCGAAGAAGTATTTCTTGTGCTGGACGCAACAACGGGGCAAAACGCTATTCAGCAAGCAAAAGAGTTTACGAAAGTTGCGCCCGTAACAGGTTTGATTCTGACCAAACTTGACGGTACGGCAAAGGGCGGTGTGGTGATTGCGATTGCCAACGAATTCAAAATTCCCGTGCGGTACATCGGCGTTGGCGAAAAGATTGCCGACCTTCAGGAATTTGACCCTGCTGAATTCGTCAATGCGCTTTTTGAAACAGAAGGTGAGAGCGAAGAGTCCGCAAATACCTAATGCTATCACGCCAATGTAAGCTTGTTTCGCTAATCCTGTACTATTGTTAAATATGAACACTATCTCCAATCTCGACGAGCGCGACATTTTTATTCGTGGGAAAAGTATTGTTTTGAAGGCATTAAGCGAAAGCGATGTGCTGGAAAGCGGTTGGTACGGCTGGTTCAATAGTGAAGAAGCCACTGAGTTTGTGCAGCAGCGTTATTTCCCGAACACGCTTCAGAAGCAAATGGAGTTTTATCGCTCCGGCATCGCCAGTTCTTCCACCAAAATTCAGCTTGGAATTGTACCACACGGTATGCTGACTATCGTTGGTGTGGTGAGTCTGAGCAATATTGATTTTCTCAACCGTAAGGCAGAATTTGGCATTATGGTTGGCGACAAATCTGCACGGGGCAAGGGGTACGGTACGGAAGCCTGTGAGTTGATTATACGGCACGGATTTGAGCGTCTCAGTCTGAACAAAATTTATCTTGGCGTTCACGCAGATCATAAAGCCGCGATTCACAGTTACGAAAAAGCAGGCTTTCGGCAAGATGGTGTCTTGCGCGAGGATGTATTGATGAATGGGAAATATGCTGACACCGTGATAATGAGCATTCTTGCCAGTGAATTTCGTACTCAATCGAAATAAAAATCTATTGCAATAATTTTGTATCTCGTATGACCTCTCAATACCGCATCGTCGCAAGCATTGAAGCCCGCATGACCAGTTCCCGACTGCCGGGCAAAGTTCTGATGATGGCAGGCGGCAAGCCGCTTTTGCAGATTTTGATAGAACGCCTCAAAAAGTCGCGTTTTATTCACGACATCGTTGTCGCCACAACGGTCAACACTCAGGATGACCCAATTATAGCGCTTGCCGAGCAACTTGGCGTGAAGTCTTTTCGCGGAAGCGAATTGAATGTCTTGGATCGCGTGTGCGGTGCGGCAAAGTCCGTTAATGCGGAGGCGTTGGTTGAAATTACGGGTGACTGTCCGCTTATTGACGTTGGGCTTGTGGATGGCGTAATTGAAGCGTTTCTTGCTCATTTCCCTGAACACCGCTATTTCTCCAATACCGGATCAGAAATTTCTATGCCGTGGGGATTCGATGCGCAGGTGTTTCTTGCCGAAGACCTCTACGATATTAACGCAAACAACCCCGACAAAGAAGACCAAGAACATGTTTCGTACCGCTTTTACCGCAAAGAAAGCGGCGACAAATACAAGCCGTTTCACATCAAATACACAGGCGAACTCAATCGCCCCGAACTCCGCGTTACGCTCGACTACCGCGAAGATTACGAACTCATCAAAGCCGCTTACGAAGCGCTGACACCGCAGAATCCCGATTTTACGGCTGTGGATGTCATTCGCTGGCTTGACCAAAATCCGAGTGTACGTGATGCAGCTATACGCATCCGCGAGGAGCGCGAAAAATAAGGCTACAAGCGCCTTCTCTATCAATTCAGAATTCAATATCCATCACTCAAAATTTCTTCGATTATGATTACTGTCGCCAACTTAGCCAAATCTTTCGGCAGCAAAATGCTTTTCGAGGACGTAACAGTAACGTTCTCATCGGGCAATCGTTACGGCTTGACCGGACCCAATGGAGCGGGCAAATCTACATTCCTGAAAATTGTGCAGGGCGAGGAAGAAGCCTCTGCCGGAACCGTCTCGCTTCCGAAGCGCACAGGCAGCTTGAAGCAAAATCAATTCGCTTACGATGAACACCGCATTGTTGACACGGTGCTTATGGGCAATGCCGTGCTCTGGGAAGCAATGCAGGAGCGCGAAGGGCTGTGGAATGCAACCGATTTTACCGATGAAATGGGTATTCGCTTGGGTGAATTGGAAGGCATTATCGGGGATGAAAACGGCTACGAAGCCGAGACCGAAGCGGAACAGCTTTTGGAGGGCATTGGTATTCCATCGGACAAGCACACCGACCTTATGAAAACGTTGCCGACGGACTTGAAATTCCGCGTTCTTCTCGCGCAAGCACTTTTTGGCAGCCCTGAAGCACTTCTGCTGGACGAGCCGACGAACTATTTGGATTTGTCGTCGGTGCAGTGGTTGGAAGAAAAGCTCATGGCATATAAAGGCACACTGATTGTGATTTCCCACGATCGCCACTTCCTGAACGCCGTTTGTACGCACATTGCGGATATTGACTACGACACCGTGATTATTTATCCCGGCAATTACGACGACATGGTGGATATGAAAATGCAAGCACGGTCGAAAATCGAATCGGAAAACCGCGAAAAATCTAAGAAAGTGGCACAACTGCAAGATTTCGTTGCTCGCTTCGGTGCAGGCACACGCGCAAGCCAGGTACAATCGCGCAAGAAGGAAATTGAGCGCTTGGAAGCAACGGACTTAAAAAAATCAAACATCCAACGCCCCTACATTCGCTTCGATGTGAAAAAGCAGTCAGGGCGCGAAACGCTTACCGCGACAAAACTCAACAAATCGTACGTTCAGCCCGACGGCTCAACGCTGCACGTCATCAAGGATTTGGACGTGTCCATCGGGCGCGGCGACCGTATTGCAGTCATCGGGAACAACGGTGTGGGCAAAACAACGCTCTTGCGTATGCTTGCGGGCGATATTGCGCCGGATAGCGGCACGGTAGTCTATGGACACGAAGCAAGCGTTGGCTATTTTCCACAGGACTATAAAGACGGCATCCAGCGCGGCATGACGGCATACAAATGGCTGGAAGGCTTTGCGACACCGGAAGACGGTAATGAGGTCTTAAGCGGCTTGCTGGGACGGATGCTCTTTAGCGGCGAAGCACGTCTGAAAATGACCGATAATCTCTCCGGTGGCGAGTCGGCACGTCTTATCATTGCCAAACTCATGCTTCAGCAAAACAACCTTCTCATTCTCGACGAACCCACGAACCACCTTGATTTGGAGTCCGTGAGCGCACTGGCGGAAAGTTTGGAGAAGTTCCAAGGCACTGCTATTGTGGTCAGCCACGACCGTGACCTTGTAAGTCGCTTTGCGACCCGCGTTATCGAGATGACGCACGGTGAAGTGATGGATTATAGCGGCACATACGATGAGTTTATCGAATGGAAGCAGCGGACACGCGGGGAGAAGAAGTAATTTTCGCTCCAAATATGCAAAATCTCACGGTATTCCAATGTTTGGCAATGGAAGAGAGGATACGACTATGAAACACGTTGTTTTGACTGCTCTGGGCTTTGTTCTGTCTTTTGTCGTCAGCGTGGTGTGTAATCCTTTTGCAGCATGGCTTCTGCCTGTGGGGACGTATTTGGGGGATTTTCGTGCGTTACTTCCAAATAGTAATATCTTTAACTCAGCGAGTATTCTTTTTGCTCCATCAATACTCTTTGCATACAGTTCCTTTGTTGGGCGGATGTGTCGAGATGATAAGAAAATAAGAGTCTTCCAAGTCTATCTAGTAATGGGATGTTTTGCTGGATTCATCTATTTGATGGTAAGTTCTGTCAATAAAATACGAGATGTGGTAAATTTTGCCTCTGGAGGATTTGGCTTATTGCCGTTAATCTTTCTTATGGGAACACTGGGAGTTATTGTTGGAATCTTGTATTTAGGTTTTATGGGAGGAGTATTACTAGGCAATGTTGGTGCGATTGTTTTGGGAAGTTATGCTGCATATGACAGGCAACATATCAACTATAAAGGTGTGGCAGCAGTATTTTTAATATTTTTTTGCTTTTGTACTGTATTCACCTATGGGGTTTTTCCTTTGGCAGATGTTAAGAAAACTACTCTAAGCAGGAACACCACTGAAATGATAGTACAGGACTGGACAATACATTCGGATAGCGTGCATCAATATGTGTACAGAATGGAACATATTAGAAATGGCTATATTGCCGAATATACAAAAGAAACCTCGCCCGCTGAAAAACCTCTCCGATAGCGTGCATCAATATGTGTACAGAATGGAACATATTAGAAATGGCTATATTGCCGAATATACAAAAGAAACCTCGCCCGCTGAAAAACCTCTCCGATTATGCTATAAAGTGTACGATAAAAACAGGAAACTCATTGCTGAAAATTATTACTCTCCTCAGATATTGGAAAACTATCTGCCAAATATCAAAAAACTAAGCAATCAAGACGTCCTAATGCAGATAGTGCGCTATCGCCGCAAAGAAATTTCTTTGAAAGACTTGGTTACGTGGGCACATTGTGTCTTTTTTGATGGCAGTATTTCTGAAAAGAGTCCCAATGAGATTATATATGTCGTTGGACGTATTGGTCTTGTTGACGTACCAGAATTCGGATTATCTGAAGAAATAATTCGTGAGTTAACCGCCAGGCTTACTGTCGGCACACAATAAACCAACAAATTCCCCCAACATCTTCAAAACCCCAAGCAGATGCCCAACGTTTTCATCATTGACCCCATCCGCACGCCCGTCGGCAAATACGGTGGCGCTCTTTCCTCCGTCCGTCCCGACGACCTCGCTGCATACGTGATAGCAAGCCTCGTCCAGCGTACTGCCATTCCGCCCGAAGCCATTGACGATGTGATTTTGGGCTGCTCTAATCAAGCGGGCGAAGACAATCGCAATGTTGCTCGTATGGCGGCGCTCTTGGCGGGGCTGCCGGAAACAGTGCCCGGAGTGACGGTGAATCGTCTTTGCGCATCGTCGCTGGAAACGGTGATACAAGGCGCACGGGCGATTCAAACAGGTGAAGCGGAACTGATTGTTGCCGGAGGTGTGGAGTCCATGAGCCGCGCTCCTTATGCCATGCCCAAAAACGTGAGCGGACAAGCGATGTTCGGCAATCTCACCGCCTACGATACCGCGCTCGGCTGGCGTTTCCCGAATGAACGCCTGAAAGCAAAATTTCCGCTTGAAGCAATGGGCGAAACGGCAGAAAACCTCGCCGAAGAGTACCATATCAAGCGCGAAGACCAAGATGCCTTTGCCGTGCAATCCCACGAAAAAGCTGTCAAAGCACGTTCAGCAGGTATTTTTGCTGAAGAAATCGTTCCTGTGCCCCTTCAGAGCAAGGCAGGTACGACGTTTGCCGATACGGACGAACAGCCTCGTCCCGACGCAAGCATAGAAGCACTCGCCAAACTCAAGCCCGCATTCCGTCAAGGCGGAACAGTAACGGCGGGTAATGCCTCGTCGCTCAACGACGGCGCGGCAGCCGTACTGCTTGCCAGCGAAGAAGCCGTGAAAAAATACAACCTAAAGCCGCTTGCTCGCTACGTTTCGTCAGGCGTTGCCGGAGTGAATCCACGCACGATGGGCATCGGTCCTGTGCCGGCAATTTCCAAAGCGCTTTCTCGCGCAAACCTTCGCTTGGAAGACATCGGGCTGGTGGAAATAAACGAAGCATTTGCAGCGCAAGTGCTGTCGTGTGTGCAAGCATTGAAGCTAGATACAAGCCGTTTGAACATACACGGTGGCGCTATTGCGCTGGGGCATCCGCTCGGCATGAGTGGTGCGCGGCTTGTGGGAACGCTTACGCGCTCCATGCAGCGCGAGAATGTGCGTTATGGCGTTGCCTCGCTCTGCATTGGTGTTGGGCAGGGCTTGGCTGCTGTGTTTGAGAAGGTATAGCGTCTTGTGCGATGACTCGGATCTTTCAAGAACTTCGCAGCCCTGCCCTCCACGTTGTGAATCGGCACTCTTCAGGAAGTTTTCAGGTAATCCCTACGGTGTGGATAACCCATATTTTTCCTTTCCGAAAGTTTCTCTATCTTTGTTGCCCGTTTCATGCAGGAGGGATTTGTTTCTCGACCTTGATTCACAGAGCAGAGTTTCACAGAGCAGCAGCATAATGAGCCTTTTCCATTCCGCAGAGCTTTTTTCAGGCGTTGTCAGCAGTAATACTATTGCCGAACAGCTTCCTGACACACACACGGCAGCACTTCCCGGCATTACCCTACAAGAAGGGTTTCGTCTTCGTGCGGGGCAGTTTGCTTTTTTGCAAAAACTCGCGAGTGCGCTCCAAAGCGGCAACGTATCGCACTTGGGCGTGTTCGTGCCGGGTTATGGAAAAACTATCACCGCACTTGCATCCTTCGCCATTGCGCGGCACTTGGGCTTGGCGACCAAGCTCGTCGTCTTTGTGCCACGCGGCAATTTGCGAGACCAATACGCGGATGCCCGTGAGCTTGCCTCTGTTTTCCGCAATCTCGGCGCTCCGGCACTATCCTTCTGCGTTGCCGACTCTGAGCGGACATTTCTGAAAAATCTCCACACCGATATCATCATCACCACGTACCAGTACGCAAGCGGCAAGGGCGGGAATGAAGCATTGAAGCGCTTTTGCCTCAGTGCGGCGTGTATGTTTGTGTTCGATGAAGTGCATCACCTTTCTGAGGACGGCTCATGGGCTGGGAGCATCACGAAGTTTCCTTTTACTTGCAGCGTGGCGCTTTCCGGTACGCCGATGCGCTCGGATAATAAATCTCTTTTTGGCGTTCCCACCGAAACTCGTACCGGAGCAGACGGACGCCAAACACAATTCTACACCCCGCTCCACGAGACACTTCTGCGCGATGCCCATGCTGAGGGTAGCATTCTGAAGCGCGTCGCGGTTCATGTTATTGACTATACCGTGAAGCTAAAGAATACCGACACGGGCGAAATTGTCGAACTTTCCCTCGATAAACTGAGCAAAGAAGCCGCCGGTAGTGCCGAAGTGGATGCGTTTCTTGCTCGTAAGAAACTGCGCTTTCACGAGGTGTATTTGGATGCCCTTTTGCGCCCTGCTTTTGAGCGGTTCACCGAAAAGCGACGAACACTGGAACAAAGCGCACGCGCCGAACGGCAGCATCAGATGTTGATAATTGCCATGAGTAACAAACACGCCGAAGCAATGCTGGACTACGTGCAGGCACACTTTCCCGAAGTGCGTTCGGGGCGCATCGGGCAGGATGTTCCCGAAGAAGAGCGCCGTGCATTGCTTGCCGACTACCGCGACGGGCGCTTGGACGTGATGGTGCAAGTGGATATGATTGGGGAAGGTACAGATATTAAGCCGATAAGCGTGATTGTGAAGGCAGATTTGGTGCGGGCTTTTTCGAAGACAATGCAGCAAATTTTTCGCGGCATGAGATATTATCCGGGCTTCAGCGAAGAAGCAAATGTGTGCGATATTTATGCCTCCAACGACGCAGATTTGGTGCAGGTACTTGATTGGATTTCCAGCGAAGAACAAATCGGCGTAGCGCTCCGCAAGCCGCGAACAAACGACGAGCAGCGCTCACGGACGAACGCCCCCGAACACAAGGAACTCTGGCAACTCACCTCGGTAGAGCATCAATCCATCGAAACGCACGGACTAACACTCTTCGAGGGCTATTTACGTCCAACGCCTGTGGTAAAGCGCTCTGCAAAGAAATCCTCTGTCCAAAGTGCCCTTGTCTTTCGCAATACCCCTCTGGAAAACGGTTTATACCAAGGCTTGCAGCCCTCAACAGCGCTCAATCCCGATGCTCACCTGAACATTGCCGAACGCGAACGACTACTACGGCAGGAGTGCTCCGCGATGGCAGCACGTCTGGCACGAATACTGGAAAGCAGCAATGCGGCTGACACGCGCACGATGATAAGCAAAATTCACACGGCTGCTATTCGGAAGTTTGCGAAAGCACAAGAGCAGATGAGCGTTCCGGAGCTTCTCAAAAAGCGCGACTGGCTGGAACAGTGCCTTGCAGCAAGGCGGATTGTGTAAGCACTTTAGAGAACAATTCGTAGCACAATTCTTTTTGTCAATGCCGAAGGCTTGTGTAAATTCTGCCGTAATCGTTTGCCCCTTCACCGTCAAGGCTTGCATTCATGCCCACCAGCGAATATTCCTCCGTCTTCCGCGCCGAAGAAGAACTTCTCGACCACGCCAAAGCAGTGAGCAGTGCGGCAACCGAAAGCCTGACGCTCACCGCTCTGCACGATGAATACCGCATCTTGGCAGAGCGCTACGCCGTGATGCTCCGCGAAAGTACGCAGCTTACGCGCATTAGCGACTTCACACAGACCAAACTCATTCGCCTCCAAACCCAACTGGAAAAGGCACTTGCCGAATCTGAAGCGAACTTGAAAAAAGCTGAAGATGCCAATAGCCGTAAGACGGAGCTTCTCAGCGTGGTGTCGCACGACCTCAAAAGCCCGCTTGCATCGGTGCTTGCGGCAGTGCAGCTCATCGAAATGGGCGACATTACGAGTGAAGAATTTCCTGAATCTGGTGCGAGAATCCGCGAAATATGCGAACGGATGCTTGCTTTAATTGAGAGCCTCCTCGCAAGTTCGGCAATGGAAATGGGTAAAATTCAGGTGAATAAGTCTTTCTGCAATGCGAAAAAACTTCTCGATGCTGTTATCGAACAAAACCGCCTCCGTGCACAAGAAAAAGACCAAATTCTTACCGTTAGCGCCACAGGTGATGATTTCACGTTCTATGCTGATGCCATTCTTGTTCAGCAGGTGCTGGAAAATTTTGTGAGCAATGCGCTAAAATACTCACCACGCGGCGCAACCGTGCAGACCCGCGTAATAGCTCTATCGGAGACAATTCGCTTTGAAGTGCAGGACGAAGGTCCCGGATTCACGGAGGAAGATAAGCAAAAACTTTTTGGCTTTTTCCAACGCCTCTCGGCGCGTCCCACAGGTGGCGAATCCTCACACGGCGTGGGCTTGGCAATCACCAAGCGCGTGGTGGAACTGCACAACGGACAAATCTGGGTGGAAAGCGAGCAAGGGCAAGGCTCTACGTTTGTGGTTCTCCTACCGCGCAAGGGTGAGGTTTGATGTGATATAACAAGACCCTGTTTTTCAGATGCAGGGTCTGTTTGAAAAAAGTGTCTCCCTCTGAAACTAATTACGAAACTCTTCGTAGGCAATATATTATTTGCCGCGCTTCTTCCTCGCAGGCAATTATTTTTCCTTATTCTCAACACATACTCATCTGTGGAGCAACCATGCAAGCTACTTTTGCTATCGCCGCCGCCCTTGTTGTCATACTTTTTCGGCAACTTCCCGCGCAAACGGACTCGACACATAACCATGCACCAGTGAAAACAATCTCTGCAGATTCGACACTCACCCCTGCTACTGATTCTATGAGCAGTGGCGCACCAAAGCTCTTTCTCAACTGTACAGGGTGGTGTTTTGAGGATTATGTCAAAACGGAGTTGTCATTTTTCAATTTTGTTCGTGACCGCTTCCAAGCCGATGTACAGCTGCTGATTATCCGTCAAGCCACCGGAAGTGATGGTAGCCTTTTTACCGTCAATTTTTTAGGTCAGCATCAATTTCAAGGGATGTCGGATACGCTCACATTTAATCTCGACCAATCGGCAAGCGATGAAATGATTCGCAGTGAACTCGCCAAGGTCTTGCAGGCAGGCTTGGTACGCTTTGTGGCAAAAACGCCGCTTCGGAGCAAAATGTCGTTCACGTTCCCCAAGCGCGAGCAATCAACGATTTCGTCTATCAAAGACGTATGGGATTATTGGACATTTACCATAGGGGCAAACGGAAACACTTCCGGCGAATCGAATAATCGTTTTATTTGGCTCAATAGCTTTCTCACCGTGCGGCGCATCACTAATGAAAACAAAATCATTGCCAATGGTTTCTTTCGCCGAAATTCCAGCGAGTTCACTATTGATGGCGAGCAGTATTTTGCTGCGACTGATTCTTATGGCGCAAATGCGTTATATGCTCACAGCCTCAGCGATCACTGGTCTCTGGGCGGTTTATACATTGGCGAACACTCTGTTTTCCGGAATATCAATTTTTCCCATCGCATTGCTCCTATCATCGAGTACAACGTCTTTCCGTACACCGAAAACACCTATCGTCAACTCCGTATTTCCTACGAAGCAGGAGCACAACAGTTGAATTATCTGGAAGAAACGGTGTTCAGTCGGATGCAGGAATTACGTCCCTATCAGCGTCTGGCTGTATCGCTGGACTTAACACAGCAATGGGGAACCATTTACACAGGAGTGAAAAGTACAAATTTCATTGATAATTTCTCCCAATATCGCGTTACATTCGATACGCAACTGAGCTTGCGGCTTGCCGAAGGCTTGTCTATTCAGCTCTACGGCTCGGCTGCTCTGATTCAAGATCAAATCTCGCTTGCGAAATCCGACCTCAATACCACAACGGTACTGCTGCAAGGACGACAACTGCCGACGAGTTTTTCGTACTGGGCATATTTTGGCATCAATTACACGTTTGGCTCTATCTACAACTCTATTGTCAACACTCGCTTTAATGGCTTAACCGAGCAGCAGAATTAAATGCTCTCAAAACGCAAGTTTTTGCCAAGAAATTACGGAATGCAGAATCTGCGAAGGTCAACATATTGCTGTGACGTAGATTGGGTCGCAACACAATCTGCATTCCAAAAACATTTGATGAAAGCCCAATGCTATTTTTTTCAAAACATAAAGATTCATCTACACTTCAAAATTAAAACTTCTTGCATTAAAACGTCTCTTCAATCATGCTTATCCAAGAATATCAAGAACGGTGGAAAGAAGATTTCCACAGCATCAAAACAGTTATTTCGGAAGCACTTGATAATTATGATGTTACCATAGAACATATTGGCAGTACGGCAGTTACTCAGCTTGCAGCCAAGCCGATTATTGATATTGATGTGGTGTATGCAAAAAGCGACGAATTTGATGCAATCAAGGCAGGCTTAGAGCGCGGCGGCTACGTTCACAAGGGGAATCAAGGAATTTCTCAGAGAGAAGTGTTTAAGCGGCATAGTGCGGTGAAAGTACATCCGATTTTGGATTCTATCGCCCATCACCTTTACGTTTGTCCGATTGATAGCAAAGAATTACAACGGCACATCCTCTTCAGAGATTATCTCATCAAGCATGAAGCCGCACGAGTGCAATATCAAGCCCTCAAATACACAATTGCCGATGAAGTGAGCCAAGACCGAAAGAAATATGCGCATGTGAAAGAAGTAAAACTGAGAACATTCGTGGAAGCTATTATCGCAAAAGCTCAAGAGGAGAACATCGGAGCATCTTTATCTCGGTGAACTGCAATCTCACCCCCAAAACCGAAACGCCGCCATTGAAAGATTCTTCCATTGGAATCCGGCGTTTATCTGCTCGTACCGGCTGCCCATTGCGCTCACGAAGACAAGCGGCAAGAAGTGCTCCGAGGTGGGATGCGCTTGCCGAAATGTGGGATGCTGGTACAATTCTGCTAGGCGTTCTGCGTACCCGCCATCATTTGCGCCAGCCGCTAACGTATCCAAAACTAATTTCTCAAAGTCCGCTGCCCATGCGTCCGGCGGCAGTGCCGAGCCGCCAAAGCGTACAATTTCGTGCCGATTATGCACCAAGCCACCACTTCCGATGAAGAGAACATTTTCTTTCAGAAGCGGTGCAAGCGCTTGTGCGATGTTGGCGTGATACGTGGGGTCAAGGCTTTGGTGCAAGGAAATCTGCACCATCGGCACATCTGCCTCTGGAAACATCGTCATCAGCGGAATAAGTGCACCGTGGTCGAGTTCGGCAAATTTATCAAGCGAAACCGCTACGCCAGCCTTCTGAAGTCGCTCTGCGATGCTCTGTGCTAATACAGGACTACCTTTGGGGGAATATGTGCTACGGAACTCTGGTGGAAAGCCCTCATTCGCTTGAACAAGCTGCTGCGCAGTGCTGATTGAGACATTCGGCGCAATCCAATGCCCCGACACCATGACGATAGCGTCAGGCGTTTGAGGCACAGCGCGTTCACGCACGACGCGAAACATTTCGGGAACGTCAGTACTTTTGAATGCCTCGTAAATAGTGCCGTGCGAGACGAAAAGAGCGGGTTGAGATTTCATCTGGTAATGAAGTGCTGGGAAATGTTTGTGGAGAGTTATTGCTGCTCACAATACTTATTGCTGCTCGCAATACCGTTTAAGTTCAGTATTCATCAACTCAAAGCCTTCGGGCGCATTTTTCATCATGGGCAAATTCCTGATAATAAGCGAGAGCACACCGCGATATTCCTCACGGTTCACGACAAGCGTTTTGCCGTTGCCCATGTCTTGCAGTTCAAAAAAATGTTCGCCGTCGAACACACGCGGGAAGCCTGTTTCCGCCAGCCATGCAAAACGTTTATTCTCTTCCCAATAGCTCACCAGTGGCGTAAATTCGTAAGGGTCTGTACCCTTCACCGAGAGTTTCAGGTGCAATGTGCCGTGCGGCTTTGCCTCACCGCCCAAGTACGCTAATTGGCTGTTCCATGCTTTGTAATTCTTGAAATCAACGACGGCGTTCCAGACCTTTTCCGGCGGGGCGTTGATAACGACATCCTTGCGGATTTCAAACTGTGTGCGGCTGAGTCCGAGAATTGCCAAAAGCGCAATTCCGGCGGAAATAAGGAAGATTCTTTTTGTATTCATCATTACTGCTCAGTGATAATTATGATGTTTTGAAAACAGAAGATGCCTCTAAATGCCCCATTTCACCTTTGCCGTAGCGCAATCGCGTCAGGTGCATTTGCTCGTTAGTGGACATCACAAATGGTCCTCCGAAAAGAGTTTGTTCGTTGAAAGGCTTGCCTGTGCCGAGAAGAAAGGTTGCGGAATCGTCGGTTGTCGTAATGTCAATCACACTTCCTTCACTGCTGAATTTTACGCACGTTGATTGACCATCCGTTTTTTCCAACACTGTTTCGCCCGCAAAAGCTCTACCGCTGACCATCATCACAAAAGATATGTTTCCGTCAGGAACGTGGTGTGTAAAGGATGCGTTTGGTTTCATCTGAACATCAAGCAATTCAACATCAGGCAAAGGCTTGATAGCCGCTTGGGTTGTGCCGTACTGCCCAAGCAATATCCGCACTTCCACATCCGCATTTGGGTGGACGACAGGTACAGCGTGAGAATCTACGTGCATAGCTTTGGGTTCGGCAAATCTATCTTCCGAGGAGTGATTCAGCCACATCTGTAAACCATGACAGACTTTCCCTTCAATTTCAGGAATTTCTTCGTGTAAAATTCCTATTCCCGCTTGGGTGAGATGAATTGCTCCGGCTTCAATTCTGCTGTGGTCGCCCAAACTATCCCGATTGATGAATGCACCTTCGCTATCCAAAAACATATACGTCATCACCGAAAATCCTGCGTGAGGATGGGGCGGAAAGAAGGCTCTCGGCATCCAAAATTCGGTAAGGATGATGAATGGGTCAATGCTTCCTAATTCCGAGGTCAACCCGAAATTTCTAAAGCCATTTGTTTGTTCCTGAAGGCGCACCACCTTAGCAACTCGCTTGGTTTCAGGTTTGCTATCCATAAATGTATCAAAAATTCTGTGGAGAAAAATTTGAAAATGAGCTATTCACCTTACAAAATACCGCCATTTGCTTGAATCACCTGCCCCGTTATCCATGCCGTTTCCGGCAGACATAAGGCGAGTACCGCTCCTGCCACATCGTTCGGCTGCCCCAAACGACCAAACGGCGTTTGCGCAACAAGTGCTTGCACCATTTCTTGCGGCGCAACCAAACCTTCGGTTTCCGTCACGCCGGGCGAAACCACATTGACAGAAATACGTTTCGCACCAAGCTCCTTAGCAAGAGAAATGGCGAATTTCTCCAATGCAGATTTTGCTCCGGAATACGCGCCACTTGCAATACCGGGCATTGCAGCCGCTCCACTGGAAAGAACAATAATTCGCCCGCCTTCCTTGACGTGATGTGCTGCCTGTTGCAACGCGAAATAATGCCCTTTCACGGCAGCAAACATTCGGTCGTAGCCATCTTCGGTCATCAATGCCGTTGGCGCAAAGACCGCTTCAGAAAAAGCGTTGGCGATATAGATGTCTGCTTCGCCGCCAAAGTTTGTAGGCAAAAATTCAAAAACGCTTTTCATTGCGTTTGCGTTGCTTGCGTCGGCTTGCATTGCCACAACGTAAGAGCTGAACTGCTTTGCTTCCGCTTCGGTCGTTTTGGCGGCATCAGCATTGCTGTTGTAGGTAAAAAGGATATGTGCACCTTCTTTCGCCAGCGCGTGGACAATTGCCTTGCCGATACCGCGGCTGCCACCAGTAACGATAACTTTTTTGTTCTCCAGTTTGCCGCTTTGTGTACTTGTCATAGCCATAGTATTCTTCTCTCGTTTTTGTTTTTGAATGAATTGATGGTATATTCAAACTTACTAATAGTCACTATCCTTTAGCAAGTAGTTGCCTAAATGGATACTAGTATCGTAAAAGATAGCTTTTGACTACGTAAGCGATAGAAGACGTAAATAAATTTCATCATAAGCATTATTTGAGGAAAAACCGATGACTAAGGTCGTACAAAATAGCCGTAAATTTACTGCAGCCGTGTTTTCGCCGCCGGAATCCAGTGGGGCGACGTGTTCGCAAAAGAGTGATATTTCTTGCCCTGTGCAATTAACGTTGGAACTGTTGGGCGGGAGGTGGAAATTGGCGATTATTCACAGCCTCTACAACGGCATGAAACGCTTTAAGGAGCTGGAGCGCGACGTAGCGGGCGTTACGCCCAAAATGCTCACCAAGCAGCTCAAAGACTTGGAAGCAAACGACATTGTACATCGGGAATATCACGCCACCATCCCGCCGACGGTGGAATATAGCCTCACCGAATACGGACATAGCGTGGTACCGCTTGTGCTGGAAATAAAAAAATGGGGCTTGCAGCATCAGGAGCGGATGAGTAAGCCGAAAGGAAAGAAGGTCAAGAAGACTTGATTTCAAGAGAGCTATGACAGCGATTGAAAAAAGAAATTCTATGGGTCAATAATGCTTTTGTGACTTTTTTTCGTGTTGTGCTTCCTACGTTTATCCAGAACAACATTGTCTTACTTTCACAAAAGGTTTACCTACCATGATGCACCATACCATGATGCGAAGCTCTATCACAGGTTTTCTTTCTTTCCTGTTTTTCATCGGCTCTTCGGCAGCCGCATTTTCTCAAAACACTATCGTTTGGCAGCAGACGAGCGGTCCGGCGGGTGGCAGCGTAAACGCTTTTGCAGAAGCACAGACCGGCTTGGGTTACACACATCAATATGCCGCGACTAATGGCGGCTTGTACACAGCAAATTCATCCGAACGCGGTAGAACGTGGAAACGGGCGGGCTTAACGGGTCTTTCCATCAAAGATGTCTCCGCATATTCAAACCACGTCATCGCTGTTGCAGACACATCGCCGCAAAAAGTTTATTATTCCGATAATGCCGGACAAGCATGGCGAGAAATCGCTGCGCCGGCTCGTATATTCTCGGCAGTGTTGTTGCCAGTTTCGGAGAGGTCGCCCGCGATTGTCATCAGCACGGCTCAGGGCGTGTATCGCTACGAAAACGCACAATGGAAGCAGCTTGCAACGGCGAGTACACTGGGAATACAGCAATTCGCAGGCAAAGTCTTGTGCAATTCTAAAGGACATATCTTTGTCAATGCCGGAGCAAGCCTCTGGCGCTCCACCGACGACGGCGCAACGTGGAAAAAAGTAGCAAATCATTTCCCACAACAACTTTCTGTGGCAATAAATCAGCAAGACGAAATGGTGATTGCCTACAACTGCGGAGGTATTTTTCGTTCCACCGACAACGGCGAAACGTGGCAAGATATTCGCTATAACAGTACCGAACTCTGCATACATTCTGTCGGCATCGCCTTCGACGGCACTATTTTTTGCGCACCGTTCCAAGGCGGAGTCAAAAAACTCGTCTCCGGTGTTGCGGGTTGGAGTTGGTTGCCAATTTCTGAGGGCTTACCCCAATATAAATATCCCAATAGAACAGTTGTCAACGAACCTTCGGTGATGTTTGTCAACTCCGGAATGCTTGCCGATTTGAGTATCGGTACGGATGTTTTTATTTCGCGTATTGAAGGCTCAACTGCGCCTGCCATGAGACTGAATCAAGAAAAAAACACGTGGGAAGCGATTGGCACAACATCATTATTAAACAGTAACATTCTCCAGTTGAAAACTGCTGCCGACGGCACATTATACGCCGCAACAGAACAAGGAATGTTTCGTTCGTCCGATACCGATAACGGCTCGTTTTGGGTTTCGATACAAAACGATTTGCCTGCGATACCACGACAAGCGTTGGAAATAGCGCAGGACGGCTCCATTATTGTCGGCACTACTCCGAGCGGTGCATATCGTTCTACCACACGAGGGGCATCGTGGGTGAAAATAAGCTCCTTGCCATCTGTGCAAACAATAAGCAAGCACAGTGACGGCACGCTCATAGCAGCATCGGGTTCCGACGGGCTGTATCAGTCAAGTGATAACGGGGCTTCGTGGACAAAAATCATCACTGACCCTACGGATTATTATTCGTCTGCATTTTATTCTTCCGATAAAAAAGCACTCTTTGGAAGTTCCTTCAAAGGACTTATGCGGTCGGCTGATGCGGGTAAAACATGGACGAATGTTTTTGCGAACGCCCCAGCACAAGCAAAAGAAATATTTGCTTACGCCTTGTCACCAACGGGACAAATTGTGATTGGCACACGCGACAGCGGTATGTATCGCTCCCCTGACAATGGTGCATCGTGGATACGAATTGGTCTGGAAGCTCTTCAAAAAAATCCGACCGCTCCGTATTCCATAACAAGTTGTGTCATCAACTCACAAGGACATATTTTTGTGACCACCGCCGGTAGTGGTATGTACCGCTCAACGAATAACGGTTCGTCATGGGAGCAACTCAATGCAGGATTATCAACCACGTGGACTACCGCCCTCAGTTTTGCTTCTGACGGCTCGTTGTTTATTGGCACACAAGGAAGCGGTGTATTTCGCAGCAATAATGCACAAACTTCTGTCCAAAATAATGCAGCACAACAATCCCAGCTATCTCTCCGCGTCTCTCCTAATCCCGTCTCCGACGGTGCTGTGATAGGCTACACACTAGCAACACGTTCATTTGTGACGATGGATATTTTCACTCCGCTTGGGCAAACGGTAGCCAATCTTGTCTCTGCTACGCAAGAAATTGGTGAGCATAGCATACAAGTACCTTCTTCTATTCTTAGCACTCTGGCAAATGGCGCGTACTTCTGCCGCTTGAGAGCAGGCAATAGCGTCCGTATCATTCCACTCAATGTGCGGCGATAACCCCACTTCAATCTCTTGAAAAACAATGCTTTTCCCGTGCGACGGTTTTCTCCGCCGTCGCACGGATTTATTAAAAGCCTCATTTTTTCGGGTCATTCCAGAAATCTACCGCTAATTTCCAACTGCCATCCTCTTGATGTTTCCAGACGTTCACAAATTTCACCGTGCTTTTGTACACGGAATCTTTGTAGAGCGTCTCGGAATAGGTTGTGCCTGTCTCGTACACAATGTCTGCATTTCCGCTTACCGATAGGGTTGTGGTGCGCATCGCCTGTGTTTTTGCCACGGCAAGATTTTCCTTCCAAAAGGCAGCAATCGCTTTTCTACCTGTCGTAAAATCGCCGCCGTCGGGAGAGAGCTTCGCGTTCTCGTCGTACATCAGAGCCAGCTTTTCGGCATCACCCGCCAAAAAACATTTCTCCAACTGAGTGTTGTTATTGTGAGCAATAGCCTCCATTTCCGCTTGCGTTAGCGATTTAGGATTATTGCAAGAAAAGAGCATCATACCAGCAAGAAATACGACGTGCACTGGCAATTTGCGAAGTAGAAATGTAGGCATAGTGTTAAAATTCTGGATTGAAATTCTTGGGATGAATAGAAAGATGTGAATCGTTACCAATGCGAATCTTATTTCCCGCTTTTCACAATATCGCCGCTATCAACAGTTCCGTACTTCACCACCTGCTTTTCTGCGCCGCGCAGGAACGAAAAATTGCTAAAGTACGACGGGATTCCCTCAGCATTGTGCGTAATGGCATTGCGCATCTCAAAGTGCAGGTGTGGGAAAAATGAGCTGCCCGAAGTGCCAATAGCGCCGATTGTTTGCGCTTGCTTGACAACATCACCGACTTTAACCGAGATGCTATTCTGCTTCAAATGCCCATAGACGCTGTAAACGCCAGCGCTGTGTTCGATAACCACACAATTTCCATACAGCGCAAGTGGATTTGTTTTCAATGCCGGAATGTTGAATTTTTTGTCGTCCAAGTGTGAACCTTCCGCAACAACGACCTTCCCCGCTGCAACAGCCAGCACCGGTGCGCCAAAGCCAAACCAATCCGTATTTTCTTTACCGTCGTTTTTTTTCTGCAAACCGCCGTCGTTCACAACTACAAAATCGTAGGCGTAGCGCATGAAATTACCGGAAAATCCAAGTTGCTTAATCGGCACAAATTCGTAGTTAAAGCGGCGATGGTGTGCGTTAAAATCGTGTGCATCATAGACCAACAGGCGCTCTTGAAGGGGCAAGATTAGCTGCACTTTTTGTTCGTAGCGTGCGGGCGTGACTTCGTACTTCACGGTGTATTCTTTGTCATTATTATCCCCAAAGGTAAATTCAAACGCCATAGTTCGCACTTGTAAGGATGCGCTGTACGCGGGAAACGGGTTGAAAACCAATTCTTTAGACTTTCCATTCCAAACGCGATTGGGAATAGTTTTGATGCTCGGCGCAGTGCCGTTATTGTCCAGTAAGCGCTCTTGAAGCAGCGCCCGCTTGGCATCAAACAATGAGATTTTGACACTGCTGAGTTCCAGCGTGTCTTGGCTTGTATTCTCAATAAGAAAATCAAAATTGACGACGTTTTGCCCGCCGACATTTTCTATCAACACTGCCGTAGGACTGTGTTTGATGGTGATAGGCTGCTGTTGCGCTGTGAGCGAAAATGCACCGCCACCAAAGAGTATCACAAGAAGGAGTAATTGCATCATTAGAAAGAAGAAAATAGTAAAAAAACTGTCCAGTGTGTACGGCTCTACGCCGCGTTCTGCGAAAAGTTTCATGACACTGTCTCCTAATCGGTCGTTCCGTTCCACTCTGCCATCTACCACACTCTCCCATATCGCGACGACCGGACACATTACCGCTGCTTTTGTCCAAATACACGTTAGTACTTCCACGTCCACAAGCTTACCTCAATATATCTCCATCCAAGCAGTTTCCAATATTGTTCCCTACTTCCTCACCAAGCGCCCAATCCTAAATTCCTTGGGTGTTTGCTTGCCTTTCAACAGAATATCTGCGGCAATCTCCCCAATAACCGGAGCGTGCTTGAAACCATGACCGGAGCCACCGCCAATGATAAGCCCATTTTTAGCATCTGGCAAACGGTCAATAATGAAATCACCGTCGGTTGAATTTTCATATTGACAAACACGAGCTTGAATGAGCGGTGCATTGCTCAAAGCCGGAAATCTCATTCGGAGGAAGCGCCGCACAGCGCTCAAACCTTCTTCGCTCGGCATACGGTCGCCCGTAGAAGGACTAAACGGTCCGCCACGCGTATCGGAAGCAATCTTGAAGCCACTGGCAAGCGTTTCTTTGCCGGAGCCTTGTATGCCATAGAAAAGGTCTTTTCCGGTCATATCCACCCACACAGGAAACTTGCTAATGCGCTTGTCCTCGAAGTTCACACCAAAGTAGAACACCTCCTGACGCGTGGGACGAATCATATCTTCGAGCAACTCAGGAAAAATCTCCGGCAGCCATGCACCACAAGCAAACACAAATTGCTCGGCGTTCAAGACTGCGCCATCTGCTAGTTGAATGGACTCTACTTCTCCGCCACGAATAACTTTTCCTTTCATTCCCGACACGCGGTATTCTCCACCCTCAGCTATAAATGCCTCCAGAAGTGATTCGCAGCTCCTGCGTGCCAGTAAATATCCCGCTTTTGCCTCGAAAAAGCCATGCCGCACACCGTCCCCCGTTACAAGCGGATATTTTTTCGTGACCTCATCCGGCGTAAATTCGTCGAATGGTAAGTTATATTTTTTCAAGGCAGGAATAGATTGGCGGAAGAACTTCTCATCTTCGCCCATGAGCCACAGGCAGCCGGACTGAACAAATAATTCTCGCTTTGTTTTTTCCTCATGCGCTTTCCAGAGTTCGATTGACCGTGCTACCATACTCACATAGACTTCCGTTGCGCCGTATCCAGCTCTCAGCGCCCGCGTCTCATCGCTTGAGCTGGAACGTATATTGCCCACCCCAAAAGCATCCACAAGCGTTACGCGCAGATCCGACCGCAAGAGCGTGAGCGCAGCCCACAAGCCGAACACACCCGCACCAACAACCACCACATTCCGCACAGGGGGCATTTTTGGCATGACGGCGGCGCCCAGAGTATGCACATTTGCCTCTTGTGGCAAAGTACTTGCCAAACCTGATACTGCAGTGCTTGCACCAAGAGCAAGGGTTTGTTGAAGCAAATTTCGTCTGGTCATACATTTGTTGGGGAAAGTGGTGAGAATAATCGTACACTATGCAAGAATCGCTGCTATGCGAATTCAGGCTATTCGGGGTACTACTAGCCTGCTGCTTGACTATGCAACAGTATCTCCGAAGCAGATTGCTCTTTTTCCGCAGCCGTTTCTTCGGCACTGCGCTCCAGATACGTGATGCGTACCAGCTCCACAGCGCGTTTGTTCTTTTTGACAATCGTAAACATATAGCCACCTTCCACTATAATTTCGCTCACATCGGGAATCTTCCCAAAAAGAACATTGATATAACCGCCAAGCGTCTCATAGCGCTCGTCTTCGGGCAGGAACTTAGGAAGCATATCGTTCAATTCAGTTATCGGCGTGGAAGCAGCTATTTCAAACTCGTACTCGTCCACACGGCGCATGGTGGATTGGTCGTCATCAAATTCGTCTTGAATATCGCCGACGATTTCTTCCAAAATATCTTCGAGCGTAATCATGCCCGCCGTACCGCCAAAATCGTCAATCACAATAGCCACGTGAATACGCCGCTTTTGGAATTCGCGCAAGAGCTCACGGACGCTTTTATTTTCATGGACGAAGTATGCAGGGCGCACAATATCAAGCAAAACAATCAATTCCGGGTGCTGCGCCAGCGTAAGAATATCCTTGGTATAAATGACACCAATGATATTATCCAGCGATTCCTTATAGACCGGTAAACGCGAAAAACCTTCCTCAATCACGCGCCCCAAAAGCTCACCGACGGGCGTTGCCACGTCAATAGCCGACATACGGGTACGCGAAACCATGATTTGCTTGGCAGTACGCTCATTGAGCGTAAAAACGTTTTTGATAAGCTCGTGGTCTGCTGATTCAATCGCACCTGTCTCTTCGCCCCGCTTGAGCAGATACTGAAGTTCCTCGACACTGTGAACCTCTTCGTGCGTTACTTCAATACCCAATACTTTGAGGAGTGCATTGGAAAGGTAGTTTAATGCGCTAATGAATGGCTTAAAAACGGCATAAAAAACGCGCATCGGCAGTGCAACTGCTATGGTAACCGTCTCGGGACGCTGAATAGCAAACCACTTGGGAGCTTGCTCACCCAAGATAATATGCAGCGCAGTAATGGTCACAAATGCAATCGGACCGGCGATTCTGTGCGCCAGCTCAAGCTCAATGTTGACGTTGATAAGATGAAAAAATCCTAGCACAATCTGCGTCGCCACGTCCTCGCCAATCCACCCCAGCGCCAAACTCGCAAGCGTGATGCCAAGCTGAGAAGCTGATAGATACGCGCTCAGATTGTCCAAAATATTTTTTGCCACGCCCGCAATACGGCTTCCCGCCTGCACCCGCATTTCTATTTGCGACATACGGACTTTGACAAGCGCAAATTCCGCTGCCACAAAAAAGCCGTTCAAAAGAACGAGTATCATCGTTAGAAATAAGCTAAGAAGCATACTATCAAGAATAGTGCGAAAATTTTTACTCCCATTCTATCGTTGCCGGAGGCTTGCTGGACACATCATAGACCACACGGTTTATGCCGCGTACTTCGCTGACAATCCTGTTCGACATCCGCGCCAATACATCGTAGGGCATCGGGAACCAATTTGCCGTCATCCCGTCCACGCTCGTAACAGCACGGAGGGCACATACATACTCGTAAGTGCGCTCATCGCCCATCACGCCTACTGTCTGCACAGGCAGAAGCACAGCGAATGCTTGCCAAATCTCATTATACAGCCCCGCAGAACGAATTTCATCCAAATAAATGTCATCCGCTTTACGCAAAATATCCAGTTTTTCGCGGGTAATCACGCCGGGAACACGAATAGCCAAGCCGGGTCCCGGGAAAGGATGACGGTCAATGAACCATTCCGGCACGCCCAGCAAACGCCCCACGGCTCGCACCTCATCCTTGAAAAGCTCACGGAACGGCTCCACAAGCTGCAAGTTCATTTTCTCCGGCAGCCCCCCGACGTTGTGATGCGTCTTAATTGTTACCGACGGACCTTTGAAGGAAACAGATTCTATCACATCGGGATAAAGCGTCCCTTGTGCGAGAAATTTCGCATCACCAAATTTTTTCGCTTCTTTGTCGAATACATCAATAAATGCCGCGCCGATAATTTTGCGCTTTTGTTCAGGGTCAGAAACACCTTCTAAGCGGCTGAGAAAGAGGTCGGAAGCGTCAATGAAATCAATGCTTAAATCAAATGTGTTTTTGAAAAGCTCAATTACTGTGTGGCTTTCATTCGAGCGCATGAGACCATTATCAATATGAATGCAGTGTAGCTGCTTACCAATGGCTTTGTGCAGCAGCACCGCCGCAACGGTCGAATCCACACCGCCGGAGAGCGCACAAATAACGCCGCCCGTACCGACCTGAGCGCGAATACTATCCACAGCCGCCTCTACAAACGAACCTGCGTCCCATCCGCCCTCGCAAGCGCAGACATCGAACAGAAAGTTTGCCAGTATTTTCGTGCCATCAGTGGTGTGATGCACTTCGGGGTGGAACTGCAAACCATAGATTTTACGGCTCTTGTCCTGCAAAGCGCAATAAGGCGCGTTTTCCGTTTTGCCAACGACTTCAAACCCTCTGGGAAACACCGTAAGCGAGTCTCCGTGCGACATCCACACCTGAGAGCCGGAGGAAATACCTTTCCAAAGCGGACTTTCCCCCACGATTTCTAATGCAGCGTACCCAAACTCACGCTTCGCAGCTTTGTCCACTGTGCCGCCTTGTGTGTGGGCGATAAGCTGCAAGCCATAGCACAAGCCCAGTACAGGAATATTCCTCGCTTCAGCAAAAGCAAATACGTCAAAGTGTGGTATCGGTGCGCCGTCGGCATAAACACTGAAAGGACTGCCGGAGAGAATAATTCCTTTGGGCTGCAAGGCGGCAAGAGCTTCTTCACTAATAGTGTAAGGGTGAAGTTCAGCAAACACGCCACACTCACGCACCTTGCGGGCGATAAGCTGGGTGTATTGCGAACCGAAGTCGAGAATGATGATGCGTTCTGAATGATTCATGGTTGCTTAGTGCTTGAATACGTGATTTCTTAGATTATTAACTATTGCGGCGGATTATCCGACGGCGGCGTTGTAGCTTGCGTAATGCGCAGGCGCAGCTCTTGGTCTTCCAGTCTCTGCTCTAGCGAACCAACGTAAGAACGAATATCCAAAAGACCGTCTTTTATATCTTCCAATTCCCGAATTGGCATCTCCGAGGGAAGTTCGTTCCTGCGCTGCGGAGCGAACCAAATCGCAAGGCTACTGAGCGCAGCTCCGGCAATCGCCATGACAGGCAGATAGGTCGTGCCACCTGCGCCGCCGGATATAGCAATGAGCGGAATAGATATGCCCATCATTCCACAGGCAATTCCCCAAACGCTTGCGGTTGCGCGGGTACGCGGGTCTCTTTCGTCATCGTTTCTCATCGCATTTCCCTTGTGTTTGTTGATTGATTATTCACCTTTGGGTGCGTCGTCTTGAGGCTTATCACCCTGAGGTCTGTTACCTTGTGGTTTACCGCCGTCACGCCGGAAGTTACCATCGCGCTTGAATCCGCCACCCCGTGCATTTTCAGGTCTGCCGCCACGTCTAAAGTCTCCACCACGACCACCGTCGCGGCTTCCACCGTCACGATTGCTACCGTCGGGTTTGCTTCGGAAGCCGCCTGAACGACCGTCTTCAGGCTTGGTTCTGAAGCCTCCTTCGCGTCCGCCTTCGGGTCTGCTTCGGAAGCCACCATCACGATTGCCGCCCTCACGATTACCACCTTCAGTTCTGCCTTTGAAGCCGCCCTCGCGGTTGCCTTCGCGCTTAAAACCGCCCTCGCGTCCACTACCACCCTCGCGTCGGAAACCACCATCACGTCCGCCACCACCATCGCGGTTAAACGGCTTTCTCTCACGGCGGTCATCCCGTGCGCTGTCGCCACCTTGCGGTGCGAAGGATTGTCCACCTTTTACGCCTTCAAAGCAAAACACAAACTCGCCTTTGAAGCGCGAAACCACAAATTTCGTATAAAGTTCGCTCACCGTGCCGTAGTGATGTGTTTCGGAATCCATGGTGAGGTTACAGCCCAAGTAGGCACGGCGCTGGGGCATAATTTGACGGGCTGCTTCCAGCAGCGGCACAAGACGATACGGCGTTTCCAAAAGCGCAACCGTGCGGGGTTCTTGCGCTAAACGCTTGAGTTCTTGAAGGCGCTCGCCCGGTTCACGGCTGACGAAGCCAGCAAAGACGAAGGAATCCATCGGCAGACCACTTGTGGTGAGTGCTGCCATGATGCTCGTTACGCCCGGAATAGCGCGGACGGGAATTCCGGCTTCGATTGCTTTGCGCACAAGCTGTGCTCCGGGGTCGGCAAGAAGCGGCGTTCCGGCATCGGAGACCAGTGCTAACGTTTTTCCATTTTTGAGCAACTGCATGAGAGCGCGTGTTTGCTCGTTTTCATTATGCTCGTTTAATTCCTCAAGTTTTTTAGTAATACGGTGGTCGTGTAGCAAACGGGCAACCGTCTTGCCTTCTTCGCCGACAACGATGTCTGCTTGCTTGAGCGTCTTGAGCGCACGATTGCTAATGTCCTCATTGTTACCAATAGGCGTGGAAACGATGTAAAGCGTTCCGTGATTGATAGCTTTTGCTTTGCCTTTGGGTTGGTCGTCGGCGGCAGGACTGGGCGAATCCATCGTAAAATTAGGCAATGCGCCGAAATCATCGGGAGATGGCTCAGTCGGCACGGTTTGATCAGGCAGCAAGCCTTCTTCGGACGGAGAAATTTGATTGTCGTCGGGAGCGTCGAATGAATCTGCCGCAAAAGTCATAGTAGTATTCATAATGAAGTGGATGCAACAAAAAATAAAAAGCGATTTTAAGCGACCGTGCGTCGTTCAAAACCGCTAATTTACAGAATTCCCCGACAACAATTATCAAGAAATCAAGGAATATCGTATTTCTTCTCCACCGCGAAGACGGAACCGTCGTCAGGCGCTAAAATGGTAAATCTTCATCCGACGGAGCTCCACTAAAGTCAGATGTTTCCGCATTTGTGCTGCCGAAAGCACTTGCGGCGTGTAATACCTCGTCAAAATTCTTGCGTCCGTCCAAAAGCAATACGTTATCGGCAACAATTTCGACAACCGAGCGGCGCTCGCCATTTTTTTCGTAAAAGCGTGTTTGTATCTTGCCTTCGACCAACAAGCGTGAGCCTTTTTTCACAATTTCTTGAATGATTTCCGCGAGTTTACTCCATGCAACGATGCTGTGCCAATCGGTGCGCTCTCGCGGTGTACCATCTTTATCTTTCCACATTTCGGACGTTGCCAGTGAAAAGGTAGCAACGGGAACGCCACTTGCTGTATAGCGTAGTTCGGGGTCTTTACCGACATTACCGACCAATACAACGCGGTTATATCCTCTGGACATAGAAACCTCTCTCAAAAAAATTTTGGGTGATGTGTGGTACTTTTTTCGGTATTTTCTATTTTCAGTATTTTCTGTTTAGCTTGAATTCGCGCCATATTGAGGTTTTGAATTCAACACATAAATAATTTTGTAGCGCCATGACGTATCCGACATTACCAATCAGTGTTCATCAATACATTCGTTTACTCCGCAAGCGCTCCGAGCGCGACGCAACACGGCAATGCGTTCTCGAAGGGGAGCATTTATGCGACGAGTATCGCCTGATGTGCGAACGCGGCGCACTTGCTCTTCCGTTTGAGGTCGTCATCCAAAGCGGTTCTTCGGCAAGGGTTGAAAAACTTGCGGGCGCATTTGACCGCCTGAACGTGCCTGTTTATGCGACTTCCGAGCATAAATTCCAGCAACTCTGCGATGCACAAACACCACAAGGAATCATTGCCATCGTCGATTTTCCTGAATTACCGCTAGAGACGGATAAACCGTTGCTTATATTGGATGCGGTTGCCGACCCCGGCAATGTGGGCACCATTATCCGTACAGCCGAATGGTTCGGTGTGCGTAATATCTTGCTTGGTGCTGGCTCAGCAGACCGTTTTCATCCGAAGACGCTACGCGCCACGATGGGGTCGGTCTTTCGATGTGCCGTGCATAGTACGCCCAATCTTGCCAAGACACTTCAAGAGCAGTATGCACATTATCGCTTATACGGCACGGCGGCAGGAGCAGCACTAAAACTGGAAGAGATACAACTTCCGCGCACATGGGGCGTGGTGCTGGGCAGCGAAGCACATGGCATATCGCCGGAGGTAGAGGCGCTGTTGCACGGCACGTTTCGTATTGACCGCGCAAGCGCTTCGGAGGCGGAATCTCTCAATGTAGCTGTGGCAGCAGGCGTGATTTTGCACCATTGCAGCACATTATGAAACGCAATGGGTTTTGAAAGACTTGCTCACAATTTGACCCATCAGAATTCCTAAAAGCAAAAAGAGCTTCTTTTGTGAGAAGCTCTTTTTATTCTTATCAATTTTTGTTGAGAGCAATATTCGTTTTGCCTCTTGTTTATGGGAACAAGCCAAGTTGCTTGTACGTCGTGGCAACTTTGTCAATCGCAGAAGCAAATGCCGCTGTACGTAGGTCGTGAATTTGCGGATGCGAATCGGAATATTTTTTGATTTCTTCGTAAGCATTAATCATCGTGTCTTCCAAACCGGAATTCACAAGATCTTCTTCGCCTGCGCCACGAATAAGCAACTTGCGCTCACTTTGCGAGAAATTACGTCCGACGAGTTCTTCCACAGCCTCCACCATCCGGCGCTGTGTGTTCTCTTCAAAACGCTTTTCCATACGACCGAAGCGGACGTGAGAGATATTCTTGAGCCACTCGAAGTACGAAACCGTTACGCCACCTGCGTTCAGATACATATCGGGTATAATCAAAATACCTTTTTTGAGGAGAATATCTTCCGCATCGGCGGTTACAGGACCATTTGCACCCTCAGCAATGATTTTTGCTTTGATCCGTGGTGCGTTTTCGGAAGTGATTTGGCTTTCAAGTGCTGCCGGAATAAGAATGTCGCATTCGTACTCAAGCACTTCGCGACTGTTCTTGATAGTTTTTGCTTTCGGGAAATTCGTGATGCTTTTGGTCTCGTTACGGTGCTTGTCCAAGTCTTCAATATTGATACCTTTAGGATTATAGACCGCGCCGTCCCATTCCACAACTCCAATAATGGTTGCGCCCTGCTCTTGCAGGAATTTAGCCGCATAGAAACCTACATTACCAAAGCCTTGCACAATAATCGTTTTACCTTCCAAGCCAGTGGTCAGCTTCAAGCGCTTCATATCAGCTTTGTCCGCCGTCGCCTGACGCAAGCCAAACATCACGCCGCGTCCTGTCGCCTCTCGACGACCACGCACACCGCCTTGCGCAATAGGCTTGCCCGTTACGCAGCCAAGAGCGTTGATGTCGGTGGAGCCGTGAAAGCTAAGATAGGTGTCGGCAATCCACGCCATTTCGCGCTCGCCCGTGCCGTAGTCCGGTGCCGGTACGTCCACAGCGGGACCAATAAAGTTTTTATGAATCAGCTCCGAGGTATAGCGGCGTGTAATGCGCTCCAACTCTTCCTCAGTGTAATCGCGCGGATTGATTTTGATGCCGCCCTTGGCACCGCCAAAAGGAACGTGAACAATCGCACATTTGTAGGTCATCAGCGCCGCAAGTGCCATTACCTCGTCTTGGTCAACCATTTCACTGTACCGAATACCGCCTTTGGTGGGCAGTTTGTGATGGCTGTGCTCACAGCGCCACGCCTCAATTACCTTGAGTCCGCCCTTGATGCGTACAGGGAAATTGAAATAATAAACGGAATTACAGGCTTTAATCTGTTCTGCCAAGCCATGCGGCAAGCCAAGCGCCTTCGATGCTTTATCGAAGTTCTGTGCGACCGACAAGAAGAACGGAAGCGGCTGTGCTGCGTGTCCTGCATGACCGTTGCTGTGACCATTCTGGCTTACTTTAGGCTTTGCCGTAGTTTTTGCTGCGGTCTTCTTAGCAGTTTTCGCTGCGGTAGCTTTTGCTATCGTAGCTTTTGCTGCGGGTTTTGCAACTGTTTTGGTTGCCATAATTCACACTCCTGAACAATATCTGAAAGCAAATAAATGAATTGAAGAAATTATAACTGATTTGTTATCGAATGTCTATGTGAGTTTTTTCTGTTCCGCTTATGACTTGGTACAGTGTGCCTGTGTCTTCCAACGCCATTTCGTGCTGCTCACCCGTCGCCATATTTTTGATGATAGCACTTTGGCTGAGTCGCTCCTTCTCACCAATAATTGCCACAAAGCGTGCTTTGGTGCGGTCTGCATCGCGCATTTGTGCTTTGAAGGAACGCCGGAGCGCATCGGTGATAACCGTTAAGCCTCGGAGGCGAAGTGCTTGTGCAAGTTTCATGCCGAGCGGGCTGGATTCGTCGTCAAGAGCAATCACGTAGAGGTCGCATTGTGTGTCGCTTGTGGGTGTTTTTTGCTCTTCTTCGAGGAGAAGAAGGAGGCGCTCAATTCCGAATGCAAATCCGATTCCCGGAGTGGGTTTTCCACCGAATTGCTCGAAAAGCCCGTCATAGCGTCCGCCGCCGCCAATTGCGTTTTGCGAACCTAAGCGTGTGGTGACGAACTCAAACGTCGTATGACAATAGTAGTCAAGCCCCCGCACCAAACGAGCGTCCGCAATATACGGAATTTCTAATGCCACAAGAATTTTTTGTACGCTCTCAAAATATCGTTGACTTGCATCGTCAAGGTATTCCGTAAGCAAGGGTGCGCCTTTCACGGCATCTGCATCTTCGGGGTGTTTTGAATCCAAGATACGCAATGGATTTTTCTCCAAACGATGCTGGCTGTCCGCAGACATTCCGCTGATATGCGGACGGAAATATGCTTGAAGTGCCTCACGGTACCGCAGGCGGCTTTCAGTGTTCCCTAAGGAATTGAGCCGCAACTCAAATGCCGTTAGTCCGATGGCACGCAAAATGGTGTATGCGAGCAAAAGGCTCTCTGCATCTGCCTCCGGCTGTGCCGAACCGAGTATTTCCGCATCGAATTGGTGAAATTGACGCAAACGCCCTTTTTGTGGACGCTCTTGGCGAAACATCGCGCCCATATACCAAAGGCGCAGGAGCGGATTTTTCTCGACAAGCGTATTCTCGATGACTGCACGAACAATGCTTGCGGTGGCTTCGGGACGTAAGGTAAGGGAGGTTTGTCCTTGATCTAGGAAGGTGTACATTTCCTTGCCAACAATATCTGTCGTCTCGCCGATACCACGCGAGAAGAGTTCGGTATGCTCAAAAACGGGGGTGCGGAGTTCTTGAAATCCAAATTGCCCTGCAATGCGGCGAAATGTGGCTTCAAGCGCCTGCCATGCGCCAATATCGGTGGGGAGAATATCTTTTGTACCGCGTACTGCTTGAATCATGAAGTCTCTGAAATGTTAATAGAATGGATGCTTTCCGGCATAGTTACGCCGCAGCGCCCGTTTTCATTGGCAAATATAGGAGTTTTTGGGGAATTCCTACGGGGAGATTTTGCATATATTCATAACAAAAGCGCCCGCTTATCGTGTAGATAAGCGGGCGCTGCTTGATTTTGTTCACTGCCGATTTAGTTGCCTTGTACTGCCGAAAACCCGTTTTCACCGTCGAAGGTACAGAGGTTTTCAGTCTTAATGACATCCAGCCCTGCGCTGACGAGCTTTTGCATAAGCTCAACAATTTGATTGTGCTGAATCGTCCCGCCGTTCTCACCCATATAACGGCAGCGCCAGTGGTCAACACAGAAGGTCTCGGTCATTCCGCCCGGGAATACCTTCACGCCACGGTTGCTGATAACGCTGAGTTTCAAGTTTCCTGCCGTAATAGGAGTAAGAATTGCGCCAAGGTCTGCCGGCTTGCCACCCGACCAATCCAAGAACATATCCACGCCAACAAGCTCTTTCTTTAGCTTTTTGGGTACTGAAGGCGGAGTGAGAGTCATTGCTTTTGCCTTGCTGTAATCAACGGCTTTCAACTCGTTTGGCATCTTTCCTAAGTTCTTGATAACTGCATCGGCAAATTCTTTTGTTCCGACCTTTTGCTTACTGATGCCATCTTGGAAAATATCGTAGGTGTGGATGCCTTGCTCCAGCGTCGAAAGCCACGCATTATGAACGCGTGCCGCGACATCGGCTTGCCCGATATGCCCCAGCATCAGCACTGACCCCAAAAGCAGTCCGGAGGGATTCGCAAGATTCTGCCCCGCACGGCGCGGTGCAGAACCGTGAATTGCCTCGAACATTGCGCAGTGGTCGCCGATGTTCGATGAGCCTGCAAGCCCGACTGAACCTGCAATTTGAGCTGCCACGTCGGACAAAATATCACCATAGAGATTCGGCATCACAATAACGTCGAATGCTTGCGGGGTATCGGCAAGCTTTGCTGCACCGATGTCCACGATCCACATTTCTTTCTCTAAGTCTGGATATTCTGCGCCAATTTCATCAAAAATTTTATGAAAAATCCCATCGGTCATTTTCATAATGTTGTCTTTGGCAAAGCACGTTACTTTCTTGCGTCCGTTCGCACGGGCGTACTCGAAAGCATAACGAACTATTTTCTCGGTTCCCGGTCGCGTGATGAGTTTTAAGCACTGATAGACATCAGCCGTCTGACGGTGCTCAATTCCCGCATACAAATCTTCTTCGTTTTCGCGGACAATGACCACATCCATTCCTGGGTGTTTCGTCCGTACATATGGCGCGTACGCTATACAAGGGCGAACATTGGCATACAAGCCAAGCACTTTACGCGTTGTTACATTCAGGCTCTTGAAACCTCCGCCCTGGGGGGTTGTAATAGGAGCTTTAAGAAAGACTTTTGTGCGGGTGAGCGATTCCCACGATTGCGGCTCAATACCAGCTGCATTACCACGCAAATAGACTTTTTCACCAATTTCGATTGTTTCAATAGCCAGCTCTGCGCCGGCTTCGGTGATGATGCGTAAGGTTGCGTCCATAATCTCAGGACCGATGCCGTCGCCATGCGCGACCGTAATGGGAACTTTTGCCATTCGTACTCCAAGTTAAAATGTGAAGAAAATGCCGCCTCAATCTCTAGTTTGTATTCTTTGCAAGCGTTGTTATTTTATGATGAGTCCGCCTACAAGACGAAATGCTATGCGAATCTATTGTTGTAATTTGTGAGATAAAAAAATAATTCTTTTTTCTGCCTCATTCTGCTCTTTGTAGTGGCGCGGAATTGTGTATTTTAGTACCTTTCAAAGCCGTCATTGCTCTTTTTTTTGATGATGGCTCTCTACCGTTCTACTACTCCAATAAATATAGGTTCGTGTTATGAATAAAATTAAGGTTGCTAATCCGGTCGTTGAACTCGACGGCGACGAAATGACCCGCATTATTTGGAAATTTATCAAGGACAAACTGGTCTTGCCGTACCTTGATGTGGATATTAAATATTTCGACCTCGGTATTGAGAGCCGAGACCGCACGGACGATACAATCACCGTCGAAGCCGCAGAAGCAATCAAACTCTATGGCGTGGGGATTAAATGCGCCACTATCACGCCGGATGAAGACCGTGTGAAAGAATTTAAGCTCAAACAAATGTGGAAGTCACCCAACGGTACGATTCGCAATATCCTTGATGGAACAGTTTTCCGTGAACCAATTGTATGCAAGAATGTTCCCCGCCTCGTTCCGAACTGGACTGCCCCTATTTGCGTGGGTCGTCATGCTTTTGGCGACCAGTACCGCGCGACCGATTTTCAAACTAAAGGCAAGGGCAAGCTCACTATTACCTATACTCCCGAAGATGGCTCTACACCTCAGTCCTTTGAAGTCTATAATTTCAAAGGCGACGGCGTAGCGATGGCAATGTACAACACCGACGAATCCATTCGTGGCTTTGCTCATTCTTGCTTCAACCTCGCTTTGCAAAAGAAATGGCCCCTCTATTTCTCCAGCAAAAACACTATTCTGAAAAAATATGATGGGCGCTTCAAAGATATTTTCCAAGAAATCTATAATACCGACTTCAAAACGAAATTTGAAGCCGCAGGTATTACCTACGAACATCGCCTCATTGACGACATGGTGGCTTCAGCGCTGAAGCTCAACGGAAATTTTATCTGGGCGTGTAAAAACTATGACGGCGATGTGCAAAGCGATATTGTCGCACAAGGCTTTGGTTCGCTGGGCTTGATGACTTCCGTTCTCATCACTCCCGACGGCAAGGTTATGGAAGCAGAAGCCGCGCACGGCACAGTTACGCGCCACTACCGCGAACACCAAAAAGGGAATCGTACTTCTACCAACCCGATTGCGTCTATCTTTGCTTGGACACGTGGCTTAGAGTTTCGTGGTAAGTTAGACGGCAATACCGCACTTATCAATTTCTGCCAGACACTTGAAAAAGTCTGCGTCGAAACGGTAGAAAGCGGTAAGATGACGAAAGACCTTGCTGTTTGTATCCATGGTAACAAAGTTAATCACGGTGAGCATTATCTTTACACCGAAGAGTTTTTGGATGCGCTTGACAGTGCTTTGAGAACAACGTTGAGTTAAACGCCGACAAGCTACACAGTGCTCTATTGCGGGAGTAGCTCTTTAAGTTTCGTATAAGAGCGGCGGCTTACGGCAAACGGCTCGGCAATGTCCCGCAAAAACACGAGTGAGCCACTCCCGCTTGATTCCACAGGACGAGAAGCATCTATAAAAAAGCGGTTAATAATTGTCGCACGATGGATACGCAGAAAATCAGGCTCTGGTAGCATTTCTTCCCACTCGTTCATTGTGCGAAGAAGCATAGAGCGCTTGCCGTCTGGGAGCCACAAGTCGGTGTAGTTGTCATTGGCAGTGATACAGACAATTTCTTGCACCGACACGAAGCGGCGCTGCCTACCGATAGTAACAAAAACATAATCATCCAGAGTAAGTTTTGAAATAGCTTGCTCTGGATGTTCTATTCCTGCCAAGGCTTGTAGCTCCGGCGATACTTTTTCACGTGCTTTTGCTTTTTGCAAGGCTTTCCATAGCCGATCGATAGTACGTTCCAAACGCTCGGGATCAACGGGCTTCAGCACATAGTCAAGCGCATTGACTGTGAAGGCACGAACCGCGTATTCATCATATGCGGTAACAAAGACGATATGGATAGGCTGCGCACCATCATAATCAATTTCTTCCAGTACCTCAAAGCCAGAGCCGTGTGGCATATTGATGTCGAGAAAGACTACGTCCGGTCGCATATTATTGGACGGCGAGGTAATAAAATCTACCGCCTCACGTTTGCTTGCCACTTCGCCCACGATAGTAACACGGTCGGCAAACTCCGCTAGTAGTTGGCTCATTTCCAGTCGTGCCAAGCGCTCGTCGTCCACTATCAAAGCCTTGATTGTATCAGAGTTTATTGTCATAATGTACTGTTGATAAGCATGACAAAACAGCAAGAATGTTTACGCAAATTATCTCCACAGCCCGAAGCAAAGCGCTACGCGGTTTCTCCGCGCAAGAGTTCTTGTACCATAATGGTTAAGCGAACACGCACTATTCCTTGTTCGTGAGTGATTTCTACCGTGTGCTTATTCGGGTATAGTTGTGCCAGACGCTTACGAAGATTTTCCAGTCCTATGCCCGTGCTACGCTGTTTGATGAGCGCCGCGCCGCTGCTCGCGCCGTTTGCTATCGCCTCCACCCATGAGCCAGTATTGGCAACCTCAATAATGAGGTACTCTCCTTCTACACGGCTTACAATCATTAACTTTAACGGCTGCTTTGATGTTTGCATCCCATATTTAATAGCGTTCTCGACCAAAGGCTGCACTAAAAAAACCGGTACGTTGAAATCTAGTGTTCTGCGGTCAGCATCAATACTTGCTTCCAAACGCTCTTCATAGCGGAGCTTTTCAATTGCGAGATAATGTTCGACAGCTTCGATTTCATCCCCCAGTGGGGCAGTTTGCTTACTGCTCGCCACCAGTGTATGCCTCAGAAGACTTGAAAACTGAATAATCATGCGCTTGGCATTCCGTTGATTTTCGCCCATGAGCGCATTGACCGAATTCAGAACGTTGAACATGAAATGCGGATTGAGCTGATACCGTAGCATTGCATCCAAAGCCCGCTTTCGCTCGGTAACATCTTCAATAACAGTCCAAATGCGCTCGGTACTTATCGTGGAGGAATTCTCCGCAATAGCAATGCCATAGAGCACGACCGAAAGTTTTTCGCCTGTTTTCGGAGTAAGCGTTTGCTCTACAGGACCGAAGGCGTTACGATGCTGTAATGAATAGTGTATTGATGCACTGTGCGTTTCATTTAGAATATCCCAAAAATTGAGCGTATCAGTCTGATCCGCAGCGTAGCCGGAAATACGTGCAAACGCGGCATTGACCTCCAATACAGAACCATTCACTTGCCATAAGACCATACCGAGTGGTGAGGTCTCGAAGAGCGCACGAAATTTTTCTTCCGAGTGCTGAAGTTCATCTTCGGCACGGCGACGGTCTTCAATGTGCCGGAGCAACTCCTCACGATGCTCTTGCAAGTGCTGAATTCGCAGACGATAGCTTTGCAGCACAGCGGCAAGCACCCCTAAAATAGCAAAAATAAGTATCACACGAAACCACCACGTCTGCCACCATGGAGGTAAAATAACAACGTGTAGCATGAGACCCGTCATATTCCAAACGCCGTCGCTATTGGCACCGCGAACGCGAAAGATGTATTCGCCCGGATTCAAGTTCGTGTATGTGGCTTCGTGCTTGGTTCCATTATGAATCCAGTCTCTATCTACTCCTTCAAGTTTGTGAGCATAAAGATTGTTTTGGGGAACGTGAAAATCAAGTGCTGCGAAGCGGAAGGTGAGAAAGTTTTGGTCGTGGTTGAGAACGATACGCTCGTGTCCTTGATGGTTTTGAACAAGACTATCAAGGCGTACTTCTTGGTCGAAGATATGAAGCGAGGTCAGCGCAAGAGGCGGTGTAAAAGGATTAAAGAGTAAGTGGTCGGGATGGAAAGCGTTCAAACCATTCGTACCACCAAAAAACATTGTGCCATTTGTGCTTTTGAAATAACTGAGCCGATTATATTCGCGCCCCTGTAAGCCATCTTCAGTGGTGAAGCTGCGGAAGGTGTTTTTTTGCCGATCCCACATCGTCAAGCCTGCGTCACTACTTATCCAGAACCGCCCTTGATTATCTTCCAGCATTGCATAGACAGAGTTATTCGGTAAACCGTCTTGCTCATTAGTAGCGAGGAAACAATCTCGTTCACGGTCATAGCACCCCACACCACTACCCTTGCTGGAAACCCAAAGCGTTCCCGCCCGGTCTTCTGTAATGGCAGTAACCACGCTTCCCACATTTGTCAGCGAGCTTTTCAGTCCTGATAAAAGTTTGGGGGTAAAATCTTCGATACTATTATTTTTCCTAGTTATTCGTAATAATTCATACGTCCCCCCCACCCAGAGCGCGCCAAAGCGGTCTTCGTGGATGGCGAGTACATCCCCTGTCATAAACTTGTTGCTGTTTGCCTGTTTCGTTGGGATAAACTGAACATCGCTTTCTTTTCGGTCTGGAGGAATGATAAACACTCCCACAATAGTTGTATTGCCTCGTGTTCCCAAAAGAAGATTACCGGCGCGGTCTTCTGTGATGACCTGTACGTATGCAGTTTCCGGCACAAGAGGGGATTGCACAAAACCATCCAAGTTCTTATCAAATCTCAATAGCCCCTTGCCCCGTGTACCTGCCCAAACGACCCCAAAACGGTCTTCAAAAATTGACCAAATTTCATTAATTGGCAGTCGCAAGCGGCGCGGCAGCGTCTTATCAATGTCATCACGGAAGCGTGTCCAAACGCCGCGTTGAGGGTTGTAACGGCTTATTCCGCCGAAATGTGTTGCCACCCAAAGAACCCCAGTATGGTCTTGGCAAATACCACGCACATAGTTATTGGCAAGGCTGTTGGCATCAAAGGGGAGATACCGAAACAACTGAAATTTTTGCCGATACGGTGTGTACTTATTGATGCCAAACGGCTCGCCGCCTACCCAGATAACACCTGATTTATCGACGAAGAGCGCTCTGACAGCATCCCCGCTCAGACTCGTCGGATTGGCATCATTGCTTTGAAGTAATTTGGTTTCATACTCTTTTGGTGAGTCTTTATATCGCAGAAGAACAATTCCACCATTTGACCCAAACCACAACATCCCATCGGGCGCACAAATTGCTGCACGTGTAGTAAAATAATTCTTTGGTGGATTTTTGAACAGTGACTGCTGGATATAGCTTTCTTGAGGCACGTGCGCTACTAAGGACTTTGAACGAGGATCGAAGCAATACAAACCTTCAAGGTCGGTCAACCAGAAAAAACCCGAAGAATCGCGCACAATATTTCCATAAAAAAACTGCTTGTCTTTAGCGGTATCAATAAAGTCAAAGTGGTTGTATCTACGCTGCACGGGGTCAAATTCAATCAGCCCGCCACGCTTCCGAATCCATAAGCGCCGCTCCGAGGGCGCCACACTTCCGTCTCCCTGCTCAATAATACCGCCAAGAGGCAATGATAAAATTGAGGAAACTGCCTTCTGCTCGAACGGATGAATTGTTTGCTGTACACGGTCAAAACAAAACAGCCCGTCAATTGTACTTAGCCACAGCACACCTGAGGCATCTTCCATAATAGAGTTTATGTAATCTCGCTCAGCTGTGGGTTTGTATGCAAATTTTACGACCGAGAATGTTTCGGAACGCGGATTAAATCGCTCAAGCGTATTGTCATAGCTTACCACCCAAATATCCCCGCGTTTATCAGCGTAGAGAAATCGCGTGTCGCGTGGTTGGGAGCGCGTAGAGCCGCTGCCTTTGCGGTTAAATATCTTAAAATGCGTCCCGTCATAGCGATTGAGACCATTAAAGGTCGCAATCCACAGAAACCCCTGTGTGTCTTGTGCAAAGCTCGTTACGGTATTATACGAAAGCCCTTGTTCCTGCGAAAGATGCTCAAATGAATATGCAGGCTGCAGCAGGTCTTGTGCAAAAAGACCTCGCTCAGTGCATAGAAACGTCAAGAGCGCACAAACAATCGGAAGCACCCACCGCGGCGGCGTATTGCTGAGCCAGTACCGCTCGTAACAATAAATGCAGTTCGCTGTGAGTGCCATGATTGTTGTACAAAGAAAGAGTGTTTTTTGAGCAATCTCCCGCAAAGGCTTAAAAGCCCTGAATCCCCGACACAGTCGTGTATTTGATAACGTGTTTTTTGCCCGGATTGAGTTTTTGTTGCACTGAATGACAAGCAACTGCCGCTTCATGGAAACCCGTCAAAATGAGTTTAAGTTTATTCGGGTATTCCGCAATATCACCAATTGCATAAATACCTTCCACAGACGTACTGTAATCATGCGGGTTGACCGTAATTGCATTTTTCTCCAACGCCAAGCCCCAATCGGCAATGGGACCCAATTGCGGAGCCAAACCAAAGAGAGGAATAAAGTAGTCTGCGGCTTTGCGGGTCTCTTCGCCGGTTTCGGTCGTGATAATGACTTCATTCAGCACACCATTTCCGGCAAGACCCGTTACGTTTGCATCGGCGACAAACGTGATTTTGCCTTCTGCGGCGAGAGCTTCCATCTTTTGCACGGAATCAGGCGCAGCGCGGAATTGCCTACTGCGGTGGACAAGCGTCAGTTCACTTGCGAGTTCTGCCAGAATAAGCGTCCAATCAAGCGCGGAATCGCCACCACCAGCCACAACGACCTTTTTACCGCGAAAATCTTCGGGGTCGCGCACGATGTAGTCCACACCTTTGTTCTCAAACTCCACCAAATTCGCCACATTTGGCTTGCGCGGTGCAAAACATCCCAACCCGCCGGCAATAAAAATAAATTTCGAGTGAATTTCCGTTCCCCGCGAGGTAATAGTCTTGAACGAACCATCGTCCAGCTTGCTAATATTTTCTGCCCGTTCGCCAAGCGTGAATCCGGGCTTGAAGGGTTCAATTTGCTTCAGAAGATTATGGATAAGGTCGCCCGCGAGGACAGACGGGAAGCCGGGAATGTCGTAAATAGGCTTTTTAGGGTAGAGTTCCGCACACTGCCCGCCTGCTATGGGGAGATAATCCACAAAGTGGCAATGCAGTTTGAGCAGACCTGCCTCGAAAGCAGTAAATAAGCCGCATGGACCGGCTCCAATAACCAAAATATCGGTAGAAATCATTGTTGGTGAAAAATAATGAAAAATGAAGAAAAAGAGTGTTCTTGGTCAAGTACCATAGTTTATGCGTACAAATTTATGCGTACAGCTCATTACTTGTACAGTTCCGGGCGGCGGTCTCGAAAGATATCGTTGAGCGCATTAAACGATTTGTCGCGTGTGGCTATTGGGTCTATCTCGACCGTCAAGATTTCATCGGCTTCTTCGCCCGCTTTTGCCAGTTCGGAGCCGTTGTAGCTGTAAATGACCGAGCGTCCGGTAAATTTCACACGCTCATCTTCTGCGCCGCGTATTTCCTCGCCTGCGCGGTTCGGCACTGCCACGTAAACTTTGTTTTCAAGCGCTCTGGCGGGCATGGCAATATGCCAAACATTGGTAACGAGATTTGACGGACAGGCAATAATATCTGCACCCTTCAAACCCAGTGTCCGTGCGGACTCCGGGAAACGCCAGTCGTAGCAAATCATCGTGCCGATACGTGCATCAAGGCGGTGATGCGGCACAACGAAAAAACCCGTATCGCCGTCGTCGAAGCAATGGCGCTCCTTGTAGAACAAATGCGTCTTGCGGTAGATGCGCGTAGGCGTGTTCGGCGCAAGAATCAGAGCCGAGTTATAAACGTTGTCACCATCTTTTTCGGCGAATCCCGCCACGACCATGGCATTGTGTTTGGTTGCCATCGCACGAAAAAAATCAACTGTTTCGCCGTCCGGCGTCTCGGCGTAAAAGCGTGATTCTTCCTTGCTTTGAAAAAAATAACCTGTTGTGCAAAGTTCAGGAAAGACTATCAGATCGGCATCAATTCGCTCACTGTGGGCGTGCAGACGACGAAAATTTTCCTGCTTTTCTCCGAAGGTCGGCGTATATTGGACGATACTCAGTTTCATTTATAGACTTTTCCTCGTATTTTGCAATGTCAGTTAGTCAAGTACACGTTTTTACGTATAACAAACTGACAAAATTACGCGGAGTTTCCGCATTTTCCTATTTTTTCACCATTTTTCGTCGGAGTTTTACCATGACCAACGGTATTCAGCGCCGTATCAGCGCCCTTGTGAGCGCTCTTCTTCTTTGTGCCACAACATTTCTTCACGCACAAGGTGGCAAGACACCGCCAAGCCCGGCAGCAACCGCTACTGCCACGTTTGACGGTGTAACAGCGACAGTGAATTATTCACAGCCCGGCAAAAAGGGACGCGAAATTTTTGGCAAACTTGTTCCCTTTGGCGAAGTCTGGCGCACGGGTGCAAACGCAGCCACCACTATCACCTTCAGCGGTGACGTGAATTTTGGTGGTAAAGCCCTCAAAGCAGGAACATACGCACTTTTCACGATTCCTACCAAAGATAAATGGACCTTTATTATCAACAGCGAAGCAAAACAGATGGGTGCATTTGGCTATTCAAAAGATAAAGACGTACTTCGCGTAGAAGCTATTCCCACAGCAACAAAAGAACTTGTAGAGCGCTTCACCATCAGCTTCGACAAAGCCGACAAAGGTACAATACTTACGCTCGCATGGGATATGACCAAAGTGAGCCTTCCTATCACGAAGTAAAAATCCGTGCACGATGACAACCGAACAGATCTTCCGAAAATGGCGATTGTTTGCTCCACTTGGGCTAACGCTCATCGGGCTTGGCATCTCTATCGTTGGCAAAGCAATTGGCTTAAAAACGATTCATGCCGACGCATGGGATTGGTTTCTTTGGGGAACATTAGGCTTGATTGTCACCAACGCCGGAATTGCGGTCTTTGGCGATGCCGTCAAATGCCGCGTCTTGTATGAATTGAGGAAAGAGAAAAATCAATAACGCTACTTGGATTGTAGCCCGCTTTAGAATGCGGGCTACAATTTTTTATTGCGAAAACTAAAACTCACAACTTGCTTTCGTTACTCCATTATGAAACGCATCATTTCTGCACTCCTCGCAGCCGCGCTTTTAGGCGGTCTTGTCTATGCTACCTCGCGCACATGGGGCAGCATTCCTGCCTTTTCGTACTTTCTGGATGTGTGGAATGGAGCGTACCGCACGGCACGACTGGCACACGAAAGCAATAGAATAGAGGATATTCATATCCCGACGCTTTCCGCACCTGTCAGCATCTACCGCGACGAGCGTAATGTGCCACACATCACGGCACAAAACGATATGGATGCTGTGGCAGCACTTGGGTACTTGATTGCAAAAGAGCGTTTATTTCAGATTGATTTCCAAACCCGCGTGGCATCGGGGCGCTTGTCGGAAATTTTTGGTGCAGACCGCGTGAAAACCGACCAGTTTTTGCGTCGGACAGGAATGATGCTGGGTGCAGAGCGGACGTGGGAAAGTGTGCAGAAAAATTCTCCGCAAACAAAAGCGGTGCTGGAAGCCTTCTCAAACGGCGTGAATGCGTACATTTCGGGGCTTTCCGCAAAGGATTATCCCTTTGAATTTCGCCTTCTGGGTTATGCGCCCGAAGCATGGACACCGATAAAATCTATCCTTGTTAATCAACTCATGGCGTTTGACCTGACATTTCAAGGGCAACTGGATGATGTTGTGATGGAAGAACTTCGGGGCAAAATTGGCGACAGTGCATTTCAGGCTCTCTACCCAAATCATAGTGTTCTGAATGTGCCACAAAGTCCCGAAGTGCGAGGCGTAGTGCGCTCTCAAAGCACAAAAGCTGAAGAACAAGCAACGAATGTCCATCTCGAAGCCCGTGCCATTACGGCGCTTCTTGCCGCCCGCGACGATGTAGGAGCGCTTTTCGGTGAGCCAGCAGAAGGGAAAGGCAGCAATAACTGGGTGGCAACAGGCGCAAAAACGCGCTCTGGCAAGCCCATTCTCGCCGGAGACCCGCATTTGGGCTTGTCGCTTCCGGCAATCTGGTACGAAGTGCAAATGATTACGCCGACGATGAATATGTACGGAGTGACAATTCCCGGCGCACCGCTCATTATCGTCGGTTACAACGACAACGTTGCGTGGTCGCCGACCAATACCGGCGCGGACGTAGTGGATTTTTATACCGTAAAATTTGAAGATGCCAAGCAAAAACGCTACTTCCAAGCCGGCGGCTGGGAGCCTGTGGAAGAGCGCATTGCACCTATTCATGTGAAAGACGGGGCGGATGTGCCTGATACCATGCGCCTGACGCGCTGGGGTCCGGTTGTCACTGTCGAAAATCAATCCCTCGCCGTGCGCTGGACAGCGCATGAATCCTCAACGATTCTGGAAGCAATTTGGGGAATGAACCATGCTAAAAACCTCAATGATTTCAGTCAGGCACAGCAAAAATGGGACGTACCGGCGCAAAACCTTGTCTTTGCGGACAATACGGGAAATATCTCGCTGAGGAGTTGCGGTCACTATCCCATTCGCAAGCGCGGTCACGGGCGCGGTGTTCACGACGGCACGACCGATGAAGGCGCATGGATAGGGCGTGTGCCGTTTGATTCCATTCCGGGCAGCGTCAATCCTGAACGCGCATGGCTGGAATCGGCAAATCAAGAGCCAACTCCCGCCGATTATCCGTATTATTTGAATTACGATTGGGGTGATGTTTGGCGTTCGCGTCGCATTCACGAGTTTCTGACGGGCGCACAGAATCTCACGTGGCAAGACTTTGAACATTTTCAAACGGACGTAAAAGTGATGCAATGGGAATTCTTGAAGCCGATGGTAAGCGCATTAAACATTACTCCCCAGACTGCACCGAAGAAACAAGCGCTGGAGCAGTTGATGGCATGGGACGGCATCGCGACGAAAGAAAATAACGGCGCCTTGCTTTTGCACACATTTATCACAGAACTACGCCGTCAAACATGGGATGAGATGCTGGACACCGCACAAAACCTTCGTGGGAACCCCAGCGACCCAATGATATATTATCTGTTGAAAAATGAGCCTACTTCGCGCTGGTTTGACCGCGCCTCGACGTCCGAACATGAGACGGCGACTGATATTCTTCGCTCTTCGATGCAGGCAGCGCTGGATACACTCACATCTAAGTACGGATCAACCCCTGATGCGTGGCAGTGGGGCAAACAGCACCGTCTCGTCGTTCGCCACCTGACGCGCAGCGATGCACTGAAGCCGCTTTGGCGCGGACCATATCCGTTTGTGGGCTTTCAGGCAACCGTTCTTCCGGCGGGCAATTTGATGACTACGCACAGCGCAAGTTGGCGTATGGTTGTAGATTTTGCAAGCGGCAAGCCTGAAGGACACGCCGTTTATCCAGGCGGACCATCAGGCAATCCGTTTAGCCAGTGGTACGATTCCCAAATTCCTACGTGGCTGGGTGGGACGCTGTATCCCTTGCGTAAAGCCGCTTCTGAAGCCGAGTGCAAGCAAGCAAATATGAGACTTGCAACAGTTCTTTCACCACAATAACCATCAATCACGATTGCCAACTATTAACGATTGGATATGAAAATCCGCAACCGTGACGAGCGTATATCCGTTCTCCTTTGCACACAAGGTACGTACCCGTATTCCAGTGGTGGCGTTAGTACGTGGTGCGATTTGCTTTGCCGTCAGCTTCCCACCGTCGATTTTACCTTGTACGCGCTGACCGGGCAACCGCAGACTACCTCGTTGTACGTGCTGCCGGAGAATGTCCGTCGCACGATTGCTGTGCCGATGTGGGGGATGCAGCATCCGGCAGAGTACGTTGCAACGCATCTCACCTTCGCTACGATGCGCGAACGAGAGCGTCTGACCTCGCTTGAGCGTATCGAACACGTCTTTTTGCCAAATTTACGAATTTTGATTCGAGCAATTCTTCAGCCGAACCCCAACCTTCGCAAGTGCGGACGAGCACTCTACGACCTCTGGAAATATACGCAGGTCTATGATTGGAATACGAGTTGGAAATCGACTCTTACGTGGGAGGCATTTACGAGCGAGGTTTCATTGGTTGTTGAGAGTTTGCCGGAAATGTACCCCGCTAATGAGGCTCCGACGCTACACGACATGAACGCAATGCTGCGAATGTTGTATCACCTGCTCATGTGCCTGAATGCACCACTCCCGCGCACAAGCATCGTACACAGTACTCTGGCTGGTTTTGCGGGCATTGCAGGAATTTTAGCAAAGTATGAATATGGAACGCCCTTCGTGGTGACAGAGCACGGGATTTTTGTCCGTGAGCAGTATATGTACATTTCGCAGGAAAAGGCTTTTACGCCTTTTTCAAAGCGCTTTCTTATCAATTTCTCCAATCTGATTTGCCGCCTTATCTATGAAACGGCAGATGTGATTTCGCCTGTGTGCGACTACAACAAACGTTGGGAACTTCGCTTTGGTGCCGATCCGCAACGTGTGGAACGCATTTACAACAGCGTTGATACGGATTTTTTTCAACCCTATCCCAAGCCTCCTGAAACGGAGCGCTTTCCGACGGTAGTAGCGGCAACGCGCGTTTTTCCCTTGAAAGACATCGAAACGATGATTCGCGCGGCTGCTCTTGTGCGTGACCGTATTCCGAATGTGCGATTCATTGTTTATGGCTCTACTACGGATGAGCCGGAGTATTATGCGCGGTGCAAAGCGCTGATGGAAAAGCTTCGTTTGGGGCGAAATTTTACATTTGCGGGTTTGTGCGAGAGGTCTCATAGAATCTACACGACGGGGGATATTAGCCTCATTTCGAGTGTTTCGGAAGCATTCCCCTTTGCGGTGATTGAGTCCATGGCGTGTGGAAGACCAGTCGTTGCCACAGATGTAGGCGGCATCCGTGAGATTTTGCAGGGCTTGGGCGTACTTGTGCCCCCACGCAACCCCGAAGCGCTCGCCGAAGGGATTATCGAACTCCTCACAAACGAACCAATGCGAACGAGCCTTGGCGAGAAAGCGCGGGCAGAGGTCGTCGAGAAATATCACAAAGAAGTTTTTACCGGTGCGTACCTTGATTTGTATCAGCGCCTTTTTGATTAAACTCGGGTTCTATGCGCTTCGGAACACTGAAATTGACAAATTTTCTGTATATTATTTTTCATTGTTTGCCTTCGGATTTTCTCAGCAATTTTTCTTGCCATGACAAACCCGCTTACTATCTCTCTTCGTACGGCGTTGTTGTGCTTTGTCGTTGTCGCTGCATTTTCGATTCAAAGAGCTACAGCACAGGCACAGCAACTACCCTCCAAGACGGTTCTTGTCCTAAACGCTGCTGTTCACTCGCCCGCGCCATTTCTTGCCCATAGCGGCTCAGGCACGTTTGATACTTACCTGACAATGAATCTGCCGTTCGCGCCCATAGAAACACTGTGGAAGTCATTGGAAAAAGCGGTGGAAACACCGCTCAAGAACAGAGGTGAGGCGCATATTACCGTCATTTCACCGCCAGAATTTACCGGCGTTCTGAGCAAAGTGCTGACGATACAAGAAATTAATGAGATTGCTATATCGCTGAGAATTCAATCATCACGCTTCAAAGCCATATGCATGGGACGCGCACAGGTAGCGCTTGATGGCAAGGCTGAGCAAGCGTACTACATCGTAATCCAATCCGAAGACCTCTTGAATATCCGCCGCGCAATTTTTCGGAAATACTGCACCAAAGGCGGCGAGCCGTCGCTCTGGGATCCGGAGCATTTTTATCCGCACATAACGGTCGGCTTTACGAAACAAGACCTTCACGAAGAAAGTAATGGCGTTCGCAAGGGCGCAAATTCATGCTTTATGGGGATTGTTGAGTAGCACACACTTGCCCGAACAGTACACACTATGCACACAGACCATACCCTTGATGCCGTTATTCGTGTCCGCGATCTCGTGGTGCGCTTTGGCGAGCGGACAATTTTTGAAAATGTTTCCTTTGACGTGCCGCGTGGGAAAGTTTTTGTAATTTTGGGTGGAAGCGGTTGCGGTAAAAGTACGCTTTTGCGGACGTTGACGGGCTTGGTAACGCCGGTGATGGGTAGTGTTCGCTACGACGGCTCAGAATTTATCGGCTCCGAAGGCGAGGCAAGGCGGGCGATTCTGCGAAAATTTGGTATTTTGTTCCAGTCTGGCG